>JAIEQI010000173.1 GCA_019747875.1 Candidatus Obscuribacterales bacterium
CTTTTGCATGATTGCCTCCACTCATGGCAAAATCATGCAAAAGATTTAGGCCGCCTTCAAGTAACCGGACAGACACGTAATTACACCCGACCAGATGGTTCCGACTGTTGTGCCTAACGTCGGATTAGACCCAGATCGGTATGATTTCATAACCGCTGTCGCTGCCGAATTATTTGAGTCCAGTGGCACTATCGTCTCGGTCGTAGCTGTGCCACCACTGTTTGCTGTTGAACGCTTGATTAAGAAGAAGCGGTTGCCGTTGGCGGCACCGACGCCCCCCACCTCGTATGAGAGATGGATTTCCAATATCTTCACGGTCGTAGAGGCTGAGCCTGTAAAAATAATCATGTCTGTTGCCGATGTGAGCGGCGTGAATGCTCCATTCGTGTTCGCAGAAAAGGTGCTTCTTGTCGGTGTTGAGATTGTGGCGGAAACTGTCGAATCACTTGCGATTGCCACGCGCTGGGTTCCGGAATTTGCTGCGCCATTTCCTGTTGCAACGGTGTTGCCATCAACTTGTGTGAGGTTCGAAGTCACGCTTCCGCCGCCGCCGCCACCACCACCTCCTCCTCCGCTAGCGATAACAGAGAGAAAGCCTTTAACAGTGATTGTGCCAGAGCCATATGATGAAATTCGGGCTCTCAACTGAGACTGAGCTGCAACGGAGAATATCCAATCACCCGTGCTGGTTGTGCTGGTTGCTGATGTCGTTGTGCCGACTTGGGTGCCGAGAATTGAGACCCAGGTGGTGCCACCATCAGCACTCGATTCAAAGTTTATGGTAGTGCCACCACCAAGTGAACCAGTAATTGAGAGTGAACAAGTTCCGTATCCGCCGGTATTAATAACTGTCCCATTGCCATTGCCCGTGGCAGCATTCTGAAGGGTTGTAAATGTGGGAACGATTGATGCGGTCTGCGCAATGGTCGAATCAGACGATGTGACAACGCGCAAGGTTCCGGAATTACTTGCACCAGATCCAGTAGCTACAGTGTTGCCATCGACTTCTGCGATGTTCGTGTCTTGGTTACCGGAGAAGCTCACCGGCAGAGGTGTACCAGATGCGACACCTTGCACCGAAATAACATCGGTACTGGGACTACCAGCAGTACCAAGAGAAGGTTGCTTTGCACTGGTTGCTGCGCCTGATGGCAGCGGCAGGCTCGATGCAGATATTGGAACTGTAGTTCCGGAGGCGTCAACCCTGAGAGCACCAGCGGTAGTTAGGGACAATGGGTTCGTTTTTGCGTTAGTATAACTGGGAGCCGATGTCGAAACAGCCCCTTGGACAAGTGGCCCGCTTTGACCACTTGTCGCCGAATCTTGAGCAAGTTCCAAACCCGGTGCGGTAACTGTCAAGGACACACCCGATGCATCAACTTTGAGTGGTGTCATCGAAGCGATGCCTTGGACAGTGATGACATCGGATGCGGCTGTTCCTGCCGTTCCAATAGCGGGTTGTTTGGCTGAGGTAGCAGCGCCCGTTGGAAGTGGAAGTGATGCTGCAGATACAGGCTGCGTTACTGCTGACCCGTCAACTTTGAGCGCCGTCATCGACGCGATCCCCTGCACAGTGAGCACATCGGCAGAGGCAGAGCCCGCCGTGCCAATCGCTGGTTGTTTCGCTGCTGTCGCCGCACCAGTAGGTAGAGGCAAGGATGCGGCCGAGATGGGCTGAGTTACGCCCGAGCCATCCACCAAAAGCGGCGTCATCGAAGCGATGCCTTGTACAGTGATGACATCGGATGCGGCTGTTCCTGCCGTTCCAATAGCGGGTTGTTTCGCTGCCGTCGCCGCACCAGCTGGAAGTGGAAGCGATGCAGCCGATACAGGCTGCGTTACTGCTGAGCCGTCAACCTTGAGCGCCGTCATCGACGCGATTCCCTGCACTGTGATCACATCGGCTGATGCTGAGCCCGCGGTACCAAGAGCGGGCTGCTTTGCGGAGGTTGCAGCCCCGGTCGGTAAAGAGATCGTCCCGGTAATGTCGGTTATGCTTCCAACATTGTTTGCGCCGGTGGCAAGCTTCACCTGTCCTGTAGAGTCGCTTGCGATGGTCACCCGCAGGGTGCCGGCGCTAACGGTACCATTGCCGGTATCAATTGCAGTGCCGCCAACCTCGTCGATATTTACATCGCCTCCGCCCCCTCCGCTCGTTCCGTTGCCCGAGGTAAAGACGGAGGTATAGCCTACTACTGTTATGACTCCAGCGCTATAGGAAGAGATGCGAGCGCGAACTTCGCTGTATCCGCTAACGTTCAGCTGCCAGTCGCCTGGCTCTATGGTGCCTATGGCAAGATCAGTTGTTCCAACCTTCGAGCCAAGAATAGGCGTCCAATCAGAGCCGTTTGTGCTGGCCTCAAAATTGATCGTTGTGCCACCGCTCATTGCCGTACTGGCGGTTATGTGGAAGAGAGCCAATGCATAGCCCCCAACCATAAGCGCAGTCCCGTTTCCATTTGCGCTCGCATTACTCTGCATTGTTACTGGACTTGCTACTGTTGCCGCAATTAGCGACGCATAAACCCCACCATACGATGACATAATCCCCTCCTACCTGAGTGGTATTTGTAAACCTAGTTATAGCTGCGGAGGAGTACACGCGCAGCAGAGGATGCGCCATTCATAGGCTGGCGCTTAAGACGCACTGAATTAGTACATTTCCTCATGCGGCGGCCGGTGCCCGGATCCGGCAATTAGATTGATGCCATAGCGACGTCCTCGAAGGACTCTTTTTTATAGCTCTCCACTGCCGAAAACCAGTGCATCTATTCAAGTTGCTCGCCTTGCTGAAACGTCGTTGAGAATTCCTAACTACAAATAGATTGGTCTCGTGAATAGCATAGCGCTCGAATTTGTCGAACTCTCGAAGCGCGTATTTTGTGAGGATCCCGAATTCCGAGGCGAAACTCAAGAGAGTAAAAAAGCCTCCGTTTAGGTCCGAGAGTTGCTTTCTCCATCTATCATCGATGGATACTATCCAATCATCAACTTGACCGTCCAGGTATAAAGTTGTATCTGTCCAAGTCGTGAACCGTTGCGCAAAATTTGCGAAGTTGCAGTATACATCGGTTTTATTGAGCTTCTGGTTGCTAATAACAAGGCTCGTGGCGAGAATGACAGAGCCTCGACAGAAGCATTCCAAAAAGGTCGCTGTTCTCAGATATAACGTCGCTGTTTTCAGATCTGTAGATTCGTCATTAAGACTATTTGTATTCGCAATACATGAATGTCCGAAGATTTGACCGTAAGACGACATAGGATTCCCCCTGATTGCAGATTCCATTAAGAACTGCCCAACAAAGGAATATGCAGTCCCTGCACCCATAATGAGTGTTCGCAAACAGTAATTTTTGCATTGAAGTAATGCTAATTGTGAAAATCAATGGAAAGAAGATGCTCCATCATCTTATTATGATTCTGAGGTTTGCTTTTGGTCAATCAAGCTCGCTGCTGGAACTTGGAACCGATTCAACAGTTCACGTGCTCAGAAAAAGCATTAGATCATCTTCTCCTCCTTTGATCGATGTCGTTATTAGTTATTACCAAGCTAGCATTTCTATTTTTATTTGCGCAAATTTTCTGCCCGTAAGTTGTATGTTCGAAAAGGCAAGCTCTGTATGGCTTTTAACGCTCGCGTTTGTCGGGATGCCCTACTGAAGCCGAAGAATAGCAACCCGCTTTGGCACCACATGTGGTGAGGAGGGAAAGGCTGACGCTTTTCGAACATTCAGTGAGCTCGACTGCTGTTGCTTTTGTTTTTATTTAATCTATCTCGCCAAACCGGGTAGGAATTTTCCTGACATTCGAACCTGTTATTCAGTTCAACACACAGTGGACGCGTGTTCCAGTACGAAAGTCAGTCAGATGATCTTACGCCACTATGTAGACTTTGCGACGCTTCGCCACCAATCGATTGGTTCAAAGTTGTGGATCTACAGTTCGTCATCTATCACTGGCTTGGGCTCCACAAGAAGTCAGTCAAGTATGAACATGATCTCTCGCCCTTAACTGCAAGTGAAAGGAGGAGGACGGACTACCATCTTCCTCCTTCGTGCATCTTGATACATGGCGATCGCTTGGATCAGAACAAACTGACCGGCGAAGGAGCGCCACCTACGATGGCGGCGGCAGATTGGCTGAAGAGCTGGAATCGATTTCTGATTGCTCGCGGATCTCGTTCGACCACGTCAACGCACTCAGGCGGCAATCCCATTTCGGCGCCGATTTTTCTAAAGTCGACTCCTCCGGCGTCAACTCCCATGAAAAAGATGCGATGTTTTTCCATTGCAAGCATGTCGCCGACGACTTTGGCAACATGGCTTATCTCGGCTTTGCCATCATTGTTTCCACCATCGGTCATAAGCAGCGTGACCGATCTCGTTTGGACGCCGAATTGATCTTCCCACCATTTTGTTCTGGCAAGAACACTGCCAAGCGCTTCCAAGCAGCGGTCGTACAGTGGTGTGCTGCAACCGTGAATGAAGTTTCGTTTCTCCAATCTAGGCGCAGCTCGTAACGCTCTCCATTGAAACTCATCGGAGTCTCCAGTGATCTTTTTTGCATAGCCATCGTGGTGATTGATCAACATAGTCAATTCTTCGATGCTATTTGCGGCTTTGGATCCAAGTAGTGCCGAAACCACCAGATTGTGTCCTTCAATCGCAGCGGCGTGATTATTTTTGTGCTCCATTGACGGTGTGTTGTCGATCAACATGCAAAGTAAAGTCATTTCAGTCACGCTGGGTTTTCCTGCAGGCAAAACCATGGTTTTGTTTATCCTTGCAGACAGTCCATTCAAGATGTTCGCCGTGTGCGGCGAGATTTCGCCTGCAGCTTTGGCATCTCTAAAAAGCTCCGTTACGTCAGGGGTATTTTGGTCGCTCATGATATTTTCTCCGTGTCAATTCCGGGCGGCGCATGGCGCCGCCCCTACAATTCCTTTTGTATTGCGTGCTCTACCCGAAGATTTGCGGGTTGACGTCTGGCCAGGTATGCATCGGCATGTCCGAGGTAACTACGTGCATCCCTGCGCGTTTGAAGTCTTCAATCGCTTCTTGTCCCTGTTTTTCAAATCCCGGTACTGGCGATGTGCAGTCAGAAAGTATGTAGACCCTTTTTGCCAGTTGTGGATCTTGTTGTTTGATCTTCTTCAAGACGTCATAAATTGCGGCACGTACGCAGTGAGATTCGGCCTCACCTGCAATAATTAGCATTTGATATGCTAGAAGATCTTCAATAGCTCGATCTGATTCTTCACCGACTACGGTGCCATCATGCGCTTTGGCAACTTCGGTCCCGAAAGGCGAATAATATTCGCTCAGCGGCAAATCTCCCTTTATGCGATATTGGGTTCTGCTGTATCGGCAAATGTCGTGGAAATCTACTGCTACTTGCAGGGACGGCACTAAGGCATGACCTGGGCTGCCTAATCTTGCGTGAACAGGCCACACCACTAATGGTGGCTTGCCGAGTCGTGCTAGCTCTTCCGTGTAATGAATTACATAGCTCTGGAGCCAGGAAAGGTATTTCATATCATTGAAAAGCACATATGCCATTTCCGGATTAACGAACCAAGTCTTGCCAATGTCGCCTGGCAGAATCAGTGTGAAGCCGGGCGGGTG
The DNA here is from genome assembly GCA_019747875.1 of Candidatus Obscuribacterales bacterium. Classification (GTDB taxonomy): domain Bacteria; phylum Cyanobacteriota; class Vampirovibrionia; order Obscuribacterales; family Obscuribacteraceae; genus JAIEPM01. Next base: position 5,625 of record JAIEQI010000173.1, read on the forward strand.
ATTGCCATCTTTATCAATCCAAAACGGCGGATGAAAGATCTGAAACAGATAGTGACTATCGAGCGTTACAATGATGTCACTAAGCACACGCATATTCTTGTAGATAAACTCGCAAATATTGGCGGTGTCCTTAACCGATGCCGGTGCGATGCTCAACTCGCCATCAGCCAAGCAGAAAGTCTTTTGTTGGTCGATGATCGTCAGTGCAACGCCGACCTTGTCCATGCGCCTGGGTGCAATCTTCATTTGCTCGCGGTATTGGCTCGCCGCTTTTATCAGATCATCATAAAGGGGCGTGAAGAACTCACCTACTTTGTTGCGATCATAAATCTGAGGCAGTGGCAGTTCATAGGCTGTATTAGGTGTCGATAGTGTTTGCATGATTTATCTCCTTTGATAACAAAAACTTTCTATGCTTGATTCAGCTAGGTGCACCACCTGTTGTAATCGGTGCGGATCCTTGCTTGAGCTTCTTGAGATCGGAACTCAGGAGGGTGATTCGTTTGCTGTTCCATAGATATAAACCGTTTGGCGAATAGGTCAGATTATCCGCTGTTGTAGCCTCTGGCAGATCAAATTCCTTCAATTCGACAAATTGTCCCTTATCTATCGCGATTTGGACTATGCCCCCGTTGATCGTTGACAACAAGAAGTCTGCAAAAACTCCGGGCGAGATCTCTTTACTAGCTGCCGCTTTTCCTGATAAGTGACCTAGCCATCCGTCGTCGGACATCGGTGCTTCACAGGTGGCAAGCACATTGCCTTTGCGATCGACGGCACTGCATCTATTTACGAATCTTGTACCTTCGAGTCGTTGCGTAAATAGCCATGCAACGTTATTCGAAATATGACAGCTTGCAGAGATAACGTTTGATGGTATCACATCAGGTGGCAGAAGGATTTTTCCATTTCCATTCAGGTCGAATACGAATGCACGCCTGAACTGTGAGGCTTGGTAGAAAGCCAGTCCAAACTGTTCACCTACCCAAAGCCTGGTTTGGTGCGGCATGGCTTCTTCCAGACGTTTCATTTTGGACTGGCTGTATTTCCAGATATTGCCGCCATCTACATAGAAACAAGCGGTAGAATTTGTTGCCAGTACTGGAAATTCATCGCGGAACAAATCAACCGACAATTTTTCAGGCTGGCTTCCCTTTTGAAGAACAAATGCAGTCTCTTTGTTATTTGCTATCGTCAGGTTCCCGCAGAGCTTGAAGGAAATATCTGCAGGAGATGCGCCGGCGAGGATTTGCAGAGCATTCTCCCGCAGATATTTTCCGCCCTCCCAGTAAACGAAAACTAGCTTGTTATCATGCCAGGCTACCGATTGAATTCTGCCGCTGGTTTCAAAAATCTCGATGCAGGCAAGTTGTCCGTTTGCAGCAATGTACGATTTTTTGATCGGAGCGATCGCTATCATTGGCATCATTGCAATGCCGGTGGCAGCAAAATCAAGAAGCTCGTATGGAAAATCTCGACGCTGCTGCCTCTCAAAAATATCTTCGAAATAGCGGCGTAGATCCTTTGGAATGCTAGAAAGCGGCTCAGCGACCTTCGGATATTGCACCTCTGGATGGAAGATGCTTATTCTTTTGACTGGGCGTTCCTCGGCGCTGACCCTGTCTTGCAAGTTCGTTGGTTTATAGACACCGCCGAATGGATGCACAAAAAGCAAACTTTCAAAAAGCATTACTGCAAATGCGTACCAGTCAGATTCCCGATTGTAAGGTTTACAAAGAACTGGAGCCTTGTTCATGTTCTGGCATAGAACGGGATCCACATAACGGCTTGTAAATCCAGAACAAAGAAAGCCATTAAATTGCATAGAGTCAGCATCAATAAAAAATGGATCCTTGTTTTGCACTAGAACATTAAGGCTGTTGAAGTCTCCAACAATTACATCCTGAGCGTGAATCTCTGACAACGTTCTATGCATTTGCATGAAGATCTCGGAGAGCATGGCGCGACCGATGTCGTTCTTTTCTCTGAAGTCCCGTTGAGTGAATTCAAGGATCGGGTTAGAACCCAAAATATAGGGCATCGTGTATCCAATTATGTGTTGCGGCTTATTTCTATTCGTTGAATACAGGAAATCGGCGGGCGCGATAACTGTTTTTGGAAGCGTTTTCGGGAAGTGAGGAAGTTTATTTTGGCGTTCATCGTCCTTCTGTTCCGCTAACAATGCCATATGAGGGTTATGTGCAAAATCGGGATGGTCTGCGCGTTTGAAAAGCTTTGCCACAGTCTGCGCACCGATCTTGTAAATCTCCGCTTCTCCACCTTCGCCGATAATGTCTGAGGCTGAGACATCTTTTTTTATTGAGTTAATGATGAAGCTTGGCATAACAGTGTTCTCGTCAGAAGATCTTGGGGCGGGATGTATTTTCGGTTGGATGAACAGTTGTTTCCGTATTTTTAAGCGCTGTCGACGTGCTTTGAAGGGCTGATGAAGAGCGTATCTGTCTGCGCAGCGCCACTATCGTCGTGTCGTCTGGAAGAAGTCCTTCTTCCCTTTTAATGATTGGAGCGCCCTCTTCGTCCAGGCACTGTTTGGTTACTTCGCTGTTGATTTGTCGTAGCCATCCAGTGAGTGAATCGAGAGGCGCGGATTCTATCCCGTCTTCGGAAAAATTGCTGAAGAGGAAGTCTTGTTTGAGTAAATCGGTTAGAGTGCCGACGCTACGCGATTTGCCTGGTATTCGTTTTGAAGCTGACGAGATCAGGTCTTGCACGCCGTCCGTACCAAGTATCAGCGATTCCAATTTTTCAGTCCGAATCCTGGCGTGCAAGACAAAGTCAGGTGCGTCTGCGGTCGATATCAGCGGCTTGCAGAGATAGTCCGGCGCATTGTCCGGAAAGGGACCAATAGTGGTTGCTTTGCCGTTGATGGCGAAGACACCATCTCCCATACCGAACACAACAGTTAGATCCTTTGTAATCAAGGCGCCTAGAATCGTAAATAAAAGGTGCTGCCGCGCAAAGTTGGATTCAGAGTTCAAGGACATTTGGTTGGAACAACAAAGTGAGGCTATTGCAGCGAAACGACTTAGCGCAATCTGTTGAACCTGCTGCCAAAAAGCTTGTTTGTCGATTTGTTCGTGTCTATCTTTGCCAGCTGCTTCTCTGATGGCTGCGGGAATTATGTTAGCTGCTAACCTTGCTCCGAACTCGGAATATGGGGTTGAACCGCATCCATCATGTACGGTGATCACCAACATGTCATCGCATGCATAAAAACCGATGGCATCTTGATTGTTTTTGCCAGCAAGGAGGTTGCCACATCCAATGTGTCTGCGACCAGGTACGCTCCCGCCCGCCATGTCGAATTGAGAGCAGAGCAAGTCACCGGGTTCAGCTCTCTTGGTTGGGCTCAGGCTATTCATTGTGCTGCTCTCTCTCAAGTTTGGTGTCTGTTCTTCTAACGATACTGCTTTTATTCAGTAAGCGTTAATGCTACGATAACCCCTCTTTCGAAATTTGGCAAGGGGATTGGAGGGTTTTTCTGAATTCGTAATTCTATTGGAGTCTTCGAGCTCTGTAGCTTAGAATGTCGGGCTATGATCTGTGTGCCGTCTTTTGATTTGTGAATGTTTTGAGTACGCTAACTGCGTGCTGCCTGGGCAATAGGCAGAGCGAGTCGTCCCCATTTGGTGGGATGGGAATACTGTCGACAGAGCAAGAAAGATACGGCAACTTGTTCTATGAATTGCGCTGTACCGTCCGTAGGATGCGCCGGAAACAAGAACACAACTCATTGCTATAAGGAAGGAGATGGATCTCTCCAGTTCATTCGGACGGATTTCGGTCTGCCAGTACTGGACATGTATCCGTGTCCTATGTAAGTGCACGAAACACCGTGGATCTTCCGTCTCGTAGGGAGTGGACTGATCCTTTGGGTGCTGGAGATCAGCAAATGGAAGGTGGACGGATGTTCAGTCTGCTGGGGAGGTGGTGGACGAACACAAATGGTGAGGGTGGACGGATGTTCAGTCTGCTGGGGAGTGGACGGATACGCTTTTATGGTTGGTGGACGAAGCTTTATTGTTTTGTTTGATACAGGTCTTGCAAGTTATGGAAATCGCGATTGGTTGGAACTTCAGCGGAAGACAACGTACAGAACATCACATCTTCAGGATGAGCGCTGTGTTCCATCAATCCGAGCGCATGTCCAATTTCATGCAAGCATAGCGCTCTTACCTCACGCGCGGTCAACGCTGCGTGACTGCCAAGGCGATCCGTCAGTAATGTGATCTTCGCATGTGTAACCACTTGTCCTTGATGGCGAAGAACGGCTTCACCACCTTCTCCAGGAGAAGAAAGATTTGCGATGTTGTCGGTCCAAACACATTCGATGTCAGCTTTCGCTAAAGAGTCGACGAATTCAAAACTCAAGTCACCACTTTGACTCCAAGAAAGGAAGCTCTCTTGCAGAATGTCGTTATATGAGGAAGAAAAATTGCGAAGGTTCTGAGTTGGTTGGATATAGACGCGAACCAGTTTCTTGTTCCAGTGCAAGTTCTTGCTTTGAGCAACCCCACCGCGGCTTGCTAGATCTGCAGATTCTTTACGCAAGTGGCGCATGATGTCTGCAATCAATGTAGCATCAGCTGCAGCTGGAAACTGAGAGAGATACTTGCTATATAAATCAATCGCGCGGTCGAAATTGCCGGTGAGTTGATAGGAAGCTGCTAGAGTTTCTAAGGCTGCCGGCTGCTCAGGTGAGCGGCTGTAGGCAAATTCGAGATGCTCGATTGCTTCTTGAGCGCGACCTGTCTTGTTCAAGACAAGACCAAGATTGCAGTGAGCGCTAACCAGATTTGGGTCCATCGAAAGTGCAAGACGCAATTTGGCTTCTGCTTCCTCGTATGCACCAGCATTGATCAATCGGCAGGATTCATTTGAGAGCGCAACCGAACGCTGCATATTGTTGAAGCCGCCGAAGGGTAGGCTATGGGCGGCAAGGGTTCCAGCTGAGCTCTTTGTTCTGCTCATGAACTGTTCCGCGTTTGCTGAGACTGTGAGAGTCTGAGCAAATGCGCATGCCAAAGCTAGGGCTGTGAGAGCCGCTTTCATTTCTAGCGCCACCAAGAGTTTTAAGTGTGTCGGGAGGAGTCCCTGCCTGGTTTGCTCCTGCCTGACATCTACTTTATGCCCCGAAGATTTCTTTTCTAAAACTTCGGTCTGCAAGATCCCTGGTGGGCAAGCCTTATCGATAACGGTTAAAGGCGCTTAATTTAGGCAGTGAGAGGATTTCCAAGAGGGCTCAAATTTGAAAATTCGATTTTTGTCGTCCTGTTTAGTCCACTCATTGCTGTTTCATTCCGCTTTCCTTTCCGTATGTATATGAATTTACACCGTAGCTGTTTCTAAGTTGTTTATGGCTGAAGATTCTTGGTGAGAGAGGGTTGGGTTAAGAGGAATGGGTTGCCAAGCAGGGGCGCTCGTTTGAATTTTAAGTGTAGAAATACCTTCAGTGGGTACGTTTCCTCATAACGCCAAACCGATGGCTGTGTGTCTATAAAACTCAGGAGCAAGAAATGCGTTTTTCAAACCTACTGCTTTTACAGCTCTTAGCTGTTGGAACCATCACGGTTGTGCATGCCCAGGATTCTTCTTATACACGTGTGGAAACCAGGAGTTCGAGCACGTCGAGTAGCAGTAGCACATCGACCGGGTCAAGCGATAAGTCTGGGACGAACCAGGGTGGGACTGTCGAAACTGTTACCTTCACCGATAAGAAGGTGTTTGTGCCAAAGTTCAAAGAGCGAATAAAGAACTTGAAGGAACAAGTGGACTTTTCTTTGGGTAAAGGATTCATCACACAGGATGAGAGTGCGCAGTTTCATTCGCGCCTGACTCAACTCCATGCGCAGGAAGAAGACCTGGCGAAGAAGGGCTATCCGAAGGGCGAACTTGATGTTTTGGAGAAGGGCATAACTGGGTTGAATAGTGATCTCTTCAAAGCATCCAACAAGCCAGCAGCGGACAAACCTGGTACGACCACTACGGGTGGTGCTAACCCAGCCGCCGCGCCCGCCACTGCTCCGAAAGGCACAGGGGCAACCGCTGAAGGCGTTGGCAAACCAACAAGCAGCAGCAAAGCTAGCTCGGCGAAAACGCCAGCTCCAGCTGCGAAGAAATCAGCAACCAGCAACAAGCCTGCAGCTAGATCTGCAGCAGCTAAGAAGAAGTGATTCTGGTCTTCTCAAAGATCGAAGCCGGCAAGATGCCGGCGCTCCCGGGATCGAACCGAACGTCAAGGCATGTTCACGAAAGAGAGGATTACGAAAGATTAGAAGCCGGCAAGATGCCGGCGCTCCCGGGATCGAACCGAACGTCAAGGCATGTTCACGAAAGAGAGGATTACGAAAGATTAGAAGCCGGCAAGATGCCGGCGCTCCCGGGATCGAACCGAACGTCAAGGCATGTTCACGAAAGAGAGGATTACTCTCGAAAGATTAGAAGCCGGCAAGATGCCGGCGCTCCCGGGATCGAACCGAACGTCAAGGCATCTTCACGAAAGAGAGGATTACTCTCGAAAGATTAGAAGCCGGCAAGATGCTGGCGCTCCCGGGATCGAACCGAACTCCAAAGAGCAAATACACTTAAAGGTAATCTGCGGCTTTTGGGAAATTGGTCACGTATTGCTCATGACCAGATGGGTGACTTTGGTTAATTGTCGCTCGGCGCTATCCGACGTATATTAAAACCAATCGCTACCCGATTACTAAACCAAGATTCATCGGCGCACTTTTATTTCGTGTGTGTCTGCCGTGTGCTCCTGATCACGCCCTATTCCGCTTTTTTAGAACGACGTGGTGTCGCTCTATTCTGAGTCGTCCATTTTTGTAATTGCATTTTTCCGTTACGCCCCATGTCACTTTTGGAGAGAGAACTATGATTCACGCAGAGCCGGCAGCCGAAGCCGAAAATTCCGATTGGTCCAAAGTCCATCCCGAGATGGAAGAGAAAATAGATGTTTCTGCCTCGGTGGATCCCCTGCAGATACTGAACGCAAAACATGGTTTCTATGTTGTTTTCTGCGGAATTGTATTGCCGATCCTGTTAATTCTCTTTGGGCTGATAATGGGTTTCGAGGGCATATGGCGCACTATCTTACTGCACCCGATCGAGACTTTTGTTGAATCTGTGCTTGCGCTGATGGTTCCTCTTGCCAGTTACAAATGTTGGAGTTCTGTTTGTCATAACGATCAGCGCCGGCCAATGCGTCTGGGTCTCATGAATGGAGTTTCTTTTGGAGTTTCCTTGATCGCTTTTGTTGTTTCATCAGCGGCATTGGCTTTGCAATATCCTTTAGTCGATTCGCTGAATGGGCTGCCCCATACTATTGAAATGGGAGTCCTTGCAATTGCTTCCGCTTTGTCCATGAGTGTTTCCATCTATCTGACAAATTCGATGCGCAAAAGCAAGATAACTCGGGACGCTCGCTTGCGAACAGTTCTTTACTCTGTTGCCGGGTCCGGATTAGCTTTGACGTCAATGTTGATCGCTGAAGCTCGTCCGACGCAAATTCGCATTGCCGAGAGTATGGCATTGTCTGATTCAAATAGAGATAAAGAGTCAGGTCTGCGTATTCTTCGCTCACTAAATGCTGAGCGCGAGATCAAAATGAATTGCGCAGACCCTCATACATCAGGTCTTGCCGGTATGTTCTTACCGTTGAATGCTGATGAGGAGCGGCGACTCTATTTTGCTGCGACCGGCAAACCCTATCGTGATAGGCAGAGCACAAATATGAGTTTGATGTCCAACGATTACTTGCGACGCCACGTTGTCGGCAATGAAATAGACGGTTTGTCCTTGCACAGATCAGCTATTCATGGAGAGCTGCATCCGAATACACTTTCCTCGAGTTTGAATTGGACCTTCATCTTCAAGAACAAAACCTATACTGCTCAACAGGCTCGTGCTGAGTTAGCCTTGCCTGAAGGCGCAGTTATCTCCGATTTGACTTTGTGGATCGATGGTAAGCCCATTTCCGGAGCGTTCAGCGCAACAGATGCGGCGCGGGGAGGCAGTGGGCAAAATTCGGACGCACTCAACACTGCTACGTGGATAAACGATAAAGGCAATTTGCCTGCCTTGATTACGGACTTGGGACGTGGGCGCTATCTTTTGCAAGCGTCACCTGTACCAGGTCGCGGTGAACTAAAAGTGAGCGTATCAATGACCGAGCCGCTGAAAATTGACGCTGGAAATAAGGCTAGCCTTGGTATTCCCCATTTTATTGATAGCAACTTTGCGCTTGACGGAAAACACCAGCTTAAACTACGTTGCAGTCAGCCGATGCATTCTGCGCTGAAAGCAATCACTCCGGCAGTCACCGCTGATGGTGCCAATCTCCTGGCAGGCGACCTGAGCGAAACAGACATCAGCAACTCTACATTCTCTGTTAGACTAACAAATCCGCAGGCATTCCAGCGCTCGTTGGTTGCCGATCGATTTTCGGGCGGCTACATCCTGCAAGAGCGCAAGGAGCGCACTGTGGCTGCGCCTAAACACTTGGTTGTCGTTGTCGATGCGTCTGAGCGCATGAAAAAGCACGCCGGTGAAGTAGTTGCCGCCTTGCAAAAGATACCCTCAGGAATTAAAACATCAGTCCTGCTTGCCGGTGATCGCGATGATGCCAAGCCTGTTGATCTCCAATCGGCATTGAAGTTTCTAAAGGAGGAAAATTTCGCTGGCGGGCAAGATAACCTTCACGGAATTGTTTCGGCAGCAGAACTCGCTGGTGAGAGCAGTGGCGGTGCCGTTTTGTGGATTCACGGACCGCAACCGGGCTTTAATGACGAGATGTACATTGTGGCACCATATGCGGCGGCGCCCAATTTTTATGAACTTGCACTCGATGATTGTTTGACGGACGCAAATGAGTTCTTTAAGAATCATAGAGAGATTGGTCCGTTTACAGCAGTAGAGCGCGGTGGTCCGCTACAGGATGATCTCGAATCGTTCTTCAGCAAATGGGCCCCCGGTGCCAGGGAAACCTTCATCGACTCACAGCGCATTGCTGATCTCCCGAACATACCTGAGCTTACTAAGGGTTTTGCTCCGACCAAACCGGAAAACAAAGAGGTCGCAATCTTGCAAGCTTCCGACGAAGTTCGTAAGCTAATAGCTAAAGGGAAAGTTGCAGAAGCTGCCAAGTTGGGCATTCGATACCATATTGTCACGCCAGTCAGTGGTGCGGTTGTTATGCAAAGCCAAGCTACCGCTCAGTCTTCAGCCAATAACTCTGCGCAAAGCGATGCTTTTGGTTCGGCAACCTCAACTGCTCCCATCTTGCAGGGTGCAACAAATGGCGCTGTTACTCCCAATGCCAGCAGCAGTGATGCCACTGTTATCTATGGAATTAACACAGCTGGCACCGTGCGGGTAAACAACCTTGCCAATCTCGAAGCGTTGCTAAATATTATCGCCAATGCTGGTGAGCTTATTGGTATCGCCCTTGGTGGTTTCAATCTTGTCATGGGATTGAGAAGCATAGGACTGAGATTTCCTTTTGCGATGGGAGGTCGTGGACGGGTTCTGCTTGGTGTAACGATGATTGTTATTGGACTTGCTGTTCCTGGTTCGATTAACTGGTTGGTCGCATCGGCCCGCGACGCTAACCTGTTCGAATAAGGCAGGTCCAATCGGTTAAAATCCGTCCAATGAATGAGTGCCAGAGGAAAGCCAGATGAAAGCTAATCCTTTGGCACTCTTATCTTTAGGAACTTTAATCGGAAGTATGCTCAACCCAGCAGCACGCGGGAAGCATAATCGGGTAGATTATGGGTAGATGACTAGCCCCAGACCACACAGAATACGGGCAAGAAAGCGTGGACGCGCTGCCAATGCCGCCGGGACCGACGGAGCATCGTCCGATATTGCTCCCTTGCGTCTGGATGATCCAGCTCTTTATATCAACCGTGAGCTTAGTCTATTAGCCTTTCAAAAACGAGTTCTCGAAGAAGCTCAGGACGAATCGAATCCACTTTTGGAGCGATTTAAATTTCTCTCTATTCTTGGCTCGAATCTTGACGAATTTTTCATGGTCAGGGTTGCCGGCTTAAAGCGCCAATTGGAGTCGGGCTCAGCGCCACCCGGACCTGATCGGATGACACCAGCCCAGCAACTTGCGGCAATTAGATCCGAAGTCAGCAATCTCCTATCCGTTGCCCATAGTTGTCTTTCGCAGCAACTTCTTCCTGCTTTGAAGGAGGAAGGTGTTCAAATACTCAAATATTCTGAGCTGAATGCCAGGCAGCGGGCGAGAGCACGTGACTATTTCATTCATACGGTCTTTCCGGTTTTGACTCCGCTTGCGTTCGATCCCGGTCGACCATTTCCACACATTTCCAATTTGAGTGTGAATTTGGCTGTCTTAATTCGCGATCTTGACGATAACGAAAGATTTGCTCGCATAAAAGTTCCCGACACACTTCCGCAATTGGTACCTCTTGACCGTATTCATGGCGCCTCCAGCCGGCGACTCGATGCATTGAAGTCGCGCAATTTCGTATGGCTAGAAGATTTGATCGCAGCGAACCTTGCCGATCTCTTTCCCGGGATGGAAGTTCTTGACGCTCACCCATTTCACGTAACCAGAAACGCTGAACTGGCGATCCAAGAACTCGAAGCGGCTGACTTACTCGAGACTACGGAAGAAGGATTGAGGCAGCGTCGATTTGGCGACGTGGTGCGTTTGAAAGTAAATTACACGATGCCTGTCAGCATCTTGCAGATTCTCGTCAATAATTTGGAAATTGATCTGGAAGACGTTTATCACGTGCAGGGGATGCTGAATCTGAGCCGCTTGCGTTACTTGCAGGTGATCAATAGATCTGACTTGAAGTATCCGAATTTCGTGCCTGTTATTCCGTCGAATCTTTATCCAGATAACAAAGAAGTCGATATCTTCAGCGCGATAAGACAAAAGGATTTCCTGTTACACCATCCGTATGATTCCTTCCAGCCGGTGATTGATTTCTTGCGAGCTGCAGCGCGAGACCCTGATGTGCTGGCGATCAAAATGACGCTATACAGAGCTGGAGCTAACTCTCCTGTTGTAGAAGCGTTGCTCGATGCTATGGAATATGGAAAACAAGTCGCAGTGCTTGTTGAATTGAAAGCACGTTTTGACGAAGAAAGTAATATTGAATGGGCAAGGGCGCTTGAAGCTGAGGGCGTTCATGTTGTCTACGGATTGCTGGGTCTGAAGGTCCATTCCAAGGTCGCCATGGTCGTCCGCCGGGAAGGGGATACGATCAAGCGTTATGTTCACTTAGGAACAGGAAATTACAATCCAGTAACCGCCCATTTCTACACAGACACCGGCTTATTTACTTGTGATGAGGAAATCGGTGCTGATGTTACTGACTTGTTTAATTACCTGACGGGTTATTCAGCGAAAACAGATTATCGAAAACTGGCTGTGGCACCGATTAATTTGCGACAGCGAATCGAAGCTCTCATCAAACGAGAAATAAGACATCAGCAACATGGCGAACGTGGGCATCTTATTTTCAAGATGAACGCACTTGTTGATCAAGAAATGATTGAACTCTTGTATGAAGCCTCACGTGCTGGGGTGCAGGTTGATCTTCTTGTTCGTGGTATTTGTTGCATGCGTCCCGGTATCCCCGGTGTTAGCGAAAATGTTCGTGTGGTTAGCATTGTTGGGCGTTTTCTGGAACATAGTCGCATTTATTATTTTCGCAATGGTGGCAAAGAAGAAATCCTTATGGGCAGTGCCGATTTAATGCCTCGTAATCTGAACGGGCGCGTAGAAGTGCTCTTCCCTCTGGAAGAACAACGTTTGATTCGCACCGTCCGCGATGACATTTTGACGATGTATCTTTCCGATCGCGTGAAAGCTCGAGAAATGAAGCCTGATGGCTCCTACGTGCGCATGCTGCCCAAACCATCTGAGAAGCGGCTCAATGCGCAATCTGAGTTTATCGCGCGTCGCCTCTCATCAAACGACACCCGCCCTGAAAGAACCGACGAGAATTAGATAATCACATCCAATCCATGCCCTGGATGCGGTCATTGTTTTCGGCACGGCGTTGCATCGCTGCGTCCATTCCTTGTTCCAGTATCTTCAATTGTCTTGTGGCCATAACTCGGACCAGTGCCGATCCTGTATCGCTGTCTCGGACAAACATCAGGTCTGGTTTTCCTTCCGGCGGGTTTGCACCTAATGACTTAATAAAACCAAGGTAGCAACGGGCTTCTAGAAGTTTTCCTTTCGATGCATTTGCTATGGTCATAAGCGATGTCATTTCCAATGATCCCTGCAAGTATTGCAGGATAGGCAAAGGCCATTCCTGTCCCGGGATTCTGCCTTCGGCATTGGCTAAAATGTTATTTGCTTCCTCATGCATTCCTTGTTTCATGAAAGCGCAATAGGCGACGATACACGTGATTGCATCCCATTCGCGTGCTTCGAGTGATTTGCTTAGGTCTTTCACCGCTGCTTCCATATTCTCAGCAAAAATGTACCCGAGCGCGCGGTTTCTCAGGGCGACACGGTCCTTACTGGCGGTGGCAACTGCCTTATGAAGATCACGCATAGCCAGGTCATCTTGAGATTTCCAGAGAAGAATCAGACCTCTTGAATAGAGCGCTTTTACACATACTGGATTGCGTTTGATGATGGAGTTGTAGATTCCGAGGGCGTTGCCCATCTGACCCATGAGGTCATACATGTGACCGAGCGCAAGAAAAACCGAATCTACAGGACTGTCCTTGGACGAGGATGATGACTTCGTTGTTGCTGTCATATTGGCCGCCTTAGAAGGTGCAAAAGACCGTGTGCGTCAAGACGCTCAAACGGATAGTAAGATGCCTGGACTCGAGGATGGGGACCAAGGGGGGGAAGCAAAGAGTCCTAATTTCATTATATATAAGAGCCCTGGTTTGCCTAGACGCGAATGGCGGAGTCTGGAGCTTCGGTTTTACCTTACACGAATGTAAGGAAAAAACCGAAGTGTTAAGGATTTGGGCAACGCTTCCAACTACAAATTGGCCCGGTTGGATGGGTGGGGACACCAGAGCACTGCCACGCTTCTTACACGATCTGACGGCTATTGTTCGTCTCGGGTAAGTTCGATTGGAGTTATGGAAGATGGATAAATCTATTGGTTCGCAACTGGCAGGCACTAGCGAGGAGCGCGAGGCATGCAACAAGATTGCTGATGAAGTGATTACGCTTTTCGACAAAGGAAAAAAAGATCTCGACGGCGATGCGTATCGTGATCTGAGAGATAAATGGTCGAAAAACAATTGCGATAATCTTGAGGGTTTCCCACCGTTCGGCAAGATACCGAAGGCGTAAGATAGGCTATGGGATCGAGGTCTCGATAGAGCAACTGAGTCGATTCTGTTCGCACACCTATCGGTGAACATCTGAACGCGAACATTGAACCTGAACTTGAGCTTGCTGCAAACTCAAGTAGTTCGATCAGTAAGTGCTTAGAGAAGCTCTTTGATCACAAGACCAAATGCGGTACTTGCGGCTAAAGCTGCGAAAGTTAAAAGCAACATTGAAAAACACCTTCGTTTTTGCGGGTTACTTTTATTACGACGCTGGTCTTTCAAAAATTATCCCGGATTTCGCGGATTTAATGTTGATGCGGTTTCCAAGAGATCTGGGGCTTCAATTTAGTTTCATACGCCTACTCAAACATTGACTCAAATATGATGGTGAGCCATTCTTGCCTCCCATCAGTCCCGCGCCTAATGCAAACTTGTGGACAGATGCTCTTGCTGCGAACTTCTTTTGCTCTTTTTTTCCGAAAGCAATACTTGGAAAACAGCACTCTGATTCATGATCTCTCTAAATATTGCCAGTATGTGTTCGCTTCTTTTATCGCCAATCATGGCGGAAATTCTGTCAATGAGTTGTTTTTCGCGTGCTTCATCCTTAATGGGTAATCCCGCTAACTCTTTTTCTCTGCCGATTTCCTTTGCAAGTTCGAATCTCGCCAGGAGAAGCTGCGTCAGTTTCGTGTCAAGCGAATCGATCTCGGCACGCAGATATTGCATCTTCAAATCAGAGGAGTTCGAGTGATCTGTAATTGTTTGATTGTTAGTAGTGGATAGTCTTATTTGCCCCGCCTGGGGCCAATGCATTGTCATTGTTTTGGTCCTCTGATTTCAAAAGTCGTGGATACGGTTATGCGATCAGGTCAGCAACCTGTAGCATCGCAGGGAAGTCAGTTTGTCCAATCATCAGTGGCGGCAATTCTGCGCTTCGATGCTCTTTGACAGATGGGATATTGCGGCCGACCGCCAGGGCAATCAAGCGAAGGCTTTCAATCAGGTCGAGCATTTGTTCCAGTGAAAGTGCTTGGCGAGCATCTGAAACAGACTTCTTCGGTTGCGGATGGCACTCGATCATCAGTCCATCAGCACCGCAGGCAACTGCTGCCTTGGCGAGATCAGCGATCAATTCGCTCTTTCCGGCGGCATGGCTCGGATCTACGAGCACTGGCAAATGTGTCAATTGCTTTAGTGCTACAACGGCTCCAAGATCAAGAACATTTCTGGTGAATGTATCAAAGCTTCGGATGCCACGCTCACAGAGAATAACATTTGGATTGCCGTGAGCCATGATGTATTCAGCTGCCAGGATAAACTCCTCTAGTGTTGCTGCCAGTCCGCGTTTTAGAATTACTGGTTTGCCTGCTGTGCCTACTGCTTTGAGCAGATCGAAGTTCTGCATGTTGCGGCTGCCGATCTGGAGAACGTCTGCATGCTGGACAATGTCAGGGATTTGCGACTCCGTCATCAGTTCGGTTATGACTGGAACATTGAAACGCTGATTGATTTCCGAAAGGATCTTGAGCCCTTCGATCCCCAATCCTTGAAAGGAGTATGGAGACGTTCTCGGCTTGAATGCGCCGCCACGGATTGCTTGTACTGGTCCGTGCGATAGGGCAATGGCGACTTGCTCCATCTGTTCCAAGCTTTCGATTGAACATGGTCCGCCGACGATGAAGAGCTCATTTCCACCGATTGTCGAGCTGCCAATGCGGATCTTCGTGTTTCTTGAGCCTTCCTGTTTAAGAACCAATTTTGCGTCTTTCATTTTTCCTCCGGTTAAAGTAAAAGGTCCCGTCTCCTCTGGGGAGCCGGGACCTGTGAGCGTTGTGATTACATGCTACGGTCTACCCGGGGCTTCCCCTGGTTGAAAATGCATAGCTGTAATACCAATTTCTCATTTCAATTTACCTCTGAAAAACAAAAAGACCGCAGAAACTACTGCGGTCCACCTGGTTAATGCACGCTCGGGCGTGGCTCAGTCCAGGTGAACCTCCTTATACCAGTAATAATAGTTGCGTGCGGACACTTGTTTTTCTCCTAGCAATGGGTCCAATGTTATCGGCAATGAACTGGTCCGTCAAGTCTATGTAAACAGACTAATTGCTTTAAGTCGGGAAATAATTGCTAGTTCTCGGGATGCAGACGTTGCAGCATTCAATTATAGGTTATCGCAGTGCCGGAACTTGTCTAAGGGTCTGTCGTCATCAGAAACATTGGTTAGCTTCCGAGGTCTGAAAAATGTTCAAATCGAGAGGAGCGGTGCTGCTCCTGTCTGCTTTTGCCGTGCTTACTAATGCGATTGGCGCACACGCACAATCATTCTCTGAGCAAACACGAGCAAATACAGGCGGAGGATTCTTGCAGGAGATGCGGAGTCTCTTTAATGATCCGAATCTGAGGGACTTTGTTGGTTCGAAGATCAGGCAGATTCCAGCTTTGCAAAACCGTATGCTCCCTCCTCCGTCCATTGATCCGTATGGCTCCCCGCGCACTCCATATGGATCAAGCAATGGCTCCGCCTATCAATATGATGGCGGAGCCAGTCCTTCTTTCGATTCGAACGCAAATTCTCCATTTGTATTTAGCAGCCGCATAAGACCTAATGAATTGAATCGATTGGGTCAATACGACATCAGTATCTTGATTGACAGTTCCGGATCCATGAATGAGAACGATTGCCCGAGTGCATTTGGATTCGCTCCGCAGAATGTGACGCGATGGCAATGGTGCCGCGAACAAATGGGGTGGTTCTCTCAACAAATTGAAAGTGCATTTCCTCGCGGAATTACATTGATGACGTTTTCGTCCCAGTTTCAGAAGTTTGATCATGTTTCAGCACGCGACATCAGCACTGTGTTCAACCGTTTCTCCCCAGACGGAGGAACCAATCTTCACTTGCCAATGCGCGAAGCCATTAATAATTACTTTGCCGCTAGAGACGCAGGAATGCAGCCAAAGCCATTGATGCTGGCTGTAATCACAGATGGTGACCCCAGCAACAAAGGCGAAGTCAGAAGAATCATCAAAGATGCACAAGCTCGAATGATATCCCCAAATGAGCTGAAGATCGTGTTTTTCCTAATTGGAGCCGATCGAAGTGGGCAGCGATTTGTTGACGAGTTGGACCATGAACTGCCAATGCAAATGAACGTCGACATCGTGTCGAGTCATCAGTTCGATGAAGTAAATAGCATGGGATTGGGACGGACACTGGCGCAAGCCTTGCGCTAATCGGTCCGAAAATATTGTTTATCTCTTGCAACTTTCCGGTAATGGCTGCGTCAACGTTCAGAACAAGGAATCCCTATGAAACTCACACAGAAGCACAAACCAGATCCTGTCCAGAATCGCGGAGAGCATTTTAGCATGCCTCAAGCAAAGCAAGAACATAAACGGCCAACCGGGCTAGTAAAACAAAAAATCATTGCAGATGATCTCCGCGCATTAGTCGGGATAATGACCATCACATTCGGTGCTGCTGCGATCGGTATTATATTTGGTGCTAACTCAAGTGCTGATTGGTATGTGAGTCTGATTAAGCCCACATGGACGCCACCGGAGAACGTGTACGCGCCCGTCTGGACGCTTTTGTATCTACTGATGGGTTTTGCAGCATGGCGTGTTTATCGCAAGCGCAAAACGCACGACATCAGACCGGCGATGTTGTTCTATCACTTGCAACTCTTGTTCAATGTCTTGTGGTGTGTTTTCTTCTTTGGGCTGCGCAATCCCGCGCTTGCCCTGGCTGATGCGATGATCTTGCAGCTCTTCATCATCAGCAGCGCTGCAAGCTTCTTTCAAGTAGACCGTCCTGCGGCTGCGATGTTGATACCCTACATGAGCTGGGTAGCCTTTGCAATCTGCTTGAATTGCTTTATTTGGGTCGCAAATTAGTTTGAGCGCTAATTTCGTTTAATCGTTCATTTTTCAGAAACAAAATTGGTTGAATAGGAGTCAGGAGAATTAGAAGCAGTTTGTAAGGCACCACTATCCGCCAGGACAGTGATTGCAAGAGCATAACAACAAACCAAATTCAAAAATTTTGCCGGGAAGCACGAGAGAGACTACTTGTTAAAGTAGTCTTTTCTCGTTTAAAGCATAATGGATTCCGCGCTCGTCGATAGCGCGCACCATGCAGGAGAAATCGATGCGAGTACATTCTTCCAAAAGGTCGTTCAACACGCAAGGTCACACCGATGTCATTGACATAACGGAAGCAGTGAATGATGCGGTCGCTAAATCAAAGATTCAATCCGGAACAGCGACGGTATTTGTTGTTGGATCCACTGCCGGTATCACCACCATAGAGTATGAACCAGGTCTTGTGCATGACATAAAGGAAGCCTTTGAACGAATGGCGCCAAAATCGCTGGATTACAAACATCACGAACGCTGGCACGACGACAATGGGCACTCGCACATTCGCGCATCTATGCTCGGACCAGGCATTGTTATTCCTGTAATTAACGGCACTTTGCCTCTAGGAACATGGCAGCAAATCATACTTATTGATTTTGATACTAGACCCCGCTTGAGAGATGTGCATATCCAAATAATAGGACTATGAGCTACAGAAATAGCGGTTTTATGAGCCTGCGCAAATCTATTGAAATCCGCATTGCTCGCGCTGGAAAGGGCGTGGGAAGCGCATTCTCGTGTGTCATCTCACAAAAGATCCGTATATCCATTTGTACTGCTATCTTGCTACATCCAATATTCATCAGGCTTTTAATATATCTCCAGATATATCCTGAAGCTTAAATGTGGGTTTCTTTTTCGATTTAATAAATCGATGGATCTAGGTGTCGATCTTGTGTCTCTTATCTGGCAAGTGTTTTCAGATGCGATATATTGCGACGCTATAACAATTGTATGCTTTCAGTCATCTTGCTAATCGGCTTAACGGCGCCTTATCATTAACGTAACAGAAATCAACAAAGCAACTGCGATTCTTGCGTCACCAATGTGTGTGCAACGCTTGTGACCCTCCAGAGAATCCTTGCAAGCCGCCTCCTCTGTAATGAACGCAGAGTAGTCGAAAAGATTTCTTCCCACATACATAGTCCGCAGCGATCATCCTCCCTCTGACAGGGAGCAATCTTTCGTTGCCCATCCATTCAAAAGCCCACAAGGAGGCAATTATGAAAAGCGCAGCTGAACTTCAAAACCTGGCAAATCTCGCAGAAGAAAGAGGTGATTATGCCAAGGCAGCTCGGCTACATGTAAAAGCATTGGCCAAGATTGAGAAAGAAGTAGGCTCTGAGCAGCCCGAGCTCATCGATTATTTGTTCAACTTGGGCATGATCAATTGCGCGCTCGACAAGAAGGATGAGGCAAAAGATTGCTTTACTCGTCAGCTCTCCATTCTCTTGCAGTTCTATCCTGAAGTGCATGTGGATGTAGTTGAGCTGCGCCAAATTCTCGCCGACATTGACTCGAGCGAAGAAATTGCTGTGACACCACTGGCGGTGTCTGCATAAACCTTTCCTCCGATCACACACACTTACCTAATTCACCAACTAAAGCACAAGAGCGCGGAGCAGGATCTGCCACCCTGCTTGCGGCTTGCGAAACGGCTCCTCACCACCACGGAGCCGTTTCTTTTCTTTTGTATAAATGAGGTTCACGAAAATCAGAAAGGAATTCCTCTTCATTTCTGTTTTTTTTGACCGTGTATAATGCTTGATTTCATAGAAACCAAGCGGTGATATATGCGCGATAAATTCTTGACAAGAAGTATTCTCGTATCAATAGCAGTAGTAGGATTGGCTGCAAATGCCCTGCCAGCGATTGCGAGCGACCACAAGGAGCATCACGGCGCGATTGCACAAATGAAAGTGCATGCACCTCTGAAAGTAACTTACGACGCTCTAAAGAACCTGCGCAATGATGAACCGGATGGGACTCGCGTTATTTCCAGTAATGAAAATGAATGCGTTGTTGAAGAAATATTTGATAAGTTGCCAGTAATTGGAAGCGCAACCTGCGTCTATAAGGAAACCTACGAAGCTCCTAATAAAGTAGCTTTCAAGATGATCCGCTCTGACAAGTTAAAGGCTTTTGAGGGAGAGTGGACTCTAACTGAGGTTGACAATGGAAAAGCAACTCTTGTGAAGTTGCAAAGTTATGTTGATACAGGTTTGAAAATTCCATTTGCAAAGCAAATGACAGCTGCAGCAAGTCACGGTGAACTCAAGCAGCATGTTGAGTGCCTGAAAAGACATGCCGAGTCGCGTGAGCGCAAAATTGCAGCAGATCCTTCCCGCCGTCCACTATGAGCATTGGCGCCAGTCCAAAAACTGGCACTGTGATAATTGTCAATGGCGGATCGAGTGCTGGTAAGACCAGCCTCTGCCACGCCTTTCAAGATATTGTCGGTGAACCGTATTTCTTGCTTGGTATTGACAAGTATTGGTTTACCATGCCACCGAAAGAGATCGATCTGGAAACGCGCAGCGATGCTTATTACAGGTGGATTCAAGAGGAAGCCGATGGAAAGAAGTATTTCAGGATTCTGCCTGGGCACTATTTGGACCAGATTATGCTTGCCCGCTACCGATCCATGGCGGCTTATCTGGATCGGGGTTTGAATTTGATAGCCGATGAAGTCTTCTGGTCTCGTGACTGGCTTGAGGAGTCGTTGCGCGTCTTCGAATCGTATCGAGTTTATTACATTGGAGCATATTGTCAGGAGGAGGAAATCTGCCGGCGAGAGATTCAAAGAGGCGACCGCTATCTGGGATGGGCAGTGGGTTCTCAGCTCTATGTCCATAGAGATGCCATTTATGATCTTGAACTCGACACCACCGAAATGACGCCGATGCAATGCGCACAATCAATTATCCAATTTATCAATGAAAATCCCGAACCGCTTGCCGGCAGCAAGATGCGAGAAAAGTTCTTGATATCCCGGAGTCAGCCTTAATGTTTCCTTTTATTTCTGACATCCTAAATCGAAAAATCTGAGCAGTAATTGGGGAAGATCTATTAGAGTAGAGAAGTACCCCTTAGAAATATTGTATGCAGATATATTCCGAATCAACCCAAGCAGCCGGCGGCACATCCCAGAACGCAAACCCTGAAAGCAAGAACAGTTCTGCTCAAGACCCAAATTCTCGTTTTCGCTCATCAGCAACATCAGAAGTCAGATGGTCATCTTTTCTGAAGAAGCAGCAGCTCAAGTTCATCGAATTACTAAATTCCAGGCACAGTTTTACAAGTGGCAAACGCGTCATTCAGTTGACTATCTGGCAACTCGCGGACAAACATGCCGAGAACCCTCGGAGCTTTGTATCAACGGCAGTCAAGGGTGAAGGCAGAGTGACTTTGCGGAAACTTGAAAGCTTGAGCCACGTGGCTCATCAGTATAAAATTCCTGGTAATGTCTGCGAGGCACTAAATACGGTGATTGATCTCTGGGAAATGCCAGGGTCTATAATGGAAGACTACATCACAGATGGTGTCATAACATTTTCCGAAGATGGAATTGTCTGAAGATACTAAACTTTGTCCATGCAGTAGCAAATTGCCTTACCAGCAATGTTGCCAGCCCTATCACAAAGGTAAGCACGCGCCAAATGCCCTTAACCTGATGCGTTCCCGCTATGCGGCATATGCTTTGGGGCTGGCGGATTACATAATAACAACCACCCATCCGAAGAACCCTGCGCGCAAAGCTAGTTTGCCACTCTGGCGAAGGGAGCTACTGGCATTTTCCAGGGGTACGAAGTTCAAAGGCTTGTCCATCCTCGAGTTCTCAGACGGCGAAAGCGAAGCCTACGTTTCATTCACCGCCTATCTTGAGCAAGCTGGGAAAGACGCAAGTTTCAGCGAACGCAGCCGCTTTCTCAAAGAAAAAGGCAAGTGGCTCTACGAATCAGGCAACGTTCAAAAATTCCTGGTCTAAGCTGGGGCATCCCAGCGCCGCGTATGGGGCGACGAGGTCCGTCGATAAATGGATGGGATTACGGATTTCTGGACCGCATCTGTCCGCAAACCTGCTCATGCAAGGTCGGTTTCTGGTGTATCCGGCAATTTGCGGATTTCAGCATGTTCACTAACAGCGTCAGCCTCCCGGCGGGTACATTGTATGTGCGGTGACCGAATAAATGAGATTCCTGTTCATAGTTACTGAATTGACGCGCCTGCTTTGGGTGCTTTTTTCGCTTGCGGTTCTTTTGCAGTTCGCCAAGGAAGTTCATGATCAAGCTGGCGTAGTAACGCTTCCGTATGTGCTGGCTTGCACTGCTATCAGCATTCAGTGCTTGTTAGTGGTAAGCTTCGGCTCGGACTGGTTGGCTAAAATTGTCGGCGCTTTAGGGTTTCATGGTACCGCTGAGCGAATCCTGAGGAAATCTATCCTTGCCTGGTCAAAACTATTTGGCGCGAAGGGACCGGGTACGCTCGCCAAGCGAGCACACCTGGCTGAGTTGTATCTGATCGACCAGAAGGATTCAGAAGCGAAAGAACTATTCAATGTTGTGATCTCGCAATGGAATAGGCGTTGGTGGAGCTTTCTCTCACCAGCCTGTAAAAGTTTGGATAATTATGCGATTCATCTAAAGAAAAATAAGCAGCTGTCAGAGTCCGAAGAAATTCGCAAAATGATCAAAGGATGGCAGCTCGGTGCGATTCTACCAAGCGCAGTGATGGTTGTGTTGGTTGCTTTGTCTGCTGCTTATCTGCTTTATGTAAAACAGATTCGGCAGGATATCAATGCCCTAACTAATAGTGAAACTGCAGATAGTTCCAAAAATGCACGCGAACTAATCGACGAGCTTGCAAGAGTGGAAGAAAAAGTTCTGGGTCCGGTTGCCGCAGCCAGGCTTTATCACGGAGTGGCATGGTCCTCATATTTTCCCGCCGAGGAGCGCGACGTAGCTAACTCTGAGTGGAGCCTCTTGCGCGCAATTCCGCTTGCCAGAAAATCAGAATCGACGGTCATGAATCTGGCAGAGTCATTAATGTGGCTTGGAGAGATTCAGGCGACAAGAGGTGAGTCGGACAAAGCTGAAGCCAACTACAAGGAGGCAATGCAGCTGCTGCTCAAGCGCGATAATGGATCAATACCATACACGATATCAATGGACTTAGCTCGCTTGTATCAAATCAAAAAGGACTTTCGTCGTTCTCGGGACTATTATGTGAAAGCCGCTTCTGTTGCCGAAGAAACCTTTGGTAAGCGCAGCGATTTCTATGCCGACGCTCAAATGGAGTTAGCTGGGGTAGAGATGCATTTGAGAAATTATCAATCTGCGGAAAAGGCGATCAATGAGGCTTGCTCCGTTGCGGAAGAGCTGTATAACAGTGAGTTGAAGATCGAGATTCCATCGAAAGAAAGCTATCGAAGACTGATCACGTCTCTCGTTACAAAAGAGGAAGTACTTAGTGAGCTTGGTAAGGATGTGTTGGCACAAGAGGTCAGTAAGCACATAAGCGACGTCCAAAATGCAAAGACCAAGAAGTTTAAGTTAGATGCGCAGACGCAGGATTGGATTGTTGATACTACTCAGGAATTGTCCAAATGTCTTTTATCGATTAAATTCAACGATAGAAACAGTGTGAAATCTCGTGCCAAGTTAAAGAAGCTGCTAACCGAACCGGCACAACATGCGCTTGAGTTGTTTCATTGGTCATCGACGGACATATCTGCAAGCGATCTTCCAGCCAATTCTTTGTCGGCGATTGAAGCGAATTTTTCGGACATCAACGTTGAGAACCCAGATGCGTCTGGATTGTTGACGGTTAAAGTTCGCGGAACCTTCAAGTTAAGCAAGACGGCTGAGGATACGCCCTTCGGGTTCTATTACAGACTCAAATTAGAAGAGCCGGCAACCAAGAATGCGGTTGTATATCGGGTGGCGGAACTGGTTAGTTCACCTTTAGGATCAGAGTAGCAACTGTTAGATCCTCTAGCTTCGATGCAGGGCTAGGCGTCGGATTCATGGGATTGTTTTTTTCGTGTGAGGCGAGAGAAGCCTTTCTTACATCGACGCTTTAGACCGCGCTTCCATGTATGTTCCGACTGGCTTGCGGGACCACCACTCTCCGCGTTGAAAGAGACCTTCAGCGTTACTGAAGTGGTAATCGTATAGCACTGCACGAATCATCTTGGGTGGTCCATCCGGAAACGGGTTGTGGTCGAAGAGTGCTAGCACTTCCTGGTTTCCTTGAAGCAATCGCTCAACAAGTAGGCTGAACCACGGCGCTACTCGATCTGGCGCCAATGCTGCGAACCACATTTGCCAGTCCATTCTTGGTTGATGCGGAGCGACACTTGGTGGCATTCGCTTTATATTTCCGGGCTTGTATTTAAATTCGTACTCGATCCAGGTCTGCCCGTCATTGCTGCCTTCGATAACTATCTCAGGCCGCTTAGTCGTCATAATCGCGAATAATCCATAGGTGTTAAAACTTCGCAGCGGATCGGCAAGTCCGATCAGCCACTTCACCGGAGCTGGTACCACTGCCGAGCTGAAAAATGTGTTGGCGAAGAATCCTAGCGAAATTGTAGCTATAAGAGCACCGGGAATAATGAATTTGCGTGTCTCAGAAAGTTTCTCGCGCAGGGTGCTTGCATGCATTTGCAATGACATTTGCAGCGAACGAGGCAAAAGTCCGATTATCATTTGATCGTCGAGAGCAGAGATGGAAAGTGCAATCGTTAGCCAATTAAAGAAGGCATAGTTACCTGTTGAAATTATGAGCAGTTGCAGGAAAACAAGTCCAAAACCTGCAAGCATCCGCAGCGGACGAATGCCAAATATCAAGAATGGAAATCCCAGTTCGATTGCGAACATCATAAACGTGGACAGCTTTTGAATGACTTCTGGAAGCTTTGCCACGAACCAGGCAAGTGGTACCGGTAACGGTTGTGTTTCGTAGTGATAGTCCAGTGCGGTCAAATCGCGCCAGGCGGGATCTCCGCTTGCTATTTTAACTATTCCGGAAAGGAACATTAGTTTGAAAAGGAGCAAACGAATGAGCCACAGGAATATGAGCGAACCCTCCGGTTGCTTTTTGAATTCAGCCGACATTGGTGTTGGCTCTTGCATCTTCCAGGGAGCATAGAAAGCGGCCAGCAAAGCAGTCTCTAAGAGCAATGAATCCCACTGAAAGCTCATAAAGTCCTGTCCAACACTGCAAATGGACAGGTAGAGAAACCAGGCAAGCAATATCATTGGTCCTGTGATCACGCCGAAAAGAGCAAGTGCCGAAGCTGCCGCTCCGGCTACACAAACCAGCTGCAAGAAAGAATCGGAGGTATTAAGCCAAAAAACAGATGGATATCGGTATAAGATCTCCCAGCCGAATTCGCTGCGCCAAGCTAGAAGTTGCGAGATTGGAATAATTCCATTCTTGCCGTAAAGACCAATTATCTGCACCAACATGGAAAGGAATGCGGCTAAGAAACAAAGTGAGACCATGCGCAAGAAGATCCAACGGATCAACAAATGCGAATGAACTTTCGATTTCACTGCGCTTCCTCCAGCCAAAACTCGCTAATGTCTTTTAAGATACTTCTTGACACCAGCTCGGAAACCGACTTGTCAAACCAGTCTGAGGGCATCGAGTTGACATAATTATTGTGGACGAAACGTTGATCCATCAGAACTATAAGCCCTCGATCCTTTTCCGATCTGATAACCCTGCCGGCTGACTGGATTACCCTTGTCATTGCAGGGTAGGTGTATGCGTAATCGAAGCCGGCATTGTAATGTTTCTGGTAGTAGTCTTTCAATCTTTCACGTTCAAGATCAAACTTCGGTAATGCAGGCCCGACAATGATCGCTCCAATCAAGGAATTGCCGGGGTAGTCGATGCCCTCTGAGAAGGTGCCTCCTTGCACTGCAAAGATGATCGTTGGATATTCTTGCCTGTGAAGTCTATCGATCCATTCGCGAGCTTCGTTTGATTTCATGTCGGGAGTTTGCCTGAGAACTTCGAAGGCTGGAAGTTCTGTGCGGTCAGCTACCTCAGTCAGAAATTCAAAGCTTGGGAAAAAAATGAAGTAATTACCACGACGCAGATTCACTATCTTGCCAATAGCATCTGCAATTTTTGCGTAGTTCTTTTGGCGATCCGAATACTTTGTGGATACTTGCGGTATCACCATCAGCTTGCGATTCTGACTGGGAAATGGAGAAGTGCATTCAATCGTTTTCGTCTTCTCTGAATTGAAACCGGATAGGCGCGAATAATAGTCGAACGGTTTCATTGTGGCTGAAAATGCGATGCTGCTGCTGAACTCGGCATATGCGTCCTTCAAGTACGCGGACGCATCGCAGCAGGTGATTTTGAGGTCTACGCCTTTTGCGTGTCTCTTTGCTGTTGTGAAAAAATTGTCTGCATTAAGATCGAGGATTTCGGTGAACTGTGCCCATGAGTTGGCGGCTCTGATGACGGCGTCCTTCTGCTGAATGTCGAGTCCTGAACCCAAGTATTTTGCAAGGAACTCCTTCCACTTCTTGTTCTGCAGCCGGAATACTTCGTCATTGAGCGAAATTGCCAGCTCCCATTTGTACTTGTCAGCCTGCGTTTTGATGAGTTCGATGCTTTTGGACATGAGCGCTTGCCCTTCAATTGACAAGCTTGGTGGCATTAAAGCTAGTTTGTTTGCTGCTTCTTCAAAAGTTGTGCTGGATAGAACCGGCGAGTAATAATCGCAAGCCCGATCTGGAAGATTGTGCGCCTCGTCGATAACCAGATTAGGTTTTTCATTCAGCAAATTATTCAGGATAGTTATGCGCCCGATTAGCGAGCGAGGGGAAAACACATAATTGTAGTCACCCACTATCACGTCGCTGCGCGCAATTGCATCAACTGAAAGCTCAAATGGACAAACTTCGTACTCTCTTCCTAGCTCTTGCAGAACATCGAAATTTAGCTGAGCTTTCTCTGCCATGATGTTGATCAGCTTATGATCGTAGAGCTTTTGATAATAGTCTCTTGCATACTCGCAGTGCTCTGGAGTGCAGACAGGCTCAGGTTTGAAGCAAATTTTGGATTTTGCATTGAGTGTGAGCAATCGCAGTTCCGGCTCTGATTCCTTCAATCTTTCGATGGCATCTTCAGCGACCTTATGCTGGCTGTTCTTCGGGGTGAGATAGACAAGCTTTTGTCCGCGAGAGAGTGCATCTTTAAGAGCGGGAAAACTAACGGACATGGTTTTTCCCAAGCCAGTTGGAGCTTGGACCAGGACCTGCTTGCGCTCGTCAATTGCTTCTTGAATCGATTGCATGAGCTTGCTTTGACCGGGGCGCGGATTTTTAAAAGGAAACTGCAGCCGCCCGGCAATTTCTATGCGGCGCATCACATCGCCTTCAATTAACTTTGTTTCCTCGACAAGCTCATCCAATCTCAAATCGACCCATTTTTCGAATTCTTCCAGATCCAGCTTGAGATACATATCTTCGCGCTGTTGCGTATTGGTCGAGGAAACCAAATGCAAGCGCATTTCAGGCATGACGCCGTGATCTAGATAATAAAAATAGGCGTAAGTTTTTACCTGCAGTATATAAGGATGATCGGGCATCAATTCAAGCTTTGCCCTTAGCTCATGAACGTTTACTGTCGATTTTATTTCTTCGATTAGAGCCGGTGACTTTTCGAAGATGCCGTCAACTCGACCGGCTATGCAGAATTTGTATTCTGCGCGCTCAAAGTTGCGACTGATTTTTACTTCCGACTTGTAGAGCGCGTCTTCTTTCTTGCGTTGCTGCTGTACCAGGTCATGGATTTCCTGACCATAATTAATGAGGCTATATCCAGAGTGAACGTCGATGCCGCCGCGCCGAGGTATCGGCACTGCAAAGTCTCGAACTGCAATCTGGAAGGTCTTCATGCTGGGGAATTGCTGTCCGTTAGGTTACCGTACTTGCGTATGGTATCAGCCGCTGGTAAATCTTGCAATCACTTTCTCTGTTCAAAGAGCGGTAATAACTGCTAAGCTCTCATCCTTGGTTATTTTTGCGCTTGTCATGTAGAGTCTTTCTCGCTATGAATCCATTTCTGAAGTTTTCGGCCAGCCTATTGCTTTGTGCGTCCATGTCCAATGCCGCTTTCGCCTTAGATAGCGCAATTGCAGGCGATTGGCAGTCTTACAGCAAATCGGGCACGGAAAGTCTCTCAATAGGTGACTACGTCTCTGCTGAGCGCGAGCTGAAGTCTGCTCTGGCAAGCCTGCAGCACAATGATGCCTTCAAAAAGAACGTTCCGGCTGTTCAAAACAAATATGCGGAATCTCTTTTGTGGCAAGGAAAATTCTCCGATGCAGCCAAGGAAATCAAGAAAGCCATCTCAATCGCTAACTCCACAAGTGGACCGCTCAGCTATGATTACGCACGCGCGCTCGAGCTGCAATCTTGGCTCCTTCAGGCTCAAGGAAAGAACGATAAGTCAGTCGAGACGATGCGCGACTCCTTGAACGTATATCAAGCGAAGAACACTGACACGCCGGAATTGTCAGATGCACTTGAGCATATGGGCGTTCTGAAAGAAACGCTCGGAATGTACGATCAAGCTTTGGATTGTTATACAAAAGCTCTCGATTTACGCAAGAAAATTTCAGGTGAACACAGCGTGGACGCTGCTGACCTTTATGAGGCTCTTGCTCGTATCTCGCAACGAAAAGGTCGCCCGGCTGATGCACAGAAGTATTTCGCTGACGCAATGCGAATCAAGGAATCGCGAGGCGAACCGTGGAAACAGTACTCGCCGGAGCCGACCGAGCGTGTGGTTCTTTTTCGCTACTTCCAAGGCGCTCCTTATTGTGAGCAAGCTAGCGCCGGAGGGCTGATTATCGAAAGGGTAACCGCCAACGGTATCACTGTCGAAGCTGGCTTGATGCGAAAACCGTCTGAGTTCTCCAAGACGACGAGGGCTCAGGTTCGCATTAGCAATGACAGCCAATACGACGTTGATGTCTTGTCGCAGCCGCCGACCTTCATCCAGCTAACGCCAACCATAAATATTCTCAAGCCAATCAATGCTCAGACATTGGCTGCGCAGATCGAGAAGAAAGGTGAGTCAAAGGCAAAGTGGATCAAATTCTGGGGAGCCGATGCTATGACTCCTGTCACCACGAATGCCTGGACACAAGGTCCTTCCTATAATTATGTGCCTACTCCATTTGGCTGGACAGCGGCTCCAGGTCGCGGCCGAAATTGGAACAATAACTATACGACGACGAATGTCACAACTATGGTGCCGGATTATCAGGCTCGAGAAGAAGCATACCGCAAAGCGCGCGAAGCACAAGAGAAATCGAAGGCGGACGCACAAGCGGTGCTGGATGCGTCGCTGGGACCGAACCGCCTTCCTCCCGGTGGCATGATTCAAGGCAGTCTCGATTTTGATTTCAGCAAGTTTCAAAAGGCAATACTTCGTGTGCCGATCGGCAATGCGATTTACGAATTCCGCTTCGAGTAGGAGCGGCGTGAGGCGCCCGTCAATCCAAAGTACTCATTCCGGGCTACGCATGGTGGACCCTACGAGTTCAACATTGGCAATCGATGGACTTGCCGTGTATTTGAATTCTTTGAAACCGTGTAGGGCGCCTGCCCTTGAATATCCTTTACATTCCTGCCTGTGGCTTGTCAGCGTGATCCGCTCGCGCCAAGAATTCGGTAGAATTCTCTAGGTCTTGTGTAATCGCGCTTGCCAAGGAGCGT
Source organism: Candidatus Obscuribacterales bacterium (assembly GCA_019747875.1). GTDB lineage: Bacteria > Cyanobacteriota > Vampirovibrionia > Obscuribacterales > Obscuribacteraceae > JAIEPM01. The sequence goes on from JAIEQI010000173.1 coordinate 34,628, forward strand.
CTGTGGGCAAAATCGGACATCTCAGCCAAATATGGCTCTACAGCGAAGAGTCCACATACAGGCGCGTTATGGAAGATTTGATGAGCCAGCGCCCCGAGATGCGGCGCGTTCTTGCTGACCCGGCTGTGCTCGAACAAGTCAAAGAATTTGAAGAAACTCAGCTGGAAGAGTTGGGCGGATTTGCAGAGAACACTGCCGAAAATATGGAACGGCTGGCCCTCTTAGACGCGCTCACTGTCACTTTTAACGGACGCAGCTTTCTCAAGGAGCTGGACCAAACACTGAAACATGCCTGGCGTTATAACCGCATGGCTTCTCTTTGCATGGTGTCCATCGATGGATTTGATGAGATCGTTCAACAATACCGGACACTAACTGCAAACAACGTGCTGCGCATTTGCGCCGATGCCATTAAGAAGTCTGTTCGCTCAGGAGATATAGTTGCAAGATATAGCGGAACGGATTTCGCCGTCATCATGCCGAACACCACCACCGCCGGTGCCACGATCATCGCAGAACGCATTCGTGAAACGTTGGGTACCCAGGTAATCACTCACAACTGGAACTTCCTGAAGGTCACAGGCAGCCTCGGAATTGCGACATATCCGTTGCATGCATACGATCGCGACGAACTTATATCGATCGCAATGCAAGCTCTGTATGTATCTAAAGAACGTGGTGGCGATCGCGCCTGCACGATCTAAATTTAATCATTCAAATTCAGTCAAGGGCACAAGTGCGAATTCGTATGTTCCGCATAGTTAGCGCATTGGCGTCCGCTTGCCAATCTATATAGATTCGATTGAACCATTATAGTTTTCGTGGCGTCTTAGATGATGGGCATGGAATTACAGTAGCTCATTATTCAAAAGAAAAAGAGTTCTATGATCCCACGAAAGAAATCCAGCAGAGTTGTCTCTGCCCGTTCGAAGTCTGCGCCACAGAGGACATCGATGTTTAAGTTCATACATGCGGCAGACATACACTTGGATAGCCCGCTGCGCGGATTGGAGCGCTATGAAGGCGCGCCAGTCGATAGCGTTCGCCAGGCCAGCCGTCGCGCCATGGAAAATATGGTTGATCTGGCCTTGAGAGAGCAAGTCGCGTTCGTGATTATTGCTGGTGACCTCTTTGACGGCGACTGGAAAGATTACAACACCGGCTTGTATTTCGTAAGGCAAATGTCCAGACTCGCAGAATCCGGTATCGCAGTCTTTCTCTTGAAAGGTAATCACGATGCGGCCAATAAGCTGACGAAGTCTCTACCTCTGCCGGATAATGTGAAAGTCTTTGCTCATAAAAGTCCGCAAACATTCAGGCTCGACGAATTCAATGTAAGCGTGCATGGTCAAAGTTTTGCCACAGGCGATGTTAAGGACGACCTTTCCGCAAACTATCCTGCCGCTGATGCCGGGCGGGTAAACATAGGCGTCTTACACACTTGTGCAAGCGGTCGTGATGGGCACGATTCTTACGCGCCTTGCAAACTCGAAGGGCTGTTGAGCAAGGGCTATCAATATTGGGCATTGGGCCATATTCATAAACGTGAGGTTCTAAATAAAGAGCCGTTGATTGTTTTCCCCGGCAACATTCAAGGGCGGCACATTCGTGAATCCGGGCGCAAGGGCTGTTCGCTTGTGACAGTTGATGATCGCAACAGCATTAGCGAAGAGTTCGTTGAGCTTGGTGTGATGCGTTGGGAGAACGTCACTGTCGATCTCTCCGGTTTAAAGACTGAGGATGAAGCTTTTTCGCAAATCTCTATGGCACTAGATTCGGCTCTTCAGGAAGCTGAGGGCATGCCGCTGGCTGTGCGTGTGCATCTTACTGGAAGGACGGCTTTGGATTCTGGCCTGCGTTCCGTGAGAAAACACTGGACTGAATCAATTCGCGCACTTGGGCTCGATCGTGGTTCTGACCGCGTTTGGATTGAAAAGGTAAAAATCGAAACTGAAAGCGTGTTGGTCGAGTCCAGTGAGCATTTTGACGGTCCTCTGGCGGAGCTGCTTTTGGTCATAACGGAGACGGCGCAAGATACAGATGCCTTGAATGAATTGCAAGATGAACTTGCCGATCTCAGAACACGCTTGCCAGCCGAATTAGGCGAATCGAAAATGTTAGCAAGCAACGAATGGATCAAAAGTTCTCTGGTCGATGTTCAGCAGCTCTTGCTAGACAAGCTGACTAAGCCACTGTCGACAGCTAGCAAATGATGAGGTGATAAATGAAAATTCTCTCTCTCCATTTGATGGCGTTCTCACACTTTACGAACAAGGTGTTCGATCTCTCGCGCGGTAAGGAAGGCCTGCACATAATATTTGGACCAAACGAGGCAGGGAAAAGCTCATCGCTGAGAGCGCTCAGGCAGGTCCTTTATGGAATTCCGGCGAAGTCTACGGACAATTTTCGGCATGCCCATCCCGATATGCGCATCGGCGTCACACTCAGGCACAGTGATGGCAGTATTCTAAAGGCGATCAGACGGAAGGGCAATAGTAAAACATTGCGCGATATGGATAAGGAGACGGAGGTGATTGAAAACTCCGTTCTTCAGAGATTCCTTGGTAACATCAATCAAACAACGTTCGAATCCATGTTCGGCATTGATCACGCCACACTTGTCAGCGGCGGCGAAGCGATTCTCAAGGGCGCAGGTGAGCTGGGGCAGCTCCTCTTCAGCAGTGGATCCGGCATCGCAAACTTAAAAACAGTCCAGGAAAGTCTTGAGAAGGAACTTCAAGAGCTGTATGTTCGCTCAGGATCGACTCGGCGTATTAACAAGCAACTCACTGAGTACGCAGAGGCCAAGAAAATTCTGCGCGATAGTGAGTTACCCAGTAGCGAATGGGAAAAGCATGATCAGGCATTGAAGGTAGCCATTGGGCGCAAAAAGCAGTTAGAGGATCAGCTGCAAAAATTGGAGCAATCTCTTTTTCGTTTAAGACGTCTGCGTGACGCCATTCCGCTTATCGCAGAGCGCTCGTTGTATGTCGCTGAGGCTGAAAAGCTTGCATCGGTACCGCTGCTTCCCGAGAACTTTGCGCAAGAAGCTCGTGCGATGCTGGAGCAGGCGACGATATTAATGCGCGAGCAAAGTCATGATGAACAAAAACTGGCTGCGCTGAAAAGCGAGATTGCTGCTCTAAACTTACCGGAAAATATTCTTGATCAGTCAAATCGAATAGAGTCCTTGCAGCAGACCTTGGGCTCACACCAGAAAGCGTCGATTGATAAGTCCGGGTTGCTGCAGAATTTGGAAGATGAAGTCGAGCGAGCCAACTCGTGCTTGCGTGATCTGGGAAAAGATTGCACCTTTGAGGAAGCGCAGATCTTCCGCTTGAGTGTTCAGGAGAAAACGAGACTGCGCAAATTGGCGCTCGAGAGGAAGGCTCTCTGGCAAGCGAAGAGAGATGCACAGGCACAGCTCAAAAGAAATGACGAGCGCATCGAACAATGCCGAGCAGCAATTCTAAATGTTGAAAAAATGCCTGATTGTGAAAGGCTCGCTACCGTTTTTCGTGCAGTTCAGCAAGACCCTCAGCTGGAACAGCGTTGCGCAAATGATAGAAAAGCCTTTGAGCGAAAATTTAAGCAGATCCTTCTAGACCTGCGCAAACTAGGTGTTCGTCTGGCACCGGAGATTTGCGACTCAGAGCTTAATATTGATGCTCTAACCACTCTCTATGATTCATTGCAGTTGTTGCCCGTACCGGACAATGAGACGATTGACGTCTTCGAAAGAGAACTGATGTCGAATAACAAGGAGTTCGAAAATGCTAAAGAGCGACTGAATGCACTGGCGGAAGAGCTCAGGCAGGCGAAGGAACAGCTGGGAGCACAATCGCAGATGCGCCACGTTCCTGACGAAGGGGATCTGATCAAGGCTCGCGAACTTCGTGAAGAAGGATGGCTGCTTGTCTCCAATTCGTGGAGAAAGTCAAATGTAGATCAATCCGCCATCGAAACGTTCTGCAATACAGTCGAAAAACCTGGAGATTTGAAGTCCGCATATGAGCAAACAGTTGAGCAGTCTGACTTGATTTCGGATCGTTTGCGCACTGAGGCTGATGCCGTTGCCAGAAAATTGCAACTGGTTCGACAAGTCAAACAACTTGAGGAACGATTCGAGGAACTGAGCAAAAAGATCGCGTCAACGGAAAAGGGGCTCACTCAAAAGAGTGCAGAATGGCGTGAGATCTGGTTGCAAGCCTCTGAAAGGCACGCCACTGCCTCACAGGCAAAAATGTGGAAACCGGCTTTTCAGAATCTATTGAATTCGACAGACGGACTGATTGGTGATTTAGAAAAACTTGTCCAGAACGAGGAGAGAAGCAAAAAGCTAAAAGATGAGATGCTGTTCGAGTTGAATAGTTTGAATGCTGCCGCGGCGTTATCTTCAACGGCTGACCTTCTGGACATTTTGCCGATTGCGCAAGAGACTCTAGAGAGAGCGCGCGCTAACAAACAGGCTCTGGCTGAATTGCAAAAGGACCTTGCTACGCAAAACTCTGAGCGAATTTCGATTTTAGAAAACGATGCCAAATGTTCCGGTGAGATGGAGGCCTGGTCTCTGGCTTGGGATCCGTCTGTAGCAGCCATTGGGCTTGAATCTAGTACGAGTCCTGAAGAAATTACGGCATTTCTGGATCGACTCGATCAATTTTTTACTCACTACGAGCAGATCGCAAATCTGAAGAGGAGAATAGCGGCAATTGAGCGCGATGCTGAAAAATTCCAGGCTGATGTTTATGAGCTTGCACAATTGTTGGCCCCGGATATGCAGCTGGATAAGCCGGAGAGAGCCGCTGAAGAACTTTATGTGAGACTCAAGAAAGCCAAGGAGATTTCCTCTCGCAAAAAGATTATTTCAGAGCAAAGCAATGAATTGACTGAAGCGATCTCAATTCGCAAAGCCGCGCTTTCAAATTTAGCCGATAAAAAGCAGCGAATGATGCAGGAAGCGCAAGTTGAATTCGAAGATGATTTGATTGAGGCGTCGAAGAAATCTGATCAGCGACGCAAGGTGGGCGAAATTCTAGACAATTACAATCGGCAGCTAGTGCGTATCGCTCCTGATTGTTCGTTAGAGTCGCTGTTAATTGATTGCGCAGAGAAATCAATCGAGTCTCTTGATAAAGAGATTCCGCAGTTGGAGCAATCAGTGCTGCATATTGGCAGCGAGCGCGACCAGATCCAAGTGACCATTGGTAGCGAGATGCAGATCATCAAGGGCATGGACGGCACAGGCGTTGCTGCTGAATCAGCGGCTCGTGTTCAGCAAATCCTGGCTGAACTTGGGCAGGACGTCGAACAGTATGGACGCTTGAAGCTTGCCAGCCAGATTCTTAAAAAGTCGATTGAACGCTATCGCGAGAAACATCAAAGTCCCATCTTGAAAAGAGCGAGCGAAATTTTCTCTAGATTGACTAACGGCAATTTTGCCGGATTGCAAGAAGACTTTAACGAGAAGGGTGATCCCGTTTTGTTCGGTTTGCGAACGGATTCTGCGACACTGACGCCAATAGAAGGGATGAGCGAGGGCACTTGCGACCAGGTGTACTTAGCGCTGCGATTGGCTAGCCTCTCACTCTATCTCGATCGCGAGGAAGCTTTACCCTTCATTGTTGATGACATCCTGGTTAATTTCGATGACCAGCGTTCTTTGGCTACGTTAAGGGTGCTTGCCGAGTTCTCGAAACGTACTCAGGTTATTATGTTTACTCATCATCAGCATATTGTGGACCTTGCAAGAGAGCATTTTGATCCTGAAACCGTCTTCTTCAACTCTTTAATCGAGACGGAGACGGCTGCTGTGTCCGTATCCCAACAAGCGAGTTTGAGTGGATTAAGCCTGACAACATGAGGCTGAGGTGCTAGAATGCGTGAGTATTTAAGCATCCCGCTCCTTGCTTTCCATGGCCAATTCTAAGTACGAAATTCTTCAGTCGTGGTATCTTGCGCGCTTGCGTAAGGTTGCGCTGGACTCAATTGCAGCTGATGGTCTTACGCCGCAAGCACTGATTCTTGCTGATCGAGAGCTTGTTGAAAAGCTGATTGCGGAGAAGGCGCAGGAGGAAAAGGAAAGCGACGTATCGAAAAATCTTGCCTCGATTTCGGAGAAGATGCCGAAGTGGAAGGCGATGCAATGCGTCACTACTGTTCTGGTGCTGATTGGTATCGGGATAATTGCGCATCTGGCTTTCGTATTTTTTCAAGTGACGTCTTTACCAATTGCCGCAGAAGCCAAAACGGGAATGCTTACCGGCGTTGCTGTTGGAGCGGTGTTGCTTATCATTTTGCTGCTAGCGGCGTTTGTACTTTTGTCTGGATGGTTTGTTACACCGCTTAGTCTGACACTGAAGCGTATCAAGCAAAAGGTGAAAGGGCGTGTTGAACTCGTCGAGAACAAGGATGAGGTCGAGCTACAAGCATTGGTGTCTGCGGTTGATCAGGTTGTGAATGCATTGATCGAAGTTAGCGAAAGGGAGAAAGCTATCGCTGATTACTCTGCCGATGTGATTTGTTCGATGGATGCCAGTGGAAAAGTTTTGGCATCGAACACAGCCTTCTATCGATTGCTCGGGTACGGTGTAGTGGGCAAGGGACCGGATAGAATTCTCCTTCCAGAGGATGTTGAAATTCTCAAAGTCGCGCTGAATTTTGTGCGTGAAAAAGGATCCACTCGCAGTGTTGATGTTAGGGCACTAAAGAAAGACGGATCTGTTTGCGATTTGCGCTGGACGATCGAATGGTCTGGTAGTCAGAATCAATATTTCTGTATTGTCAGTGATATTAGCGTCAGCAAGGAACTTGAACGAGTTAAGAGTGAGTTCGTGCACATGATCAGCCATGATTTGCGAACTCCTCTTTCTTCCCTGCAATTCAACCTGGAAGTGATCGAATCCGGCATTTATGGGGAGCTGGCTTATGAAGGGCGCAAATCTTTGTCTGGTGCTCAGCGTTCGATTGGACGTTTGATTTCACTGATCGGTCAGCTGTTGGATCTCGATAAGTGTGAAAGCGGGCACCTTGAACTTGATTTAAAGGTGGTGCCTCTGGCTGAAATTATAGAAACAGCAGTAGAACAGCTGAGTGGTTTCGCAAACATGAATAAAGTATCTCTAAAAGCAGCGAAGACCAATCTCTATGTCTGGGCTGAGTCTGGGCGACTTACGCAAGTGCTTATAAATCTCATTTCTAATGGAATCAAGTATTCTCCGGCAGAAAGTAGCGTGGAGATCAAAGTAAAAGATCTCGTTGACCTGGTAGAAGTATCTGTGGTCGACAATGGTAAGGGAGTACCGAGTGCATACCAAAACTTGATCTTCGATCGATACCGGCAGGTAAGCGTTACAGATTCAAGTGAAAAGAAAGGAACAGGCTTGGGGCTGGCAATCTGCAAAGCGCTCGTCACCGTGCACGGTGGCACGATCGGAGTTGACAGCGAAGAGGGCAAAGGCAGCACGTTCTGGTTCCGCGTCCGAAAAGCCAGCGAGGCAGACATTACCAAAGCCAAAAACGCCCCCCCAGAAGAAAGCGCCGTCTAACCGAACACAAACCGGCTCTAAGTATGGAGCGCGAACGTCTCGTCCGCCCATAAGTATGGAGCGCGGACGTCTCGTCCGCCCATAAGTATGGGAAGCGGACGTCCCGTCCGCTTTTTATATATCAAATCCCCCATAGACTACCGACTCGCACTGCTCCACAGCCAATCCTTCGGCTCTTTACACAATCCAGCCTTGACCGGATTGTACTCAATGTAATCCACAGTAAATTCAAAATGACGTTCACGTCTAATCGATCGATCAAAATACTCCTCTTGCCAAAAAGCACCTGTCTTTCCCAAAATGGCATTCGCTTTCTTTGCAGTGAATGACTTCCATGACTGCACTATTTGGCTTACAGTGTAATCTTTCGCCGTTAGTAACACGTGAACATGATTAGGCATAACAACCCAAGCATGCAAGTTATATCGTTTTCTATCAAAGTACAAAATTGCGTTCTCAACGATGCTTGCAATATCTGGATCAGACAACCAAACAGGACCTATACCTTGGTCAAGATACTCCTCTATTCTTCTTTGCTTGGCTACTTCCTGTTCGGTAAAAGTAAGAGTACGCAGTTCCTCATCCCATTCGAGCAATTTACAAGAAGGTAGACTGCCTGCAAGACGAAAGGTGATGAACTGCTGTGCGCCTACTTTCTCCAAATGAGGCAAGTAACCTCGATTATGGTAGTAAGCTTCTCCTGATCTTGGATCGAACTTCTGATTGGCAGTTGTCATAGGTGTCATCTCCATATAAGGGTATATGGAGAAGACGGCTACGATTTGAAAAAAGTTCATAAGCGGACGAGACGTCCGCTCCCCATACTTATGGGCGGACGGGACGTCCGCGCTCCATACTATGAGCTTCGCCTTGTGCATCTGCGCTCCGTACTATGAGCTTCGCCTTGTGCATCTGCGCTCCGTACT
>JAIEQI010000066.1 GCA_019747875.1 Candidatus Obscuribacterales bacterium
ACCTTCGACGCCACCACCGCAGGCTCGTCTGTCTTGCTCGCAAACAAACTCGACGGCAGCATCTCCGTCACCGTCAAGTCCGATGCCTCCATTTCAGACGCTCTAGCTGGCAAGGTCACGGCTCCTACCATCACTCTGACCTCGACCAGCGGAAACGTCACTCTCAACAATGCTTACACTGCCGCTACCGCTCTCAATCTCAGTGGCAATACCGGTGTATCTACTGGCAACAAGCTCCTTTCTACCACTACGTTAACTGCAATCTCCAGCAATGGTGATGTCACCATCGGCAACACCAATGCGGCATCCACAAAGGTGAGCGCCCCGCTCGGCAGTGCCAAAGTATCAAATAGCGCTCAGAACAGCACCGTATCTCTCGATTACGCTGCTGGCGGCAGCGTACAAAACAACATCGAATTCACAGCTCTTGATACTGGAATGGTCCTTACTAATGGTAGCGACCTCTCCGCCAAGAACATCACCTTCGATGCCACCACCGCAGGCTCCTCTGTCTTGCTCGCTAACAAACTCGACGGTAGCATCTCCGTTACCGTCAAATCTGATGCCTCCATCACGGACGCAGTCGGTGGTAAGGTCACTGCTCCTACCATTACTTTGACCTCGACAGGTGGCAATGTCACCCTCGCCAATGCCTATACCGCGGCGACAGCCCTCAATCTCACTGGTAATACCGGTGTCTCCACCGGAGCTAAACTGCTCTCCACAGCCGCGTTGACCGCAATTTCCAGCACCGGTGACGTCACCATCGGTAACACTAACGCTGCAAGCACTAAAGTGAGCACTCCGGCTGGTAGCGCCAAAGTCTCCAACAGTGCCAAGAACACCACCGCCTCTATCGATTTTGCAGCTGGTGGTAGCGTGCTGAATTCCCTCGAATTCACCGCCATCGACACTGGAATGGTCCTTACTAATGGCAGCGACCTCACGTCCAAGAACATCACTTTTGATGCCACAACGGCTGGCTCGTCCGTGCTGCTCGCCAACAAACTCGACGGTAGCATCTCCGTTACCGTCAAATCTGATGCCTCTATTTCCGACGCTCTGGCCGGCAAGGTCACGGCTCCCACCATCACACTGACCTCAACCAGCGGCAACGTCACTCTCAACAATGCTTACACTGCTGCTACCGCTCTCAATCTCACTGGAAACACCGGTGTAACCACTGGCAGCAAGCTCCTTTCTACCACCACGTTAACTGCAATCTCCAGCAACGGCGATGTCACCATCGGCAACACTAACGCTGCCTCCACCAAGGTCAGCTCTCCGCTCGGCAGTGCCAAAGTCTCCAACAGCGCCCAGAATAGCACCGTTTCCTTAGACTACGCCGCAGGTGGCAGCGTACAGAACAACATCGAATTCACAGCTCTTGATACGGGAATGGTCCTTACTAATGGCAGCGACCTCTCCGCCAAGAACATTACCTTCGATGCCACAACGGCTGGCTCCTCGGTCTTGCTCGCCAACAAACTCGACGGTAGCATCTCCGTCACTGTCAAATCTGATGCCTCCATTTCCGATGCCCTTGCTGGCAAAGTCACTGCTCCTACCATCACCCTGACCTCTACCAGTGGCAACGTCACTCTCAACAATGCCTATACCGCGTCAACGGCTCTCAATCTCACGGGCAATACTGGTGTCTCTACCGGAGCAAAACTGCTATCCACCGCTGCATTGACCGCAATCTCCAGCAACGGCGATGTCACCATCGGCAACACTAACGCTGCCTCAACCAAGGTCAGCTCTCCGCTCGGCAGTGCCAAAGTCTCCAACAGCGCTAAGAACAGCACTGTTTCCTTAGACTACGCTGCCGGTGGTAGCGTCCAAAACGATATCGAATTCACAGCTCTTGATACTGGCATGGTCCTTACTAATGGCAGCGATCTCTCCGCCAAGAACATCACCTTCGATGCCACAACGGCTGGATCCTCTGTCCTGCTCGCCAACAAACTCGACGGTAGCATCTCCGTCACTGTCAAATCCGATGCCTCCATTTCAGATGCTCTGGCTGGCAAAGTCACGGCTCCTACCATCACTCTGACCTCGACCAGTGGCAACGTCACTCTCAACAATGCTTACACTGCCGCTACCGCTCTCAATCTCACTGGCAATACCGGTGTAACCACTGGCAGCAAGCTCCTCTCTACCAACACTCTAACCGCAATCTCCAGCAATGGCGATGTCACCATCGGTAACACTAACGCTGCAAGCACCAAAGTGAGCACTCCAGCCGGTAGTACCAAAGTCTCCAATAGCGCTAAGAACAGCACTGTCTCTATCGATTTTGCAGCTGCTGGTAGCGTGCTGAACTCCCTTGAATTCACAGCCATCGACACAGGCATGGTTCTTACCAATGGCAGTGATCTGACTGCTAAGAACATCACCTTCGACGCCACCACCGCAGGCTCGTCTGTCTTGCTCGCAAACAAACTCGACGGCAGCATCTCCGTCACCGTCAAGTCCGATGCCTCCATTTCAGACGCTCTAGCTGGCAAGGTCACGGCTCCTACCATCACTCTGACCTCGACCAGCGGAAACGTCACTCTCAACAATGCTTACACTGCCGCTACCGCTCTCAATCTCAGTGGCAATACCGGTGTATCTACTGGCAACAAGCTCCTTTCTACCACCACGTTAACTGCAATATCCAGCAATGGTGATGTCACCATCGGTAACACCAATGCGGCATCCACAAAGGTGAGCGCCCCGCTCGGCAGTGCTAAAGTCTCTAACAGCGCCAAGAACAGCACCGTTTCCATCGATTACGCAACCGGTGGCAGCGTACAAAACGACATCGAATTTACAGCTCTTGATACTGGCATGGTCCTTACTAATGGCAGCGATCTCTCCGCCAAGAACATCACCTTCGATGCTACCACCGCTGGCTCATCGGTCTTGCTGGCCAACAAACTCGACGGCAGCATCTCAGTCACTGTCAAATCTGATGCCTCCATTTCCGATGCCCTTGCTGGAAAAGTCACGGCTCCTACGATTTCTCTTTCATCAACTGGGGGCAATGTCACTCTAAACAATGCTTACACCGCCGCAAAGGCTATTAACTTGTCCGGCAACACTGGAGTCTCCACGGGCAACAAAGTTCTTTCTACTGCCGTACTAACTGCAATCTCCAGCAATGGCGATGTCACCATCGGAAATACAGACGCTGCATCTACAAAGGTCAGCACACCGCTCGGCAGTGCCAAAGTCTCCAACAGCGCCAAGAACAGCACTGTTTCCATCGATTTCGCAGCTGGTGGTAGTGTGCTGAATTCGCTTGAGTTCACCGCCATCGACACGTCCATGGTTCTTACAAACGGCAGCGACCTCACGGCCAAGGACATTACCTTCGATTCTACGACGGCAGGCTCATCCATATTGCTGGCGAATAAATTGACGGGAGGCAATTCCGTAACGTTGATTTCAGACGCCTCAATAAATGATACGCTCGCCAGCAAGACGACTGCACCGAATCTTTCGTTTACATCCAAGGGTGGCAGTGTATCCCTCAGCAGCGCCTACACCGCAACAAATTCCATATACGTAAACGGCAAGACCGGAGTTACCAGCGGCGCTGGGACCCTCAGTACAACGAGCTTGACAGTTGAATCCAACAATGGCGACATAAACATTGGTGATACAAACGCAACTATCTTGCGCGTGAATGCGCCTTCAGGAAGCGCCATCATAAGCGATAGCGTCAACAGCAAGACCATAGATCTAGGACTTGTTGCTGCCGGAAGCGTGCTCAACAACCTGAGCGTTACAGCTACCGGCACCAATACGGTTTTACAAACAAGTTCAAGTTTCTCATCAGTTGACATAACGCTCGACGCAAATAATACAGGCTCCAGCGTAGACTTGTCCTCGGGCGCACTTACTGCGAGCAAGTCTGTGATTGTCAGATCAAATACTGGCATAACCGACGCGATAGCAGGAAAAACTAGCGCGCCAACACTAGTGTTTGACTCAGCCGCTGGCGCTGTAACCCTGAACAATAGTTACACGGCGGCGAACTCAATAAGCTTAAGTGGCGCCACCGGAGTGACAACAGCAGCTGCTGGATTAATCGATACACCGAATCTGAATGTTCAATCCAGCTTCGGAAATATCAACATCGGCAATACCAAAGCAACCAACGTTTTGGTTAGCGCAAAAAATGGCGGCGTAACCATCACCGACAGCTCCGCAGCGCCCAACACTGTGAGCATAGGCATTTTGACGGGCGGCAGCGTTAGCACCAACCTCACTGTCACAAATAACGCCGGTGCAGATCTGCAAACCAGCACCGATCTCTCAGCTACCGACATCAGCCTGGACGCTTCCGTAGCGGGGGCGAACGTAATCCTGAATAACAAGCTTGCAGGCACAAATTCAGTAAGCGTCAAATCCAGTGGCTCAATTCAAACCGGGGTTGCAGCCAAGATTAGCTCACCAACGATTACATTTACCTCCACCACCGGCAGCATAATTGTTGATGCAGGAATGACCTCAACCAAGGTGATCACTTTCGACGCCGGAGACAGCATCATACGCCCAACAATTGGAGCGACGCTGGATGCACCGACAGTCAATCTTACCGCCAAGAACGGTATCGGTACTTTATCTGATCAGATCCTCACCAAGACTTCCGCCCTCACAATCAACGCCGGCGGCGATGCCTTTGTAACGGACACACAAGGCAGCATCGATCTTGGTAAATCGACAGTTACGGGCAAGCTCTCTCTCACCTCAGCCAACTCCGTGAAAACGACAGGAGACGTAAGTGCGGCAGAGTTCACACTTAACTCAGCCAAACTTACAAACGGCAATAAGATTAATGCCGGAACTCTATTCGACATGATCAATCCAGCTGGAATCATCGTTGACAAAATTGGCGGCTCGATCACAGCGACGACAATTCGCTTCACATCAACCGGCGCTTCCGTCGACGTCCTCCAATCGCAGTTTGCCGGTACAGTGACGGGCTCGGCAGCAACTACTTTCAGCGCAAAATCTTGCTGCACAGGACTGACGGCCTCAGGAATCACAGCCGGTGGCGACATCACCCTGGAGGGCAACGGCTTCCTGACCACGGATAACTCAATTGGCAGCATTCAAAGTACCGGAGGCAATGTCAGTCTCAGTGCAATAAACAAATACACGAACAACGGCACTATTACTGCTGCGGCTGGCATTCTCGCCCAAACAATGATTGGCGACAATACGAATAATGGAACGATGAGTGCCAATGGCGGCTCATTGGTAATCCAGTCCGGCGGCGGCAATATCACCTTCGGAGTAAACAGCAAATCGACCGCTAGCGCAGACATCCAGGTTGGCGGTCCAGGCACAATCACATTTGATGCCGACAACACAAGCGGAGCAACCGCTTCCTCCGGTAACAATATGACCTTGACCGCTCAAGGAAACATCCGAATCGGTGGATTCGCGGCCAAAGCCGCCTCGCTAAATGCTGGACAATCAACTACTTCCAAGTTGGAACTGATGCAAGCTGGCACAATAATCAGCAATGGCAACATCTCCATCAATTCCATTTCTGGCGCGGTTGAAATTCGCGACAATACAATCCTGCAATCACATGGCGGGCAAAATGCAGCTAACACCGGCGACCTGACTGTCACGGCTGGCGGCGGCGATATTACCGTGGGACTGAACAACACACTCACTGCCTATGGTGGCAACCTCTGGTTTAATGCCCAAGGCAATGTCACGATCGACAAGGGCAGCATCGTCAGTTCCGTAGGCAAAATCTCCGACAGCGGCGGAAGCTTCACTACAAGCGGAGGAATGGTCCTCCCTGTTTACTTCGGCGGGGCGCTCGGCATCTTCGCGGGCGACGCAGCAGGTACTTTCCCGAACATTGAACTTGATCAGCTCGTCAATAATCGCACTTATGCAAATCAGTTCTTGAATCCTGATGGAGTTACATTCAACACCGGCTCGCCAAACTATTCAGCTAGCGGCGGCTCGATCATGTCGCTCGTCAACACGTCCTCCGGCGCTCCGCCTCAGGTGGACCCGGCTGCGAACAACGTGTACAAACTGCAAGGCGGAGTGATGCTGATCAAGCAAGTCGGAACCGCAAACATCACATACGATCCCGACTTCAACGTGATCGGACCATCGATATTCGCACCACCACCGCCTCCATCCGATAGTTCAACAACAACGCCTTCAACAGGTGGCGGCGGCACTCCTGTCCTAGGTTCACTACCTGGATTTGTGAACACTGGCGTGCCAACGGATCGTATTATGATCCCAATCGATATCAACTCGCAGAGCTCGACACCGCGAAGCTTGACGATGGGTGATCAACGCTCATGGTTCGTAGCCGAAGGGCCGGACCAACCGTTCATCCTGGAAGGCGACGATGACACCATCATTGTCGGACAAGAAGGCAGCACGATCGCTATGTCCCAGGACCGACTATTAGTTGTTGAGCAAGGCAAGGTTGCAGTACTGGTAGGACCCAAGTCAGACCTCTCTGTCGAAACAAATATGGGTACAGTCAAAGTTCCAGCCGGCGGTGTGGTCATCATTGACTCGTCGAATCCAAAGTTAGTGCGCGTCACGAATCTATCCAGCATAGATTCGCAAATGGACGTCAATAACGGCGATCAAAAGACAACAATAACCATTGCAACAGGCGAAGAACTTGTTGTCAGCGCCGCCGATGCGTCAGACAGTGACTTGCAACCGCAAGATATGTTCACACGCAAGCCTCTTACATTTACCGCAAACCTATCAGGCAAGAAGGCCTTTAAGAACGGTATCGACAGAAAACAAATCGTCGAGCAAGAGCGCTTGTTAGGCTGCTCAGCGGATCGCGAATGCATGACCAAGAGAAGAGTAGACGCTCTTAAGAGCGAGGTGGGAAGTCAAACAGGTTCGCCGAGCTCAAAACTAACGCCGTCAGAAACCAAGTTCCAAGAGCGTTGGTTGCAAGCTCAAAAGTCGCTAAAGCCGGTTGCATTCAGTTCGACACTCGGAGCCACGGCTATAAGGAAACTCTCCACGATCAATCTTTCAAACGCAGTAGTGAAACATCGTGGTGCAGAAGTTGAACTTATGGGCAACGCGGTGCGCTTGCGCCGAGGCGAACTTCTCGTCTTCGCCGACAAGACAATGACAGTTCACACGGGTGATAGTACTGTAAGCATCGCGGCAGGAACAATGGCGCTGGTAAGCAAGGATAATCTTGTAACCAAGGTCCGCAACATTTGGGAGCCGAAGCAGTTCTCAGTCAAGCAATTCATCGGCAAGAATCACGTCGCACTATCGGCTGGACAAGAGTCGATAATCGGCAAGGATCAAAAGATTATCCAGGCAACATACCGCCACGACTCGGTTGGTCGTAGACAAGTCAGACATCTCGAAATGGATACACACAGGGTAAGCACGTCGGAATACTCGATTATCACTTTGATGGCAAGCTCACCTGTTATAAGCGCACTGGCGCTTAGCAAGGAAAGCGAAGACGTGCGTATGACGGGCAAGATGCTGAAAATGGCTGCCGCCCTGCAAATGTCCACCGGAGGACACGGCACCTATACAGGAACATGGAACGAACGCTAGACTGCCAAACAAAGAAGTATCGCTCTTGAAGATCGAAGCCGGCAAGATGCCGGCGCTCCCGGGATCGAACTCCGAAGAGAATCGCTAATTAGAAGCCGGCAAGATGCCGGCGCTCCCGGGATCGAACTCCGAAGAGAATCGCTAATTAGAAGCCGGCAGGATGCCGGCGCTCCCGGGATCGAACTCCGAAGAGAATCGCTAATTAGAAGCCGGCAGGATGCCGGCGCTCCCGGAATCGAACCGAACTCCAAAGAGAATCGCTCTTGAAGATCGAAGCCGGCAAGATGCTGGCGCTCCCGGAATCGAACCGAACTCCAAAGAGAATCGCTCTTGAAGATCGAAGCCGGCAAGATGCCGGCGCTCCCGGGATCGAACCGAGCGCAAAATAGCTAAAGGCGAGAGCAGAGGCTAACGGCGCACGCCTGACCAGTCGTTGGACGTAACGACCTGATTCCCGCCATTTTCCTTCGCGTCCATCAGCATTTTTTCAGTAGAGGCGCACCAGGTTTTGATGTCCATATTGTTTTGATAACTCGAGTAGGCGGCACTGATCGTAGAGCGAAAAGCATTGCCAGACGAGTATTGCTGGATGTTGCCAAATTCGCCGATAACTTGGCGAGCGATCTTCTCGACTTGAGGATCGTCGAGATTTTCCAAAATGACAGCAAATCGGTCCCCTTTTACGCGACCTATTATTGATGCGTTTCTGAAGGCTTTGTTCAAAAGCCTGCCGAGGGCACCAATCACCTTATCACCGACTGCATAACCAAAACGGTCATTGATTATGTGCATAGAATCAATGTCAAAATAAAGCAAGGTCAGAGAAAAACGATGTGAATCAGGACGTGCCAGATCTCTGGCTTTGTCCATGAATACGCCATAGTTGAGACAGCCGCTCAAGCCATCTCTATCAATCAATTTCTTGAGAGTTCTCGCCCGTTCCAATCGTCCGGCAACAGCTGCCGCCAGAAGCTGGGGAGCGATAGGTTTAATCAAGTGATCATCCCCGCCGATGCGAGCACTGCGAATGTGCATATCTAACGCATTTTCCGTGGTCAAAAAGACAACCGGCAAAGCAGCATAGCGGTCGTTCTGCCTGATGTACTGGGCAAGCTCAAATCCAGTCATCGGACCAAGGACAACATCGAGTAAAACCAAATCCGGTTCAAACTGAAGGAACGCCTCTTCAAATTTTGTCGGATCTTGCACCGAAAGCACATTGTAGCCCGCCGACTCCAGGGTGAGCTTGATATATTCGGCTTGATCGGGATCGTCTTCCACAGAAAGAATCTTGAACTTCTCCGGGCGGTCGCGTTCCATCAAGTGCTCGATCTTGGCGAGCACCTCTTCCTCATCAAAAGGTTGTTCATACAAGGCATCGCCACCACTTCTGATAGCAGAAACCTTATCCACAAACTGCGCCTGTTGTGCCAGAAAGACAATAGGGGGACGTTCACCACCGGGCAGTGAACGCACTAACATGCACAGCTCATAAGCGTTTCCAGCCTGCAAAGGCAAAGTGATAATCATCGAATCCGGCAGCCGCTTCATGATGAATTCCTTTGCCGCCAAGCCAGTATTGACGTATTGAATATGAACACCGCTCTCCGACATTTTCTTGGAAAGAGTCTGCAAGTTCACCTGATTGCTATCAACAATCAATAGCAGTGGCTTGTCGTGGGGAGGAAGCGGCGCGTGACCATCAACTGGACCAAGCGGCACGGCAGCATCAATGCTGGCATCACTTCCTTCGATTGCAGCGAAAATCAATTCCACCAGCTGAGACAGCTGTTGCGCGTCCGGTCTTTCAAGCGGTTTGCCTTGATTGAGAAACTGATCGCAAATTTGCTCGCCTTTCAATCCATACTTACTCACGGCCTCAAAGCCATAAACCCCACCAGAACCAGCACACCAGTGAAACTGTTGACGAATCTCACAGAGCAGATTCATATCTCCGGGATTTGAAGCCAAATACTCGATCATCTTACGAAGAGCTTCTAAGCGCTCACCAGAACGGCTCATGAATTGATTGCGAAGGTTGCTAAATTTGTTCTTCCATTCATTCATGGCTGTATCATTCCTTGCGTTTTTCCATCAGAGATTCCAGTGCCGACTATCGATAGTTGCCTTTTCCGCTTGGTCGCACGATGGCACGATTTTTGCCGCCTTCCTTTGCTTTCTTCAAAGCCTCCTCAGCAGCACTGACCCATGCCGGCATAGACATTCCTTGCTCCAGCGCAGCGACCCCACAGCTGCACGTCACCGTAACATTTCGCCCTTTAAGGATTTGGGGCGTATTGCCAATCGCGCTCAGCACTTGTGAGGCCAGCGATTGCAGCTGCACATCAGTCAAATGCTCCAAGATAATTGCGAATTGATCGTTGCCAAATCGGGCAATCATGTCCGTGTTACGGAATCCCTTCAAGAGAATATTGGAGATATTCGAGATAACCCGGTCACCATTGGCGAAACCGAACTGCTCGTTGATCATGGTCAAATTATCAATGTCGATCATCATCAATGACGGAGCATTGCGGAAGTTCTCGGGAGCCACTATTCGTTGAGAGCGCTCCATGAAGGTTCCGTAATTCAAACAGCGCGTCAAGCCATCTCGATCGATCAGCTTCTTCAACGCTCTCGCTTTCTCAAGCCGGCTGGCTACAGTGGCTATTAGCAACTGCGGTGCCACCGGCTTTACGAGGTGCTCATCACCACCAGCAATGGCACTACGAATATGCTGGTGAAGCTTGTTTTGCGTCGTCAGGAACACAATCGGCAGAGCGGCGAAACGGTCATTTTGCCTAATGTAGCGGGCTAATTCGAAACCAGTCACATCTCCCAACATCACATCGAGCAGCACCAGGTCTGGTTCAAAAGACAGGAACGCATCTTCGAATTTCTTCGCATCAGCAAGGTGAAAAACCTTATAGCCAGCCGTTTCCAAAGTCAGTTTGATAAAATCCGCTTGATTTTGGTCATCTTCGACCGAAAGAATCTTGTACGTTATCGGTTGATTCAGCTCAGCCAGGTCAGTGAGCTTTTGCAGCAGTTCCTGATGTTCTGCGGGATATTCGAAGAAAGCATTGGCTCCGGCCCGTATTGCCATAACTTTGTCGATAAAAGCAGCTTGCTGCCCGAGCATTAGTACAGCTGGACGGTGTCCGCCATCCAAACTGCGCATGTATTCAATCAATTCATAGCCATCACTATCGGCAAGGGGAAGGGTAACGATCAAATAATCAGGCAATCGCTCAGAGAAAAGTGAACGAACCACAGCACCGGAAGCGAATGACTCCACATGAATAGAACGCTCCTCAAGAGCTGTTTTGAGGGGAGACAAATTGCAGGCGCCGGAATCCAGCAAAATGGCCAAAGGCTTATTTAGTGGAACATGCGTCAATCTAGGACGAGCGAACTCGCCCGTTTGCCGAATTCCAGCTCCAAAAGTATGCGGTGGAGGCTCTTGAATTACGCTACCGGACGTTAATGGCGGCCCAACAAGTGGCGGCTTCGCTTGAGGAGGCGTGCTCGCTAAATCACCGGTCGATGGTATTCGATGTTCTGAAGTAGGGCGATTATACGCACCTGTAGTTGAAGACCCCGAAGCGCTAGCAGAGCTGAAACCAGAGCTGCCCAGACCTGGGACGGATCCACCACCGTAGGGTGTCGCGGAAGCAGATCCAGGGACGGATGGATTCGAGGAAGCCGGTCCAGCGCCGGGCAAATTGACGGAATTGGGTCCAGTGTACGAAGTAATAATCGTCTCGCCAGATGATTCCGAATCATTGGGGTTTGATGTGGCTCGCCCTGTAAAGGCTTCAATTCGCTCGGCATATGATGAGCCGGAGCCGCTACCGGTGTACGAAGTTCCTCCGCCACTGGAATAGGGCGATGCCGTATTGCCACCAGTGTACAAAGATCCGGAAACACCGCCGACGTAAGAAGGACCAGCGCCCGAGTAAGACGCACTGGTTCCACCATCATTGTAAGACGAGCCGGAGCCGCCACCAGTGTAAGCGTTCGTATTGTATTCACCCGTTCGTTGGTAGCCAGAACTCAAGGTGCTGCCAGTAGTTTCACTGCGAAGATCGTTCTGCGCCGGCTTCGGAGCCACAAGTAGCTCGGCAGTCGATGACACCATTTGTACTGACGCATCACCACTGTTGCTTGTCGGGTCCTCTGGACTTGCCGAAGCAAATAGAACCTGAACCGTTTCGAACGCGGACAAAAGCTTATCCCTGTCCTCCGATTTTACCGGTACTTGCAACTTCAACAGATACTCACACAGCTCCTCACCATAGGTCCCCCACTGTGTTATTTCATCAAACCCGTAGGTACCGCCTGATCCGGCTAGCCAATGGAAATGCTTCATTATCTGACGCAGCAGATCGAAGTCACCCGGCCTGTACTGCATTTGTTCCAGCAAATTCTCAATCGCGGCCAATCGCTCACGAGAGCGGAAAATGAACTGCTGTTTGAGCTCCTGAAATTGATTCTCCCAGCTTGTCATGGACATGGTTCGCTTCCAAAAGTGCTGTTTCTTCTATACCCGCAAATCATTTCGCGGCACAGTTCGGGCTGGGAATATTCTAACTTTTGGCCCTCCTCCATGGGGATTATCACGCTGTTCACCAGAGCACTTTCCATCTAATTTATAGCTGGGGACTTCTGGGTGGGTTGGATTGTGGACGTTTTCGGCAATTTTGATTCCAATTCCGTCCGCCAGAAAACGGACGCGCCTTCTGATAAAACAGGCGGGGTTTTCAATCCTCCAGAGGAAGACGCAGTGGCGGAAAGCCTCCTATTAGAGCTTGAAAATCGCAAGAAATATCCGTCGAACCTTTCCTGTGATAGACGTCCACAAGCTCCGAATCTGGCAGAGCTTGAAAATACCTGTGGAATCGACCTGACGCAGAAGTATAACGAAGTAAAAGACTCGACGATGAAGATCGTCAATCATGAGGGCGAGGCAGTCGGAAGCGGCTTTGCGGCTTGTACGGACGATGGCTCGGTTTGCGGCGTGGTCACGAATTTCCACGTTGTGCGCATTGGTCCGGCCGATAAAGAATTCTATTTCCTGCAGGGAGACAAAGCGACAAAGGGACATGTCGTAAAGAAAGACAGAGAAAACGACCTGGCTCTTCTGGTACCCGATGATGAACCGGTAAAGGGCGCTTCCGGACCGATAGTCTTTAAGCCTGTAAAATTCGGAGAAGCAAAGAAAAACGAATCCGCCTTCACGTCCTGCTTTCCCACATTGCAGCTGAATGAGCCGTTCGTCAACTCCGGAAAAGTGCATGACACGGAGGCCCGGGTGCTTGTTGCCGTGGGAACACCGATGTTATCGCCACCCTCCATAATTTCAGATCAGCGCAACATTGGTGGCTGCTCGGGAGGAGCTAATTTCAATGCCGAAGGCGAATTGATCGGCATTCTAAGAGCGGACGGTCAAGAAGGTACAGTGACCATCAAGTCAAAACACGCCCAAAATTTATTACGTGACTATAAACAAGAACTCGCAGAAAAGCAGCGATAAACTTAGTTAGTCGCGGTTAGTGCCGGTAACTTCAAATTAACATCCGGCGGCGCAATGATTCGAATTTGGGTCTTTGCAATGAGCGCCCACCGTTTGTGCCTAAAGCAGGAGCGTGGTTCAGTGCTCTGTCAGAGCTTGCTTTGGTCACCGAGCGGCATGTTTTCGGTCGTCCGTGACGTCGATTTAGGTGGACTGAAGTCACCCTGAGAGGATTCGTCACCTCTAACCGCGCCTGGTCCGGTCGTGGCTCCTGAACCTGCATTCTTTTGGCGCTGTTCCGGATCTGTGGTGCCGATCGTTGCGCCATCGACAAGCAGGCGCCCAAGATGGTTCTTCAGGCGGGCGATATGGCGCTGATCGTCGTGACGAATTTCGATAAGAATCTGCCGAAGCTGAGTATCAGCCATCAAATCCTGAAAGTACTTTTCATAAGCATCAAGCGCCTTTGATTTGGCATGAATTATGGATATAACGTCAAAACACGCATTATTGATAACGAATGACGCATTCTGGTTTTGTTCTGCATCTGGCTGCATATAATCATCCCCCTATTCAGTTTATGAGTGGACGGGATGGATCAAATCTTGGTTCCGTTGTTCATTCAATTGGCGACTCAGGCGAGATTCATGAAGCCCAGTCCCGAAAACCGAGCGGAACTAATTACTACGCTGGTAAACTCGCACGTAGTCGACCAGCATCTCGCCGGGGAAAACGGTCTCATTCGTTGGGTTTCCAGGCCAGTCGCCACCTATTGCCAGATTCAAAATCATGAACATCTTCTGATCGGGTACTCCATCATTAGAGACAGAGGCTTTCTTGCCATCTACATAACAAACGATTTCGCCGGGGTACCAGATACCGGTCACTGTATGGAAATCTTCTGAGAAGTCGGGATTTGTGGCTTCAACTTTCTTGGCTCCATGGGATGGATGGTCGCCGTTCACGTGCTTCCCAAAATGGTTGGTAATGTACAGAATATTTGTTTCATGACCGAGAATCTCCATCCAATCGATTTCCGGAGGCCAGGAATTGTCGCTGGGCAAAAGCCAAAAGGCCGGCCAGTAACCCTTCCCTTTCGGCACCTTAAAGCGGATATCGAAGCGCCCATAAGTCACATCAAGTTTCTTTTGCGTGTTTAATATGCCCGACGTGTAATGCCGCAGCTTGCCACCATATTTGGTATCCTCTTTGCGAGCAGTAATATATAGATAGCCGTTATCCACAGTGACAGCCTTCGGTGTATAGCACTGCAACTCGTTATTGGCGTTTTCGCTGCGCCATGGAATGTTCCACTTCTTCAAATCGGCTGGACTATCGAACTCACAGTCAAAGATCATCTTCCACCCACTCAGGCTAAGCTCATCTTTGTCGGACTGGGCTTCCGCGAAGGGGAGGGGCAAAAGAAGCAAAATCGTCACCACCACCACCAATGGTGCCCACCCGAGAAACACTGTAAATCGCCCTGAATACATTAGACCGAACTCCTTGAATCCGACAAGAACGCGCCTGCGCGAGAGCATACTATAGCTCAATTTCATTAAAGTCGACAGGCGCAAGACTTGCCTGCTGGCAAGTCCCAAATGTCCTCAATCAAAACCAAAGACCAAAACACAAAAGGTTAAGTAAGCAGATAGATTATTGCCAACGTGCTAGATTTCTCTGGCTGAGGAGAGATCTGTATGAGCGCAAAACAAAGTCCTTACGGCTCCTGGAAGTCACCTATTGACTCAAATCTGATTGTGTCAAATATGGTCAGGATTGGAAAGGTTTGCCTGGACGGAGATGATGCCTATTGGCTTGAAACCAGACCAGAGGAAGCGGGCAGAGACATGGTTTGCTCAGCCGGCAAGGGTCGCCTCTGCGACATTACACCACAACCATTCAATACTAGAACCCGCGTTCACGAGTTTGGCGGCGGAGGCTTCACGGCGGCAGGAGGCATGGTATTTTTCTCAAATCTCCTGGATCAACGCGTATACGTACAAAAGCGCCAGAACTCCCAACAATTCGATAGTCCAATTCCACTGACCCCTGAGCCTAGTGCCCCCGGAAGACATCTGCGATTCGCGGATTTAGCGCTGGATATAAATCGCAATCGCCTAATAGCCGTGCAAGAAGACCATCGAGAAACCGATGATAATTCGCCTGCCGCTATAGTTAGCATTCCAATCGATGGCGATCCAAGTCAAGCGCCGCAGGTTTTGCTCAGTGGGTCTGACTTCTATACCTCGCCGCGCGTCAGTCCAGACGGCTCAAAATTGGCTTGGCTGCAGTGGAACCACCCAGACATGCCGTGGTATCAAACCGAACTATGGATAGCTGATATCGCAAGTGACGGCACTTTAAAATGCCAAAAGAGGATAGAGTCAGCACAAAATGATGCCATCACACAGCCGGAGTGGTCTCCTGACGGATTACTCTATTTTTGCAGCGATCGATCGGGCTGGTGGAACATTTATCGCCTGAAAGACGAACAAACAGAGCGCATCATGGATGCCCCCGTAGAGTGCGGCGTTCCTCACATCTATTTCGGCAATACAAGCTACGGCTTTGCATCAAAGGATCGCATCATTTGTGCATTTGCCGAGAAAGGGGTTTGGTCAATTGCCGAATTGGACATAGGGTCAGGAAAGCTGGCGAGAATTGATTCTAAGTTTCAAGAAATCACTTTCCTGAAGGTCAATGAAAAGCGTGCCATTTTCCGCGGCGGCAGCCCATCGGAGCCTGTTTCCATTGTGGAGCTTGACCTGGCGACGAGGGAATTCAACGTTCTCAAACGCTCCTTCGAACTTGATGGACAATTAGCCAAAGATCTATCAAGATACCTATCCCAACCGGAGAGAGTAGAATTTCCCAGTTCAAATGGGCGAATTGCACATGCCTTCTATTACCCGCCGTCAAACGCTGATTTTGCCGCGCCAGAGCAGGAACGCCCGCCACTGATTGTAAAAATCCACGGCGGACCAAACAACCAGGCCTTCAACACTCTTGACCTTACTACCCAATACTGGACAAGCAGGGGCTTTGCAGTCATTGACGTTAACTACGGCGGCAGCTCCGGCTACGGACGGGAATATCGTGACCGATTGCGAATGAACTGGGGAGTCGTGGACAACCAGGACGCGGCCAGCGCCGCTCAATATCTTATCGAACGAGGAGACGTCGATCCCAGGCGCGTTGCCATTACAGGCATGAGCGCCGGCGGCTACGCCACTATATGCAGTGTCACCTTCCACGACATATTCGCCGCCGGCTCCGCACACTTCGGAATCGGCGACATGGAAGCCATGGCTGGGCTTTTCCACAAGTTTCAATCTCGCTTTTTGAATACTATGATCGCTCCATTTCCCGAAGGAAGAGACGAGTACAAGAAGCGCTCTGCCATAAACTTCGTAGAACAGATTAAGTGCCCCATTCTCCTCTTCCACGGAGCGTTAGATAGCATTGTTCCAATAAGCCAATCTGAGCTGCTGTTTGAAAAGTTGGAACGCTTGCAAAAAGCAGCTGCCATTGTTACTTTCGCGGACGAACCGCACGTCTTCAGAAAAGCCGAAAACATAAAGCTGACAATGGAAACAGAACTCTCATTTTATGGGCTTGTCTTTGGCTTTTCACCTGCTGACACACTTAGACCAGCGGATATCAGCAAAATAAGACAATGCCTTGAGCAAAGGGAAAAAGTGCCGCAAGCCGGCAGTTAATCCAAAGACGCAAGACCGGAATTCCGTCACCAATCTAGCAGATAGGTGCATCAAATCGATTGAAATACAAGTACCTGGAAAGGAGTCAAAATGACTAGTTCGGACACGACAAAAGCCCATGGATGCCCGTCTGATGTGGACCACGACAGAAACATCCCTGACACCGATCTGCTCTCACCACTCACTATTCGTGGTGTCACCTTGAAGAATCGAATTGTTGTTTCTCCGATGTGCCAATATAGTTGCGAGGATGGTTTAGCGACAGACTGGCACCTGGTGCACCTGGGAAGTCGAGCGGCCGGCGGAGCTGGACTTGTTTTTGTCGAGGCAACGTCAGTCACACCCGAGGGACGTATAACACCAGGTGATATGGGAATCTGGGACGATAAACATATTGAGCCGCTTGCCCGTATTGCCAGATTCATATGCAGCCAGAACAGCACCCCAGCAATTCAAATTGCTCACGCTGGGCGCAAAGCGAGCTGTGCGCCGCCGACCAAAGGAGGAGTCAGGCTGACGACCGAAGAAGGAGGCTGGACGGTCGTAGCACCCAGCCCGATCCCATTTAACGAAAGCGATCCTGCGCCAAAAGCTCTTGACATTGATGAGATCAAAGACCTCGTCAAAGCCTTCGAGAACGCAGCTAAACGAGCAATATCTGCTGGTTTCCAAATCATCGAGGTCCACTCGGCTCATGGTTATCTGCTGCACGAGTTCCTTTCGCCTCTGAGCAATAAGCGGACGGATGAATACGGCGGAAATTTCGATGGCAGGATCAAACTGCTGTTAGAGGTCGTAACGGCTGTTCGAAAAATAATGCCCGAGCATATGCCACTCTTTACACGCATCTCTTGCACTGATTGGGTTGAAGGTGGATGGGACATTGAACAGTCAGTCGAATTATCCAAAAGGTTGAAGAAACTCGGTGTTGATCTGATTGACTGCTCAAGCGGTGCAATGGTACCGCATGCGGTGATCCCAGTAGCGAAGAACTATCAAGTTCCCTTTGCAGAGAGGATCCGCGAGGAGACAGGCATCCTAACCGGAGCTGTGGGTTTGATTACTGAGCCGCAACAAGCCAACGAAATCATAACTTCCGGAGCAGCAGATCTGGCTTTCCTGGCACGCGAGATGTTACGTGAGCCATACTGGGCGTTAAAAGCAGAACAGGCTTTAGGTCAAGAAGCAAGCTGGCCTCTTCAATACGGATACGCCATTCGCCGGCGCCGCTAGCGCTTTTGATAGCCCCAGGGAAACGGCAGTCGCTATCAAGCTCTCTGGGGTTCGCTTAGATCCGATGAGCGCCGGCATCTTGCGGGCTTCTCGTTTCTTTAAAGCTTTCCGCTCCCATGCTAGCGCTCTCGGCGATCTACAGGGCAAGATCCTTACTTGCTCTTTTGGTAGACGCGCACGTAATCGACGACCATTTCACTGGGAAATTTGGTTTCATCTGTTGGGCTTCCCGGCCAGTCGCCGCCAATCGCCAGGTTCAAAATCATGAACATCTTCTGGTCCGGAATCCCATCCAAGGAAACTGCCGCTTTCTTCCCGTCCACATAAGTCACTAGCTTGTTGGGATACCAAAAGCCAGTCAGGGTATGGAAATCCTCCGAGAAGTCGGGACTTGTCGCCTCAAACTTTTTGGGACCATGTGATGGATGGAAGCCGTTATAATGCTGCCCCCAATGATTTGAGATATAGATTGTTTTGGGATCGTGACCCAATTGCTCAAACCAATCAATTTCAGGGGGCCAGGAATCATCAGTTGGTAAAAGCCAGAAAGCGGGCCAGAAGCCCTTCCCCTTCGGTACCTTGAACCTTATGTCAAAACGACCGTAAATAACATCGAGCTTTTTCTGAGTGTTCAAGATTCCCGAAGTGTAGTGGCGAAGCTTTCCATCGAACTTAGTATCCTCCTTGCGCCCAGTGATGTAGAGATAACCGTTATCAACGGTCACAGCTTTGGGCGTGTAACACTGCAGCTCTGCATTTGCATTTTCACTCCGCTCAAGTATGTTCCACTTTTTCAAATCAGCCGGGCTGTCGAACTCACAGTCGAAGACCATTTTCCAACCCTTGAGGTCGAGCGCTTCCGCATCCGTCTGAGCTTCCTGTGCACTACACCCGAGAGTTGTCGAGAACCCGAACAGAAGGGTCAAAAGGGCCGGAAGCCAGAAAACAAACGACCCTGGATTTAAAGAGGACATGCGCGCTCCAATCAACTAAAACTGCGAGGCATTAAATATAGCGCCCGAATCCAAGACCGTCAAAATAAGACCGTCCAGTTTCGACAGCCTTGTCCGGATTAAGACTGCAAAACAAGAGCTTGTCCATTTTGGTTTCTACGAGCTGTTCTTAATTAGACTAGATCGAAAAAAGGAAACAAGAGATATCCCATGTGTTTTCAGCAACCATTTGAACCAGGGGCAGCTTCGTTGACGCATGCAATAAAAGCGTGATGTATCGGCAAGCAAGCCGAACCCAAGTCACTTAAGACCCGACGATACTGGTTCTAAATCATTGATACAGCAGGGCACGAATGCTTACGCTGAAACAAACTCCCGCTAGCGACCCGCTAATCGAACTCCGACTCCTCAGCCCCCTGCACTACTATGCTCACGAACCTTCAACATTGGTTGAAAGGAGCTAAACATGGCAAAACATGATTTCGTTTACTACGTGCTTCTGACGGGTGCACTGTTCCACTGGCTGCTTCCGCGAATCAACGGCGTTCGCGTCAATGGAGACTATCCCACAGCACTGGGACTGGGCATGATTTTCAGGCTCGTGAACATCCCACTCCAGGAGTTCGCTCTCAGCAGAATTCTCGCCTTCGGCCTCAGGGCCCAAACCGCTACGGCTTTCACAGTTACCGCCTTTGCAGCGATTGCAAGCAGCTTACTGATATCAGCAGCAGTCCTGCGGGTCCTAGCAAAAACCTTTCCACTTCTTCTGGAAGTCGATACCTGGAAAGCGAGCCTGCTTTGCGCGATCGCTTTGACCATTTTGCGCTTGCTGTTTCCGCACTAAGATAATCCGCCAAGAGAAGCCAGGCTCAGCGTCGAAACGCAGCGCCGCCTAGTTTGTCTGAAAACCGTTCCGTTTGAATCCCACGAAGGTGAGACAATTCAAGTGGTCCGTATGCGTTCCAGAAAACAGCACATTTTGGAACATATACGGCCACTTGAATTCTAAAGCGGCTAAAAGGTCGCTCGTTCATGGCTTTAGGGCATCCCGAAAGCTCTATTCGTCAGGTCCCATTTTTTGTCTCCGCTCTCCGGCTCCCGGATCGCCCAAACCCACCCCTTAAATCACACACACAAACACCCACATTAGAGTTCTATTTTCACTTTTGGAGATTTTACTATATATTTTAATACCAAAAACAAAAACGAGAAGATGGCGGAAAGAGGCTCGAAAGCCGCCTTGCCGCCACCTACTCAACTCAAGCAGACGTCAGAACTGAACGTCATGCCTGAGAACAGTCAGTCCCTTGTCGTCGCGCACCTGCAGGCTAACCACCCGGCGCTCCCAGTCGATTTCGACCAGCCCGAAGTTCGGGCTTCGGTCGTGAACCGCGAGGCGTCCTGAGTTCGGGAAATGAGCTCCCGGCTCGTGGTAGTTCATGCCGCTGGAAGTCAGGTCGTAAACGGTGGTACCGCCCGCGGTTTTCTCCACGGACAATTCACCGTAATGCATGTCGCCCGAAAGGACAAATGCATTGGGCACCGCCAGCCGATCGAAGAGCTCATAGAGCCGCTTCTTCTCGTGAGGGAAATTCGACCATTTCTCCCAGTTGTGTTCGCTGGAAACCATTTGCAGGCTGCTGCCAATCAGGCGGAGGTCGGCGGGCTTCTTCAGCTCCTCCTCCAACCAGCGCCACTGCTCAGCACCGATCATGGTGGCATTTGGATCTGTCGTTGGGACGTATCCGCCTGCCTTCTCGTCCCAGACGATGGGCGTCCGGAACCAGCGAAGATCCAGCAGAATGATTTGCAAGCGATTGCCGTCCGGGCCACACGCATAAGACGTGTAAATGCCTGGACGCTTCCGGCGCTCGCTGTCTGCCGGTTCATCGAAGAAGTCGAGCATGATCTTCTTGCTCTCCTCCTTCTTCGGATACTCGACGCCACCATCGTTGACACCATAGTCATGGTCGTCCCAGGTAGCGTAAACCGGCACAGCGGATTTGAAAGCCGCATATTCCGGGTGCGCGCCGAGCTCCGCATAAACGCGCGCCATGACCGCCATGTCTTCCGTGTCGTTATAGACGTTATCGCCAAGGAAGAGGAAGCAATCAGGGTTTGTTGCAGCGATCGTGTTCCAGACCCCTTGCGGCAGGTCCTGCTTGAGGCAAGAGCCGAAAGCCACGCGGGTAGCCGGAAGATGGACAGGTTTCTGCGCTTCCTCGTTCAGCTTCCGCAGACCGATAAGCGCCCCTGTCAAGGCTAGAGAGAGCAACGCTAGAGCAAGTCCAACGTCGGTCATTACACGAACTCCATGACCGTCTTCACGGTCGTTTGTGTTTCGGGAAAGGCTTGCGCCATTAGTCCCGATCCCAGCGGAGAGGGCAGGATGTCCGAAGACATCCCACCCTCGACCGCGCCCAACTATTTCGACTGGAGCTTCTTCTCCACGCCTCCGAACATCTGCGTTGCGATCACGGATTCCTCCATGATCACTTCGCTGACACCAGCGGCGGTGAGAGCGTCGGCTTCATTCGAGTTGCGAGCCCTGGCAACAATGTACAAATCGGGGTTCAGCCGGCGGCAGAGAGCCACCGTCACAGCTGAACGATCCGGATCGCGCACCGTCAGCGCCAGGAATCGCGCTTTGGCAATGCCGGCGTGCGCCAGCACTTCCTGCCGTCCACCGTCTCCATAGAAGACAGGGATGTCGCTGTCATGCTCCTCCCTCACCACATCCGGATCCATGTCGAGCCCGACGCAGGGCACACCTTTGGACTGGAACATACGGGCAAGGTCCTTGCCGGCATTACCGTAGCCGACAATGATCGCATGATTCTCCATGTGGAACTTCTCGACACCGGCCATCTCCGTGCCGCGATCCATCCAGCCTGCCGGCAGCACCTTCTCCAACCACTTGTTCAGGAACGAACCGGCGTAAACGAAGCCGGGCGTCACAAACATGGTCAGAATGGCAACTGCCAGGAAGACCTGGTTGGTCTGGGCATCGATGAGCCCTTCGGCAAGCCCGAGCTTGGACAGCACGAAGGAGAACTCGGAGATCTGCGCGATCGTAACACCGGTCAAGATGGCAACGCGCAGCGAGTGTCCCGCCAACATCGTGACGCCGGCCCCGATCAGGGTCTTCAGCACGATGACAATGAGCAGGACCTTCGCGATCAAGATCGGGTTTTCGATCAAGATGCGCACGTCGAACAGCATACCGATAGCCACGAACACCAGGCTGTTGAAGACTTCCCGGAAGGTAACGATCTCACCGAGCGCCTGGTGGTTGTACTTCGAAGTCGAGATGAAGAGCCCGGCAATGAACGCACCGAGCGCCATCGAGAGCCCGAAATGAGACGTCGCTGCCGCCATGCCAAGGCAGAGCAACATGACGCTCAGAACGAACGCTTCTCGCTTCTTGGTCTTCGCGACCTGGTTGAGCAGGAAGTTTACGAGGAATTTGGCAGCCACTGCTGCGGCTACCAGAAAGAGCACCGCCTTGCCTGAAAGCGTTGCCAGATCCATCAGCTGACCACCTTTGCCCGCCAGGAACGGTGCGATAAGCACCAGCGGAACAAGACAGAGGTCCTGGAAGATCAGGATGCTGAACGCAGAACGGCCGTGCGCGGTCTCGATGTCGCCCCGGTGTTCAAGAACACGCAAGACGATGGCAGTTGAACTCAGCGAGATCAACATGCCGATGAAGATTGCCGGTTGCCAGGCAAACCCCGCATAGAGAGCCACAAGCGCAGCCGCTGCGATTGTGCCGAGCAGCTGCAAGCCGCCGGCAATCAGCAGGAACTTTTTCATGCGCAAGAGGGTTTTGAAGGAGAACTCGATGCCTGCTTCGAAGAGAAGCAAGACAAGGCCGATCTCCGCCAGAACCTGGATCTGATGCCCGTCTTCGACGAGCTTCAGACCGAAAGGTCCGCAGATGATTCCCGTGATCAGGAACCCGAGAACGGAAGGGATGTTCAGGCGGCTCAAGATGAAGACCACCAAAAACACGCCCAACCCGGCGATCTTCGCGAGATCGCCAAGGAAGTGCATTTCTTCCATATGAGTGACCCTTTGGTTTAAGGTTGCAATGCTGGTCGCGGATTTGCTCCGCTTCAGCGTAAAGAGTCGTTTGAACGCGCTGGAGTTTCGTCGGGCTATCGCCCTCTCTACTCCTCCGCTTTGAGCCCGGCACCATTTATGGTGGCACCGGGCTCCGCGTTCCGGCCAGCTTGACGTTAAGCTGCCCGTGCCATCAGAGCTTCGATCTCCTCGACCGACTTTGGCACAGCGGCAGTCAGCACCTCGTGACCATCCTGAGTGATCAGGATGTCGTCCTCGATGCGAACGCCGATGCCCCGGTATTTCTCCGGGATGCGTTTGTCGTCCTTGCGGAGATAGATTCCAGGCTCGATGGTGAAGACCATGCCCGGTGCGAGCACCCTGTGCTTGCGCCCTCGGGCTTCAGGGTCGTAGTCGCCTACGTCGTGCACGTCCAAACCAAGCCAGTGGCTGGTGCCATGCATGTAAACGTCACCCAGACTCAGCGACTTATCGCCCTCAGCGCGAGCGGTCTCGACTCGTGCAGATGCATCAGCCGGAAGGATTCCCAGCTGCCGCAAACCACGACGCAAAACTCGCTCGACAGCATGATGCAGCTCGATAAGCCGCACACCAGGCTTGGAGAGCTTAATCGCCGCCAACTGGGCATCGAGCACCAGCTGGTAGATGTCCTTCTGCGCCTGGCTGAACTTCCCGTTTGCAGGGAAGGTGCGCGTGATGTCGCCGGCGTAACCGCCATTGACACCGCCGAACTCACAGCCAGCGTCGATCAGCACCAGGTCGCCGATACGCACCTTCTTGCTGTTCTCGACGTAATGCAGAATGTTGGCATTGTTGCCGGCGGCAACGATGCTGCCATAAGCCGGACCAGTGCCGCCCGATGCCTTGAAGACGAACTCCAGGACAGCCTGCAATTCGTACTCGCTGACACCAGGACGGCAAGCCAACATCGCTTGCTTGTGCGCTTCAGCCGAGATCAGACACGCATGGCGATGCACCTTCATCTCGTCTTCCGACTTGAAAAGGCGCAGCTCGTCAATGATCTCCCTCGGGTTTAGAAGCGGCTTTTGGCTCGCCTCGAAAACCGCGCGGAACTTCTTGTCGTAATGCGTGTTGACTCCAAAGCCGTAGTAGACCGTGCCGGCTTTTTCGATCAGCTCGGCGATTTTCTCGTCGAACTTTTCGATGCTGCAGGTCTCCGTGGCGCAGAACTTCTTGGCTCCCTCCAGCCCGTGGCGGAATCCATCCCAGGTTTCACGCTCACGGTTTTTCGGCCGAACGAGCATGCACACCTTCTTCTTGCCGGAAAGCTTGCTGACGACAAGTACAGAATCGGGCTCCGGAAAGCCGTTCAAGTAGACAATGTCCGAAGACTGCCTGAAGGGAAACGATGTGTCGTTGCTGCGAGTGCGCTCCGGATTGGATACCAGAATGCAGACGGAATTGTCCGCCATGCGCTCCCACAGCCTTGAAAGCCGAGCAAGATAGGTCTTCTTGCTCAATCGAGGGGCTGGAGGCAGCTTGGGTAGCCCCGTCAAAAGACTTGTTTTCATTTTTGACCTCCAACATGGGCGCGGGCGCCCATGTGATTAGCGGTGAATCGTTAAACCGAGAACAGGATGCCGGCGATAGCGGCGGTGATCCAGGTACCCATGTTTGCGGCTATGAGCGCGCGTAGAGCCAGCTTGGCGATCTCAGATCGCCTCTCAGGCACCATTGCGCCCAGTCCACCGATGTTGATGGCGATCGAGCCGAGGTTAGCGAAACCACAGAGCGCGAAGGTCGCGATCATCTGGGTCTTGAGCGAAAGGCTGTAGGGCGCCGTGCCCTGCATCACCTTCGCCAGTTCGCCATAGCTGACGAACTCGTTAACAAGAATCTCGGTTGCCATCAAGCGCGCCACGTAGAAGCACTCGTGATAGGGAACGCCCATCAAGAACGCCACGGGCATCATCGGCACCGCGAAGATGTCCTGGATTTGCAAGCTCGTTCCGAAGAACGAGAAGCCCCAGGCGAGCGAGCCGTTGATCAAAGACACGGTGGCGATAGCCACCAGCACCATGATCATCACGCTGCCCGCAATCTTGGCACCGTCCATGGCACCATGAACCATGGCATCGAACGCATTGGCGCCGGATGGCGGAGTAGCCAGGTCCATACTGGTGCTGAGAGCTTTGACATTGCTCTCGGGAATCATGATCTTCGCCATCACGATGCCGGCAGGGGCCGACATGATCGAGGCAGCGATCAAGTAAGTTGCGTTCATGCCAAGCCCGGTGTACGCAATCAGCGCCGAACCGGAAATTGTAGCCATCGCCGCAGCCATGCTGCAGAACAGCTCTGAACGCGTCAGGGAAGCCATGTACGGCTTGATCAACACCTGACACTCCACCTGACCTACGAAGACGGCAGACGCAGCCGAGAGTGCTTCCGGCCCGCTTATGCCCATCGTTTTGACGAGCACACGCGCCAGACCACGCACGATACGTTGCATGATGCCCAGATAGTAAGCCAGCGACGCAAGCGACGCCACGAAGATAATCGAGGAGCCGATGCGTACCAGGAATATATACTTCCCACGGGCCAGCTCGTCTCCAAAGACGAAGGCTGCACCGTCGACGGCGCAGTCCAGCAGCTTCTCGATACCATGACCGAGAGCGGAGAAAGCCTCCTTACTGCCAGGTACTTTCAGGATGAGCAGGGCCAGGATGACCTGCAGGCCGATCCCCGCCCCCACAAGGCGCCAATTAATCGCCTTGCGATTTTCGGACATCAGGTACGCAGCTCCAATGAGCACCCCGACGCCACAAAGAGCAATCAGTGTTTCCATATGACCTCCATTAGAGGACGCGCCAGCCGCGCCAATGGTAGCGGCCAGCCTTTGACAACCGTGAACACATGTGTTCACGCGAGGGGTGATAACCGTAGTAGCAGCACTTATGAGGGCGCGCGGGATGAACCCGCACGCCCTACACAAGCCGCAAGACCCTGGTCACAAGCCTAGCGCTGCTCGAGCTTCCGTCCCATCAGTTCGACAGCAGCTTCGAGCTGGTTGTCGTCCTTAGAGCCGTGCTTGAAGCGCTTCTTGTTCGCCTTGACCTTGTGGTCAGGCTCGATACCGCCGTCTTTGATGGTGTTTCCACCGTCGCCCAGCCACTTGCCAGACGGGGTGAAGTACCGCAAGGACGTGATGTGCAGGATGGTGCCGTTGGCGAACGGCATGACCGACTGGCCAATGCCCTTACCGACGCTGCGCTCACCCAACACTTCCGCGACGTCATTGTCGCGCAGAGCACCGGTCGTCATTTCGGACGCCGAAGCCGTTCCGCCGTCGGTGAGGATGACGACCGGGCGGCCGCGCAACATGTAAGGTGCACGGGCGCTTTCGTCGGTCTTCACACCTTCACGGTCAGTGCGGCTCGTCTCGGTGATCAGCTTGTCACCCTCGACGCGGTAGGTCACCGTCTTGTACTGCGGGTTAGCCGGATCACCGCTGATGCGGTGCTTGATCACGACCAGCGTTCCCTTCTCCACGAAGAGCGAGGAGATGGAGATCGCGTTCGGAACAAGACCACCCGGATTGCCGCGCAGGTCGAAGATGATGCCCTTGGCGTCATCGAGCTTCTTCATGCCCTCGATCACTTCGTCCAGGTTCTTGTACTGGTCGAAGCCCTTCAGGCGCAAATAGCCGATGCCGTTGTCGAGCATCTTGGTCTCGACGGAGTGCTGAATGACAGCCTGGCGCGTGATCGTGAGCGGGATATCCTTCCCGTCACGCACCACGACCACGTCGACCGACTCGCCTTCCTTGCCGCGCAGCATCTGCACGACGTCGGTCAGCGGCTTGCCGGAGATATCGACGTCCTTGCCGTCCTTCTTGACGCTCTTCAGAGCATCACCTGCCTGGATGCCGGCTTTGGCAGCAGGCGAATTGTCCAGGACCGTGTCGATCATCGGATAGCCAGCGGCATCCGTGGTCGCAACGGGCTTGCCGTCCTTGAGGACGAGCTCGCCAGCTTCGGTGACCTGGAAGTCGAAGGTGATGCCGATGCCGATGAATTTGCCCTCCATCTGGCGCCGTTCCGCATCCGCCTGCTCGGGGTTGAGCAGCATCGTGTAGCGGTCCTTAGCCGAGGCGAGCATTTCGTTGGCACGTTTGACAGCGTCCTCGTTGGTGACGATTTCGCTGTCGAACTTGTGCTCCCACTGCTTCCAGTCGCCCAAGTCCTTGGGGTCGTAGATCGAACGCTGGGCGGTGTCCCAGGTGCGATGGTAGAGCTCGACCGGAGTTGCGTAGAAGTACTGGTCGTAGAGGTAGAAACCGGCGGCGCCAGCGAGAACCAGCATCACCGATAAGCCAATACCGGCAATCTTCAGCCCACGCATGACCTTCTGGCCAAGCGTGCGCTCGTTCTTTTGCGAAGACATTGGAGAGTCTCCTGTTATGTGCTTTCGCACGTTTCAGAAAATTTCGGCAAACGCGGACGAAGCCAGCTCTCAATTGCGCTTTGCGCAACGGAAAACCAGCTTCGCTTTCTAAGCAGGCAAATCTTGAAGAGACGCAGAGCGCCACTTCAACAGCTCACAGATTCTGAACTTTCAGCGCAACGAGGCTAGGCCAAGTCAAACGATGAAACTGCAAGTCTTTGCAATAGCGACGGAGTCGAGAGGCCTTAGCCCAACGAAACTCCGGAGCGCTTAGTTCAGATGTTTATGTGATGGTGATTGGAGTTTGTTTGCTTGAGTAGCTGCGTTTGACGAGGTGAAGAGATGCCAACAACCTAGTAATTCGCCAGACAATAAGCTAATTCAGCATTTTTAAGATCTCATGAGCTTATGCCGTGACTAACGCCAGTTCTGTGAGATTTCTCTATGAGTTCTTGTTAGAGATAGAGATCTGTTTCAGATCTGAAGATTTGTTGATTTGGCGCAAAGCCTTAATGGCAGCTCTTTAGATCGAAAATCGAGAGTCTTGAGCTTTAGAATCTTGTCCTTGAAAACACCTGAAAGCTGCTTCAGGTGAGAATTTCAGCAACTTCCCTATACGACTAGCGCACCCTTGCTATAAGTCCGAAGCAGCACCACCACAGACATTAGCCAGAAGTCAGTTGCCCTATCATGATAACCATCCCTGAGGTGAGAAAAATGGCAACAAGACAAGCGGCAAAAGCACTGGCAAGTTTGGGAATCAAGAAAATTGACTCTGCCGGTGGCATCGACGAATACCGAATGCGAAATGGGTTGAAGATCCTGTTGCGCGAAAATCACAGCGCACCCGTTGTTTCGTTCATGCTCGTCTATCGCGTTGGCAGCCGCAACGAAGCCGTCGGACACACAGGCTCCACACATTTTCTCGAGCACATGATGTTCAAGGGCACACGCAAGTTCAACCCGGCAGCCGGAACAGGTGTGATGGAAACTTTCAGCCGCGTTGGTGCGCTTCTTAATGCTACAACCTGGTTAGACCGCACAAATTATTACGAATGCGTGCCCTCCGAGTATCTCGAATTGTGCATTCAAGTCGAGGCGGATCGCATGCGCAACTTAAACTTGCGCCAGGAAGATCGCGATTCAGAAATGACCGTTGTGCGCAACGAATTTGAAAGAGGAGAAAACAATCCTGGAAGCGCACTTTCAAAAGAACTCACCGCTCTAGCATTCAGAGAGCACCCTTATCACCACCCAACGATTGGCTGGCGCTCTGACGTTGAATATGTTCCATTGGAACGCTTGAAAGAGTTTTACGACACCTATTACTGGCCGGACAATGCAACCGCGATCGTGGTCGGAGATTTCGATTCGGATAAGACCTTGCGCATGATTGAAAAATATTTCGGCAAGATTCCGAAATCACCACAAACGATACCAGAAGTCTATACAGTCGAACCACCGCAAGAAGGCGAACGGCGAGTTGAATTGCGCAGAGCAGGCGATCTACCCCAAGTATTAATCGGCTACCACACGCCGAATGCTGAGCATCCGGATAATTATGCTCTCTCCGTCATGCACTCGGTGCTCGGAGATTCTGGTAAGCGGTCGAGCCGCTTGTATAAAGCACTGGTCGAAACCGGACTAGCAACATCGTGCTACGCCAATAACGGCGAGTTTCGAGATCCTTTCCTGTTCACGATCGGCGCGACTTTAGTTCCAGGCAGAAGCTTCGAGGAACTGGAAAGTGCGATTTATGCAGAAATCGAGCGGCTTGCAAAAGAAGACTGCACAGAAGATGAACTGCATCGAATCAAACAATCGAACCGAAAAGGCACCATTCTTGGTAGCGCCGACCCGCAAGCATTTGCCAACATGATCTGCGCCGCCGAATCAGTTTCCACCTGGAGATGGCTTGTTGAATATGACGATCATATTGACGCGATCACTCCAGCTGATATCAGGCGCGTCGCATCGACTTACTTTGACAAATCGAATCGAACCGTTGGTCATTTCATACCGACCGACACCAATCGTCCGGAAATTGAATACTCAAAGAAGCCTGGTGCAATCGCGAAGAAACAGAAGGCAAAAGCAGCAGCCAAGGTAGCAAGCAAGCGTATGGATTTGCCGCGGCCCGGATCCAGTGGCTCTGATTTTTCCAAACGCGTCTTGAAAGAAGTTCTACCTAACGGCATGACCATATTGTTACTGCCTAATCCCGGAACTGGGTCAGTAGCCATTCATGGAGCTCTTGCCGGTGGCGACTGCTTTGCATCGCTGGATCGGTCCATGACACCGACTGTGGCATCAACGATGTTGACGCGAGGGTCCCAAAACTTTACGAAAGAGAAGTTGGCACAGGTTCTGGAGGAGATGGGAATTCGCTTTGGCTTCGGAGCTGACCGCTATAAGGTCGGTTTTGGGACCTTGCTCACCAAAGAAGATTTTCCTTCCTTTATCCCAGTGCTGGATGATCTATTGCGCAGACCGCTTTTTCCGCAAGAAGAACTAGCAATCGTTTTGAAAGAATTGAAAGCCGGATTAACGCGGTCAATGAATGACACTGGACGCCGAGCAGGCAACGCTCTTATGCAACTCCTCTATCCGGAGGGACACCCCTTCTATGAGCGCAGCTACGAAGAGAGAATCGAAGAACTCAATCACATTTCACACGATGAGCTCGCACAATTTCACCGATCTCACTACAGCCCTGCCGGCACAGTAATCGCCGTAGTTGGCGATATTGATATCGACCTGGCTTTAGATCAAATCAAACAAAGATTCTCTGACTGGCAAGGTCCAGTTATCAAACCGGCAGAAGCACCGCCGGTTCCAATGCCTGAGCTAGCGCGCCGAGTCGAAATCAATCTTGCGGACAAGGCAAATGCAGATATTGTGATTGGACATCCGACTTCGTTGTCTCGAAAGAACAAAGACTTCTTTGCGGCACAGTTAGCGAATGCAGCTCTAGGCAAGGACACGATATCCTCTCGCCTTGGCAAAGTATTGAGAGTAAAACATGGTCTCACATATGGTATCTACAGCTACTTTGACGATCCTACATTCGGAGCTGCGCCCTGGACAATCTCTTTATCGGTAAACCCGAACAAAATAACCGAGGCATTGAAACTCGTTGATCAGGTGCAGTCGGAGTACATCAAGAAAGGGATAACTGCCACTGAGCTTACAGACGAGGCAGGTCGAGCTGTCGGCTCATTCTTGGTTTCATTGAAGAGTTCTGACGGAATTGCATCAGCACTAGCTCGCTTCGAATACATCGGTCTCGGCATAGAACCGATGGATACTGTCTCAGATGACTTTATGTCGGTAAAACGAAAAGATGTCTTAGAGGCAATCGAAAAATACCTGCATCCAAAAGCATCCACAACAGTTATTGCCGGAACCGTCAGCCGCTTCGTATAAGCCTGCCTAGCAGAGGCTCGCGAACAGGAGCACATTAATGCTGAGAGGAGATGACCACTGCACGCAAAAACAAATCTATGAGCGGAGAAGTTGAGAGGGGCAATAGCCCAGCGAAACTCCGGAGCATATCAAACGGAGCCAGCGAAACCCCAGAGCATATCAAACTAATCGGAGATGGAAGTGAAAGTTCTCGAAAAAGACTTGCGGGCAATAGGTATCAAACAGATTGGTGAGGAGGCTTTAGGCGTTCGCGAGTTTCGGCTGAATAACGGACTGAAGATTTTGCTTGCCGAGAATCATAGTGCACCCGTACTAACGTACATGCAACTTTTTCGAGTCGGCAGCCGCGATGAAGGAGTGGGTCACACCGGTGCTACACACTTCCTTGAGCATATGATGTTCAAGGGCACACGCAAATTCGATCCCGAAAAGGGACTCGATTCAACGGAGTTACTAAATCGGATCGGTGCCGTTTCTAATGCGACAACTTGGTTCGATCGGACCAACTACTTCGAAGCCGTGCCCAGCGAATACCTTGAATTCTGCATCAAAGTGGAAGCCGACCGAATGCGAAATCTTCGCCTGAGGCAAACGGACCGTGACACCGAAATGTCCGTAGTCAGAGACGAACTTGAACGTGGCGAGAACAGCCCCGATGAAGCACTCGAAAAGGAAATGTATGCGATAGCTTTTCGCGAACATCCGTACCATCATCCAACCATTGGCTGGCGCTCGGACGTAGAGGGTGTCCCAATGTCTCGCCTGAGAGCTTTTTACGATGTATTTTACTGGCCCAATAATTGCACGATTATCTTAGTCGGTAATTTCCAAACGACTCGCGCACTTCAGTTAATCGCTAAGTATTACGGAAGAATTCCGACCTCACCGCATCCAATACCAGAGGTCTACACTATTGAGCCTCCGCAAGAGGGTGAACGCCGCTACCAAATAAGCCGCGCGGGCGATTTGCCTAGAGTTTGGATTGGGCACCGCACGCCGGCCTCCACCCACGAGGATCATTATCCGCTTAATGTAATTTCTCATATTCTCGGTGGGTCACATGATCGCGGCAGCCGGCTCTACAAGTCACTAATTGACACTGGACTAGCAATGGAAGTGGCTTGCCGACACGATGAATTAAAAGACCCGGCACTAATGATTTTAGCTGCAACATTAACGCCGGAAGCAGATCCTCGGCAAGTCGAAGAGGTCCTTCTAAACGAGCTTTCCAAACTTGCGGAGGAGCCGGTTAGCGAGGAGGAATTAGCTCCGATACGCAGCGCGAATTACAAAGGCAGTATTCTAGCGCGAGCAGATCAGATGGAATTCGCATTTGCTTTAGGCGAGGCGGAGGCGAGAGCCGACTGGCGCTGGTTAGCAGATTTCGATGCGAAGTTTGACGCGGCCGGTCCTTCCGATATCATGCGTGTTGCCCGGGAGTATTTTGTGCGACAAAATCGAACTGTCGGATATTTCATTCCGACAGAAACCGCCTCAGTTGAGGAGGATGAAGCAGAAGTCTTTACGGATCAAGGAGATGGCGAGGACGATTCAAAAATGGATCTCGCAGAAGTCATGAGCATGACAAAAGCTCAAGCGAATGGTAAACAGCCGAAGCAAGTTTCATTAACTGCTGCTGAACTGGACAGAGTTCTCGTCCCTGCAAAGAAATCCACCAGAGCAACTTTCTCCTCTCAAGTCCATAAAGAAGTTCTGGAGAATGGGCTCCGCGTTCTGCACATGCCAATTCCAGGCACCGGCTCTGTTGCCGTTTCCACGTATTTGAGAGCTGGAAACTACTTCGAACCGAGACATAAGCACGGACTTGCCGACGCCGTCGCTGACATGCTTTTACGCGGGTCAGAAGGACTGAGCAAGGATCAACTCGCGCAACTCGTTAAAGAACTTGGGCTAATAGAAGGTCTAAATATTCATGCAGACAGTTTTGCTGTAAAGACAGCAGCAACAGTCGTCAGCGCCGACCTTGCTCGATATTTGCAAGTGCTGTCTGAGGTTTTCCGCAAACCAATTTTCCTTGAAGACGAATTGGCAAAATTAAAATCGGAGTGGGCCGCACGTATTACCGAACAAAAGAACAACACTGGTCCAGCCGCTGTAAATCGACTTTACCGAGAGCTTTATCCTGAAGGTCACTTATTTCATCAGAAAGATTTCGACAATCAGTTGCTTGAACTCGATAGTTTTTCGCGCGAGGACCTCATAGGATTTCATCAGGTTTACAGCCCGTCGACAACGATTATCGTGATCACGGGTGACATCGAAAGAGAAAAAGCTATCGAGTTCGTCAGAGAAATTTTTGCCGATTGGCAAGGTCCGCCAGTTCCTCCAATCAACCTCGAGATGGTCGAAATGCCCAGCGAAGCTCGACGAGTGGAGCTTCGTATGCCTGATAAATCCAGCATGGACATTGTGCTCGGATATCCGCTTCCGGTTAAATTCACCGATCCGGAATTCTATCCGCTAAGCATGGCGAATCTGGCTTTGGGCGGAGACACCATTACCTCTCGTCTCGGCAAAGTAATTCGCGAACAGCATGGACTTACCTACGGTGTGTATTCAAATTTAGGAGACAATGCCTTTGGCGCCTCTCCATGGACGGTCTCATTAACGGTGAATCCGACAAATGCCAGCACCGCAATTTCACTACTTCAAAAAATTATGGAAGACTATCGCAAGAAAGGAATCACAAAGGCAGAGCTGGCGCGTGAAACCAGCGGTGCTGCCGGTCTATTCACTGTAAATCTGCGATCATCAATCGCAATTGCGCGTGCGATCACCCGTTTTGAATCACTCGGGCTTGGAGT
The DNA here is from genome assembly GCA_019747875.1 of Candidatus Obscuribacterales bacterium. Lineage (GTDB taxonomy): Bacteria > Cyanobacteriota > Vampirovibrionia > Obscuribacterales > Obscuribacteraceae > JAIEPM01. Next base: position 33,761 of record JAIEQI010000066.1, read on the forward strand.
TGAAGGTATGGACAGGCACGTGGAACGCATTCTCAGCGTCAAAAAAGCACAAGTAGATGAGGTGATCCAGCGATACCTCCACCCAGATCGCATGGTAATGGTGCTCGCGGGAACGTTCTGATCACTATATCTCTATCTTGCTCTGTAGGGGCGATGCCATGCGTCGCCCAGGCATGGCTATTGACGGGCGATGCATGGCATCGCCCCATAAAAAAATCGGGACAGTGCAAGTCGATCGCCTCGCAGCAACGAAGATCCGTTGCTCCTTAGCTCATATCGATCTAACCCGTTTGCAGAAGTTGGAGGGTTTGACGAGCAAGCTCGATCTTGCCTGCCTCCGACAAAAGAAACGCATACTTCTTCAGTCGAGGACGTAGAACTTCAGCCTTCAAATTCGCCTTATGAAGGAACTTGCGATACAGCTCTTCAGCCATATCACGGTTTCCCAGTTCAAAATGGATATCAGCTAGTGCCAGCGCGACCTCTGGCCTGCTAGAGGCATCGGGACTTTGTTTCGTCATTTTCAGAGCCTTTTCCAAAATCGACGCCGCATCGTTCAAACGCCGCTGCCGATAATATGTTAGCGCCAGGTTGCGCATAAGAGCTAGCGCCGCGGAACATCGTAGCTTTTGGCGTTCTATCTCTTTCACTCCAGCTTCGAACATTGTCTCGGCTGTCTTTAGATCACCAGACTGAATGGCTGATAATCCTACGTCAGAATAGATCTGACAAATTGATGTTAACTGTTGCATTTGGCGTGCCTCGCCCTTCCTTCTTCCCGACTGAGGAATTTCTCCAAAACTAGCGCAGGAGTCGAGAGGGGCGATAGCCCAACGAAACTCCAAAGCCTTCCCATTGAGATTAGGCATCTGCAGTGACATCGCTGGGTCATTGAAAAAACATTTTTGGGACAAATGGTTAAACGGCACCAGAAGCGCCGAGCCTTTTTGGGCGCGTGTGGCATAATCCTCATGCAAGCTCGTTTAGCGGTTAAGAGGATTGAATGGACATTCGACTACTGGCTCCAACAGCTACATGCATTGGAATCTGTATTTCCATCATCCTTTGGATTCTGAATCAACGCCGGAAAGAGCTGTCCTATCACCTTCTTTGGAAACAGCCTCTGGTCAATTTGCGCGGTGCAGCCAAGCGCCAGCTCGATATCAGATTCAAGGGTGAACATGTTAACGATGCCCAGTTGGTGATCTTGAAGATTTGGAATTCCGGACATCTGCCGATTACTGCGTCGGAATATCAGTCGCATTTGAAAGTTCATTTCAACCCTGGCGCCTCAATAGTTAGCGCCAATGTGATAGAGACTCATCCTGCTGATCTTGATGAAAGAAGCAAGAAGAATGAGTCGGGTAAGGCGTTCATTGATCAAATCCAGAACGAGAAGATATTTCTGAACCCGATCCTTCTCAATCCTGGCGACCAGATGACACTGCAAGTGGTAGCTAGAAACTTGTCTGGCTTTCCGCTGTTGGAGGGGCATATCCAGGGAATTCCGAAAATCCACAATTGGAAAAGGCCGACTTTGATACCAAAACTCTTTGTCGGCACAGGTTGCTCAACAATGATTTTTTCAATGCTAGCCGTCGATCCCAGCGACATCGTCTCACTGGGTTGGGACCACCTTTTGCCTTTTCTGCTCCTTTGGGGATGCGGATTTATTGTTTTCTACGCTGGGTGGCGCTGGCTGAAAGCAGGCTCTCGCGAATACCAGCTAGCGAAATAGCGGAGGCATGAGATGCGCATTAGCGAAGTGAACCGCCAGAGCTTAGTAAGGGAGAAGAGTTAACGATGAAGGCTAGGACATGGCTCGTTTGCGTCACGGCATCCACAGCGGCAGCGGTAGCGCTTATTGGCGGCTTCTCTTTTATCAGTGTTTCAAAACTAATCGAATCGCACCAAACTGCCACAAGCAGTCGGGACGTAATTGAGACGCTCGAACAGCTTCTCTATCGCGTTGCCGACGCCGGAGCGGCAGAACGAGCTTACCTGATTACAGGAAAAGACGGCTTCCTGGATGCTTATCGAGCTACGACAGCTGAACTGAATGATTGCTTGAAAGACTTGCGCGGCTTGATACAGAACAACCCCGAGCAATTGTCGCGATACAACAGATTGTTGACATTGATCAGGGAGCGCGTAGCTAGCTTTGACGTCACGCTGGAAATGTATCAAAGAAAGGGAATGGAAGCAGCATTTGATCGAGTTCGGCAGGAAGACGGCATGGCCTTCCGAAGAGATTCCCGAGAATTGATTGATGAAATGAAAAAGGAACAAACGCGACTCTTCGAAGAACGAATGAGCGCAGTCAACAAGAAAGCCGAAAGTTCTCGCGACACAGTGCTTTACGGCACCATATTTGCAATACTTTTCATTCTCTTGATGAATATTCTTTTGCGCCAAAGAATCATTGACTGCGTGGATAAGTTGCTGAAAGCATCAGCCAATATTGAACACGGGCGCTACGACACTGTCGTATTGATTGACACAGACGACGAATTTGAAGAGCTTGCCGAAGCTTACAACATCCTGGGTCAAAAACTCCAACATTTTTCGGACCAGCAAGGACAAGACAAACAAGAGATAGAGCGGCTCAAGCAGGCTAGCTTAGAGTCCCAAAAGGTCATCGATGAACTGGCAAATAAGATACGGGAGATCTCCTGGTTAGCAAAAGAGGAGATTCTCGACAGCCTGAATATCCAAGACACAGAGACTGCCTTGGTAGAATCAATTGAAAAAATCAGCGAGTCACGCGCGGGAATCGAACGTAAATCTCACACTGCCGCTGAATTTGCGCAGCGCCTTCGAAACGGCTCAGATGCAGTATCTTCCACTTGCGCCGATATGTCATTGCGCGTCAACCTTGCCTTTGATAAGAGCGAGCAAAGCGCAAACAACAGCAAAGCGCTTTTCCAGCTATCTGATGATATTCATGAGCTAATTGCCTCTTTTGACGGATTAGCTAACACTCTTGAGCGACTATCAAATTCAGATTTGACAAATCCACAGCAAGCAAATGATGCTTTGTCAAAGATGCGAGAACTCGCGGAAGATGCACGTTCAAACAAATTGCGTTCCGACAAGGTTCTCAGCCATTTGAGCAACGCGGCAAATCATGCACGGCTGAGCTCAGAAGAAGTGCGCAGCCAGGTTCTGTCGTTGAAACTGTCCGCCGAACAGCTGGCGGAATTGACAAAACGATTTCCCGAAATGCAGTCAAAACTTCAAGCAGCAGTCGCCGAAATCTCTGCCACCTCGCGCTTACACGGCTCGCTCCTAATGGCTGGGCGTGAGCACGTGGAGGCATTACTCAAACTAGCAGAGCGCGCAAGTACCCAAATCAAGCGCATCTCGCTTAAGTCCGCAGAAAGCGAACAGTTAGGTTCCGAGAAGCGGGAATTCGTAAAACCATCATAGCGCCGTTTCAAAGTCTTTTCAGGAACGCTCTTTAAGCTTTACTCGAAACTCAGGTTCAGAGGTAAAGGTAATGAGTGTTCAACGGGCATTTGCTGACGATGTAATAAAGACGTATTTCGACATGGGCGCAGCCGCCCTGGACAGGGGGCAGTACGCCATTGCACAAAAGATGTTCAAGGCTGTGTTTCAAGAGCCCAGCTCTAAAGTGCAAAAAGAGAAAATAATGCTTCCTCTTTTGGTCAAGTCCGCACAAGCCCATGAAGGGCTAAAACAGCTGTACAAAGCGAAGCTGCTCTATATTCGCGCTTTAGCGCTTTTGAAGAAGGACAAACGAAAACCGGATATGCAGGCGGTTGATCTTTTGCTGGTGTTAGCTAGAATCAACGCTTCGCAAGCTTTGTATAGACAAGCAATGGAATTTGCTAGCGAAGCGATGGATACTTACAAGAAATGTGAGAGCAAAGACGCACCTTCAGTCGTGCGCGCGTTGCGCCAGATTGAACAGATCATGCACACAAAAGGCCGTGCGGCAGAACAGGCTCGCTTGAAAGACTTGCTTGATCAGACAAGGACCGAAGCATTGGGAACGATGGTCCCTGGAACTTCAGCCCATGTAGCGCCACTTGGTCAAGTTGTTTTCGCGTAAACTAATTGTGCCGTACTTCTTTGAACTTCTGTTCCGTCAGTTCGGCGCTGTCCTTTTTGATTTTACGTTCTATTATAAATTAGACTAGCAACGACGCCGGAACTTGCCTATACAGCAGCCGGACTGGCGACCTCGTGCAAGTCGATGTCTACAGATTCTTCATCGGCGATGCGATTGAGGTCCTTGCGCACTTCGGAGACGCGCACGTTAGGCGGAACGAGCAGACTTGCCGTCATTTGGAAGAGGGGCAATCCAGTTTCTGGTGCATTCAAAACCTGCGTATCAACAGCCTGAATGTTGATTGAATTATCTTTCAAATAGCTGGAGACACGAAAAACGATGCCTTCATGATCGGCTCCGGAGAGCTTGATGCGATAGCTGGTGAAACCTTCCATGCGATCGACTTTGGATTGTGCGGCTCGCTTCACGCTGACGGTAATCCCTTCGGAATGAAGCCTGGCGAGAGCAGCACCGAGACCGGGCTCCTGATCGCTAGCAAGTGAAACCAACATAATGGCAGCGAATTCGCCGCCCAAAATTGCCATCCGGCTTTCTTCCAAATTAGCTCCGTGAGCAAGAAACACTTCCGTGAGCCTCGCTACGATGCCAGGACGGTCTTCACCAACTGAGGTTACCAAAAGCTGAGTTCGCATAATCTTGCCTGCTGAGAAAGTAACTCGGCAAATTCTGACGCACAGTGCGCCAGCTGGCCAATTCTTTGATACTCAAAATTATGCTTTCTTTGCTTAAATCAGGGACCTGAGCTGTCCAGATCGGGCAAAGCTTGCAAGCGATTTCCCCCAACGGCGACATCAATAGCTCGCGAACGCCCGCCAGCTATTGAGTTAATAGACGCCGCCGGATTCTTATGGGCAAGAGCGAAGATCTTGAGGTATTCATAGTGCTCGGGAGAGGACCATCGCAGACTGAAATTGCCATTTCCGAACGCTTGCCCCAACATCTTGGGCTCGGCTAGCGATTTTCCGCCGAATGGCGCATCCACAGGTTCGATGTAAATGTCCACTCTGAAAAATCCCGGTGGAGTTTTAACCCTTATGCGCGCTGCTTCGACAACTCTCTCTACCACGGCATTTCGGACGACAGGTTCAACTTTGACCCGAATCCTCTCATCAAGAACCAGCTCACTCTCGGTATTCACTTCACTTGGACCAGAACCTTGAAAGTCGAAGATATCAGGCTGCTCCGGTTTGCTTGGCGCAGAAAGCTCCTCTGACTTAGGTTCAGGCGAATCAGCCGCGTGGACAGCCGGAGATAGCAGCCCAAAGGAAAAAATGGAAGAAAGCAAAAAAGACGAAAACCTGCTTTTCATGACCTACCGCACCGGACCCCTGGCTAGATTATTCCCAGCCAAAAGCCAATGATTGCTCAAGACAGGCAGATTTTGCGCTTTCGTATTATAAATTGCGCCAAACTCCAGTGCAGAGATCAAGTCCTCCAATTGCCCGAAGCATCGTATTGCGTGCTGCGGCAAAACAGTGATCGTCTTGTGGCATCTAAGCAAATTACTCTTTGCCACTTATCGGAAGCAAAGCTTGCAAGTGCGCCCGCAGCCCTCGTTTTTCCGAAGTGCTTGCCTATCAGGAATTACAGTTATTTCGGAAAACTAAAAGGGGCCGGTTTTCAGAGCAGCTGCTCGGTCCTTAAGCGCAAAGACGCTTTGGATGGGGACGAACTCCTACTATACATCATAACAACGCAAAAAAAGAAAAACGGGATCGCGCACAGATGTGGCTTTCCCGTGTTAAGCGCCGCATTCTATGGGCGCTTCTTCCTCAGGAATCCCTTCTTTTGCCAATAAAGAGTGACACCGTCGGCAATACCGTCGCAGAGCTTTAAGCGATACCTTGAATCGAGAAGCCGCTTTCGGTCGAAACGGCAGTTTATGTAGCCCGACTCTATGAGAAGCGACGGAACAGTAGGGGAGCGGAGCACCCAGAGATGTCCGGAAAAAACGCGGCGATCCTCACAGATCCCGCGCCCGACCACACTTGAATGTACGGTATGCGCCAGCATTCGGCTGTGATCGGTGCGGAAAAACGTTTGCAGACCACTAACTTTCGTTTCTTGCCCGGGAGATGAGTTGACGTGCAAGCTAAGAAAGACGTGAGGTTTGATCTTGTCTACGATCTGGCAGATCTGCTCGAGCTCCAGATCCTTATCGGTGTGTCGAGTCAAATAGACGGTCGCACCTCGCTCTTCGAAAACTTGCTTCAGTTGTTTAGCAAGCCTGAGAGTTATGTCCTTCTCTCGAATCCCGAGCCGACAAGCGCCGGCATCTTGACCGCCGTGACCAGCGTCGATGAGAACGATTTTGCCATCAAGCCTGGGTTTCAGGCTAATTCGCATGAAGCGAATAGCAGCCGAGATTCCCGAATTGACTTGGTGTGAGAGGTTTTCCACCTGTTTCGTTGAGATAGCCGTCTGCGCTTCTTCGGCAAAGGCAGAGCTCGCCAAGGCAACCAGTAGAAGCAGTGAGCGTAGTGCAGAAAGCATTGTAAGTCACATCCTTTCGGTTATTTTTGACCTCCTTGGTCATTGAGAAAAACAGGAACAGCTAGTACTACCAAAGCCGAACGGCAGAGAAGTAGCCCCGCCCGCGCGTTAGCTTTAAGAGCAAAGGCGGAAAAGCCAACGGACACGTGTGGCTCAGAAGCATTTCATTTGGTAATTACGCAAATTGGAGAAAGCTAAGTACCTGTGCTAGCCGCGCAATCATCCAGGACTTGAAAACCGGAGAAGAAATTGCAAATCTAAGCACCTGACAAAGCCTGCAAAGCAAGAAGCGGCAGGGGCCTGAAGCACTTTCAATAGTGCATCTCAGGACTTGCGGCCCGACGCCGTTAGGCATAGGTTGGTTCTTATTCTCAATCCCCCAATGCCATCGCCACCCACCCCCAAACAGACTTCAAACCCGCTCGATTTCAATCAAACGTTTCTGCCAAACCTGCAGCAGAACACGTCCAGCTATGCGCGTTTCCCCGTGCCCGGAAACAGCAGGTGCGCCAAATTTGAAAGGAGGCACGACCATGAAAGTCCTACTGATCGAAGACGCCGCTTGCATGTACCGTGCTTTCGAGACTCTCCTGCAAGAATCCGGCCACGAAGTTCACGTGTGTGTCGGCTGCCAGAGCCTCGAGCCGCTCGTGCTCACAGCATCTGATGGCAGCGCAAACGCGCTCGCTTCTCACTCATTCGACGTCGCCTTGTGCGATGGTCAACTCATCGGCTCCATCGAAGGTCCCGCTATCGTCGAGCAGCTGACCAGGCTGGGAATTCCCAGCTTCGGCATCAGCACTCAAGACAGCTTCAACCAGGCGATGCAGAAGCTTGGCGCCAAAGGCGGACAGAACAAGGCTATCGCGCTTCTGCTCGTGATGGCTGGTGTTCTGACGCCTGAATTGATCGCCAGTGACGCAGAGTTCAATCTCGGCGCGGACGTCGTTGACGACTGCCTGAAGAACAAAGAGCTGCGCTCGAAAGCTGACGCACTGATCATGCGCTTCTTGAGCTGAAGATCGGCGCCAGATGGGAAGCGAAAGCGCCTGAGGATCCAGAGCTGGGACTAAAGTCTCAGATCTCGATCCCAGGCGCTTTTCGTGATCTTAGGCGCGCTTTTTCCCAACTTTCCGTTCTTTTTGCGATCTCAGGCGCTTTTCCTCTCACCTGTCGGCGCCACCCTAGCCCGGCCCGCACGAGCGCTTGCCAACCCACTCTCGCTAGCGATGCTAAAGGCAAACCGCTCTTGGCTTCCCGTCTTTTAGCGAAGCTTAAACCTGTGCGCTCACCGAGCATTGCGGCAAGCGCCTGGACCCGAGTAGGGTATGCCGTCAACTTTCATTCGTCCATTTCCCGCCAGTTTCCTTAAAACCCCCAATAAAAATCGCTAAACACAGCAATTGCCTCGGACGAAGAATCCGATGGGGTGGAACTGACACATGAAATTTCGGCACCGGCAGTGCTGAAGGGTAATGCACGCTTTCTGGAGGGTCAGAACATGGACACTCTCTCAAATCTCCTTCGGGAGATCTGGATGCGCTTGGCGCGGATTGTATTTTTCAACCGCAGTCAAGCCAGATTTGTTGTTATCCTCGGCGGACCGGGATTTGGTAAGGACACGATTGCAGAACGGCTGAAGGAACGCTTGGGCTTGCCCGTGCTGACCACAGGCTCTCTGCTTCGTGCCGCAATCGCCAGCGGAAGCGCTCTCGGACAAGAGATCGCACCGCTGGTCAACTCCGGCAAGTTCGTCGATGACACGGTCATCATGAGACTGGTGCGCGAAGAGCTGGCGAAGCCAGAATACTCGCACGGCGCCATTCTCAACGGTATCCCACGCACGGTCAACCAAGCAAACGCATTACGTTCGCAGCTGACCTGGTGGGGCAACAAGGTGAATCGCGTTGTGATGCTCGAAGTCGAGGCGGAAGACGTGCTCGAGAGACTCTCTCTCCGGCGCATCTGCTTGAACAAGAGCTGCAACAAGACCTATCACCTCAAATTCGCTCCTCCCATGCAAGAAGGCGTCTGCGACTCGTGCAAATGCGCGTTGCATACGCGGCAGGATGACGATCCCGATGTGGTTCGCGAACGCCTTCGGGTGTATGGCGAGACCTTCGGTCCCCTGCGCAAGTTCTACGAGCAGAGCAGTCTGCTCACCCGCGTGAAGAGCGACAACAAGAAGAGCGTCGAAGAGGTCGTGAAGGATGTCATCTTCACGATTGAACAATTCGACTAAGAGGAGGATTTCATGCGTTTCCTGCTCAGCCTGTTGCTAACCACAACGGCGGTTATTTTCATACTGCCTTACCTGCCAGGTGTTGCGTTCGGTGGTTCCCTCTTCTCGGGCACCCTGATCGCACTCCTGCTGGTAGGGTCAATCTGGTTCTTCAAGCAGGTTGCGCGTGCTTTCGCCCTCTCGCTTGGACTGACCGCCCCGGTGCCTGGACTTCTCGTTCAGGTGCCGCTGGCAGTCTTCGGCATGTGGCTTCTGCCGGCAGCCGAACTGGTCATGGTCGCAAGCCTAACGGAACAGCTCGTCTTACAGAGCTGGACTTCGGCAATTACCGCCGGATTAGTCTTGCTGCTGATTAACGCGTCTACCCATCGCTGGTCGGACACGCTACGCAAACCATGCTGCCCAGACAAAAACAAGAAAAACAAGTAAGACTAAGGTGAGGGAGAAGCAGGCACGAAGCCACTTTGTTGCCCGCCAGGCAACTTTGCCGGGTCGGCGCCACGTAAGTTTGCCGTAGCAGAAAGGGGCTGGTTTCCAGCCCC
>JAIEQI010000197.1 GCA_019747875.1 Candidatus Obscuribacterales bacterium
GGGGCGATGGAGAAACTGCTGAATTTTCGATTGCCGTCAGAAATAAATCTGCTGAAATTTAGTTTGCCACAGACAACTTTATGCCCCTCATGTCTAATTCATTGGCCGAAATGTTTGTTACCCTTCCTTGATTTTCGTTCTCCCCGATTCCTTTCAGTCCGACATCGAACATCCCCATGGAGATATTGATCACAACGCCGGGATTCTGTTTAACCTCAGGTAGTAACTTTTTGAGATCATTGCTTATACGATCGCCGAAACCATCGGCAACAACAATCTCTCGTCGGTCCTTTTCCGAGAGATTTACCATTGTGTAAGGCGTAGCTACAAAGTTCTTGAGACGGATAGCCATATCGGGGCTGATGAATTGAATGTCTTGATCACTCACGCCCGCGGATCTGGCCTTAATGACTCCGGCAACAGCATCGGCGTGAGCATCCGTCTTGTCCATAACAATGAACTTGGGTTTGTCGGACGGCTTGTTATCTTTGCCTGGAACCAGCACCTGGTCAAGCAACGAAAGTCCTTGTGAGCTAACGCCATCAAGTTTGGCCCTTCCTAACAAATGCTTCTCGTCATGGCAAACTTCACTTTTATCCAGACGGGTGGCAAGATTCTCCGGTGCGCGATGTCTTTCATCAAGCACCTTAAGAAAGAGCGAACGGTCATCGTCGCTCAAGTCCTTTGCACCTTCAGCGGCTGTCTTTGCCTTTTCAGTGCCGACCTCGTTTTCTCCGCATTCCTTAGCCATTGAATCGCCGCAAACGTAGTCTTCAATAGACTTTATACCCAGAATGCCGGATTTTCGATACACGTCGACCAAAAGTTACTGCTGATATCACAATGAAGCTAGACTCTCCTCACAACTCGCCCACGCTTTTTGGATAGAGTACTTCCTATCGCATCCCTTTGAGGCGCAGGACCATGATTAAGAAGAGAACGTCAAAAACAGCAATCCGAGAATTGACGGATCTAGAACTTCAATCGATCGTGGGTGGCGTAAACGGCTCGGTTAAAATTGACCCAAGCACAGGAACTTATATCTACAAGCCAAACAACGATAGCGCTCATACTGGTGGCAGCGACAGCTTCACCGTTACTGTCAACGATCAACATGGCAGCTTTACGCCCTGATATTCATACCGCAACGATCTTGCTCGGGCATATGAACCCGACAAAGAGCTTACTTTACAGATGGATCGATAAAAAGTCCTTATAGCCAGGATCGCGATGTCATGTGGCTTGCAGGAGGAGCTGACGCGCCCTCCTCTGTGACTACTAATTATTGCTGCCAGGGTCTTTTCCAGCGGGCGAAGCCTGGCTAAAGAACGCGCCACGGAAGCGTTTGTAGATAAGGAACGCAGCGATCGGTGTTCCGATCGCAATTCCAACTGTAGCAATGATTATCGACATTAGTACGTACGAGACCAATTGTTGTAGGCGGTCAAGGCGCTTCCCGAGCCCCTCAAGAGGTCCTGCGACTTCCAAAAGAGGATCTCTAATTTGCGAAATGGGTCTCTGCAGTTCAACGACCTGATTGCGCACTGCAGTCAAATCAGATCGGATAGACTTCAAATCTTCTCGCAGACCAGACATGCCCGCTTCCATCTGTTTTACTTGTCCTTCGACCCCTTCCAATGGACCGTGCATTCCTTCCATTTGATGTCCAACGCTGAGCAATTGCGCATGCATCGAATCCATTTTTTGTCCAACGCTGCCGATTTGGCTTTGCACTGCACCCATCTTGTCGCCAATGGGTCCCATCTGCTTCTGCATTGCTTCCATCTGGCCGCCGACGTTACCCATTTGCTTGTACATCGCGTCCATCTGCTCGCCGACGCTGCCTAACTGTTTGTGCGTGATGTCCATTTGCTTATCGACATGCACCATCGTGTTCTGCAATTGGAGCATGGTTGGTTGCAGTCCGGCGACAGGAAGCTGCAGCTTCTTCATTTCCTCGTAGAGGCGCATGTTTATTGATTCGATTTCTCTCATCTCACCCATAGTTTGTTTGATCGGGTGAAAACCACGAACGGTAGGAACATCCGGCAGGTTCAGTTCTTTCCGCATCTCTTCATTGAGATCCGGCTGCTTAGAAGAGTCCGATTGCTTGTGATGACTCGAAGCGGGAGTCGATGCTAGCAGACCGTTAGTAGCTTCAGCAAATGTGGGACCGACAGCCATTGTCAAGCAAAGTGAGAGGGCTGCAGATGTCGCTACCAAAAACGCTGCAGATACTGATTTAGCCACCGTTAGGGGATTCATGGAGGTGGATACATTCCGGACGGACTCTACGCAAGTGCATTATAAGGCGCAAATCACAAAATAACCACCATTTCCTGGGGTTTGAGCGGAGAAAGGAAGCGCCTGGAGATCTAACTAATTGATGAGCCGTCCAGACCGTCGATCTCTCAACAAATTTTCAGAACAGAAGACTATGCTCTGATGCAACAAGCAAGACATAAGATAGCGCAATCGAGAATAGCAATGAGCGCCAAACAATATGAAATGGGGGGCGACAACTTGAGCATTTTTGAACAAGATTTGAAATTCGAGCCGCTAACAGCTAGGCGCCGTCGCCTGCTGAAGTTTGAAATCATTAGCTATCTCACCATTCTTGCAGTGGTTGGATTTGTCGCTTGGTTCAATTTCAACCAAGCGCATGCAATCATCAAGCCGTTTCTCGTGAATTTTCAATCTTTGCTCATATTCCTCAAAAGCACTTTTAGCCCTATTTTTGATCAATTCACTCAAACTATTGACGCTCTAGTCGGAAACAACCAACTGCACGCGACGTTCCAGCATGTATGGTTGATTTTGAAGGGAATTCAATCATTGATCCTGAATACAGTCAAAATCTTCTTACAACTCACTCCACTAATTTTTTTGATTGCATATCACAATGGCATATTTCAAACGAGTAAAAGGACTGCATACCGCAGTGTACTGAGTGAGGAGCTACGGAAGTGGTGGATCCTGAACCTCGGTCCAAGTGTCAAACTTACATTCGTGCAAAAGAGGAGTGTTCTAGCTGAAATTTTCGCTACAGTCCTTGTGCTACTTCTTTCTTGCTCTCTGGCCTTTCTCATTTGGAGCGGTTTTGCCAAAGAAGTAACACCTGGCTATATTCTTAGATCACTTGATCTCGGTATGTGCGGCTGGATGTTTGCTTGTTTGCGCGAAGCAGGATTTCAGGTCCCTGCCGATTGGTTGTCTTATTTAACTGCAGAGAAGAACCTGCTAGCTCCGTTGCATAAAGCTACCCAATGGACGCAATTCTATGAAATGCTTCTGGATTTCCAACATTCCTTTATTCCACCAGCTCCCGTGATGCCCAGTGAGCTAGTGAATTTCAGAACGTTTTCTGCAGCCCTGTGCACGCTAATGTCGGCCGTGCCAGCGTCTCTTGCGCTGCACTCAGCGGGTTTGGATCGACTCGACACGAAGAAACTTGTACTCAGTCCCATGTATATCGTCGTGAAAACAAGGCTGTCGTACGAACGAAAGGTTGCTTGGTCAGACGTTACCTCTTTGACTGAAAAAGAAGAGAACATCATTGTTCTATTCTCTAAAGGCAATGAGAGTATTAGGATCAACACTTCTGACTTGAAGGAAGAAGATCGAAGAACACTCTTTCAAGCAATTGATGAACTCGCCACCGGCTGTTCAATGTCTGAAGATATTCGCGATAAGTACTTTAGTTCTACGAATCGCACTTCTAGCACTTACACATTGTTCTGGGAGGACGCGCTCGCCTCCACACGCAAATCCACAGTGTTTGTACCACTGAAAGAAAGTGATGAACTTTTAGGCGGAAAGATAGTCGTGCAGCGTCAACTGGCAGGACAAGGGTGGTCCGCTACCTATCTGGCACGCTACAGAGATTCGGCTGTAGTGCTACGCGAATCATACATCTCGTCAGAATCAAAACAAGCAGTAAAAGCTGCGGAGATGCTCGAAAGAGAGGCAAGAATTTTACTTACGCTAAACCATCCGAGCATTGCAAAAGTTACAGATTCCTTCATTGAGAACGGCAGAAGCTACCTTGTGCTTGAGTATATTCCTGGGCGTGATCTGCGTCAACATCTCAAATTCTCAGGCGCCCTCCCGGAGGGTACCGTAGTAAACTGGGCATTACAAATATGTACAATATTGGAGTATTTGCATGGCCAAGAATCTCCAGTAATTCACAGAGATCTCTCACCAGACAATTTACTTCTGACCGAGCAAGGCAACATTCGACTTATCGATTTTGGAGCGTCAAAACAATCCATAGAGAACGCGACTGGCACGCTGATCGGGAAACGGGCTTTCATGGCTCCCGAGCAATTAAGAGGTAAAGCGAGCATCAAGAGTGACATTTATGCATTTGGTGCAACACTACACTGTTTGCTGACAGGAAAAGAGCCGATTGCACTTGCTCAATCGCATCCACAGAAGCAGATTCCAGGAATCACTGATGAGCTAGACAGACTGGTGTCAGAAATGACTTCCTTTGAAACATCACATCGTCCGAATTCCATTTCGGAAATCAGAGCAAGATTGGAACAACTACAAGTGGTGAAGCAGCCAGCGGCAGCGATTTCCCTGGCTAAGAAGATCGTACAGATATGCAAGATCGCCAGCACATCAACATTGGAGGAGGAAGCCGCCTGTGAATGAGTCTTCATCGTTTGAAATCAAGTTCGAAAATATACAGCGCTCTGAAATACAACGACTGAACAAAAGTAACGCCGTTCTAACAGCAATCTTTTGCATGCTCTTCTGCTCAGGTTTGCCTGCAATGCTCATTTGTCAATTGTTTGTGCATCTGAATATCGCCGCGATCCTGCATATTCCACTTTCAACGAAAAATCTGGATTTCCTCTTCAAAATTTTCTACATAGCTGGTATCGCAACTATGGTGCCGTTTTGGATACTTGGTGCATCCAGTCTATTAGGGCAGAAATTGGAGCGTTTGGGCTCTTCATTTTCCATTACGCCTGAGGGTGTTGCCTGGAAAACGAAGAATCTTGTAACCCGAGTTATGGTGCATTTTAACAGGACGGCAAATATGGGGAGGGGCAGGATAGATCGTCCTGTGGGCTGGGACGAGATTCTGCTCATAGCTGCTGCTGGTGACAGTTTTACGCAACTGCAGAAGCAGTATTTCCCTAACAAAGAAATAGCTACATGGATCCCGACTGCAAGTATTTTCTTCGTCGGTGAAGATAAGACTACTGGTAAGATCTGCATGATGGCGAAGGTACCAATTCCGGAAGACCTCGAGACAAGCAAGAGAATGCTTGCGGTGTTAAAAGAGTTAGCTCCACAAATTCCAATTACTCAAAAGTGCATGGAAGTACTATTGGGATCGGCAATCCAGGACAGAGATTTGAAATACACTGAGATTTGGCTAAAGCTTATGGATGAAAAGTCTGCCCAACGAGTACGACAGTCCGAACTAATGGAGAATGACATTCTCAATGAAGGTCGATACAGAATTCATAAGAAGCTGGCAACCGGCGGACAAGCAAATCTCTATCTTGCAACAGACCTTGAAACAGGAGCCAAAGTTGTGCTCAAGGAATATATTGTTTCATCGGTGACAGATAATAGCATCATGAACGGATTACTGGAATTTGAAACCGAATCCGGTATCATGTCGAGAATCAATCAGTCTAACATCTGCCAGCTTTTAGATATGTTTGTCGAAGATGTAAGGGCGTATTTAGTTCTTGAGTATATTCAGGGGGAGTCGCTCAGAGCGCGTGTAGAGAGACATGGGGCCCTGAGCGAAAGCGAGACTCTGCAAATCGCTAAACAAATCTGCCAATCTGTTGCTTTTCTACACGGCATGGATCCTGCGGTAATTCATCAAGACATCAGCCCTGACAATCTCTTACTCAGCAAGAATGAGATCAAATTGATCGATTTTAGCGTCGCAACTATGGGTGAGAGCTACAAGGTGGGCCAAATTGCGGGAAAACCAGCCTACATGTCAGTGGAGCAATTCCGAGGTGTGTCGAAAAAATCAAACGACATCTATTCGATCGGCGCCACACTCTACTTTTTGCTCGTAGGGAAAGATCCTGAACCAGTCAGCATTTCCCAGCCGAAAGAAGAGCGCGAAGAGCTAAGTGACGGGATAGACGCATTCGTCGCCCGCTGCACTTCATCCGGTCCCGAGCAATTTGAAAGTGCGCATTCGGCCCTGGCGGCATTGGAACAGCTCATTGAAGCGGATTCCCTCTCAAGAAATAGAGATACCCTCAAGATGCTGACGCTCCCAAGAGCAAACAAGACATCTCTAGTATCCAGGTAGCATCCCGTGGTCTTACATCCACCAACCGGTATGCACAGGCTTAATAGATCCTAGTTGCTTAATCAGCCTGCTATGATTAACCAGTCTTGGAAACCAATCTCTCTACCCAACTTCATAGGTGGAGCAGCTACCTAATAAAGGACACTACAAATGGAGAAGTTGCAGAATGATTAAACCGGCAACCTGTTTAGTAATTTGTGCACTGCTGTTTCTCCAAAATACAAACACGGCGCTTGCTCAAGCTAACGGTCAATCGCGGCTGATTGAGAGAAGGTTGACCGAGGCAGATTCATTTTTCCAACAGAACGATTTTGAGATGGGAGCAAACCGTGTAGTTGAGGCTTGCTCGATGCTCAGGTCATCGCCGCAATCAATGCCAGGCAATAATTATGTTCAAATAGCCTCCAGCAAAGCAGCTTTCATAGATGGAAAGTTAAATGCTTCATTACAGAACCGTGATTTTGAAACAGCGAAAAAGTTAGTAACCGCCGAGCAGAACCTGCTTACTTCGCTTTCGAACTGGCAGCCACAGAATGCTGGTTGGCACTATCAAAAAGCGAAACTCTACCACATCGAATCAGGATTACCGATGACTGGAGTCGGTGCCGCAATGGCTAAGCGGTTAGGTGTACCAAACAATTTGCATAACCAGGTAAACATGCAACCATTGCAATATTCCATTCAAGAATGCGAGCAAGCCCTCAATTCGCCTGATCAGTCGTTTCGAAATGCTGCAAACAAGTTGAAGAGCACGTGCGAATCCGAGATACAACGAAGAACAGGCAATCTACAACGATTCAGCGCCGATTACAATCGCAGACTTCCTAAGGGGCAAGCGCAGCCTACGGTTTACGATCCCAACAGCCAACAGACCGAACACTACTGCTCAAAATGTGGAGGCGGACACTCAAGCTGGATTTGTCCCAATACACATGGCGGCTAAGAATCAATTCTTCAATGCTTTGTCCAGATCACGTATTTGATATTCCAGCTGTTGCAAATCACGATAGCGATCTTTCAAATCGTTGTTTATTTGATCCAGCTCCTTCTTTGCGTCATTCGATGAATCCCGCTTCAAAGTCGACATATCGCGCTGTAAAGTATCAACTTCGCGCCAGAGATTATCATACTTCACCATCAAATGAGAGCGATCGGCGGAGATCGACTGATAGTCGGTAGTTCCAGCTGCAGATACGGGAGTAGCTGAGATAGCGACCGTAGCAACTATTGTGATATAGACCTGGATAACTTCTCGAAAACGTTCCACAAAATCTGGTGGCATTATGTTGCGGACGCGCGCCATCAATATGTCTAAATGAGCGTGCCATGAAGCCATGACTTCGTGCATTTTCGAATGAGGAAGCCTGCTGTGGGTCAGAATTAGTTTGGTCTGCTCACCGGCGTCGACGAGTTCAATTGATACAAGCGACTCGAGCTGATTCTCTGTATCTATCCATGAGAAAGCTAATGATTTGTTTGCTTCGCAGTGACTAACGAGTCCGCGAATCTTTGTATCTTGCCCCTGGCGATCAGGCGGTTGATTAGCACTAAAAACGAGTTCAACACGCCCACCAAATTGGTCTTCAATGAAACCATCGGCCAGCCATGCGCTCAGATTAGGAGTCTCGGTTATATAGCTCCATAAACGTTCACGGGATGTATTGAACGTGCGCTCAAAACGAATCGTATGTTCGTTGATTACCTTGCCGAAATCCTCGGCCTTAGGAGCATTACTGTTGAGCATGCGTGGCTGAGAGCCGCCTGGAATCCCCTTGTCGCCCGGCTGTGTCGGCTCCAAGATTTTCACGGATTGAGCTAGTTGCGCTGACTGAATTGATTCGAGACTACGCTGGTGTTCGCGCAATAGTTTGTGCGAAAAGTCGGCGGTCTGCTTCAATTCTCCAAGCTCGTGATTTACTCGATTGCAATCCTCAGTCACACTAGCAAGCAAGCCTTCCATCTTCTGTATGCGATCATTTAACGCCGCAATTTCAGCTTGCCGAACCTTGGACTGCTCAAGCAGCGTCGAAATTGGTTTCTTCAAGACAAGAACAAGTATTACTAACCAGAACCCGCCAATTGCGAGAATCCCTTCAATATCCATATCGAAATCCCACCACACCAGCCCAGCAAATTACTCTGAACCTAACCGAAGAACGCTTGCTTGACAACGACAGAACACAGTCTAGGGTGGGAAAAACCGCGTTTTCGAGTTTAGATCTTCCTAAGCTGGCTCTCGGACGTACGGATACCAACAAACTTTAGAGATGTCGATCTTTTCAAACTTGTGGCGTGGAGGATAACCCGTCTACCTGAGGTCAATGTCGATGATCTTCGCTGGCGTGTTTGCAACTCTTTTCTTATGCGGCCTTGCCGTGCTCGAGCTCACGAATCTCTTTTAGAACTTGTGGCGTAGGTTCAGTCACTATTCCGTTTACACTCCTGACCATCTTACCTTTCCCGAACGTCCAATCGAGTTCCTTTTGATCTTGCTCTTTGACGACAAAATACAATCTTGGAGATTCTCGCAGAAGTTCGGCGCGGCTATGCTGATCAGCCCGGAACATCGCCATGGCATCAGCGAAAACTTCAGACGGATTAATCACGACTGCGGTAAGTTGCTTGTCGGCACAGAAGTCCACTCGGCTTGTTCCATCTGGGTAAATGGTGTTGCAACTTCAATAAAACAATCACATGCTCCAGTCGGGCAATCCTCGATGCACTTAGCGCAATTCTTGCATTTAACAAAATCGACGCAAAATCTGCCCGCGATACAATCAATGGCTTTGAGCGGACATGCCATCTCACAGGCCGAACACTGTATACACATTTCGGGATCAACAACATGCTGTTGCATTTTGCTATCCTACGCTTACATTGATTTCGGCAAGGGCGTTAGCTACTTCATGCTGCCAACGTATTGCAATATCTTCGTTCTTGCTTGCCTTGAGCTTGAATTCTAGAAACAGTGAGTTGCGGTCTGACGATGGCGGACCACAACAAGCAAGTACTTTATCGTACCAATAACAAACGGACAGCCTTATTGAAGAAAGTTCCTGTTCAAATTTTGACGCACGCCTTAAGGCGTTCAATCCGAACTCTCTATGAGACTCCTCGATCGGCAAATGAGCCTCAGCCAGCTGAGACCATGGCTCAAAACTGGAAGAACAGAAGTCTTCCAACTGAATACAAGCGACGCCAGCCATCAGGTATGTAAAAACTGCAAGATCAGCCCATCCTTGAATTGGGAAGTGCAGTGAATTTAGCCTCTTATCAGCTGATATACGCTTATACCCAAGCGTCGCAGTGCGCCCAAGCCGTGCATCCCAACAGTGCGATGCAATGTACTTATCTATGTTAATGCCTGTCTGAGCCACAAGTTGATAAGTTCTATCTGCTAAGTTCAATTTCTCATAGGCTATTTTGGCTAGGGCCGTTTTTTCAAGCAAACTCGGGGCCAACGACAGCGCACCGGCAAATCCGACGCCCCCAGCCATTTCCGAATCAGCATATTGCAAAAGTATGCCCGTTACCAGTTCTCTATACTTGCCCGAGCTGCTCTGCAAATTTGTGACAGGCTTTCCGTCCACTATAGTGGAGAGCAAAGCTCGATCTGAATCCGAAAGCACATCGACATTTCCCATGTTATTCCCCTAGACCGTGGCGGCTTCCTCTAGCTGATAACCGACGCGCATGTCGTAATCCGGCTTGACGTCGTTGGGAATTTCCAACCCAAGATCATTAAGCCGTTTGGAAACAATCTCTAGGTACTCGTCTTGAAGCTGACGAGAATCCTTTATCTTGAGTCCCATTTCAAAGTATTTTGCAAAGTTTTTGCTTTCATCTTCAGGTCGTCCGGAGAATCCAAGCCCCATCTGCATGAATTTGGGAACGGCCGCTTGCAGGCGAGCTCTTCCTTCTTCGCCATCGAATTCGATTACGCGCTTTGCCGCCCAAACACCAAAGGCCAAATGTCCTTTTTCTTCCTGCCAAATTCTTTCACTAATTCTGCGCCACGGCAAATATGATGATTGGCGATACTGTCCAAGAAAAGCCACTGCTGCCGGTGTAACTACAGTGGAGAACATGGCAACATCCGCCCAGTCATCAAAGAACTTGCTCCAGTTTTCTTTGCGAAACCCATTTATAATTCGCACAATTTTTGGCGAAGGATTATCTGGATTCTGCACGAGATGCTGCACGCGGATATTCACGTCCACACCCAACTCCTCCAAAACCTGCCAGCAATACCAACCATGACCACACTCTTCCATAACTTTTTTGGTCAAGCGATAAGCTTCTTCAGGTCTTGTCGCAAACCGTAGGTTCTCAGAAACTCGCTGACCACCAGCGAACTCAGAGTCAGCTTGGAAGCTAAGCAGATCGATTATCGCAGCACGATATTCAGCAGGCAAACTGTCAGTGTTTTCGTATGTTTTCATCATGTGAGTCTCAAAGGGTTCTATTCAAATAATTCCAGAAACGCAGGAATAATTGATCAATCCTTTTCAGTACTCTTTGATTTATCCCTCATCCCTAAGGATGATTTTTTTTTAGGCGCAATCCTCGCATCCGATTCTGCACAATTAGACAGGTGCCATTCCTGCCTGTTCGTATAGATACCAGTAGCAACAGCAGGGAGAGCTGAGCATATGGACTCACATCATCGAATAACAGAAGAAATTGCTGACGGACTCGCTCAGCCGTCAAAATCAACTGCGGCACAGGATCTGTCCGAGCAGCAGTGGCGACCTGGCGCAGAAGCCAAGGCTGCGTCTGGCAAACTGGCGAACCGTTATGAGTTGGAGTATAAGCTCAAAAATGAACCGATCCAGGAAAAGAAAAGCTGGTTTTCGACTCCCTGTAATACGAGTGCTCAATCACCGGAATTAAGCGGAAACAAGCCAGTCGATACTTGCGGATTGGAACTAGACAACCTGTACAGCAAAACAAAAGATTCCGTTGTACAGATCTACGTCGGATATTCCTCAGGAACGGGCTTTCTTACTTGCGACGAGGAAGTCTGCGCCATTGCAACTAATAAACATGTGGTGAAGGACCGAAATATAGTGGAGATCGATTTCCGCAACGAACATCACTCTTGGAGTGTATATGCCAAAGTATTGCGGAGAGATGCGAAAGAAGATCTGGCAATCGTTGAGTTCGATCCAAAGCGCATGCCCGGTTTGAAGGCACTTAGAATAGATGCAAATCCGACGAGCAAAGAGAATGCCTTCACTATTGGACATAGCCATGGACTGCAGCAACGAGTCATTTCGCCAGGACGCCTAAATGGACTTGGAAGCACTTACGTCAGCCACAGGGATGGTCCAAATACAAAACATAACAACTGGATAGATGGTCGGCTTGTAATTTATCCAGGTAACTCCGGCGGACCTCTGATCAACAAAGAGGGCTTCGTTGTCGGAGTAGTGGCAGCAGGTAGTTCATACGAAACCTGGGGACCGCCTTCCACTCGATTAAAAGAGATTCTTGCTGAGCAAGCAAGAGATGGAGGAACTTTAGCCACGCCTGCTAACACGGAATTTACGGCTCACAATGTGAAGAAGAGAGTTGATCCACTCGTGAAGATGGCTCGTGGTCGCAACAAGTCCGCCTAACTCTTTAACTTGCTGGTGCCGCCTTCCATACCCCTCTAGCAACCTTGGAACGAAGGGGTCCAATGTGGACAGTAACATGTTGAGTCATCGAATTAACTCCACCTGCGACATTCGATCCTAAGTCCGCAAAGTTAGGATGCCGTGAGTGGAAGCACCTTCTTCGTTTTTTTAGCTTGAGACAATGGGATCTCCATAAATGTCTTGACTGTTAACTTGCTGTGAAATTGCATCGAGGATTTCGCCAAATAAAAGAATGTACCTTTAGTTCTGAGGAAGATTCAAATCATGGCTGAGTTGCGGCGGAGCGCGGACATCCTGTCCGCTTCACTCAGACATCGATGCGCCAGAAGGAGGGAGATATGGTGGAACTTAGTAGCAACACCGAGCAGGCAAACGAAAGATCAGTCAGAGACGAGCAGACAGACGTCCGTTTCTTTGCTGATGCTTGGGATTCGATTCGGAGCGCCGGTGGACCAGAATCGCGAAACACTTCATCTTTGGAGCCTACGCAGCTAGTTTTTACTAATGAAATTTTTGCCTCAAAGCAATCACACACACTCCCCTGGATGCCAGAAAGTTGTCCTGGCGATGACCCTGGTGGTTGGTGGGGAGGAGCCCACAACCTTGTCGAAAAGACTGACGCCAACTTCGACAAAATCGATAGTAACCAGGACGGCGCAATGAGTGAGGACGAGCTCAATGCTGCTATGAACGACTGTTCTTTCGAAAAGTTCGACAGAAGGCTGATGGGTCTACTAATAGATGACTTCGATGCTTTCGGCGATATGAAGGAAGACGGTGAGGGCATTTCTAAAGCGGACATGGAAGAGGTTAAACGACTTCTGGGCAACTTCGAACTATCAATTATGCTCTCGTCTTTGGACCAGGATGACATATCAGCCATGGACAGTGATGGTGACGGGCAAATTACAAGAAATGACCTCAATGAAGCCATTAGCTCTGAGCACCCCGATCTGCGAAAGCAATTCTTACAGCGCATGTTGGAGAGGTTTGACGAACTTCAAAAAATGATTCAACCTGATTCTGATACAGAGGGATTATCAGTAGAAAGCTTCAAAAAAGCGGTATTCATCAGTGAGCTGGCGTGGCGAATGTCCTTGGAGTAATAGCACAGAACAGGCGTGTTGATCGGACTATCAAGCTCGATGCTGCTTTTTGCATTCTAACTTCTTTTTCTGCGCTTACAGAAAACAGACATCGTGATGCAGCCAAGTTTAGCTCTTGAAGCTCCGTGCGGTGCTCGCGATCTGATTTCTCGATTTCATCTCGTTAAGCATTCGCTTAAACTTGAATTTGGCTTTTTCGGAACGCGAACTGTAGGCAGCTTCCTCGCAGGCCGACGTTGCTTCATGAACTTTTCCCATAGCGATGAGACTTCTGATTGCGCCCATTCTTGCTTCCACATGAAGCGGGTCTTTTCGCAAGGCATCACGATAAAACTTTATGGCTTCTTGTGGCTTACCATCATAAAAGTGTGCTTCACCCAATGAGAACAAATCGTGTGGATGTTCCGTACCCAAAGCTACTACTTGTTTTGAATGAACAAGTGCTTTGTTCACCAATCCAGAATGGAAGTATGAGAATGCGAGATATCGATGGGCTTCAGAATTTTCAGGATCCTTCTTAAGGGCTGCTTGAAGCATTGGTATTGCAGTCTTAAAATCGCCCTTCTTAATGTGCTTAAAGGCCTTCAGCACAATCTGTTGAGACAGTGCTGTGTCAACTGCTGTTGGTGAGGGGTCTGCTGTCTTCATTGGAGTAGCCGGTGATGCCTTCGCAACTATTACTGCGTTCGAGTCACGATGAGTCCTAGCCAACTGCCTGTCCAAACTGTCCTTGATAATTGCCAATTGGCTCACAATACGCTCACGCATCTTCGGCAATGTTTTATCAGTAGGTTTGAGCACCATTGCACTGTCCACATCAGCCAATGCACGACCGTACTTATTCATTGAACAAAATAAGGCGGCGCGCCGCTTCAGAAGATCAGCCTTCGGTCCAAGATCATGATCGATAACCTGACTCAACTCATTAATCGCTTTTTGCGGCGAATTCAATTGTGTGTATACGTTTGCCAGACGAACATGCAAACCAGGCTCTTTCGCTTTGATTGAAACTGCCTTTTGCAGTACCAACTTAGCTTCTTCAAAATCTTTGTCAGCCACTAACAGCATCGCTAACTGATTCAAATAGCTTATGTTCTTCGGATCAAGTTTGGATGCCTTGCGCAGGTACTCTCTTTGTTGATTTCGGTTACCCAACTCTTTCTGACAAGAAGCCAGCTGATAATACAGTTCTGCACTCGGCTTGGAAGGCTTAGCAAGAATCTGCTCAAAAACTCGGCTGGCATCATGGAAGTTTCGGAGATGCATTAAGCTCTTTGCTTTAACTTCCAATGCCTCTGGTGTTGGACTTTGCGCGATGGATTTGTTAGCAAAAGCGATCGCATTATTATAGTCTCCGAGCTCGTAATGTGCTTTCGCGAGCCCGAAAACAGCGTGAGGTTCGCCAGGTTTGATAGCTAACACCTGAGTATAGTCAACCACCTGCTTGGCGTATTCATTAGGTATTGTCGAGGCGTGTCCGAGATAGGCTTCCCAGTTATCTGGCTGTGTTTGAATTATTTTCTCAAAACCTGTTCTTGCTGCTAGCAAATCACCAGCAAAAAGATTTTGCTTAGCGACTTGCGGCAACGATCGTTTCTCGGCTAAAAACTGTATTTCAGCAGCGCAAGAAATTGCCAAACAAACAGATGCAACCCACGTGAGTGCCTGACGAAGACTTTTCTCTTTCGGGGTAAGCGTAACCTGTCGTTTCTGTCTTCTATTGTTCCAAATTTCTATTATGTTTGACTTTGGATTAGACTTTTCAATGGCTTTACGGATTTTCTGCCTGAGCAATAGATCCTTGGGATCCGGCTCTGCGACCTTCGTAACCGTCTTCAATTCTTCTGTTGCAAATGACGGGTAAAATGGAGCTTCAATTGCTGTTTCAGCCAGAGCTTCAATTGGACCTTCGACTGATGATTCAAATGAAGCTTGGACTAACGGTTCGGCGAACGCCTGACCTGGTCCTTCAACCAAAACTTCATCCACCGCTTCGACTTTATTTTTGACTGGCCCATTAGCGGAAACTGGATATGCACGTGGTTCCTGAATATCAAGATAATATCCAAAATATCTTAGACACTTAGATCCTTGCTTAGTGCACGCAAATTCCTTGAGTTGCTTGCGCAAGTCCTCATTAAGTGCTGTTAAAGCCTGAGAATGCAGCCTGTCCTTGGAAAGCGGAATAATTCCGCCCATGCGCCCAGCTCTAGCAACTTGCTCAAGAGCTTGAAACCCGACATCGAGACTGAGAGCGGTCTCGACTTGTGATTCTGGAGGGTTGGATAACTTTTGAATATCAAAGTTATATCCAAAATACCTGAGACAATCAGCTCCCTGCGGCGTGCTAGCGAACTCTTTGAGTTGCGCAAGCAACTCATGATTGAGAAGTCCTGCTTGAGAATGGAAATTTGACGATTTTAGGGGAACAATTCCGCCCATCCGGCCGGCTCGAGCTGCCTTCTGAGAGGCTGGGTATAGTCCATCTAGACTAAGAGCAGTCGGTACTTTCGATTCTACAATCTGCACCGTGATCGAGGACGCCGAAGACTGTTGATTACTGCAAACTATTAGAGACTGGGTGTTCAGTGATTCCGACATTGATTCCTACAGTCAAACAGACCAGCCATTGACGACTGCCCATATTTTACGTAAATTCCCCCCTCGTGTCCATGGTAGAACCCGCAAGCAGGTGCCATTAACCGATATAGGGACGTATTCTCGAAGGTGGTGGTGGTACGTACCCCTTTACGACTCCAGACCCTCAGCCGTATGTTCTTCAGTGCTCAGGTTTTCTTGACAAGCAAAAGAACTTCGTGCGAACACAAGTGAGCGAAGAACTCATTTGTTCTTCGCTCACTTTCGAACTTAATTGAACCTACTTCAAGGCGAGTGTCGTGCATATCGCAGCATACGTGATTGCAATCACCTCCTTGAACTTGGCACTCTCTGTTTTGTTCTCATTGTGGTGAAAGGTACTTTTTGTAACTACTGAGGTTTGCCGGAAGCTCCTTTCACAGCGTTGATGACCTGCTCGAGTCCTTCTTTGCCACCAATTGCACTAATGAGCTGCTTGAGTCCTTCTTTGTTGCCACCAATTGCACCCAAGATTTGTTGAAGCGCGGCATTGTTTCCTGCAGGAGGATTATTTCCACCCAGTGCCTTTTTGTGCTCGACGGTGCCTTTAATAACTCTGGCTTTCGGAAGAGCTTTTCTCATATTTCTGCTGCTGGTTTGATTTGTTTCTGAAATGTTCATTGTCATAACTCCTTCTATTTTCGATTTTCTTGTCTCTGCATTTGTGGAGAATTTGTGAGTACCTTCTCTCTCCCTTGCCTCTAAGTAACAGGGGTTCCAGAGAATTTAGACGGAATTTTTTGAATGTTTTTTTGATCAAGTTGAGTTTTATTTTCGATAGCTAGTTCTTCCTTTCTGAACTTTGTTCATTCGTGAAGAATACATGAGTATGGCTTCTACAGGGCATCTTAGCGATCGCACTTTTTTGATCTTTTTATTTCGAGAACACGTTCTTGAAGTTCACGTTTTACTCACATTTGTCAGGACCATTTCACCAAGGTTTCAAGAAAAGCAAATTCTTCTGCAACGGACCCGGCACGTTTTGGCTTATCAACCGTCGTCAAAGAAGAATCGCAGGGAGGTCTGAACAATGAGGATATTTTGCAAGCTAGTGGCAACAGCCACAATCACACTAAGCCTGATAGGGTGTACGCGGCAGCAACAGTCAGCGATCTCTTCATCAGATTGGCAGAGGAATCTCAGCAAGGCTATTGACGACGTTACAAAGGCAGCAGGGAGTAAACTACAGCATACTGAAAATTGGCTCAGCACGGAAACGGAAATCAATAAACTCCAGTCAACGATTAGGACGTGGAGCGATAATGGAAGCGTGACGGATACGCAAGCTGCCAGCTTGCGCAACTCACTCGACTATATTCGTCGATTGCAGCAACGAAGTATTAATTCGGATGAGGGGATTGATGCATCTGAAAGAGCACAAATCGCAGCGGCTGTTGACCGGGTCGAAAAAAGATTGAAGGGATGGCTTGCTGCGAAGTCGTCACCAACAATGTAGCGGCAATTTTTAATTCTGGAGCCTATTCGACGCTGTTGATATAATCACCGTATGGTCGACGCAACCCCTGTAACTTGTCAAACATGTTTTTATCAAGTAGCCGGGTCATCAGCTACCAATCAGTGGTTTACGTTTTGCCGCTGCGACCGCCCATATTTGCCGACATCCCACTTCTCAATTGATTTTTGCGCAAATTGCAAGAGAAAAGTGGCAGCTTTTGCCAGTGAGCCGGTAACGCACCAGAATCTTTGCAATTGTGTATCCCCGAACGCAATGACGATCCCATCGCAACTGAAAGCCAACGGAAGCGATGTTGTATTGTTGGATCTCGCTACCGTACGCATGCCAGCTGACTATTTTCCATCCGACAAATACACACCATTAGCGTTCCTTGGAGATACTCCCAGAGCGATGGTTCTTCTTTGTCGTGAAAAGCAACGTGGTGGACGCGTGGCGGTGAAGCTTTTTAAGAGTATATCCCCATCAATGCACGCAACCTTCGAAAGTGAGGTGCGCAAAAACAAACAGCTGAGTCACACAAACATTGCCAAGATTCTTGATTTCGGAATTCATAACGGGAAGACACCGTATGTGGTGACTGAGTATAAAGAAGGATTCAATGTCGAGGAGTGCTTATCGCTCTACGGTCCACCAAGTTATGACGTGGCGGTGAAGATTCTCATAGCAGTTTGCGAGACGCTAGGATATGCGCAAAAACAAGGCATCTTGCATCGAGATATACGCCCAGGAAACATCATTTTTCTCGATGATACAAACTCAGAGCCATCAGTTTGTCTAATGGACTTTTCGTTTCCAAAGGTGAAAGCTGGCGAGGAACTACGAGATCCTTGGTTCGCGCGCTTCATGTCCGGAGATGAAGCACGAGGTTTGGATTACACTGAGAAGTCCGAAATATATTGCTTGGGCAGCATAGGCTATTTCTTGCTTACTGCGCGCCCCCCGTTTACCGACGGCACAGCTCTCGAAATAAAAAACAGCCACGCGCTTAAGCTTCCTCCGCGCATTTCCTCAATTAAATTCTCGAACGAAAGACCAGGCGACCTCGATGAAGTAATTGAAAAGTGTCTTGAGAAAGATCCAAAAGATAG
The DNA here is from genome assembly GCA_019747875.1 of Candidatus Obscuribacterales bacterium. GTDB lineage: Bacteria > Cyanobacteriota > Vampirovibrionia > Obscuribacterales > Obscuribacteraceae > JAIEPM01. The sequence goes on from JAIEQI010000197.1 coordinate 18,255, forward strand.
ATTTGAATCCGTGGCAAAGTTTCAGGAACGATTAGAAGTCTTTCCCCGCAGAATTCAAATGAAGATCGCCAGTGCACTTGCTGCTAGAAGAAAGACAACCCTGCTTAAGATAGCGGGCGGGGCAATAATCGCCATTGCGGTATGCGCTGCGGTTGGCTTTGCGCTCATGCATCATTGAATATACGACACAAAGGGCGTACTATTGCCTCCTATTGAACAACGTTTTTGCTGTCAATCAGGTTTGCAAGGAGCACACTATGATGGGCGATTCTTTTAGGAAATTGTGTATCGGACTCGCCGTGCTGCTCGTTTGTGGGAGCAACAATCTGCCTGAGGTGCAAGCTCAGGCAAGCCAAATCAAAGTGGCGCTCTACATTGGCCGTGGTGTATCGGCTCCAGCGAAAAAAAATCTTACACGCGACCTCGATAATGCGGACGATATCTCCTGGAAAAGTGTTGACGGAGACGATATCAGCAATGGCGCCCTCACTGATGTCGATGCCTTGGTCGTCCCAGGAGGAAGCGCGCTAAAAGAAGCTCAGAGCATGGGGGCTGACGCTCGCGAGCGCGTGCGGCGCTTCGTCGAAAAGGGCGGAATTTATATGGGCATCTGCGCGGGCGCATACCTTTCGTCGCAGGCTAAGGATAGCGATTTGGGTTTACTCCCGCTCAAAACACTCGACCAGGAGCATTGGTTCAGAACTGCGGACGGCACACCTGTAGATGTCGAGCTGACACCTTTAGGAATGGATGTGTTTGGACGAAAAACAAGCAATGTTCGAATACTATACGAAAACGGCCCAATATTTGGTCCACCGACCGAGCGCCCAGATAGCAGTTTCTCTCCCCTTGGATTTTATCGCAGCGAAGTGGTAGCGGCAGGCGGTGAAAGAGGTGTTATGCTTGGCGCGCCTGCTATGGTTTTCTCGCGATATGGCTTGGGTCTAGTGCTGGCAATAAGCCCACATCCGGAAAAGACGCCAGGATTGCATGAGATGGAGCCGAATGCTCTGCGCTGGCTCTATGCGCACAGAACAATGCAAGCTGCTAGCAAGAGGCTACCGACACGTCAGTCTGAGACATCATCAAGTAGTAAGCAGATGGAAACGCCTTCCGAGCGCGTGTCGGCATCGTTGCCTGCCACTACTTCCGGCAACGAAGGCAGGGACCAAAGGCAAAGTCCGTCTGCAAATGAGCGGACCAGCTTAGGCGACCGAGCATTGCGTTTTGCTGAATCCATTTTCGACAACGCTACAGATGTTGCTTATGTGCACCATGAGGTGCCTGCGGCCCGTCAGGTTTCCACAGCTCCGGATGGATCCATGACTGCGCGCACCGATTGCTCCGGCTTCATCAGTTACATAGTTCATTCAATAGCTCCCAGACATTACATAAGTGTTCGAGAACGTGAACCGGATGCCAGTTATCCACAAGCAAAAATTTGGGCGTCATTTTTTGACACACTCGATAGCAGCCAGCCGACAAATGGATGGTTGGGAATTACTGATTGGCGCAACTTACAACCAGGCGATCTCATAGCCTGGAAGGAGGGTTCTGCTGAAGCCAGAAACACTGGTCACGTCATGATGGTCTTGCGTCCACCGAGCGGTATCCGCCAGGAGGATGGCTATCGATTCATCGAGATTCCGGTGATTGACAGTTCTTCTGTTTATCACTTTTCCCCAGAGCGCCTGCCTCCGAATGCAAGCCAAACTCACCGCAATGGCTTAGGAGAAGGAAACATACGCCTGATCCTATCAGCCAACGATGAGCCGATAGGATACTGGGCAGGCACATATTGGGGCGAAGGCGATAAGCCGATTAATGGTCCCACAAGCAGCAGACTAATCCGATTCGCTCGTATGGTTTCTCTTATTCATTGAGCTCGATCGAAACAGAAGAAGCGATGCGAACAAATCAGCCCACTCCAATCTTAATAATGTTCACTAATGAACTCAAACAATGACGCACTCAAGCGGCGAGAGCGACATAAAGAGTCAGGCGAAAGTTAAACTAAATCGGATAGAATTACACGGAAAAGAGATAACAGTCTAAATGGAAATTGATCTCGACGATATTAGAGCTCGAAACCTAATTGAATATGGCACTGGGAAGAGCCATTTAGACCTGTTGCGCTCCATCTATCCGGAGCGATCACATTTTATCTTCGAGCTGATACAGAATGCTTCTGATGTAAACGCTTCCGAAGTCGAATTCAGACTCTATGCGGACCATCTCGAGTTTTCGCATAACGGCCGTGCTTTCAGTGCGCGTGACGTAGAAGCGATTTCAAGAATTGCCGAGGGAACGAAGAAAGATGACGCCACTAAAGTCGGCAAATTTGGCATCGGGTTTAAAGCCGTCTACAACTACACTACCCGCCCGGAAATCTATTCGCAAGACTTCTCCTTCTGTATCCAGGACTATGTGCGTCCCTATGAGATTCCTCCTAGACAATTGGAATCTGATCTTACTCTTTTTATTTTTCCATTCGATCGATTGGATTTCGCCGCTGACAAAATAGTGGAGGAAATATCGAAAGCACTTGTCGACTTAGACCCGCGCAGCCTCATATTCTTAAACTCGATCCGTTCCATAAAATGGCGGCTACCCAGCAATCGCAGCGGTGAATTGAGGAAGGCAATACTTTCACATCAAAAGTTGCCGCATAATGAAAACGGCAACAGTTCAAGCTCCGCGGCTGGCATTGACTATTACGTAAGCAGCATCGGTAAGTATGGAAAGTACGCTGAACAATGGCATGTTTTCTCAATGCAGGTTGAGCTCGATTCGGCATCACCAGCACGTGTGGAGATTGCTTTTCTTAACCAACCAAGCCCAGGGTCCGGTCAAATTTGCGCGGTCGCTCCGTCCTTGCTGCATGTCTGCTTTCCGACTCATAAAAAAGTACCCGTAGGCTATCTTATAAACGCTCCATTTCTAACTACGCCATCTCGAGACAATCTAGATAACAACAACTACGATCAAAACGTTCATTTTATTAGGTCATCAGTTGATTTGCTTAAGGTCGCACTTCTGCAATTCCAGAAGGAAAATCTGATCAACGGCGATAGCCTCTCCACTCTTGCTATTGATCGCCGCCAATTTCCATCGGGAGACATCTTCAGAGTAATATACGACGAGACTAAGCAAGTTCTCCTTGATGAACCAGTGTGGCCCACACTTTCTGGTGGAACCGCACCGGCCCGACTTCTCTTGATCCCTTCAAATACCGAAATCCGAAACCTATTTGGACGAGAGGAAATATCTGTGCTCTTCAAGCTGGGAGCCGGTGCTGATTGGCTTGCTCCGTCCATAGCGGATAAGAAAGAGCTTTCCGAGTATTTGATTAACGATCTTGGCATACGGAAGATCACTACAACGGACATTCTCAATGTAATAGACGACCGCTATCTAAGTAGACAGTCCGATGATTGGATGATCCGCTTCTATAATTTTTGCAACCAGCAAGATCCAACAATAATCAAAAGGCTACGGTCACTGCCTGTGGTGCGCCTACAGAATGGCGCTCACGTTGTTGCTATTGATCCAGCGGGGAAGTTGAATGCCTACTTTCCGATGAAGGGCGTTTCAGACCTGCCCCTTGTAAAAGCAGATTTATTGCAAGATAGAGGCGCAAAAGCATTTCTGCAGCAGCTGGGAATTACTGAACCTGATGACCTTTATGATACATTGACCTCACTTATTCCTCAGCTTGCGGCCAATGATGCCATTTTGCCAGACGAGGAGACCTATAAAACAAACTTACGCAAAATTGCATCCGCCTTTCGCCAATCCGATCGCAACCAGATGAATTTGCTGCAAAGCAAATTGAAAGTTATCAGCTGGTTGCGTGGTCGCCATGGTGATTTGCGCAGCTCAACTCTCCTTCGTCCAATGGACCTCTACGCGCCAACCGATCGACTCGTGAACTTTTTCAAAACAGCAGAGAATGTCTGGTTTCCCGATTTGACCCCAGACTCTCAAGATGTTCTTGCTCAGTTGGAGGTAATGGGTCTGCGTCAGTACCCCTGTTTTGTTCGAACTCAGAAACATGCTCTTACCGAACTTGAGCTGAAAAATATCGAGCCCGACGAACGCAAACGCGGCAATCCGGTGGATTACGAAATGCAGGGTCTGCAGGAATTTTTGTTGAGGTTTTCCAACGAAATCCCGTCCAAGCGAGCAAATTATTCGCGCATTCTTTGGATAGTTCTCTGCGAAATCGTTGGCATCAGTGACCCGCCTTTCGCAGAGGTGCCTCGTGAGTTCCGATCTCGAATGATTGTCGAAAGAGCTAAGCCAAAATGGATAAAACAATTGCAGGCTGAGGCATGGCTCCCGGATTCGCACGGAAAGCTTCATCCGCCGGCAGACCTCTCGCTCAGCGAATTACCGGAAGAATTTACCCGACTCAAGAAGCTCGCAACTATGCTGGAGATGAAGGATGTAGTTTTGGAATCATTGGCACGCCAATGCGGAATATCAGCCGAAATCCTCGATTTTGTCAGACTGAATGCTGATCGAATAGCGGAGCTAATGAATTCCTCGCAAACAGCATCCAAGTCAATGAAGGATCAACCGAGCTCAGCGCCTGCTGCAGAGAGTAGCGAAAAGCCGCCGCCGAAAACTAGGAAGACAAAAAAGCGGATTAACGAATAACAGAACCAGACATGATCGCTTCGCCACACAACTACGCTGTACCGGGGCGGACGCGACGTTCTAGCAGTTCTCGCATCCTCTCAATAGTCTGCAAAGTTTGGCTAATGAAGAGTCTCTAAAAGGCTTTCTTGAACAAGTCGCCTGTGCCTTTCAACCCCTTCTTAACTCCATTGGTCGTTACTTTGAATGCTTTCACAGTGACACCGGCGGCTACTTTGCCTGTTTTGATCGTTGCGCCAGTTGCGACCTTACCTGCTTTGATTGTAGCGCCGGTTCCTACTTTACCTGCTTTGATCGTGGCACCAGTTGCTACCTTGCCTGTTTTAACTGTTGCGCCGGTTACCACCTTGCCGGCCTTGATCGTCGCACCAGTTGCTACTTTACCTGTTTTAATTGTTGCGCCGGTTGCCACCTTGCCGGCCTTGATCGTCGCACCAGTTGCTACTTTCCCTGTTTTAATTGTTGCACCAGTTGCCACCTTGCCGGTCTTGATCGTTGCTCCAGTTACTACTTTACCTGTTTTTATCGTGGCACCAGTTGCCACCTTGCCAGCTTTGATCGTGGCTCCAGTTGCTACTTTCCCAGCCTTGACTGTCGCACCAGCCGATACTTTTACTGCTTTTGTTACAGGTCCATTCTGCTTGGCATTCTTGGTGACACTACCTTTGATGGGGTCGGCATAGGTAGGACTGGAAATGAAAACGAAAGCCGCGATCGCCAGCAACAGGATTTTCTTCATAGCCTCTCCATTGAGTTGGTTATTACTATCTTCGCATAATAGCCGAGTCCACTGAAATTGTACTCCGGCCTTTCATGTCCATCGCTAAATGATCTCTATATCGCAACGAACTTCATTCCATTCCATTGATAAACTTTTCGAGTCGTTTGCTTCTTCTTTTCCTCGATGTTCTCTGTTGTGCGCACCACAATCAATTTGTTTTTAGCGCCACCTTTCTGACCAGGTAAAACAAATTCGTGACTTGTACCACCTGTCTCATTGCCTGAATCAACCTCCTCTAAAAGGAAGCGCACTTTATTGCCGGCTGTGCTAATCAAGACATCGCCGAAAGGATAATCACACGCACCATATTCGAATCGGAATTTGGTGATTGGGGGTTTGCCTGCAAATCCATCGGAAGAAAACTTTGATGCAGAAATGGTGTAAGAATATGTATGTGATTCCGCTAGTTCGATCGGCTCAAACGAAGCCTCAGAAAGAACATTCCCGTTTTCGATCAAGATAGCTTTCGCGTTCTTTTCGACTTTGTCCTTTCTTTTTCCTGAAATTGCAAGAATGAGCATCGCCTTGCCTTGTGGTATCGCAGACTTACTCAAGTAACCACCCCAGATTGTTCCGGTTACTGGCGCCGCTACTCCCGGTTGCGGCGCTATTTTAACCTTGTAGAAAAAATCTTCGAACCCGTCCACCGTTGCATTTTTTGTCAATTTTTCAACGACTTGTACAGACGTACCGGGTCGAAGCGACGTCAACACTTTTGATGAGGCAGCCTGTGTGCTTGGCTCAATTTTGGTGTTGGGCATGAATGTGTAAGCAATCCTTCCGCCTTTGATTTCGCCATACTCAAGAGTCGGTATGGGCTCCTCGTCAGCGGCGACCATGGGTGGAGTCGCAAGCGAAACTAGCACTGCGCCGCTCAGCGCGCTGAGCAGTATCTTTTGCGGGCAATTACTCTTGAACATTTAGGTTTTCCTAGCAATAGTGGGGCGTCACAGGCGCACAACCTGACTTTCTCCAGTAAGAAATTATGCATAGATTATTCTATAGCATCGGTGCAGTGGCGTAAATCGGCTCCCCGAGAGCTTAGTAATGCAAGCTTGTCCGCAGAGCGACAATTCAGGTAGAGTAGATCAATTTCTATACGATATAATTCAGCAATCTGCAGGGGACATACTTCCATTAACTCGCTTTCTTGGCTGCAACAGACAAAATCCGTTTTGTTTACACCGCAAGCTTTCTTTAAGCAGTTGCGTGGGCAATATTGCTATCGAGACAGTATGCTCTACCTGGCAAAGACTAGCTTTGTAGTATCAGCGGTAAACGCGCTTTTAGTGACCTTAGTATTCTATGTGCTTGCATCGTCATTTGTTTCTATTCTAAGCACCTTCATGGTTATTGTCGGCACATTGTTGACTCCGCTTATTGCAGTGGCTGCGAATTTGCCTCCGGAGAAAGTACCGGGCGCGGTCGCGGCTTTAGCAAAGGACGGGGGTACTCAGGTGCTCATACTTTCTGCCAAACTGTTAATCCTCTTTTTCATCAGTAATTGTTGCACCATAATAGCAAGCACGTGCCTTTTAGCCGGAATCTCCCATGGTATCACACGCCTACTAGGAGGCCCCGGCAGCTTTCGAGCCACTGCAGCCTCCTATGCTTTTGCCAGCGCCGCATGGACGCTCAGCAGTATTCCAGTCGTGAATTTGTTAGCTCCAATATATGGTGCGGTGTTAGACATTATTGCGATGCGGGAACTTCACGAAATATCGAGAGCAAAGGCAATAACAGCTGTGACAATATCTGCTCTCATTCCTCTAATTGCATTGATACTCCTTAATTAACGAGGAGTAAAACAATCTCACTTTGATATTTCGCGCAATAGCGAAGCTGGATCGACAAATTGTCTTGGTAGCTGCGAAAGAAAGATTTTGAACCGCTCGGCTGCTTCTTCCGGAGATTCGTTGACTTTAGGGAGCGGAGCCTTCATCTCAGAACTTACGAAGGCTGAGCTAGAGACCACGCCATCCTTGTTGCAGCTCACTCTAACGCTCTGATTACCTTTCGAAATCACGAGACAAGAATTGTATTCATAGATTGCTTGCCCTGCTTTCAGTTCACTTATGGGTAGATTGAGTATTGCCGCGGTCTGAGCATAATCTATTGTTGTTGCGACGCCATAGTCAACGTAAATCCCCTTCTTTTGGAAATCCTCTTTAACTCGTTGCATCACCACATCAATACGCCCCGGCCCTCCCGATCTTGGACGGTGTTCACGCACAACCGCCTCAAGCTCTTCTGGCTTTCCACTTAAAATGGCATGCCCAATTCTCTGGCGCAATTTCTGATCTGCATCATCGTTCATCGGATTTACTCTAATACTGTCATCGTAGGCTTTGCATTCACTTTCAATTCGCAAGTCCTCACTAGAGTCTTTCAGCCCAAATGGGACTAAGTTACTCAATCGCTCTCTCTGGGACTCGCTCAATTGAAATTTGCTATTCAAATCTTCTGCAAAATCTATTTGCGCCTTTCTAATTCTCATTTCATCAATACCGATGATATCTACTGAATTCAGTCCATCAACCAATGAGTTTATGCGCTCAAAATTCGCGCGATGTGCAAAGCGCAGTTCTTCATAATCCTGAACGATCGGATTAGGTGCGCTGCCTAAGCCTTCGCCTTCTAAAGCTGCTACTTCACTAAAATTTTCAGTCATGTGCTTCCCTCTCACGCCAGCCACGAAAAGGAGTGTCCCCACCCGCAGTGACTTTACAGTGACATTTAAAATGCTGCCCTAAAATCGAAGAGCTCTTAAGGGAGCTTGCGATCGCGGATTAGCGATTTAATCTAGCGAACCAAATTTTATCCACGAACTGACACTGCAGGCTGCTTATTTCTGTTTGGGCGGACTCGAATCCCAAGCTACAGCAATGTTCCAGGTCTATCAGGCGTATTTTTGACAAGCTGCTATCCTACAAATATGCTGGGCTAGCGTTTCCAGGAGGGGCGGAAGCAATGTCCACAAAGCATAAGGTTATAGTGAGCGGGGACTCGATTTCGCTGAGCCGAAAACAAGGTTTCAGCAATCGCATTGTTAATCTCGAACAAACAGCTCAAATTGCATCTTTTGTAGAGGATTCCCAAGGCGAGGCACTTATTGCACTCAATGACGGCAGCGTGCGCAAAATAATAAAGTGCAACGGAGTGAATCCGTTCATGTATTCCTCAGCAGAACTTGATGCCGCTGCCAAATGGTTTACAGAGCTGGCGGAGAAATGCGATTTCGCATTTCAGATTTTGTGCATCACCAGTGCAACGCAGAGCAAAGATTATATGGAAGAAAATGTTGCCCCTTTGATGAAGACAGAACTAGAATACGCCAATTGGTGGGGTGAGTACCATCGCTCCTGGTTTTTGCAGGTCAACGAAATCATTTTCGTTCCTAAGCGATTCTTCTATGTAGTGATTCCTTGTGAGAAACAGAAAGGGAGTGCGAAAGCAGCAGAAGCTAAGCAAACTAGAGAACTAACGGAGCGCGTGCAATTCATGATGAGCTTCCTCAAGTCTTTTGAGTTGAAGCCTGCAGTTTTAAATCGCGCCGATGCTCGCGTTTTGTTGCAGTCACGAACGAATCCAGCTACCCGAGAACTCGAAACGATTGAAGAAATTCCGGAGTACGAAACCCCTTCCACGCTATGCTTGCCGCGAGCATACGAGAAGTCGTTCGAATTGCAGATTGCCGGCAGTCATACAAGTACGCAGTTTTTGACCATGCTTCCAACTGAAGTTTTCTACGGCTGGTTTTGGAAATGGTTGGAAATTTATGGATTCAACGCACTCAGTATTCACCTGAGGCCAGGCAAGCCGTTACCGGACAAGAAAAAGCGCACCGCGATGACGGTTGCATTCTCGACATGGTCGGACAATTCTGAGACTTTGATTCACAGCCGCGAATCATTGCGACATGCCTGGTCGGAAACAGGTGCAATCATCGACAACGCAGAAACATGGCAATTGGAAGGGTGGCTTGCTACGCTACCTTTGGCAATCAACACAGTTCCATTGACTCACACCGTTGCGCCAGAAATCGTTGGTGACACCAACCCCTTCATAGATGATAGGTGCGGTCATGGAGCAGGCACCATATTTGGTTTCAGTGCGGTATCTCGCCAGCCGGTTTTGTTGAATCCATTCCATACACAAGAAGGTGAACAAAAGATTGCTCTCATCTGCGGTAATGAAAAGGACAAAGAAACATTGTTCAAATTACTTGTATCACGAATGCTTCCGATGGGAGCAAGAATGATTATGGCAGACGAGGCAGGTTCGATGCGCAGCATCTGCTCAACGCTTGGTCCAGATGAAGCCAAATCAATCGAAGTCGGAAACGCGCAATCTCTGGACCTAAGTGAGTTCGGGAATTTTGGATTACAGGTTTACGATCTAAAGGAATGTCCAATTGGAAACAGAAAAGGAACAATCGAAGCAATTATTGCCAAAACAATCGAGCATGCGCGAGCAACTCCTACCCAGCCACTAATTCTGTTTATCAAAGAGATATCCGAGCTTTTCGAGACACACAGCGGTAAAAAAGCCCTGCAAGAACTAGCCAGGTGCAACATTCCAAACTTGAGCATTTATTTGGGAACCAAAAGGATAGCCGCAGTCAACAAACAGCCATCACTTATTACACTATTCCGAGAGATAAAAACTAAACTCTTGATGCGCGAGACCTCAGAAGAAGCTCTGGAAGTTCTGGAAAAATTGGGAGTTAACGACCCAGAAATTGCAGCAATTGCTTTGAACAAGCCTCAGCGTCATCTCGTTGTTTCGCTGGAAGCATCAGGACGAAAGGGAATGGTAAATGCAATCTTGAGTCCCCTCGAATACTGGCTGTTTGCAGAATCAGTCGAGTCAATGACGAGACTAAGAATGAAAATGAACGAAACAACAGAAAAGAACCCTGAAATAAACATTACAGACAGGCATAGAATGGCGGTTTATTATCTATCTCTTGAAGCCTAATGGGTTAACGTTTGAGAAACAGCGCCTCAGCGAACACTTCAAAGTTGAATTGCCTCACACCGTCCTCACATAGTTCCCTTAGACTCTAAATCATCAATCAGTTCCAGGAGAGTATCCGGCAATGACTTTGGCGGCACATACGAATGAAAAGGAGATGCGAGGGATTTCAAATAATCCTCTCCTTAAAACCAAAGTCGAATTGTATTTTGCATTAATCTCCGATATCTGGTGAACACGGTTCAGACACTTTGAAAACGATTGTGCCAGGGCAGCCACAGGGATGCTCGAGCTGTGCAATCGTTTCTTGTTTACCGTTAATCACTATTTATTGGAGTATTGATCATGAAAGAATCAACTAATTTCGGCTGCGAACAAAAAAATACAAGAATCAGAAAGGCTCTTCCCAAACTCAAGTTGCTGAAGAATAATCAGTCTCTGCAATCCCTCATCGGCGGAGCAACATATGCAGCTACCCAAGCGGGCACAGCAACACCGATAAGTAACCCTACGTCGGGTAAAACAATATGTTCTAGTTCAAACGACTAACTACGCTAGAACACGACTCAGAATGGACGGCGGCACTCAGAGAACGAATTATGCTATCAGAACAGCGTATCTGGCGATGACTTTGGCGAAACAGCTGAATGATAAGGCGATGCGAGGGATTTCAAAAAGTCCGCTCCTTAAAACCAAAGTCGAATTGTATTCAGCGTAATCTCTGATCTCTGGAAAACACTTCAGCCATTTGGAACCGATTGCGCTACGGGCAGCCACCTGGATACGCGTGGTGCAATCGTTTTCTTGCGTACCGATAATCACTATGTATTGGAGTATTGATCATGAAAGAATCAACTAATTTCGGCTGCGAAAAAAATGCAAGAATCAGAAAACCTCTTCCTAAGCTCAAGGTGCTGAATAATCAAGCTCAGCTGTCTGTACTTGGTGGTGGAAGTGATGTGCAAGATGATCTTGCCAAAACAAAGGTCTGCAGCATCCCAAGCCGTTTCCCGTGCGCATCAATTTGACAGGCTATGGTTCGTGGCTAACTTCTTCTTGAGGGCTGGTGTTTTCCGCACCGTGCATCCAGTAAACCAGCTTGCCCGCGAGAATCCACAAGACCAGCGCAAATAAACCAAGCACGATCGCTAAGCCCGCGAACACGGTCAACTCTCCGGCCTTTTCTGCAAACACGCCGATATAGCCTGCCAGCAAGTTAGCGAAGAAGTTAATAAGGAACCATACGCCCATCATCACACTGGCAAGACGCATGGGAGCAAGCTTCGTCACCATCGATAGTCCAACCGGCGAAATGCACAACTCACCCATGGTATGAAACAGGTAGGCAAGAGTCAGCCAGATCATGCTCGCCTTACCATGCGCTTGTTGATCAAACACCGCTGCGACCATGAACAAGAAACCAGCGCCGGTCAGCAGCAGCCCCAACACCATCTTGATTGGCGTCGGCATTCCGCCCTTTCCATTCTTGGACAGACGCACCCAAAACATTCCGAACAGCGGGGCGAGCAACACTATGAACAACGGGTTCATAGATTGGAACCAGCCGGCTGGCACCTCGAACGAACCGAGCATGCGGTTAGTTTTCTCGGAAGCATACAAATTCATCAAACCGCCTGCTTGCTCGAACGATGCCCAGAACAACATCACAAACACGAAGAGCATGAAAATCACTTTCAAACGATCGCGCTCTTCTGTTGTCAGAGGCGCATTCACGCCACCGGATTCGGCCTTGGCGCGATGAGCAGACGGTTGCACACCAACATCGCCCAGGAAACGGCGCGAAAAGATAATCTGAATTATGGCTGACAAAGTCATACCGCAACCAGCAGCCATATAGCCATAGCGCCAACCGTAATTGGGATTTTCGCCAAGCGTCGAGCAAACCAGCGGAGCCAGGAAAGCGCCGAGATTGACACCCATGTAAAAAATCGAGAAGGCGCCGTCACGGCGCGCATCGCCCTTTGGATACAGATCACCGACCATGGTTGAGATGTTTGCCTTGAATAGACCATTACCGCAGATCAGCACCACAAGTCCTGCATAAAACAGGTTCAAATCTTTGGCAACGCTCATGGACAAAATGAATTGCCCAATCGCCATAATGATTCCGCCAATCACGACGGCTTTGCGCTGCCCAAGAAAATTATCGGCAAGCCATCCGCCAACCAGAGGAGTGAAATAACTGAACCCCGTATACCAGGCATACAGAGTCAGCGCCGCAGAGTTATCCCAGCCGAAGCCTGGATTTGCCGAGTTTGCTGCCGCCACCATGGACAGTACCAGTAGCGCGCGCATGCCGTAATAACTGAAGCGTTCCCACATTTCGGTTGCAAACAGCAGGTATAGGCCCTTCGGATGTCCAAGAATTTCGCCGTTGGGAATGTTCAATCCGTCGCTCATCGAGCTTCATCCTCATTAATTTGTCATACCGATTCTACGCCTTCCAGGTTCGCGCGGAGTCGAAAGGCTTGGGTGTGCTGCAATTTTACTTGTTTTGCTTGGAGAATCAAGTTTGTACACCGCCTAGTCAAGATGATATTGCATTGACTAGCATCGACCTAAATGGTTCGGCAGCACCTAAAATTGCAGGTTCTAAAGATATTCACGACGCTGAACCCAGAGAAAACTTGTGTAGTTGGCTTCCTGATCCTGCAAATTATCTTCTACTATTTTGAGATTGTTTATTTCGGCAAGGACCTTGCTTCCCATTACAGCAATATTTTTGGGTAGCTCACCGCGCCCAAGTAATTCAGCGACCTTTGCGTGATCAACAAGATCTCCTTCGCCGCTTGTTTGCTTGAGTTTGCTGTACTTTTTATCCAAATTTGTTCGGCACTGGCGCAGAACTTGTGGATGGGTCATTATCGTGTCCACCTTGTTAAAATCAGCGTCCTTGGCGATTATCAGAGCGTGGCAAATTTTTATAGCAAATTCCTCGATGATGTCGAAGTTATAGCGGGCCGTAGCCTGGACTGTCTCAGTTACAATTCCACCTGTAGAGTTGTGAATAGCAAACACACCTCTGTCAACGATTCCTTCGTGCAGAGCCTTCAACACATTTTCAGTAGTGTATAAGTACTTAAGCTCGAACGGCATATCGGGGGTGCGACTTAAGTAGTAGCGCGCAGCTTCCTCGTTAAAGCTGCCTGCTCCACCTTGGATTCCTATAACAAGCCGATCCTGGTAAATTCGATTCGGCAATAACTGGTTGAATATTTTTGTTTGAGCTTCAGATAGCTTGACTCGCATTGCGCGCGTGTGCGGATTATAGGTTTGCAAGTCGACGAATAACTGCCACGTGTCATTGCAGACCTGGTTCTTTATCTCCAACAATTTTCTAGCTCCGAGTGTGTCAATCTTGGTTCCTTCAAAGCCGAATTCGCCTAAGATGCGCCCCACAAAATGCGTTACTCCCTGACTCTCGGCAGCCAGGCGATCGTGTTCATCTGCGGACATTTCAATTACTTGAAGCCCCTTCTTCGAAAAGAATTGCTGCCAGAAAGCAAATTCGCTATCCTGACTCTTAAAACGATCCATCACGATGGTCTGCCCTTGCAGTCCACCGAGATTCACGCTTTCTGGACCAAACATAGGGTGGGTAAGAATGGCTGAGTATCCTGCTGGCAAATGCTTTGTGATGATCTCCTGGGGATGCAGCTTAACGGAAAGAACGTCAATTAGAGTTCTTCTTCCGGACATACTTGCGAAGAATGGCAAGTGAGAGAGAATCGTTTTTTCGAATTCAGAAATAGGCACACAGTAAAAAATTACGTCAGACGCAAGTGCGCTGGACAAATCGTGCAACTCAAGACCTAACTCGGCTGCTTTTTCTGCAGCATTGTCAGATTCATCGTGGACTCTTACAACAAAATCGTCCTTCAAGATCTTTGCCCAGAGCTGGCCGAATCTGCCAAATCCTATCACCGCAACTGATTCTGGTACTGCCAACATTGTTTCGCTCCATTAGCGGCGAGTTGCTTTTGCTCGGCGATTTCGCACTGCAGCAGCTAGTGAATCAAGTATTGGAATACTCTCTTCCCATCCTATGCAGCTATCAGTTATGCTTTGTCCATATACCAACGGTGTGCCTGCGACAAGGTCCTGGCGGCCGCCGATCAAATGACTTTCAATCATTACACCAATTATCCGAGAGTCACCGTTTTCCATTTGAGCGGCAACATCAGCACAAACCTTTGCCTGATTTTGCGCCAATTTCCTGCTATTGGCATGACTCGCATCAATCATCAAGCGAGGCTTTAAGCCTGCTTTTTCTAACTGTTCAGATGCAGCATTAATACTTTCCGCATCATAGTTTGGACTTTTGCCGCCACGAAGTATGACATGGCAATCTTCATTGCCATTGGTTGACACGATTGCCGAGATACCACCCTTGGTGACACCCAGGAAGTGGTGAGGATGCGATGCAGCTTCTATCGCATCAATTGCAATTTTGATGTTTCCATCCGTGCCGTTCTTGAAACCGACGGGACAGGAGAGTCCTGAAGCCAATTCACGATGAGTTTGCGATTCTGTTGTTCTAGCGCCGATTGCTCCCCAGCTGACAAGGTCCGAAATATACTGCGGAGTAATCGGATCAAGATACTCACATCCGGTTGGCAGTTCGAGTTCGTTTATTTCCAAAAGCAGTTTACGAGCGATACGCAGTCCATCATTAATGCGGAAGCTGCCATCGAGCTTGGGATCATTTATCAGTCCTTTCCAGCCCACTGTCGTGCGCGGTTTTTCGAAATAAACACGCATGACAATCTCGAGATCGGCGCTGAGGCGCATTCTTTCTTTTGCTAGCTTTGATGCATATTCTCTGGCTGCCGCAGGATCATGTATTGAACACGGTCCAATAACCACTAAATGCCTGTCATCTTCACCTTGCAATATACGATGAATGGACTGACGCGCTGCATAAGTCGTAGCTGAGGCCAGATCTGTTGTGGGAATCTCGCGCAGCAATTGCGATGGCGAAACCAGTTCTTTGATTTCACGAACTCGCAGATCGTCTGTATTATGTCGCTCCACGGATAGCTCCCTTCAGAAAGATGGCATTAAGTCTCATTCTCACTCCATATCTCTTTCTCAAGCCAGTCTACCAGCGAATCGCATGCCCGTTAATTACCTTACCGAAATATTCTGGATGGACGCTTAACTGGTGAGCATTTACCACGAGCAACTGGGACTGGATGCAAAGGATGACAGGAAGACCGGCGGGCAGGTAAAAATGGTATATGATCATTGTCCAATGGGTCATTAGCTCAACGGTAGAGCAGCTGTCTCTAAAGCAGTTAGATGTCGGTTCGACCCCGTCATGACCCAGTTTTCTTTCCAACGGATCCGGCAATATTTGGACAGCTCCCGGGGTTGTATCCCTCGCATCGAGCTGCTGTCTACGTACTCCAGGAACGGCAAGAAAGGGAGCCCCGAAGGACTCCCTTTCTCTTGAATAGCACTAAGACTATCTGCGTGTTGGCCTGAACACAGGACTTTGATTGGCCGGACTCCCCTACGTGAATGGGGGTTTGCCGCTATCAGTCGGCGTTCCCGCTCCACCACTTGGTGCCCTGTCGGACGGACTCCCCTACGTGAATGGAGGCTTGCCGCTATCAGTCGGCGTCCCGGCTCCACCTTTCTTTGAATTATCCGTTATTTCAAGATTTGGCAGCGATGAGCTGGCCGTATCTGCCTACGTGAATCCTGAATTTCGCACAGAGCTGTTATCGCTGCTATTAGGCAGCAAACTCTGCACAAAATCCTCCATTCCTTTGGAAGGTTGAGTGTCTTTGCTTGACACTGCCTCCCTTTCTGCTTGTTCTACCATTTTCGTTTCCTCTTTTTTATGGTCTGATCAGTTCTTAAAGAGACAACCAAACCAAGTGATTTACCCAAGACTAGGTTCGCTGGAATTTGTGAGCGTCACAAGATCCAGCCTCAACAACTTTTAGCCTACATCGCGAATTTCTGGTTCGGGAAGTTCTTTGACGCGAGGGAGCGGTTTCATTGTCGGGAAGGCGACAACATCGCGAATCGAAGCTGCATCAACCAGAAACATGACCAGCCGGTCTATGCCGATGCCGAGCCCCATCATTGGTGGCATGCCATATTCCATGGCGAGCAAGAACTCGAGATCCGGTGCAGGGATTTCGTCGTGTCCCATTTCGCGCTTGCGTGCTTGAGCTTCGTAGCGGCGCTTTTGTTCTTTAGGATCATTGAGTTCGCTGCAACCGTTGGCGAGTTCTCTGCCGAATACATATAGTTCGAAGCGATCAGCGTACTCTGGACGCTCGGGATGGAGGTGCTGGCAGAAACAAACTTCTACCGGGTACTCAGTGACAAATGTCGGCTGGATCAGCGTTGCTTCTACCTTCTGTTCGAAGATTGCGTAGCTGATTTCACCTTTCGTATCCTCATCGCTGAGTCTGACTCCCAGCTGAATAGCAACAGCGCGCATCTCGTCGGCGTTCTCGATTGCATCTACGTCTACACCGCAGACATTCTTTATGGCATCGTTCATACGAATGCGCACGAAGGGTTGTCCAAAATCAAGTTCAACACCCTGATACATCACCTTTGCGCTGCCGCAGACTTTGGTGGAGACGTGACGCAACATGGACTCAGTCAAGTCCATGAGTTCATTGTAGTCACTGTAAGCCTGAAACAATTCAATCGAAGTAAACTCGGGATTATGCCTGGAGCTTACGCCTTCATTTCGAAAGTTCTTGCCGATTTCGTATACTCGCTCAATGCCACCTACAAGCAAGCGTCGCAAGTAAAACTCCGGAGCAATACGCAAGTGCATGTCGATGTCCAGGGCATTGTGATGCGTGACAAACGGCTTCGCTTCAGCTCCGCAGGCTTGTGTCTGCAGAATTGGTGTTTCGATTTCCAGGAAGTCGCGATCATCAAGAAAGCGACGCATCGCACTTATCGTTTGGGAGCGTTTGCGCAGAACATCTCTTGCTGCATCTCGAAGAATCAAATCGAGATGGCGATTGCGATAGCGCAGTTCCGTATCGTTCATTACCGATGGATCTTCAGGCAGCGACTGAAGAGATTTAGCTAGAATCTCCCAGCTTTCCACAAGAACGGAAGCAGGACCATGCTTGGTGCGCACGGCGCGGCCTTTGACTCCAATGAGGTCACCGCGATCAAGCAATTTGAGCAAGCGAACCGATTCGGGATCCAGTTTAGTCTTATCAAAGTAGAGTTGCACAGAACCAGTCGAATCAGCGAGATCGACAAAGGTCCAGGAGAAGCGCTGATGCATAATGCGCCCGCAGACTCGGACTTCCGCCTCGGCTTCCTGCCCGGCTTCCAGATACTCGTACTGCGATACCAGCTCAGCCGCCTTATGCGTGCGGTCAAACTTGCGTCCGTATGTTTGCACGCCTTCTGCGTTAAGCTCGTTCAGCTTGCGCATTTTCTGCGCTCTCAATGCATTGTTGTTTCTAATAGCCATGCTTCTCTTCTCGCCTGGTAACTGTGCCCTGCTTACTATTCATTCTGCGCGTCAAGCAAACACCAACGAATGCTCTGCTCCGTTTAGCTTGCTTTTGGCTTAAGAATCTAATTGAATGAACTTGTACTAGTAATAAATATCCGAGCTGAGAGGACCTTGCCGAAAGATCCTTGTATAAGCTTACAGAATACTTGTAATCAGGGACGGCAGCAGCACCTAATTAAACACAGTCTCGCGCCCGCTGCTGCACAAATATGCAGCGAAAGGCTCGTCAGGTTTGTTCATATACTGTTTGATTTGAAAGCTATTCCCTGATGGATGCTTCAGCATAGTCGCGCATTGCATTTGGCAAACTGTAGTCAGAGCCGATGATTGGCACCCAATTCGCGCAGCGGCGGATTCTCAAATCGTTTTCAAAGCGTGCGGTCGTCTTTAGTCTAGAGCGATGTAGTAGCTATTCGATCTGGCATCGAAGGCTTTATCAGCCTGACGGTGAGCGGATAGCGATATGTCTTTTCAGGATCGGCACAGACAGAAACTATTGCGATGATCGGGAATATTAGCGATGCGATGCCGATGTATGCGAACATCAGGAGTGCAAGAGGTATGCCTAGAACGCTTACAAACAAAGCACCGGCGATAGCGGTAAGGATAATCATCGTGATTTGGAAGTTAATTGCTTCCTTTGCACTATCCTTCACGAACGGATCGTCGTTCAGCAACAATACCGCTATCGGCAAGCCGATGCTAACCACAGACCAGCTAACCAAGGCCGAAGCGTGGCAGGACGCTCTGAGGACTTTTATTGTTGTAGATTTTTGCATTGTTCAGTATCCCAGAAGGATTTAATAATCCAATTTTAGCCAAAGCGGACAAAACTGACCTTGATCAACTAAATCTATTTATGAATTCAAGAGAGAGGGACAGCGAACCACCGAGAAGGTAATCCCCTCTGTAGCCTTTCCCTGGAAGGATGGCAAATCATTTTCGCGCTCCTTCGCTTAGTCGTGTGGACCTATTTGAAATACATCCTCTCGCCACCGAACCTGTTTCACACCGTTGCAGTGATCGCGCTGCAACCAGCGGCGATGTCGTCCAATCTTCTCGATCTCATCCATGCATACATCTTCTGCCTGAACAATCAAACTTTGAGCTTCCGCAGCTGAGATCGGAACGATAGACGTGTATGCCGAATCACCTTCGTCTTCCCACCCAATCACTTCTGTCCAAACTGAGATCCAGTTCTGTTTGCAATCAGGGCAACTAAACACATTTACGCCAAGATGAGAGTTGAAAATCAGTTCGGCTACTCCTTGAAACTGCTGTCTTAGATCTTCGTAGAACTGTTCTGCATCGGGCGGAGAGCATCGAGCACATCCAAAGTCATGAGACATCTCTTTTTGTTCCTCGGTTTGCTGCTCCCGAACCTTCCTATAGTCTTCATGTACGGTAGTTCTAGCTCCATCTAACTCAAGCGGGATCACATGGTATTCCATTAGTAAGCCATTCGGAGCACGTAGATCGAATGTAGCCATTGGCCAAGCGCGTACATTTTGAGAAAGCAATCTAGCAATGTTTGCATTGATTATTTCAAAACCGCTGTTCTCAATTTCTTGTGTTATCACCGGCAAGGCTTCGAGGTTATCCACAACGCACTTGTATCTCAGCGAATCTCTTATGTGTTCTATGTCGAACCACATTCGAAGGCTAGGACGTTCAGCTTTGAAGATTATGTCTTCTGCCTTCTTGCGGGAGACGTAATGCTCCGCATGTACTTCATCATGCAGTCCTACCATAGATTTTTCACCGTTTCCTCATTTTCTGAACAATTCGTAATTGCCCAAGCTGGACCATAACTTTATTGAACAACTCTGAAATTTGTTTGAAAGAAAAGTTTGGGGTTCGCGGCGCCCCTCGCAAAATACTATTGCTTAAGATGGCTAAACTTCTCATTTGAGCCAGCAACGGCGCTGATGCAGGCGGCGGTCTTTGCGATGCGGTCCCAGAGTTTGTGCTGTGATTTTGGTTGCTGCGAACCGGACAATTGTGCCACCATCGGATCCTTCTCAAGAATTTCATTCAACGAGGGATTGCTCACGGTCAGCCAGGTCTCTTCACTCAATTGACTAGATACGATGGCCCACTGCCCTACTTTCGGATTTTGGAAGACTCTGCGATAGGTCGGTTTATCTGCTGTAAACATGACCTGCATACCAATGTTAGGCTCAATAAGCTTTCCTTCGACGATTACACGCAGCGATTTTTTGTTGAAGGTGGAAAGATTTGTGACCGTGAATGCTCCACCTTTGATCTGAACAAGAGCGACCGCATCACGGTTCAATTCAACGCTGCCAGAAGAGGTTTTCACGTGCACCGGTTCTTTAGTAGCAACCAGGATTTCGCCTTCTTCAAGCGAGATCGTATCTGTGGATTCTTGGGTCCAGTTTGCATCATCGGATATCAGTATTATTTGATCCTTTGAAGATGACAATTCTCGGCAGACTCCATGTAGCGGTGTTGTCTGTGTAGCTGGTGTTTCTTGCGCGCATATAGCAGTACAAGTCACTACCAGGCTCACCATCAACATTGAAAGAACTGCGTTTATCCTGTTCATCTTTCCTCCTCGAAGGACTTCATTACTGTGCATGTTGAAGTTATAGCAACGCCTTGTTTCAGAGTTGCAGCGAAGTTGTTTCAAATTTGTCGCAGCCTTTGTCAGCCTGGCATTAGACGCTCCGGAGCGATTCTGATCTGATCGTCCACGCGCGCTTTTGCATCCTTTAGATCGATGTTTCGAGGACAGTGGGCCGCTTGATGCAAATCTGAAACAAACTTGATGCAGGCATGAAACAAACGGCGGCTATAGTTCAAACATCGACCTACCGAGCAAGAGAGGATATAACAATGAAACCCGCACTCGCGACTTCATTCTTTATTGGTCTGGCAATTTCCATGGGGCTTCAAATGCCTGCATGGAGTGACTGTTCAGGTGGTGCTCATCTTGGTCCCAATGTTCAAGTGTTCACGCCTCCACCACAGGCATCGACAGCACCGGCCCCGTCTAGAGGCGCCGAAACCGCCCCGATCGTCCCGACCGACATTACAGGAACAAAGCCGTCAGTACCTGGCGCGGGGACCACGACTGGCGAAGCTCTCGATCCGGATGAGGAAGTTCCAACAACGACCACCAAGAAAGCCTCCATGCCGAAGGACAAGAGCAACTATAAGGCAGGCGAAGGAAAAACTGTTACGAGCGATAAGACAAAAGATGGAGTCCGCACCATCACCATCAGCGGTGAGAACGGACGTTCCAGCAGAACGATCACAATCGACAAGAATGGTGAGGCAACAGACACCACCACTTGGAAAAGAGAAGGCAAGAAACCTTTTGTAACTGAGAAGAAGTACCACATTACCTTTAACGCCGACGGTTCGCGCACCGAAGTAGAAGTCGATTCTCTCCTCGATCAGACTAGAACATACGATTCAGAAGGAAAGCTCATCGACACGAAGGTCAAAAAGCATCCGCTTCCCAAGTGGGTACAAGATGAAGTTGATACGGGTTCGGCCGTCCGTGGATAGACTATTGGATCTGATAGAAAATCTCTCTCGACATGCGGACGGCGACCCTCATCATTCTTGAAACAATCCACATCTCAGACCTCACGGGTCTGACGGAACTATCGTCACGTCTTTTCTGGTATGAGCGTCTCGACCGGCTTCCAGTGCTGAGCCTCCAATTCAAACTGAGCGGAGCGTGCGACCGGTGCAAGACGATTCGGTAGAAACAAAGACTTTTTCACGGGAAGTTCTGCAGTTATTTCCGCAAAACACAAATTCCGTTGACTGCATGATTGAAGTACGGCCACAACCATATCGTCAAATTCCCGCTGCAAATGCGTGGAACTCACGTTGTCCGTACAGCAAGTATAGTAAACCGCAATCCCCTTTTTTCCTGCATGCTTTCCTGGAACAAGTGAGCGCGTCAAAATCGGACGAACGCCTCTTACAGTTCTAGATTTAAGATGCAGGTTGTTTGACGCCAGCCGCGGCACAAAGAAGTATACATACAAGAACGCAAGCACGGCCATCAAGGCTCCGAACTCATGCCAGACGATCACCGCCGCGATCAATCCAAGGACGATGCGCGCTAGCAGATCTGCTCTTGCAGCACTAATGCTTGGGGCTAGTGGATCAAGGTCATTGAAGAGTTTGTCTTCGTCAAAAAAATAATTTTCATCAGCCGATTCTGCACGCGAGCACTCTTGCGGCTCACTCAACGATTGATGAGGTGCGCAACTTTGGCAGTTGGGGTCTTCTTGGTTCATTTACGACAGAATTGAGATATTACTTTAGTGGATACGCGGCAGCTACCAACCACGTTTCATTCTCTCATAATTTGACCAACAACTGCCTGCCAACTCTGACGGATACTTGTGACGATCGCATTGCGAAGAATGCACGCAGGTTCATGACAATGCTAAAATCTCGTATCCAAAGCGATCGATGGAAAAACGACGTTAAGAAGAGAGCATAACAGCAAATCTGGTTTTCAATAAATCGACTTTGGTAACTTCAAATTTTTATTCAGTCTAAGAGGTGGAGCAGTAAGCCGGCGGCTTCCTCGTTAGACGTTCACACATGGTTCAAGTTCAAGAACTATAGTCCAGTTAGGATGCGTTAGAGCAACTAGTGAGGTCCTGCTCATGCCTTCAGAACTGAAAGTCTTAGTCAGCGGTGCAAGCGGATACATCGGTTCCCGGCTAGTACCCAGATTGCTTGAACGCGGATACAAGGTGCGGGCGCTCTCCCGCTCATACGAAAAACTTCAAGGCTTCAGCTGGGCTTCTCATCCACGAGTGGAGATTCTGGCACAGGATTTGCTCGATCTCGAAGGACTGACCCGAGCCGCGGAAGGCTGTGACGTCGCCTACTACCTCGTACATTCCATGAATTCGCAGCATCGTAATTTTTCGGATGCCGATCGACAAGCTGCTGAGAACATGGTGGCAGCATGCACCAAAGCAGAGTTGAGACGCATCATCTATCTGGGAGGTCTTGGTGAGCAGGACGATGACCTCAGCGCTCACCTCAAATCACGAGCCGAAGTTGGACACATTCTGCAAAGCGGTTCTGTTCCGGTTACGGTTTTTCGCGCTGCAATGATTATCGGTTCAGGCAGTGCTTCTTTTGAGATTTTGCGATATTTAGTTGAACGCCTTCCTTTCATGATCACACCGAAGTGGGTGCGCACGCCGTCGCAACCGATAGCAGTGCGGAACGTCTTGCACTACCTTCTCGACAGTCTCAATCACGATGAGACGACAGGGAACGTCTATGACATTGGAGGACCCGAGATTCTCACATATCAACAACTCATGGACATTTATGCCGAAGAGGCCGGTCTAACAAGCAGACTGGTCATACCAGTCCCTTTCTTTACTCCGAGGTTAAGTTCGTACTGGATTCATTTAGTTACCCCTGTACCTTCTTATATTGCTCGCCCACTAGCCGATGGGCTGAGAAACCCGGCGGTGTGCAAAGAAGAACGTATACGCGAAGTGATACCTCAAAATCTCATTGGTTGCCGCGAAGCAATAAAGCTGGCCCTGAGCAATCTGCAGCATGAAAGGGTTGAGAGCCACTGGACTGATGCTGGAGCTATCCCCCCTTCAGAGTGGTTCTACGCCGGCGACCCGGACTGGGCTGGAGGCACCAGATATGAGGACAAGCGCTCTCTCACCATCGCCGCCACAAAGGAAGAAATCTGGCAGCCCCTTGTGCGACTGGGCGGCAAGACCGGGTGGTACTACGGTGATTGGCTGTGGAAATTGAGGGGACTTATGGACCGCCTCGTCGGCGGCGTTGGACTGTCGCGAGGGCGACGACATGGTCGAGAACTGAAGCCGGGCGATGCCCTCGACTTCTGGCGAGTGGTGGCAGTGGAGCCGAATAAAAGGCTTCTGCTGACAGCAGAGATGAAGCTTCCGGGCAAAGCCATGCTCGAATTCAAGATCGAAGAAACAGAACCAGGTCATATCAAATTGACTCAGACCGCTAAATTCTTACCGTCCGGACTTCTCGGTCTGGCTTACTGGTGGGCAGTGACACCGCTGCACAATCTGGTGTTCGGGGGCATGTTGAGGGGCATAGTGAGCGCAGCAGGTAGCACACGATGCAGCTCTATCGAGATGCTTGGACTAAATTCTGTTTGAACACGAAGTGAGCCATTTACAGTAATCCCTCAACGAACTAAGACAGCGACTTATGCAAGGAAAATCAATCATCTTCGTTTGCTCACTCATAGCAGCAGGGCTTAGTTTAACCGCACTCAGCTCAGCTTCCGCCCGTTATGAAGAACCCAAGTGGTCCATTGTCAGAAAAGACGATCAATTTGAAATTAGAAAATACCCGCGCTTGGTAGCTGCTTCAGTCACCGTGAATGGTGTCACAGACCGAGCAGCCAACAGCGCCTTCTCTATTCTCGCCGGCTACATATTCGGGAAGAACAGCGGCAGAAAGAAGATTGAGATGACGACTCCAGTGACACAAGAGACAGGCTCTACGAAGATCGCGATGACCGTGCCGGTAACAACCAGTATTAACCAGGACAGCCTGACGATGAAATTCTACATGCCTGCCCAGTACGAACTCGAGACACTACCAGAAGCACACGACAAGCGTATCAAGTTCGCAGTGCTCGCTCCGCAGTTGTACGCAACGGTCCGTTTTTCAGGAAGAGCAAAAGAGGCAAGTATATCCAAGCACACTCAGGAATTGAAGGACTACCTCAACACCCACGGACTAGTCGCGACTGGTGAACCTGTAGTGGCCTTTTACAATCCGCCTTGGACGCCGCCATTCCTTCGTAGAAACGAAGTCTGGCTACCGATACGCGAAGCGGTCGAGAAGAAAAGTTGAGTTGGCGCCACTAACATAGTTGAACCTGTAACGAACTTCTTTGCCGTCCAACAAGCAACGAGAAACGTAAACGTCGCTTCCGTCAGAATCAATAGACAACAAAGTAACCTGTTACATAACCGTTCCTTATTCAACTTGAAGACATCCCGGTCTCAAGAGGCACTTTTAGCTTTTGTATCTGACAATCGCATGTCTCAATCTTAAAGACTTTTACGAAGATAGAGTTGGAAGGGATTCTATGATGTTCCCCCCAGCAAGTAGACATTAACTTGGCAGAAACCGCTCCTAATGACACAATAGGAGCATCTGCTATG
>JAIEQI010000140.1 GCA_019747875.1 Candidatus Obscuribacterales bacterium
GGCTGGAAACCAGCCCCTTTCTGCTTACGGCAAAGTTACGTGGCGCCGACCCGGCAAAGTTGCCTGGCGGGCAACACGCTGGGCATTTCCGAAAACTTGCTTTCCTGTAGCAAATGGATGCTGAATCCACTCGGCACCTAAGCCGCCTCCATCTCGATAGATTCGCAATTTGAATGTAGGATCGTCTTCTCGCTGATAAATGCCCTCATAGTTTTCTGTGACTTGCACTTGCGTGGTCGGTCGAGGCGGAGCTGTGGTCGTCGGGACGTTCCACCCAGGCGATGTCGTAGGCGTTGTGGATGGGGGATTCCAAACTTGTGGTTTCGGAGGAGGAGGTGGTGGCGGAGGCGGAGGAGCTGTAGGTGTAGCCGGAACATTCCAACCTGGAGAAGGTTGTGCATGAGTTGTGGTCGGAACATTCCAACCTGGAGAAGGTTGTGCATGAGTTGTGGTCGGAACATTCCAACCTGGTGAAGGTTGTGCATGAGTTGTAGTTGGAACATTCCATCCTGGAGAAGGTTGTGTATGAGTTGTAGTTGGAACATTCCAACCTGGTTTTGATGTGGTTGTAGTCGGGACGTTCCAGCCAGGCGCTGTTTGCGCGGGCGGTGTGCTCGGAACGTTCCAGCCAGGCGCGGGCTGCGCACGTGGTGTGCTCGGAACGTTCCAGCCAGGCGCGGGCTGCGCACGTGGTGTGCTCGGAACGTTCCAGCCAGGCGCGGGCTGCGCATGTGGTGTGCTCGGGACATTCCAGCTCGACGACGGAGCTGTATGAGGTTGAGGAAGATTCCAACCGGGCTTACTCTCATCTTTCTTTTCGGGTGGGACATTCCACGGTTGAGATTTATTTAGCAGCGCCTGGGTTTGCCCGTCATTTATAACGCCTTGTCTCAAATTTTTGTTTTTCTCAACCGTGACGTTGAGGACGAGCTGAATCTGCCCTGCTCCAGCCTGACGAACTATTATTGGAACTTGATACACTCCCGGTTTTGCTTGAATCTTTGCTTCGAATCCTTGCGTCCAGGTGTAAACTCCCTCATCTGAAGAAATTGCGCTGAGCGCTGATGGATCTTGGCTGCCACCACCGGGATTCACAATTAGATCGTCGGGTAAATTATTTCCGAATGTCTGTCCCGGGAATATGACTTCCACAGGGCTGGAAACATCGCGCTTCCATCCCTTTATCTTGATGTGCGATGAGGTCGATGGCAGGCGCCCAGCCACTAAAGTGATCGACGGATTCTCGAGCCATGCAGTCAACTCCTTCTCTTCGTCTGGGGACGTATTTTTATCATCCTTTGCTTCTTCAGTGCTATCGCCCTTCTTCGATTTGTCTTCGGTGCCTTGTAAGACATAATAAACATTCTTCAGGTGGAGATACGCGCCGTCGCCAATTTTTACATAACCATTGCCAATGGTGGCAGACAGTTCTTTAGCTCCATTTTGTCCACTGAACGAAAGTGGAATCTCCCATCCGCCGTTCAAGTTTGTTCTTCCATTTCTCATGAAAGGTTTAGATGCAACGGTTAACGTATTTGGCGAACTGCTTCCCACCGAAATTGTGATGTCGTGCGTATATTTTTCTGGCTCATCTTCATGGAGTCTTTGCTCGCCCGTTCGCTCTATGGAAGCATTGGCCGTGGCAGACGCGCTAATCCTTGCCTGATTCGAAACAAGTACAAAGTCATGGGGGAAGGTCACGCTAACGTCACCGCTGACGATTTCCGTGATCGGTGCTTCGTAGGACATGCTGTTCTTGTAAGTCGTGGAAATCGGAACTCGCGCGACGCGACCGGTCGTTACTGTGCCTTGTGAGACACCACCGGAAGTGCTTGTGGCGCTTATACCTAAATTACCGCTTTCAATTTTCTTCTCGAAGATTGCCCGAGAGAACACATAGGTTTGATTACTTTGCCCCTTTGTTGTACCTGGGTTTGGACCCGTGTTGCTTGTCGGCGCTGAAGGTATGGAAACGCCTCTGGGTCCAGTCCACGTAACTGGACCGTTATTTGAGTTGTTGGTGGAGTCAGGATTGCTTTGATCTTGGTTGTTGTTGTTGTTGTTGTTGTTGGATGCGCGATCGCCTGGTTGAGTTGAACCCGGGCCGTTTTGATTGCCGTCAGGCGTTCTCGTCACGCCGTCTGGACCGACAGTTCCCCTGTCAGTCTCTACTTCGCCAGGACCGGAAAGAGGATTCTCGGATCCAGGTCTGCGTGCCTTTGGTATGTAGGTCCCCGGCAGTCTTGGGTTCTCAATTTCGGTTCCAATTGTACTATCACCCTTTTTCACGATCTTCACAAAAAGCGTGAGCGTGACCTGCCCTACGTCTTTCTGCTTGACGATGATTTTGACAGGAGTCACTCCCGGCGGTGCTGTAACTTTGGCACGATATCCTTGGCCGGCAGCATACTCCTTGGTGTAGTCGCCTGCACCGCGCATGCTCCACGGATCCATTGATGTCGTGCCTGGAAAAACCTGCACTTGTCCAGGCAAGGTTCCCCAGTTGTCTGAGATTTCGGGATAAACGATTTCAACTCTGTCTTGTGTATCGTTCTTTTGCCCGCTTATATAGATCGTGCAGTTCTTGGTCTCACCCGGTGCGAGGGTAATCATTGGATATTGCAAGCGCGCTCTCAGCTTTTGTGCCGCCTCTTTCTCGGCAACGTCGAATCCGACAGCGCCGTACAAGGTTTGAAAACCTGGAGCG
This sequence comes from Candidatus Obscuribacterales bacterium, assembly GCA_019747875.1. Lineage (GTDB taxonomy): Bacteria > Cyanobacteriota > Vampirovibrionia > Obscuribacterales > Obscuribacteraceae > JAIEPM01. The sequence goes on from JAIEQI010000140.1 coordinate 2,708, forward strand.
TCAATGACGAAGTTCCAGGTGTGTTTGCCTGACTGGGTTGCTGTAAAGGCTGCTGTTTTCCGAAGCAAGGGTGACTCTCCCGATGCTCTGGCGTGAGTTGTAGGGTTTGTGAAAGTTTTCGAGAAGCTGACATAGTCGTTTTCATTTACTTCTACTGCTTCTCCTGCATTGAGTCCAGATACCTTATACAAAACTGTCAAATGGAAGCCATCTCCAACAAAAGCGCTTTTCGGTTCTACGCTTGCCGAGACCAATTGAATTGCTTTTGTATTTTTTGCCTCGACTTGGAAGCTTAAAGTGTCTTCCAGCCTTCCGTAGTCACCAGCGTCAATTGAGTATTTCCAGTTGTACGTCCCTACTTTGTCAGCTCTGGCTGAAAACTCTTTTAAAACTGTTCTTCCGTCAGAAAAAGATCGTGTCGATGGCGGTGGGTAATAGCTTTCAGGTCCTGAAACAAAGCTACTTTCGGTGGCTGTCTGTGTGTCTCCCGGGTTCAGTCCTACTAGTTTATAGTGCACTTTTAGTTTGAAGAGGTTAGCTCCTGCTGGTTCTATGATGTGGTCAACAAGTTCAATCTTCTTTGGATGCAGTGGTTGTTCCACTGTGTACTTGAACCCGTCCTTTCGCAGGTTGCCCCAATTGCCGCTCATGATGTCATAGGAGAATTCATAGACACCAGGTTTTTGATTTGGACCAATCAACTCGCATGTAATGGTGTCATTGGTAGCGGTCATCTTAATCGGGCGAGAGTGAATTAGTCCATCCGGCCCGGTGACAGTTGCATTTTCGATCACATTGACGAACTCTGCTTCCGTTAGTCCCTTTAGTTCGTAGATTAGTCGAAGTCGAAACTCGTCTCCAGGTTGCCCTGTCTGTCTTGAAAGTTCTTCCTTGATCATTTTTAGCTGAGGTTTAGCTTTCTTGATCTTTGGAAATATGAAAGCTACTTTGTTGTCAACGCCCTTAATCACTGGATATTCGCGCAATACTTGCCCGTCTTGAGTGCGTGCTTCAACGATAACATCACCGACTGGAACGCTCTTAAAGACTATGGGGCGATCCTTATACGTATCGTTGTATAGCTCGTATTCGGATTCTCCTCCGGTCGTAGGAAACGCTTTCACTACAACTTTGATGTCAGTCAGTTCAACTGGTTTATCTATGGTTACTTCTAGATTTCCCCACAGAACCCAGTCATTTACCTCTGATGGTTCCGGATCTCCGTTTGCATCCAGATTGTAAATTCGTGGTTTGGAGCGGTAAGTTGTGGTGTCGCCGCGGCGCCGACTCGCTTGTTCTATGACAGAGTGCGACTTAACATAATCAGGATCTCTTTTGATCGGAAGAACAGATTTCAGCCACTTGCCGAATCCTGCAGACTGGTCGTTCCAATCATTTGAAATGCCCAGGGGCAAGACAAGCGCGGGCTTCGAAATCGGGTTGACCCTGATCATTTCTTTGACTACTGGCTCTACTTCATTCATGTAGCCAAATTGATTGACCCGTTGTTTTGGGCAAAGTTCTTTCATGAACAGCGTCATGCGTGAGATGGTTTCCCAGATCATGGGTAAGTGTTTTTCCATCTTTTCAGAAGATAAGTAATCGCAGTAAGGTCCGATGGGAAGTCCTTTTCTTGCTGCGGTTGCGCTTGCCCAATGACCTCCGAAGCTGCCGTAGCCGGCGTGAGAGGTTTCGTCTTGCAGAAAATGTAAAAACGCTCCAAGGTTTAGATTACCCTTAGCCCTTCTCCATAGGACACCTTCCTGCACCTTTATTGCATCTTTTGCTCTCAATTCTTGGGAAGGATCCGTCATGCATTGCGGAAATCTCATTTCATCCATCATGGCATGAAAGTCTATCCGAGGATTTTGGGCACTTCCTTTTGGAGTGTACGGCATAAAGACATTGCCATATTGCTCAGGTTCTGTTTGTGGATCATAGTCCACTGATACGGCAGCGCTTGCAATTCGATAGGCTTGCTCCGGTGTGTAACCCACACAGCGAGCAAGGTGATAAGTCAATCCGTAGTGAGTGTCATCGTAGTACGCTTGTACAGCCGTTGAGCTCAGTAAAAATAAACACAATAAAGCTAAGACCGTTAGAGCTTTATGTGAATGAATGGCAGTTGACTGCAAAAATAAACAGAAGAGCTTCTTTATTAGTGGCATGACTCTCGTCCGATTAGCGCAGGAAAGAATACAAAGCATTTGTGTGCTCTGTATCGCGCAGAGAATTTCAGGAGCATCTGAGTTTGTAGATTATACAGTCTCGCTGTGACATGGCAGGGACATCAAAGTTGAAGATTAAACAGCTTTGTCACTTGAACACTCTTTAACCTTGTCGTCAGGTTCAGTACTACCGTTCTTTTTCGGCTGCGGCAATTCTCTCTTTGAGGTATGCATAAACGTCCGCATTTTGCCGATGCGCCTTATCGCCTATTGCTGCTCCAAGTTTGAAGATCTCTATTTCCTTGCGCTTGTCACCCTGATCTCCATACCAGGCTCCCAACGCCCGAGCAGCCGACATGTCATCGAGCGGATCCCAGCTGTTGTCTGCCCTGAGTGATTTTTCAAGTTTAGCCAATAGAATTCTTGCCTCTTCCGGATGTTTTCGCAGAGTATAGAGGTTGACCATGGCCATAACGACCTGATAACTATGAGCAAACGTATCGTTATCCTTGTACACCGCTATGGCTGTACTTCTTATACTCTTGGAAATTGTTGCTTAGTTCAGCTATCTTCACCAGCGAATTTCCTTCAAGCATGTTGATGTTAATTACTTCTAGATCTTCACCGAGTTCTAGTCGTGGTGGGTTATGACCGCTGTCATCCATTTTAGCTTTACGTAATAGTGCCACCACGTGCTCGAATCTTGACTTGAGAAGAGGCTTATTGAGATTGAGATTGGGGGGGGTATAGTACTCATTGGATGCTAAATAGAAGAGCGGTAATGCAGAATGCAATGATTCTTGTCCATTCACCAAGCTGTACTTGTATGCAATTTCAAAGGACTTCTTACAGTCCTTAGTTCGGCCCAAACGATCCTCTAGTAGCCCCTTACTTGCATATCCGAGAAAAAGCATGTCTGGTACTTTAACGCTTGGAAGCAGTTGCGCGATTCTATCTGAAAACTGTGCAGTCTCTTCGAGGGTATCTATTCCATTCTCCACGTATTCCTTCAGGATTCTCTTCAATCGCGTCTCTGGTGACATCTGAATGTCGGTATGCTTCTTTCCATCTTCTTTCCATGCTGCATTGCTAGTACTTGCCGATTGATTTTTCTTGGCTACCATATCTTTAAGATGGATAATTGTCAGGCTCGCAATCAGGCAGATCCCCAGTGCCGCCAGGATTTGCTTCTTCCCAAGAAACCTCTGTGTCAGTTCTCTTTTCTTCAGATCTTCTATCGCTCGTTGAACGAGCATTCTAAACTGCGCGGTATTTTCGGGGCGATTCTCTTTCTCTTTTGCCAGGCTCTTCTTCAAAAGCTCCTTCAAGGATTCAGGAAGATCCTTTGCCAGCTCAGGTGTTTGATTGAGGTGTTTATACAATACGTGGAGTGGCGTTTCCCCCTCAAACGGTGGTTGTCCAGTCAAACACTCGTAAAAGACACACGCTATTGAGTAATAATCGGAGCGCTCATCAGCAAGTTCTCCTCGGCATTGCTCGGGACTCATGTAAAAAGGATTGCCATGCAATGTTTGGGTGGTATTAGTGGCGGTGCGCGCCAGTTCTTGCATGTCAGGGGACTCAACTATTCTTGCAAGTCCAAAATCAACAATCTTTACGGTCAAAGCACCGGAATTGGTGTTTGATGATTTGTTCAGCAGAATGATGTTAGCGGGCGAAATGTCTCCGTGTACCACGCCCATGCTATGGGCATGTGAAATTGCCGAAAGCACTTGCTCGAACACGGAAGAAAGAACTTGGGGAGCAAGCGCATGGTGCTCTTTCAGATATTGCGCCAGCGTCTTCCCTTCCAGGTATTCGTAAACTATAAAAGGTTGCTCGTCCTTGCCGAAACCCATCTGTAGTATCGACACTATGTTGGGATGCTCTAGGCGGGCCAGCGCCTTGCCTTCAAGTTGAAACTTCTTCAGCTGCGATTTGCTTGTATTATCTATCCGATTTAGGAATTTGATTGCTACGGTCCGCGACATCATTTTGTCGTGTGCCTTTGCGACAATGCCGTAGCCGCCGGATCCTAGAATATCCGTGATCTCAAATTCAGCCGGGCATGCTTTTTTGAGAGTAGTAATTTGAGAATCAGTGCTGGCATCCACTTTGTGGAGTTAGCCTCAATTTCCACCGCTCTGAAAATCGTGATGAGCTAGATGGGTCAGATTCGTCCCTGTCACAATCTACCATTGTGAAATAATCTCTTCGGGATTTCAAGAGTGTTTTTGGAGTGAACTTTAGGTGAGTTGGATTAGTTATTGTGCCGATTCGAATAGAATAACCGGCGTGTTGACTCCGGCATCCAACTTTTCATCAGCGCGTCCTTGACTGACGGCGATTTCTAAATAGCCGTGACTGCCAATAAATGCAATTGGCGCACCCTGCTCGGCATGGGAGTAGGATTGCCCAATGCGGCCAATTGAGCGTTTGCCAACCTGGCAAAGTGCTGCGTTGCGAACCTGATCCTTCTTGATGTTGGTGATCAAATTTCCGAAACGATCAACATACGATACCGACCCTTCGACGCGCTTTGGATTTGTGCGCAGCTCCCTTGAGGGCAATTTCACAAGACTGTCCAGTTCCGCCGCCTGGCCTAATTTGTCTGAGCTGACACCAGATGCAAAATGAGCAGCAACCGGCGCGAATAAATCGCGAGCATGGAAGGAATGCGAAACTTCAGGCATCCAGTATTTAGATTCTGTCAATTCGAAAACCTTAGCATCGGACTGATCTTGCAAGACCGATGAGAAAATTCCATTATCCGGACCAATGAAGACCTGGTCTTTTGCCTCAATCAAGATCGGACGGCGCTTAGACCCGACGCCGGGATCAACTACTGCAACGTGAACTGTTCGTTTCGGGAAATAACAATGACTATTTGCTAGAACCCAGGCTGCTGCTGAGATATTCCATGGCGGAATCTCGTGGCTGATATCTATGATCTTTGCGTTTTCGCAAATGCTGAGAATAACACCTTTGACTATGCCGACATAGCCGTCTGCAGTTCCAAAGTCGGTGGTCAATGTGATAATCGGCGGTTTTTCCACTTTTGGCTCCTAGGGCTCGAAATCCGGAACGTTGTTTCGCGTACCGTACAAAAATACTTGTTCGGGCGCGTCTAAATTCTCATGTATCTCTGAAACGGTTTTGTTCAAAACTGGATGCCTGAGTTCCGGCGCGATTTCAAGCAATGGCACAAGTGCGTATGCGCGCTTAGTGAGCTGAGGATGCGGAACGATTAATTCTGGAAGCTTGACGCGTTTGTCACCGTAAAACAAGATATCGAGATCGATGATCCTGCAAGTAACTGCTCCATCTAGTGTTTCTCGTACTATCGTCGGTCCGTCTGCACCGGCTAGTGAAGACAAACGTTTTTCAATCTCCTTGCAAACTTTCATTAGTTCGCGTGGCGCCAGGTTCGTTTCGATAGCTGCTACAGCATTGACGAACCATTCGACATAGTCGTTGCCCACTGGTTCAGTCTCGTAAAGACTTGAGCACTCCACAACTTCGATGTTGGGATGATCCTTCATTAGTTGCATCGCCTGTTGGACGTAGCCAAGACGATCACCTTCGTTGGAGCCTAGACCAATGTATGCTCTGGTCCAACTCTCGCCCCTATTGCTATCGAAGTCCTCGGACACGGTCCAATCCTGCTCACTCTTGTGACGCAGATTATATCTGTTTCGCGCCTATCTTTGGTTCCTGACTTCTAGAAGCAAATATGGCATCGATTATTTCGCCTGTGTTTTCCAGAGAATCGAATAGATAATCCGGGTTTAGCTCTGCCAAAGTCTCTTTAGGAGTACGACCGGTGGCGGTAATGATGCAGCGGATGCCATATCCCTGTGCGCAAAGAATGTCATTGACAGCATCTCCGATTATGACAAGCTCGTCCTTCTCAAACTTTCTACCGAAAACTTCTTCCGCGCGCCGGTGTGCAAACTGAGGAAGGTGTAAGCGATCGGCTGAATCACAACCGAACGCTCCAAAGACAAAATATGAATTGAGCTCGAAAGGCGTTAGCTTAAGCCTGGCGCCTTTCTCTATATTGCCTGTTAATAGGCCCAGGTGGCAATCAGTTCTGGCAGAGAGTTCTTGGAGCAGCTCCTTTACACCGTTGTGAAGCCGAAAACCGTTTGCTTTGCATATTTCAGCTTCCAGAAGCTCGATATATATGTTGAATGCATCCGGCAGTTTTGAATCCACCTCTTCTTTACTGTATCCGAGTGCCAAAAGAATTTCATGGCAGATTTGCGGATCAGTCTTGCCGGACATTGGATGACCCGTTGCATCAATCTTACGTTCGAAGACTCTATTGAGAGCAGCTTCCATGGCGCGTCTACCGACACCATCGGAATAAATCATTGTTTCGTCGATATCGAAAAGTATGAGACGAGAGTTCATCAGCTTGCTGTTGTGTTTGCAATGACTAGTGAAATTGTAGTGCACTTAGATTTTACCCTACGACCTCATTTATGTAGCCAATTAATCGGGGCTATTCTTGAAGTGGGCAAATGTCCGTTATCATCGACAATATGTCGTCTATGTCTGTGACTGATACCGCGATTGGTATCAGCTCCCACGTTTTGGTTTACCGACAAAACATTTACAGGGAATCTCCAGCGAAATTGCTCTTTTTCCCAGCGATGACTATACAGCTGCTTCAGCTGCAGTTGCCTTTGTGCCGGCTTCTGCCATTTCCTGCTGCAATTTAGCTGCCACCTCAGTAGCTGCTGTAACACGATCGCCTTCGCCGGGAGCAAGCGGTGAAACATGAACCGGTTGAGGATCGCTCCAAACGCATACGCGATTTCTGCCTCCGCGTTTTGCCACGTAGAGAGCCTTGTCAGCTTTGTCGATCAACTCTGCCATGTTATCGGAGTGGATGGGATAGAACGCTGCTCCAATTGAAGTTGAGATGTGACCTAATCCCGGAACTGGATTGCGATTGATATTCTGGCGTAAGCGCTCGGCAATGAGAAGAGCCTCGCTAAGCGGCGTGTCTGGCAGAATTACAGCAAATTCTTCGCCGCCATAACGTGCAGCGGTGTCGCCGGAGCGAAGAAGTTTCTTCAGTACCATAGCGACCTGGCGAATTGCTGCGTCTCCGATTGGATGACCCATGGTGTCGTTGATCACTTTGAGCTTGTCGAGGTCCAACATCAGCAATGAGCATGGCGTGCTCTTTCTGGACGCGCGCTTGAGCTCTTCGGAGAGTCTGTTCTTGAAATAAACGTGGTTGTAGAGGCCTGTTAGACCGTCTGTGATCGCCTGATGTTTTACCTGTGCAAACAGTTCCGCGTGCGAAACGGCGACGGCCAATTGGTCTGCGATAGCTGCAGCCAGGCGAACCTCACCTGAGTGCCAGTCACGTTCGGAGCTGCACTGGTGCATGATCAAAATGCCGAGAAGACGATCGTTTTGCAGCAACGGTGCTGCGATCAATGAACGAGAACCGATTTTTTGCAAGAATTCTCTGAATGCAAAAGTTCTATAATCGGTTGTTACATCCACAATGGCAGAGATAGGAATTTCGCCCGTTGCGCTTGTGCTTGTTTGACCGAAGTCTTTCAGGCGCGACAGATCGATACCAAGCAAATTGTTGAGATCGAGGATGCCTTCTGCGCCAGGGTTGAAATCAAGGTTTGCATCATACAAATTTGCGCCGATACTGTCGGAGAATCCTTCAGCGTGGAACTCGTGTGTCACCACCAATGGACCTTCTGCGCGCGGCATGGCGATCTGGCAGTAATCAGCTCCCAGTGCTTTGCCGAGTTCTTCCGTTACGGTTTTGAGAATCGTATCGGTATCAAGTGATGCTCTTGTCGAGCGAACAATATTATTGATGAGGAACTCTTGTTCGGCCAGTGTCTTTGTCTTGGTGAAGAGGTTGGCGTGTTCCATTGCCAGCGCAACATGGTTTGCAACGGCTTCAACAAGTTCTAGTTCCAAGTCGAACCATGCGCGTCTGTTGTCGCATTGCTGTACAAGGATCATGCCGACAGCCTGGTCTGCAAATACAATGGGGCAGGCTATGAGCGATTTGATCGAGTGCCAGTCAGCCGGTGACGATTCATCCTTTTCAAAGAGAGGCGTGAATGTGCTGTTGTTCATCACATCGAGAGAGAGAATTGCTTTTTGCTCAAGTATAAGTTTGAGCATGCTGTTCTCCGTGATCAGAACGGAGCGGTTATTTAGCGAGCTGCCCTGTCTCTCTGGATCCCACCAGACATAATTGAATTCCATTTCGCTGCCGACAACATTCTTGGCATTTGGGCTGCTGAAGAGCGCAAGGCAGCAGCGGCTGGCCGAGAGTGCCTGACCCAGTTCGGTAACTGTGGTGTTCAAAATTTGGTCAAGGTCTAGTGATTGTCGGATCGAATCCGCGATTCTTTCGACCATTTCTTTATAGTCACGGTTGAGTTCCAGATTAATTGCCATCTGATTGAAGGCGCGAGCCAGCAGCCCTAGCTCACCACCTTGTTTTATCGTGACGCGTTTGCTGAGGTCTCCACGTCCGATTGATACTGCTTCTCTGACCAACTCGTTAATTGGTCCCGTGAAATAGCCGGTTACGCGATAGGCCAGGAATACTGATACTGCAGATGCTACTGCTGCAGACAAGAGCATCAGCAAAAGCCGATCGTGGGCTGATCCATACATAGCTTGCGATGGAATTCCGACCACTACAATCCAATCGGTTTCTGGAATGTGGTCGAAAGCGTAGGTGCGCATTGTCGGGTCAGCGATGCCAATTGCCTCATAAACGCCGTGCTTCTTCTTTGATGCCGCCTGAACACTACGAGCGTGAGAAAAGTCCTTTCCGAGCCAGCGATCATTGTCTAAAGTTCTTACGATAACCTTCTTGTCTTGATCGATAACCGCGATAACGGAGCCGCGATCTTCTCCTAGTCCGCTAAATAGACGCAGGATCGCAGAAGGGTTTACTGATGCAATCAAAACACTCTTGATTTTATCGCCGCCATAAACCGGAACTGCAACCAGTATTGACGCCTTTCCTGTAACAGGACAGGTAAGGTAACCCGATACGGTAGCTTCGTATCCATGGGTTGATTTGCCGCCATTCAATATCTTTGCGAAAAATGGCATCTTGCGAATTCGAGAGCCGGTCGAATCGCTGGTCGGAATGCTGGATGCCAGAGTCGCTCCGTTGGTATCGAGAAGCATGACGGCGTTCCAGTCTCGCTGGGTTCGGGCCGTATTTGCTAAGAGTTGATTGTTCTCTTCAGAAAGTGGTTTTTGGAGCTCAGGAAGGATTGAGATGTTGTGCAGCTCGATTTGCTGAGTAAGAATCCACTGGGACAAACTGCGCGCCGCAATTTTGTCCTGGAAGACTGCCGTTGTCTTGGCAGCTTGTAGTAGCCCCTGGTATTCCTTCCAGATGATGAGGGCGCAAATACAGAGGATTGGGACTGACACAGCGAAACAGACAAGCAAAAGCCTGCCCCTGATGTTCATCTCGCTTATCTTGAATCCTTTCAAGATTTCACCCATCGAACCTCTAACTTCTGTGTATAGCCAAATATTGACTATATTGAGACAGAATTATAAATCGTTTAAAAGGGAAGCCAAGGGGAGGATTGCTCATCTAGTGGATTATGAGCAATCTTTAGTCTTGTAGCGCTTGCTATAAGTGATGAGGTTTTGTTAATGTCACCGAAAGCCAAGGACGGACAAGCGAAATCAGGTGGCTGATAAGCTTCTATATTTGTAGAATTGGGCTATTAGTTGGCCCGCTCTGGGCAATACTTCTTTATGTTCTTGTCTCGGTTGGGGGCACCGTGACTGAATCGGATGACGGAAAATCGAAATCGTTGAGAAATGCGTTGGCTGGACGAAGGCATGCCGTCTTTAGCGCCTCGGTTTTGCTCGCCGGTTTTTCGATCTTTAGCTTGTGTTTTTGTCCGATCCTCTTTCCGCTGGATGATCTCGTCACCTTGTTTGCCACTAAGCAGCAAGAAGAGTTCTTCTTTGACTTGTTCGGCTTCATAAGTGCATCCTGGCTGCTTTGCTGGGTGGCAGCTTTGAATGGTTGGAATCAAGTTTCCAAACTCGGGCAATGGCTGGGCCTGTTATTTCTTTGTATCGATCAAGTCAGCCTGCTGTCCGTCTTCAATGGCATGGCTGCGTCGCAGACCATCCTGTTAGGTTTTTGGGTTCCACCCATGTTCTTGCAGGTCTATTTACTTGGGTGCTTCTTTGGCTTTTTTACACTGCCTGGATTAACCCACGATGGGAACAAGACGCTGACAGGTCTCGGAACATTAGCTGTTCTTTTGCCTTGGCTGATTGCTCGCGATGAAATCATTGCTGGAACCCAAGTCTTGCATGGTTTTTTCATCATGCAGTGAAGAAATTGGATTCTCTAAACGTAAAACCGATTGCATGAGCAATCGGTGGTATCAGATTACGAGCGAACCAGCTGTGCTGTTTCTTTCGTTTTGCGCTCGTTTGCTTGTTGGCGCTGGAAGCGGAAGATCTGCTTCAGCGTAAGGTCGGCATCGAGCGGGACCTTATCTTCGATCTCAAAATCCAACCCTTGTTTTAAGGCCGCGAGAACTTCCTCGCCTGCTTGTTCTTTCTTGCCCAGGCGTAAGAAGGCATCCACTTTTACCATTCTTGCAACGAGCGCTGCATCATCAAATTCCAGTGCTCGCTCGCACAGGTTAATTGATCCATGTGTATCGCCTTGCGCAAACGCCGAACAAGCCGCAGCCGACAGAAAAGTTCCTTTCAGTCCTTCAGTCAGGAATGGATAATTGGAAGCTTGCTCAAATGCCTGGCGCGCTTTGCGGTAATTGCGGCGCTTGTATTGCATGAATCCATCGAGGAAAAGCAAGAAAAGTGATGCCGGGGCAATTTCTTTCAGATGGGCGAATTCGCGCGTTGCATGACGGCGCATTCCCGCTTTTTCCAAAAGAATTGCAAGTCTGCAGCTCTGGAATTGATTCTTACGATCTGACTGCGCTTCAAGCATGGCGATGCGAAGCTGTTCTGCCAACACAGGGTTTGTGATTTCGGCAAACCAAATGCGGATAGTTTTGCTTTTCACCGCAAGGATGAACAGCGCGCACATGCATGCGTACATCGAAATGATGATCATCAAAGTATCTTTAGGCAGGCTGGTATAAGCTAATTGCCAGCGCGAGCCGCCCATTCCGAACAATCCGATTGTCGGATCGATCATTAGTGTTGATGCGCAAATTATTGCGACTGTATAGCTGATCAACGTGGCGAGGAAGGGGTGTGGACGGAAAAATAGTGCGGGCACAAGGCATACTGCAAGTAAGAGCTGAACAGCGACGCCGGCAAATAGTGCAGGCATTAGGAAGTCAGCGTGAGGAAGTCCTTGAGGGATGGCATTGAACCAAATGAGTCCATAAGACCAGTCTTTGATGAAACCGCCGAGCTGTTCTGTTGCGACAATAGTTGCTTTTAGATCAAGCCAGGTTAGAAGTGGGAAGATCATAAAGATGCCGATCTTCCAAACAAGCAGGCGTGCGTCCTCAGACAATTCATCGCTGGTCAGTTCTTGCCTGTGTTTCCACAGCTCGAATAAAGTGCTGACGGCAAGTGCAACGATGATTGCGCTAAATATGTTTGTGCAGATCTGAGACATAAGATTCCCTGCGAACCAAGAGGAATTATAGGTATCCCAAACTTGACAAGCCTGAGAAAAAATTCCTTCTGGGCAACTAAAATTTTTATGCCTTGGAAACCGTTGTGTCCCAAGTCCTTTCGGATTAGGGAGAGAAAATTCCTTTGTATCCATCCCGTTAGAAAAAGATATATGTGGAGCCTCTGTGGTGCTTACGGCATCTTGATTTCTGGGATTGTTGTCATTAGCAATCGGTCATTTTTCGGTAGTTTTGAGAGGGCTGTAATCTTGGCAGACAATACTCACATGGTCCTCATCTAACAGTTGTATCTTTTGCCTGTTGAACTTCAAAAGACCGGGAGTATTTTGCAATGAATGAGATGGATAGGAAGGAACTCCGCAAAGCGCTTCCCAAGGTAAGAGTTTTGAAGAACAGTTTGAAGCTTGATATCGCCGGTGGTGTTGCTGGGTCTGCGGCGCCGATGACCAACAATGCTCAAGGTGACCAGTCTGCGTCACCTCTAGCTTACACTTGCCATACCGGTGTGATGCTCTGTTAGTCAGATCGGTAGTTCACTCTCAAAAGTTCAGTTAGATATTATTCTTTGTAAGGGCGCATTTTAGGCGCCCGTTTTTCTTTGGTGCTCTGCCTTCGTTAAAGTCGGTAATTCGGGGGACCCGTTTCCTCACGTCACCCTCATATTCCAGCGCTATTCTGTCAGTGTTGAGACACCAACAGAATCGGAGGAATTGCGGCGCAATTCAAGGGCAAGTTTAAGTTCAACCGGTGTGCAGGTTAACTGACCGCGGTCCAGCAGTTGCTATTGACCGAAAAAAAAGGAGAGGGGCAGAAATGCAATCCTCTCCTTTCTCTATGTCCGCAGCCCAGCTCAAAATCGGGATATACTGGGTGGCAAAGCAATTAGCTGTTGTTATGCTTCTTCGGTTGTTGATACGACAATATTTAATCCTGGCATCGCTGGAGCCGAAGCCCGTTCATGTAAATGCAAATTGCATGCGGTTAGGTTCGGAGCTATAAACGCGCTGTCGTCAATCGCAAACCGGTGGAACCGAGATCTGTCCCTTGTTACACAAGGGTGGTCCAATTGATTGTTGTTCGTTATTACAAAGGGGTGGTCCAACGGAAACACCTACTTGTTCACCACCAGTTGCTTGAAAGTTTGCACTGCTCTTCAACGTTTTGGACTTGGGCAATGGTTTTCGCCCTTTTGATTTGTTCTTTTTCTCATCATTCATGATTCGTTTGCCTCTTGTATCTTTTCGGCGACGTTACGAAAGCATAATACTTTGTGCTGCGGAGATCGTTCGGATAAGGCAGAAATTATTTTTCTCCTAATTTTCTATTGTTATTCAAAAAGACGAGAGGAGATACTCTGCTTTCTCCTCTCGTCTTAATTTCTGAGCCTGCTGCGCTGACGGAGCTGCTAATAGGTATGTCGTGTGATTAGCTGTTTTGCTTCTTCAGCTCTTCAGTCAGCTTTGGAACGACTTCGAACACGTCACCGACGATTCCGTAGGTTGCATGTTTGAAGATTGGAGCTTCGGCATCTTTATTGATTGCAACGATCACTTTTGATGACGACATGCCAGCAAGGTGCTGGATTGCGCCGGAAATGCCGCAGGCGATGTAGAGCTGTGGGCTGACGACTTTGCCGGTTTGACCGACTTGGTGCTGGTGATCGATCCAGCCAGCGTCAACAACGGCGCGAGAAGCGCCAAGCGCGGCACCGAGGGTTCCGCAGAGGTTCTCGAGAATGTTCCAGTTCTCAGGACCTTTGATTCCACGTCCGCCGGCGACGATTACGCTGGCTTCGGACAACTCGATCTTCTGTCCTTCAGATGCGTGAACTGCGGTTACTTTGGCGCGAATCTTGTCGACTGTAACTGGCAGATCGACGATCTCTGCATGATGACCGTTCTCAGCTTCTTGAACTGCGAAGATATTTGGACGAGTTGTGATGAATGAAACATTCGATTTCAGTTCAAATATGCCGCGTGTCTTGCCCGAGTACATCGGGTGAACGACTTCAAGCTTGTCACCGGCTGGACGAATTTCCGACACGTCTGTGACGCATGCTGCATCCAAACGAGCCGCAACTCTCGGGATCAAATCCTTCGCCATCGAGGTGTTAGCCGCAAATACGTATTGAGGATCGACTGTCTTAACAGCTGTGGTCAATGCCGCGGCATAACCCTCAGTTGAGTAGTTTGCAAACTGTGCGTTGTCTGCAACAAGGATCTTTGTCGGTTTGCATTTGTTTGCCACCGCCGACAGTGCTTTGACGTTTTCGCCAATGATCAGAGCTGTTACTTCCTTTCCGTTTGCCTGGCGACGAGCTTCAGACAAAGCTTCTAAACTTGCTTTTCTGATTGCGCCGTTGCGCTGCTCCAAAAAAACTAAAATGCCGCTAGCCATTTGATTTCTCCTAAAACAAAATGCGGTGCAAAACTAGATGACTTGAGCTTCTTTCTTGAGAAGATCAACCAGCGTCTTAACCTGGGTGTCGACGTCGCCTTCAAGCAAGCGACCTGCCGGACGATCCGGTGGCAATGCCATCTCTTTCAATTTGAGCGGAGCTTTGTCTGTTCCGATTGCTCCGGCAAGACCGAGAGCCTCGGCATTCTTTACGGCAATTTCTTTTCGGCGTGCAGCCATGACACCCTTGATTCCGGGGTAGCGTGGCTCGTTCAAACCCTTTTGTGCACTGAGCACGACAGGCAGGTTGCCTTCGACTGTTTCGTGTGCGCCTTCGATTTCGCGCTCAGCCTTGAAGGTGTTGCCGGTGATTTCGAGCTTCATGATTACTGTGACTTGGGGCAAGTCTAAAAGTTCTGCCAACATTGCCGGTACCTGGCTGTTGTCGCCGCCGACACCTTGTTGTCCGAGAAGGATCACGTCGAAACCGCCATCTTTGATTGCAGCGGCAAGTACTTTTGCAGTGCTTAATGGGTCGAGGTTTATGAATGATGGATCAGAAAGATGGGTCGCGTTGTCAATGCCTCTTGCAAGAGCATCACGCAAAACATCGGTACATTCTGGTCCGCCCATCGAGAAGACCATGGTTTCTCCACCGTTCTTTTCCTTCAGGCGAAGAGCTTCTTCGATAGCAAACTCATCGTAAGGACTGGTGAGAAAACGGACGCCGGTGAAGTCGATATTCGACTTGTCGCCTGCCAGATTGATCTTTGTCTCAGTATCCGGAACGGCCTTTATACACACTGCAATTTTCAAGGGACCTTCCTCCTCAAGCCGTTATGTGCTTAATAACCGCTACACACTGTACGGTACTTCTGGCGGGGAGGTGCTTTTTTTACCAGATTCCTTAAGGAGAGAAAGATACAGCTCATAAAGGAACTCAGCCTACCCTCCACGAACCCTCAGCCGGATTAAAGTATGAGATCAATTTTCGTTTTTTCGTTCCTTATCGCTGAAATCTGAGAGAATACAATGCGGTTTATTTGCGGCAAGCCCCAATCAAAGCTGAGGTGTTATGAAGGTTTATTTCAGGAAATCAGGCGGCTTTGCGGCGATGTATGTCGGTTTTCAGTTAGACACCGAACAGCAACCCGGACCAGAAGCAGAAGAGTTGAAATCCCTGGTAAAGGCCAGCGGCATCATGGGAATGAGCGATAAGCGCGTGGACAAAGCTCGCGATGTTTATCTCTACACCTGGCAAATTACAGATAATGGCAAAGAGCATTCAGTCACGCTCGATCAGCTGAGCGTTCCCGAGGAAACAAAACCATTGCTGGATTTCTGCATGGCTCGCTCGAAAAACATGCTTCCAGATTGATGTGTTCCAAAATAGTTATGCTCTAGCTTTGTCACATTTTTAGTGCTTCTTGGTTGCGCGTGGATTTACGTACCTCGATGGAGGGACGCCGAATTCCCTTTTCCCCTATGCGGAGCGGTTCCGAGGGAGGAAATTCCCATTGACTACAAAAACCGGTTTTGCAATCCTTTTGTCGATGACGATATACATGGACAGGATTGGACTATGACAAAGAGGCATTGGATAGGGGTTGCTGGAGCCATACTTCTGTCCTGTCAAATTTCGCTCGCACAGGAATCCGGAAAAATTGACCTTGATCTGACGAGTTCGGCTCGTACCCTAACACCTGGAAGTATGGCAGATTCTGCACCTATTACAATTATGGAAGGAGCTAATTCCATAACGGTGTTGGCTGATACCTTGCTTACCCCAGCTGAGAGACTCGCTGTTTATCAAGTCTTTTCAACAAACACGCAAACTATTCAACTTGCTGAAAATGGTACTGCAGTTGGTGGCAGCTTTGTCATAGGTCCTAGGTTCAGCAATTTTGTAGGCAGTCTAACAATTCCTAATGGAGTCACAGCTATTAAGGATTTTGGACATAATAGTGTTTTGGACTTAATGGGAAATTTCAACAATGCGGGCACATTCTATGCGGTGAGTAGCCTACCCGGTGTTCAGTCTGCAACCATCTCCGCTAGTAACATCACGAATTTGACGACTGGATTAATCTCCTCAGTTCTACCTGTGGACTCGTTCTTCTCTTCCTTCCAATCTAATCTCTCCTTAAGTTTGGTTGCTGCGAACAATTTAGTTAACATGGGTGTGATTCAGAGTTCAGGCAATTTAGATATCTCGGCCGGCGGTAATATCATGAACACCGCTCAGTCTGCCGGATTGATAAGTTCGCTAATGAATCAACAAGGAAGTCCAATAATGTCTGCTATGAACAGTTTGAGTTTGTACAGCGCGACTGGCCTTATTCGAAACGAAGGAATTATTTCGTCACTTCAGGGCTCGGTTAATGCAGCAACTGGACCAAGCATACTTGAGTCTCTTTCGCCCAGTTTGCATAATTTGCTTGACATAGATAATCGAAATGGACTGATTACGGCCGTTTTAGGAGACATCATTTTCTCAAATTCAACTGGTGACATTTCGTTGTTTGCAGGGGAACTTAAATCCAATAATACTAACTTTCATGCGCTGAAAGAAGTCAGAAGTTCAATGTCAGTCTTTAACGGTAGTGTAATAAATATTGATGCGGGAGCAGCGTTCATAGACAGCTTCGGACCGTCCTTGGTATTCGGAGATGTTTGTTTAAGCGGTGATCCGACTTTTTATAACACCACTGGAAATCTAGTATTGAGCGGTACAATGACAGCGAGCGATCCTATTTATTTGTACTCTGTTGGGCAGATTTTGCTCAATAATTCAACTATCGAAGCTCCACTTGTGGTGATGGTCAGTGGCCAGCTGTTTTATCCACCGACACCTGACGGAATGGGAGACCCCGCCCCATTTGGAGCTAGTGCTTTCAGGACAGAGCAAATCGTTGTTCCTGCTAATCTTCCAAGTGGTTTGCCAGGCGATATAACTGTCAGCAATAGCGAGATAAAGGCGAACGTGATCGAAGTCAGGGGATCCAATGCGCATATCGATTTTTCTAACTCGAAGCTTACCGCGCCTACGATTACGATTGTTGGCGAAAACAAGATCACCCTGCCAACTGTCACAACTACAAACCTGGGGCTACTTGCACCTGAGGTTGTTTTGACTGGCGATGTTACCGCTATCAATCTACAGATTTACTCCGGACCCTCATCAATCTATCTTGATAATCGGGGCACCATTTCTGGTTCTCTTAGCTTCGCTGGTCCAACAAGTATTCTTGGGATCGGAGGCGGTGGCACTTTTGGTGATGCTTCTATCCACGCTGACACTGTAAATTTCGGTGACCTCAATATCACCGATGGATCCAACTTCTTTGTTAACAGCAGAACAGTCAATTTCGGTGGCACTATGAACGTACAAGCCGCTGTGACGTTTGGCTTGCTTACAGATGAATTGAAGATTGGAAGCCTTGGGCAACTGACTGTTTCATCAAGCCTCGTTGCAAATAAATCAATTGAAGTGCTAGGCAGTTTGCATTTCAAAAACAGCGCATCATCGAGTGCACTTTCCGTAGTTAACGGAGAGCTGATAAACAAGGGCACCATAAGTACTAATGGCATGTCGAGTATTCTTGCGACTACCGTTTCCAACAGCGGAACATTGTTGAATGACGGGAACAGCAGCTTCTTAGTGCAAGCAAGCAAGAATTTCACTAACACTGGTTCATTACTTGGTAAATCACCAACGGGAAACGTTGCTGTGATTTCAAATGAGGTTCTACTGGACGGAGGAACCAAGCTTTCATTTGCACACTTGCAGTCCCAAACAGCTGTCTCATTGGTTGGAAACCAAAGTTGGGACAATGCTGATATTCAAGCCCCCAGTGTGATTAACCTTGCCGGGAGTACTCTTAGTCTGAAGTCCGGGACTATGTCATCGCTAAGGGTTGATGAATTCTCGAACTTTGGTAATTTGAGCGTTGATGGTGCCGGCAATGCGTCGTTGCAACTGCAACCAAGTTTTCTAACAGCAAACAGGGATCTCACTATTTCCGGTGATTTCACTAACGCAACAGGCCTCAATCTAAATGTTGTGAATTTTAGCTCTGCTACTTTTGGTACTTCCAATTACAATGTTAACTCATTCTTTGTGCAAGATTTGTTGGGCGGGAGTGCAATTCTTCCTGCTAATGTGAAAGCCAAAGACCAAATTTCCGTTGCGACTTCTAAGCTTGAACTCCCTAATAACGCATCGTACTCCGTTTCTTCCGGTTTTCTGTTTTTAGGATTGGCGCCGGATATTGACGTCACCATTCCAAGCACTTCAGAACTAAATGCAAAGATGGGTATTGTCATTCGAGGGAAAGATATTTCTGTCGGAGGAACGTTAAGATCAGAGAAGGCTGTGCTGGTTGAGGGAAAAAATATTGTTGTGAATAGCGGCACTAGTGTTATGTCCAATGATATTCATCTCCTAGCCTCCAAAGGATTATTAATTAGTTCTGCTTCTGTAAGAACTGACATGAAAAACCCTCCGCTCTACGGGCAAACAGGTTCCCGCATTCAAAGCGGAGCAACGTTGAGCATGGATAATACGCTTTTAGCTATCGGTAACAAGTTGGATATGACTGCGCCTGTTGTACAGCTGAACACCTTAGAGGTGCAGGGTCAAGGACAAATTGACATTCAGGGAATTGTTAATGGGACGGTCTTTGGTGCCGATGCTTTGGAATATTCATATAGCACTGGAACTGTAAATGGTCTCACTGATAGTCCGATCTCGGTATTAGGAACCGCCCTGATTCAGAATTCTAGTTCAATTCAAGTCAAATCAAACAGCTCTCTTTTTGGTAATGCTCTGCTGTCTGACACCTTCAACCCGAACCAAAGTGAAGCTTCTGCAAAGAGTTCGCCAATGGTGACCGAGAGCATAAGCTTACCTTTTCGAAATCTGGCACCTAGCTTATCGCCAGACTCGACCATCTCTCCGCTGGATCAAGTTAGTGGTCTCTACACCGTTATGACTGGAGCTGAAGAGCTTCTTAGCTATGTGTATAACAGTGCAGAAGCTGCGGAATCAGTGGTTGCACCAGAAAGGTTTGTCAAAGCATATAAGGAAGCTATGGATGATAGAATCACCGAATTGCTTTTAGCTTGGGGTCCTCTTTATGACAAGTTACATGCGAATGAGGATCTCGATTATAAGGAGAAGCAAGATTACACCAACATCAATTACGAATTGAAGGAATTGAGAGGACTCAAGAGTGATCCCGATCGTCTGATGGCTAGGATCAACGAGGAATACAAGCACCAGCTGCGATACGATCTATATTTAAAAAAAACTAGAGCCGCGGTAAGTCGTGAATCAAAGACTTCAGAAGCTCAGCTTTGGAAACTCAGCGAGAACGTAACGACGAGAATTTCTGACGCCTTTGAAAAGCTTCAAAACAAGATTGAAAACACAGACATAGTTAAGGGATTCAAACAAGCGAAGGATTCTCTGAAAAAACTCACGTCTCCTAATCCGAAAAATTTCGATCTGAGAATCAACTACGAAGATAATCCAACTGGATTCAAGGCCGTTTCCTTTGAACAAGAGGAAGCTCGTAGCAAGCAAACCCTTTCAAACTTCTTTCTTATAGAAGGGGGCGAGAAAGAATCTAAGTTTAGCTTTGAGGACTTTGAGTTTTTCGCTAAAGATAAGTGCCTCATAGGCGTCCTAATAGAGGATGATTCGGTTAATTTTCTAAATTTTTGCGATGATACGCTTAAAGAAAATGTTTATGCGTTAGTTAAGGGCCGCAAAATTGTAATTGGTCCTGGCCAACAAATTATGTTTTCGGCTAGCCACAAATTTGGAAAATCTAGTAAACCAAAAGAGCTGTTTGTGAGGCGATGGGATAATGTCTACAAAGGAGATTATTGTGTAGCTGTTTCTGACTTTGCTATGGCTCCTTTTCTTTCTTTATCTCCGATTAGAGCTTTAAGGACTTCTGGGGACGAAAAACATCGAAAGGTTTCGGCAAGGTTGTTGAAGTCTGCAGCAGCTGTGAGTATAGTAGGTGCTAAGCACGGAGCGTACTCAAAGTAAACCGAAAGAACTTTCTGCTTATCGACTGCGAAATCTCGGTCCTCGAAATCAGCTCCCGACTACTTTGATTTTGGTTCGTTGTCCTGGATGTCCTGGACTTCTTTATAGAATGCGCGAATGCCTTCTGGTGAGAGGTAGCATTTTTCTTTTTCGCACCAGGTGATCTGGCTAATCAGTTCGTCGGGATCGTCGATGACGGTTAGAAGTGCGAGTTCTTCCTCGTAGAGCAATCCGCGTTTAATGACTGTGTTTTTCAGCCAGTCAATCAGTGGATTCCAAAAGTCAGAGCCGACAAGGTAAAGTGGAAAACGTTTGATCTTGTTTGTCTGCATCAAGTTCAATGCTTCGAAAAGCTCATCTATGGTGCCGAATCCACCGGGCATGATGATGAATGCCATCGCGTATTTTATGAACATGAGCTTGCGCAAAAAGAAATAGCGAAAGTCGACACTAAGGCTTTGGTATGGATTGCCGCCCGTTTCTTGAGGCAGTTTGATGTTCAATCCAACCGATATACCGCCAGCTGCCTTTGCTCCCTTGTTACCTGCTTCCATGATGCCGGGACCGCCACCAGTAATGACGGCAAAACCGGCTTCAGCGAGTTTGTAGGAAAGCGACTCAGCAAGTTTGTACTCGGGATCGTCTGGCAGGCAGCGTTTCGATCCGAAGATACTTACAGCTGGTCCGATTTTCGAAAGTGAATCAAATCCCTCCACCAGCTCGGACATAATCCGGAAAATTCTCCAGGTGTCTTTTGCTGTGATTTCGTCGATGACAAATTGACTTTCGGGCATGATCTTTTCCTCGGACCTTGGGCAAAACAAATTCAGTTAGTAAGTAGGACGAAACAAAAGCCATTTCGGTCCCAATAAATTGAAAAACTTAACTGGAGAAGAAAATCGAGAGAGCATGGACGTCAGGCAAAAGTCCGGTCTTTACCGATTTTTCCAGACGAGTCAGCTCCTGTTTCTTTTTGACCAGGTATTCCAATTCAACCTTATGGACTCTTTCCAGATCCATCTTCAGTACCCACGGATTCATTTTGATTTCGGACTGTAGCCTCTTTGCCATGTCGGAAACCGGCAGCTCGCGCCTTTGTATGCCCCTGCCTGCGGGTAAGCTTGCCAGCACTCTTTCTGCTGCCGTTTTTATGCTGAGCCATTTTGTGATTGTTGTCTGCACCACTGCAAAAACAGGGATAGCAGACTGTTGCTTGGAAAGTAATTCCTGAATTCCTGAGAGAACCTGTTTGCGGTCTCCCGAGATCCAGTGATCGAGCAATGCGAAGACATTTGAAAAATGCGGACTCATTTGCGAGATGATTTCCAGCGTGATCGTTTTTTCCGGCAATATGTATGTCGCGGTCTTCTCGATTTCTTTGGCGATCATGCGCAAATTTGCTTCGGTGCTTTCGGCGAGATAGTCGATCGCATCGTCTTCTATCACCACACCAAATTTGTGTGCCCGCTTGCGGGCCCAATTAAGCATTTCTGAATTTGTGGAACCAGGCCAATATTTGATCTTCTCGAAGTTTTCAATTGCCTCGACGTGCTTTTCGAAAATCTTGGACACTTTTAGTGTTTTGTCAAAATTGAATGGACAGCTAAAAATCAAATATGTATTTGGAGCCAAGTGCGCCAGCGCTTTGTCAAGGTCGTCCAGCAGCTTCTCGCTCTTGGACTTGCTGCCCTTGGATGAGCTGCTATCATCATCCGATTTTCCACTTCGCTTTTTAGTGAACAAATCGCAGTTGTCAAAAACTATAACTTTGTTGCCTGGTCCAAACGGAACTGCAGCAGCTCCATCGATCACTTCTTTGAGATCGGGATGGCTTATGCGGGAGAAGTTAAAGCTCGCCCAGGCGGGGTCGAGCAACTTTTCTTTCAAGACCTCCAGCCGCTCAGAGATGAGCAGCTCTTCGTCTCCAGAAAGAATTATTGTGGGCATCAGGCGTCCTTAACGATTCTATTACCGCTAACTATGAAGTATATGCGTTTTGCGATCGAAGTGCACGCATCTCCCATTCTTTCTAAGTATCTTGTGCAGAATAGTAGCTGTGTGCTGGTTTGTGCCGACTGTTGATTCTGCCTGCCCAACTCTTGCAGAAGTTGTTTCGATAGGTAGTCGTGAAGGTAGTCGATTTTTGCATCACGCTGAATTATTTCTGGCAACCTGTCAATTGCATCAGTGACAAAGCAGAGCAGTAGATCTTCAACCATTCTAGTCACGATGCCGGACATTTCTGCAAGTTCTGATGGAATTAGAACTTCTTCGTCTGCAACCCAAGAGACGAACTTCGCTACCCGAAACGCGTGGTCAGCAAGTCGTTCGAACTTTGCCGCGATCAGCGTGCTGCCAACGAGCGCGCGAATATCTTGAGGGTTTAAATCGTTTCGCTCACTCAAAATTTCCAAACATTTTTCTTCGATCTTCAAACAGCTTTTGTTGATCTCTTCCTCATGTTTTTCGATTTGATCAAAACGCGCAGTTGGATTTTTTTGCAGAAGTTTGGTCAACTCTCCCGTCGTTGAGCTGACCAGGCGCCCCAGTGCGAGCACGTCTTCTTTTATCATTGTGATTGCTCTGGTTTTCATTGTGGCTGCTCCTCCACTCTGCTTCCTCTTTGCGCCTGTTCCTTTCCGGAATGTCCTATTTCACTTGTTTGATCGTGGATTGTGTCTGACTTATTGTGAGGTTCGCCAGTCGAGTCAGGCGTGCTGTGTTCGTCTCCGGTTCTAGATTTGCTATGCTTTTCTCCGGCTTTGTCAGTGCTGTGTTCTTCTCCGGTCTTGCTTGAGCTGCCATGTTCTTCGCCGGTTCTATCTGACCTGCTATGGCGTTGGCCTGTTGTCGTGACGTTCGTATTCAACCTGTAACCAAGTCTGTGCACCGTCTCCAACAGCTCCGGATTTTTCGGATCTGCTTCCAGTTTTTGCCTCAGCCATCTTACGTGTACGGCGACGGTTTTTGCGTCACCTGAAAAATCGTAGCCCCATACCTGGTTGAGCAAAACTTCTGTAGACATCGTCTTGCCTGCGTTCAACATGAGGACTTTTAGCAGGTTGAATTCTTTTGGAGAGACTTCTATCTCGCTACCCTTATGAGTGACCTGGCGCGCTTCTTCGTCTAATTCAAGTTCTCCGACAACAATTTTGTTCGAGTGAGAGCCGCCTTTGGCTCTTCGCAAAAGAGCTTGAACTCTGGCCAACAATTCAACAGTGCTAAATGGTTTTGCAAGGTAGTCATCTGCGCCAGCTGTCAATCCCTCCGCAACTTCATTGGGACCGCTGCGTCCGGTCAGCATCAGAATCGGCGTTTCTACGCGCCTGCTGCGCAAGATCTTGCAAATCTCAGGTCCAACCATATCAGGCAGCATCCAATCGAGAATGATCAGATCGGGATTGGCCCCATCAAATCCGGAAAGCGCTTGCTGTCCATTTCTGAAAGTCGTAGTTGTGAAACCTTGACGTTTGAGATTGAAATCAAGAGTTTCGATAACGGTTTCGTCATCGTCGACAAGCATAATTTTCTTTGCGTTCTTCATCAGCCACCGGCCTGCGATCGCGTAGTAATTGCGTTAGGGGAAGGAAATTCTAGTTCAAAACAAGAACCTACGCCCTCTGTTGATTTCACCGATATCTTAGCACCGTGAAGGTCCAACACTTGTTTGACAATTGAAAGTCCAAGACCGGTCCCGCCTTTGGTATGACTAATCCTATAAAAGCGAGAGAAGATTTTTGGTATCTCTGCCGCCGGCATTCCGATTCCGGTGTCCTCAATGCTGAAACACCCTTCACTTGCGCCTGGGCGGATGAAGATTTTTCCATTTTGCGGCGTGAATTTGACTGCATTTTCTAAAAGGTTCAGCAGCACCTGATCGAGTTGTCCTCTATTTGCATAAATCTGCTCATGCTTTGCTTCTACGCTTATTTTGATGCCTTTCTCGAATGCTTGTTTTGCCACCGTTTCGATTGCATAAAGAGCGCGCTCTCTAAGTGAAAGCCATTCGCATTGCAACTCGTGTCGTTTTTCGGCAACTTGTTCAAGTGCCAAAAGATCATTCACAAGAGCTTGCAAGCGTTCTACTTCTTGATAGGCTCGCTTCAGCATTCGCTTGCAAACTTCGCGCTCGTCAAGTGCACCATCAAGTAAAGTTTCAACAAGAAGCTTAATGTTAGCGATTGGTAATCTCAGCTCGTGCGCCGCTTCCGCAATTACCGTTGAGGAATCCCTGACTTTCTCCGGCAGGGGCGAGCTTTCGGCAGCGTGAGAAACCCGCGATGCCGCTTCGTCTTGAGGCGCATCCAGATTCTCTTTCGACAGTTGAGACTCGCCTTGCACAAGTTCCTCAAATTAATATCGTTTCGTAGTCATCATTGTTTATGAGCTTTTCTGTAGCATATCAGCATTCGCTTAGGAGGATGCTGTGGGACCACTTACATTACTTATTTTGGACGGTTGGGGCATTAGTCGCGAAAAACGTGGCAACTCGATTTTGGCTACCGCCACACCTAACTACAATGAATTATTGAGCAAGTTTCCGAATAGTGTTTTGCAAGCCTCCGGTGAACACGTTGGATTGCCGCCCGGACTGATGGGCAATTCCGAGGTCGGACACCTAAACATTGGCGCTGGTCGGGTTGTCATTCAGAAACTGACCCAGATTTCCCAAACAATCATCGACGGAACTTTTTTCAAAAATCCAGTATTCACGGCAGCCATCGATCGCGTGCGCGCAACTGGTGGCACTTTGCACCTCTTTGGGCTTGTCAGCGACGGCTGCGTACACTCAAGTCCCGATCATTTAGACGGCTTGTTGGAGCTTGCCTCGCGCGAGAAAGTGGCCAACCTGGTTGTGCACCCTATTCTTGATGGGCGCGACACACCGCCACGTTCGGCGAAAAGATTCATGCGCGAACTGGAGGAGAAGCTGGCGCCGATTGGCGGAAAAATTGGTGTAGTCTGCGGGCGTTATTATGCGATGGATCGAGACAAGCGATGGGAGCGTCTCGAAAAGTATTGGCGTGCACTCGTTTTGAGCGAGGGACTCCCTGCGGCTTCGGCGGTTGAGGCTGTCGAAAATGGCTATGAACGCGGGGAAAACGATGAATTCAGCGTGCCAAACATCGTAAACGCGATTCCAGTCAGTGACGGCGATGCGATGATTTGCTTCAACTTCCGTCCGGATCGCGTTCGTCAAATCAGCCGCGTTATGACTGTGCGCGACTTTATGGATTTTTATCGGCCGACCGTGCCGGATATTTATTATGCATGCATGACGGAGTATGACGAGAGTTTGAATCTTCCTGTCGCATTCTCGCCAGAGCAATTGCCTTCTCAAGATATGAAAAACACATTACCTATGTTTCTCTCTTGTCATCATGTTAAGCAGCTTCATGTAGCCGAAACAGAAAAATATGCTCACGTTACCTACTTTCTCAATGGCGGTGTTGAGGCTGCAAATGATGAGGAGGAGCGGGTTTTGGTACCGTCGCTTAAGGTTGCGACATACGACAAGGCCCCAACGATGCAAACCCCTAAAGTTTGCGAAATGGCTTGTGAGGCAATCGAATCTGGTGCCTATCCCTTCATAGTGATAAATTTTGCTAATCCGGATATGGTCGGGCACACAGGATTTATGGAAGCTGCCGTAGACGCAGTCACATCAGTCGATAAAGCATTCGGTGACCTGCTCGAATCCACAAGAAAAATGAACGGTACATTAGTAATCACTGCAGATCACGGAAACGTCGAACAGATGATTGACTTGAAAACCGGAGAGCCGCACACCGCGCACACTACGAACCCGGTACCGCTGATAGTGGCAGGATTTGATAAGGCAAGTAACAGCGGATATAAATTGGCTGATGGATGTCTGGCAGATGTCGCTCCGACAATCCTTGAAATCATGAAGTACCAAAAGCCTTTAGAGATGACGGGCAAATCGCTTTTAATACATTGACAACGAAATGCCAACCAATGTTAAAGCGCGTTATAAAATGTTGCGCAAGCATGCCGATATATTTAACAGCTGTACAACAAAGTGATTGCAGTGTGCAGATTTCGGTGTTATCATTGCGGCCGCTTTAGGTTGGCTGCAATTACTAACTTGTCAAATGCAAGTGGTCTAGCCAAACAGGATACTCATCCATCCGAGAACAGGCGTAACCAAGCAGAAATAGGAGACGAACACGTTTTATGCTTAAATTCCAAACGATAGCTCTTGCCGCAGCGAGCGTAGTACTAGCGGCCGCACTCACGGCTTGTGGTGGCACTAGCCCGGAAGGCAGCACATCGACATCGACGGCATCCCCGGACGGTAGCGCAGCAACTTCTACCACAACCGATACTGCCACTAGCGGTGATGGCACAACAACAACAACAACAACGACAACCAGCACAGAAACAGCACCTCCTGCAGGTGATGCACCAGCTGGCGAGTCCAAGTAGTTAACTGCCTCGCGTAGTCAACTAGTTGTTCTAAATAACTGGTCGTAAAACAGAACCGCACCCGGACATTGATCCGAGTGCGGTTTTGTTCGTTTTGCTTTCGTGACAAAATTAGTTATTTGTAGTTGGACCTGTAGATCTCGCGATAGCGTGAATACGGTGTTTTCGCGTTGTCGCGTTCGCTGGATACGGCTCTAATACGTCCACCTTGCAGGTAAACACGTGAACCGTCGGCAAAGATGATTGTTTGGTCGTTGCCGTCCTTGCTCTGCGTGTGAGAAACTACGTCGCCTCTGATGCTGGTGCTTCCGTCTGGATTTGTGATCACTTGCGCGCCGCCTGCGTTGGTGTAAGTTTCCACGCCGTTCTCATCATATGTATAGCGATCGCCGCCGACAACCTCTTGCGGCTTATCGCCTTGTGCTGCATCCAATGGTTCCATTCTGGATTGCATCATCTTGTCGTTTTGGAAGAATGGATCGTACTTGCCATCGGGATGGGGATTGCTGTTTGACATTTCGCGGAGGATGCGCGCTCTCTCGGAATCTTCCTTGTCACCAGGCTCCTTACCTTGATCCTTGTCGCCTGCTACCTTGCCCTGATCCTTTGCCCCTGCTTCCTTGCCGCCGTCTTTGGTCATGGTCGGTGTTGGGAAGACGTCACCGCGTGCTGTGTCGCTTGGATAGGCATCACCGCGTGCCGTGTCGCTTGGATAGGCATCGGCGCGTTGCGTGTCGCTGCGATATGCATTGCCGCGTTGCGTGTCGCTGCTGTATGCATCTGCACGTTGAGTGTCCGACTTTGGCGCTGCCCAGATCTCTGAACGGAATGCATCAGCTGAAGCTGCCGCCGCTGATGAGCCTGCGTCGCCAGCCTTTGATTCAGACTTTTCGTTGTTGTTGCTGTTTTCGACATCTGCCATAGTAATAATCTCCCTGAGATGATGGACCGGTGGAAAATCGATGTTTGGATTTGCCCTGTGATTCCCCGGTGTGACCTGCAGTTTGCGGACCGTAATAACCTGGTCGAATCGCTTAACGCCTGCATAACAATTTTGCTTGAAGCAAGTACTTTTTAAAATGTGGTGGCACACAGGGAAAATTTGGGGAACAAAGCACAGATCAGCTTGTTTGAAGCGGTAAAATTGCTATTGCATACTGTCGAATTATTCAGGAGTCTCTTAGAGCATGCATCGACTCGTGTCCGTTATCGCGCTGCTAGCTTGCGTTTCGCAATACTCGATTGGTGCGGCTAATGCTTGGGAGAATTCTGGGAGAATTGAAAAGAGCGCTTGTGAAGCTGATTCTCGGGAGAATTCTGGGAGATCTGAAAAAGCCACTTGTGAAACGGCTTCCTGGGAGAATTTCGGGAGAAATATTCCTTTATATGTCGCACAAAAAGATTGCGAATCGATCGTGCTGCAGGCGACGCATGGCGTCGCCCGTGGAATTGGAGAATCGAATGAAATAATTGCTCAGTATCAGCAGCAATTTCCACAACAAGGAGCGCAATATCAGCAGCAAGGAGTGCAGTTTCAGCAACCGGCTACTCAACAATTTCAGCAACAAGGTGGGCAGCAGTACCAACAGCAGGGTGCGCCGCAATTTCAACAACAAGGTGTGCCGCAATTTCAGCAACAAGCCGTACCGCAGTTTCAGCAGAAGGCTGGGCAACCCATGCCACCACAATTCTCGAATGGACCACAACAACAATATCCTACGCAGATGATGGCGCCGAATATGGTGCCAGGTGGCGCAACTCAAAATCCGCCAAATGCACCGGGCTTTGTGAATCTAAATACCGGACGCTTCGGAAAATTGGACTTCAACATACTTGGCGGGCGTTTCCAGGATAGCAGCGTTGATAACTTACATGTAACCGCAAGCGATCTCGATATGGCTCGGGGGCAACTAGGTGGGATTGATGTGCAAGTTACGGGAG
This sequence comes from Candidatus Obscuribacterales bacterium, assembly GCA_019747875.1. GTDB lineage: Bacteria > Cyanobacteriota > Vampirovibrionia > Obscuribacterales > Obscuribacteraceae > JAIEPM01. Next base: position 31,396 of record JAIEQI010000140.1, read on the forward strand.
GACACTTTCGCGAATTCACTATTGATCAACTGAGGATTGTTTCGAGCGGCGCATTGATGTTCTCTCCTGAGGCCTTTTTGAATAATCGCGTTTTGGAGTTTACTCAGCCAATCAGTGCGAACGTTGTCGTTGTCTTCACTCAGAAGAGTCTCAATCAGTTTCTTTCTTCTCCGGCTTCTTTGCAGATGCTTTCCTCCGGAGCGACGAATCACCTGGGTGGATTTCTCAGCCAGATTGTTGGAAGTGCATTACAGGTCAAGTTCCAATCGGCTGCCGTTCAGCTTATGCCTGAGGATCGGATTCAAACCGATGTTAACGTGCTGGTCAATTTGATGAATGTCGAGACCGCCGTTCCTCTATCTCTGAGTACGAGGTTACTTTTGCAAGAGGGATGGATTTCGATGGCGGATACGCGCATTCTCACTTCGGGGCAAGAGCTTCCACCTGAGATGTCTTCGATGATTGTGTCTCGTTTGAACAAACTTGCTGATTGGGGAAAGAACAATCCGGATCTTCGTTTCTCATTCAATCAACTAAAAGTTTATCCAGGTGATCGATTCGAACTAGGCGGCACTGCATTCATCCAACGTCTTCGCTTTGGAAATTAAGGCTGTCCTTTGGTCGGTTGATTGATTGGTTGTGCGAATTTCGCACGGTCGCTTTTAGTTCTTTTCGAATAGTCTCGGGATTATCCGTCCTGCTGCAAATATCGCTGCGGCAGCCGCATAGCCCATCCGCCCGTGATTACCGAGCATGAGTGCGGGGATAACGACACCATCGACTAGAATTCGGCTAGGACCTACAGCGGTACTTTCATTGCCGAGCAACTTATCTGCCAGGACGCCAGCACTCACAACGGCTCCGCCGACGATTAAACCACGTGCAAAGCCATTCGCCGCATACTTCAACTCGCTGGACTTAACGCTTTCATACACCAATGAACGTTCCCATGCTAGTTTGCCGGCAAGGCGTTCGGCTTCGTAGGTCGCCATCGAAAGTTCTTCACCCGCTTTTCCGAAGGCGCTGGAAGCCCTTGAAATTTCGCGAATAGCATATCCGGCCGGGCTCTCGGAAGGAAACACTTTTGCACCTCTTATGACTTCACCGTTGTTCCCCACCGCCTCCACCAATTTTGTTAGTGGCAATCTATCAAATTGCTGCAACAACCCAAGTTGTTTTTTGAGAATTTCCGACGACGGATTGACTTTCAGTGCCGCAGCGGTTGAATCCATAACGGGATAAATATCCAATACGGCAGAAAAATGAGCCAACTTAGCCGCATCTTTCGTAGCTGCAGCCAACGCACCTTTTGTGAGGGCGGCTTCGTATGCCGCCGTTGTCGGAGCTAATTCGGCTGTGACCTTGCTAAATGGCTGCCAAAGCTTAGCGAGCCCCTCGGGCGCCTTGTTTTGCGCTATGGCGACGTCCAGCTTATGGATGACCGCTCCGGAAGCTGCGCCTAATGCGCCGAGTGCGTATATTGCTGCTGTCGGATTCTTTGGTCCGACAGATGCCTGCGTCGGCGTGTCATAGGCATCCTTGTGCATTGAATCATAGTGTGAGTTGCTTTGGGCTGTCTCGAATGCCTTATTCTTTGCCGAAGTCAGCTCGATTTCATATGGCATAGTTCCGTTCCTCCTGAGTGCAGGAAGAGTCTAACCATGCGGTCGTGACAGCTCAGTGACCACGTATTTTTACGTACGTTTTGCGTATCGTCCCTGGACAATAGCGTCGAATATTTCTCCTTGTTCGATATGTTCGTTGCTGTTCATTACGCGTTCGTAGAGTTCATCCGGTAGCACGCGGAGAACCGTCATCAGTCCGTGCACGCCGCTTGCCCAGTGTTTTCGCATGCCGCGCGCTTCGCGCTTCATCATGACGCGCATCATTGATTCCATCGTCATCTCGGGTGAGTGCATCATCCCTTGCATTTCCTGTGGATAGCCAGGCACGCCAAACTCGGGCGCATTGAGAATGTTCTGTGGTGGTGGAACATGGAGCGGCTGGCTTTGGTACGCTTGTGCGCCGTGGCTGGGGCGGATTCGCGGACCGACTTGACGTGTCATGTGGTTCATCATATGGTGAACCATATGGCAGTGGAAGATCCAGTCGCCGGGGTTGTTTGCAATGAACTCAAAGTCTTGTGCCATCGCCACGCCTACAAGTGTATTGTTTCGCGGTGTCCATGCTTGATCTGGGATGCGACCGCCTTCAGTTCCTGTGAGCCAGAAAGTGTGTCCGTGAAAATGGATGGGGTGGTGTTGCATTGGGCTGAAGTTGACGAGGCGAACCCTCACTCGCTCTCCGTGCTTTGCCACCATTGGTGTCGTGAATGGGCCGGAGCGACCGTTAATTGTGTGCCAGTTCCAGTCCATGAGGCTGGTATCGGCTATGGTGGCGTTAGGTGGGACATAGAAATTCTGGTACATCAATGCGAAATCGCGATCTACTGGTGGATCGAAGGCGACGCGCGGATGTGCAATAAAGAATCCGGCCATGCCCATTGCTTCCTGCATCGCCACGTGCGAGTGGTAAAAGAAAGTGCCGGTTTGATGCAAGTCGAACTCATAAACAAAAGTTTTTCCGGGTGGAATTAGGTCCTGAACCAATCCGGGAACGCCGTCCATCTCAACGGGAAGTTCGATGCCATGCAAGTGAAGTGAGGTGTTCTCTGGAAGATCGTTATGGAAAATTATGCGGACCCGGTCTCCCTGGACCGCTTCTATAACGGGTCCCGGGATGCTGCCGTTGTAACCCCAAACATCAATGAAGGTTCCAGGCAAGAATTCACGTTTAACTGGTGTTGCTCTTAGATGAAACTCTTTTGCGCCGCGCACCATTTTGTAATCGAGCTTTTCGAGGTCCGGCGCCTGAACCGGGACCGGCGCCAAGCCCGATTTGCGCAATCCGGGAACCAGCTTGCCGCAATAGTGGTCGCTGTTTGGTGGACCACCAAAACTTGGTTTGTAGCGAGAGAAGGTTGTGAAATCCTTACTCGTTCCCGATGGCTTTGATGGCTTGTTGATTTTTTCCGGGGCTGTTCTTGTTGCCGGGTTATCCGCTCCCCTGCCTGGCATCGCCATAGGCGGCATGGCGTTTGCATCTTGATTCGATACTGCATTAATGAGCGCACCAAATCCAGCAGCAGCAGAAACTTTTTCTATGAAATCGCGGCGACTTGTTTTTTCGTTTTTCTTTTTCATGCTGTGTTTCAGATTCTGATCGTTGTAGTTTTTATGTAGGTGCTATCGTGGATTCGGAGTTGCATCGATATGGCCAGGAGGCGTGACTCCAGGCGGGGCTACCAGTCCGCCAGTTAGAACGAAGCCGCGTAGTTCAGTCTCCGCGTTCTTTAACTCAGTGAGATGATCAATATATGTGAGCTTCGCCGAAAGCATGTCTTTTTGTGACTCTAATACCGTCGGCCAATCTGTGCGCACATTCTGGTAGCTCTGCAATTGAAGCTGGTATCGTTGGACCGCTGCTGGGACGATCACTTTGCGGTACCCGTCAACGTGCTGCTTGGCGGTGGTATAGGTGCGGAAATGCTCAGCCAATTTGCTTCGTAATTGCAACTCAATGAGCTTTACTTGAGCTTGCTGCCGCGTCAAATCGGCTTTTGCTTGAATGATTGTGCCCTGGTTTCGGTTGAACAAAGGTAGGTTCGTTACGCTTGCGGTTGCGACCGCCGTCATGCTTTTGTCGATTTGGTCGTAGCCCGGGCCGGCGCAAAGCAATAGATTCGGAACGCGCTGGCGATGTTCTCTGATAAGTGTGATCTCGTCTGAATGAAGTTTTGCTTTCGCTTCACCAAGCTCCGGGCTTCCCTCCACCGTATCGTGAACCACCTTGTTCCAATTGCCGACCTGGGAATCATCTTCGAGCTGTCCATCCAGCGGGGCGAGAACCGCTTCAATGCCTACAACGCATGTGAGTCGCTGCCAGTGAAACTGCAGATCGTTTTGCGCAGCCATTAATCGCAATTTCGCACGCTCGAGTTCGGCGTTCACGAGCTGAATATCGGCATGATTTGCCTCTCCGGTATTCAGCATTTCGCGCCGAGTGATCCAAGAATCTTGCGCAGAGTTGACGAAGTCTTCATGTACTCGCACTTTATGCATCGCAGCTAGAGTTTTGTAGAACTCAATTGCGACATCGTTCATCACACGAAGCTGTTGCGCCTTTTCTTGTTGTTCAGCTGCGCTCTGTCTAGCTTGATATTTCTTGCGACTGTATTTGAGTTTGCCACCAAGTACAACTTCTTGTTGCACCATTCCGCCTTGAAATTCTCCTGCTCCAGCATTGCGCACACCCATCAATTGACCGGAATATGCCAGATCCGGATTGCGCCAGAGCCCAGCTTGCAGAGCCTTTCCGCGCTCACCTTCGACTTGTGCGCGAGCCTGTATGAGCGTTGGATTATTCTTTGCTGCCAGTGCTTGAAGCTGCGCTAGCGTATATGGTGTTCCACTGATAAAGTTGAGTTCTCTATCTAGTATGTAAGCACCGTCACTCCATGAATTTGGCGAGGGATCCATTTTCATCCCCGACATATCCATTGGACCCTTCATGTTCATCCCGCCCATGTCCATGGGCATCTTCATTCCCGGCATAGCGTCTTCTGCGCCGAGGGAACTAGCACTGCATACGAAAAATATGCAACAGATAGCGAGTCGAATCCTGGTAAAACGGGCTTCCATGGACTGTAAAAGTAACAGTTTTACGATCTGCTATCAAGGTTTTTTAGCTTGTACTCTGACACCTAGAACACTAACTTAAAGTGATCAGCCGATGTGTTTTCATGTAAGTAGACTGATTATTGATTCTCAAGAGAATCCTTCAGTTGACTTGTCAAAGGGCTGTCAGAGATTAAAAGCGTTCAGAAAAATTGCGATGACCTTATATCTCTAAGGAAAACGGTGCTTGGAGTGATAACCTGAGTATAGATTGAAGCAGTGATTGATTAACCGCCTTTAAACCGGACTAGAAACGGAGCCAGAATGATTCGCCGACGAGATAATCGGCAATGGGACCAGATGAGGCCCATTAAGTTCACTCGTGGTTTTACTAAGAATGCTGATGGCTCCGTGCTCGTTGAGTTCGGTGACACCAAAATTTTGACTACCGCAAAAATTGAGGAGCGCGTGCCGGCGTTCCTGATGGGGAAAGGCGAGGGCTGGATTACGGCTGAGTATTCGCTGCTTCCAGGCTCGACGCATGTGCGGTCAGTGCGGGAAGTGACGCGTGGTCAGCCTTCAGGGCGCACGCTTGAGATTCAGCGCTTGGTTGGACGCTGCCTCCGCGCTGTAGTTGACCGCCGCCATCTGGGCGAGCGAACCATTACAATCGACTGCGACGTCCTGCAGGCCGACGGTGGCACGCGAGTTGCCAGCATTTCCGGCGGCTACATCGCTCTATACGATGCTTTGCTGAAGTTGCAGAAAAGCTGCTTCTGGGACAGCCTACCGATCGTCGAAGGCATGGCTGCAGTAAGCGTTTGCGACATTAATGGTCAGATTTTGCTCGACCCTAATTATCAGGAAGACTCGCAAGCCGCAATGGACGGCAATTTCGTCCTAACAGAGTCCGGCAAAATCCTCGAAATACAGATGACTGCTGAAGATAAACCTTATGACGCCAATAAGCTGGCCGATTTACTTAAATTGGCACAGAAAGGTGTGAAAGAGATAATCGAACTTCAGAATCAAGCCCTCCAAGGCAGACCCTAACTGCCTTTTCGGTATTTGAACTGAAGTTACGGGCATTCTTAATTTTTGGAATCAATCCTGCTGACAACGTGTCTATACTCGTAATATAGAGGTCAAGCGTTGGACTCAACTTTCATTACGTGGACTTAAGTTTGGCACCCAAAGATCAGGGCTACGACCCCATAAAAGAAACCTTCCAGGACGTCACTTTCTGGAAACTTGTCGCCTCGTGTTGGCGCGTGTTTTGGCGCATCAGAGCGACGCAAGGATTTGAAGGCGCCTGGCGCGTGATTCCAATAGCCTGGACCATTATTTTCTCCGTCAAAGGCTTCGCCCGCTATCACCAGGCTGAATATGAGCGTATGCTCAAGGAGAAAAACGGAGAGGAGGCAGCTTCACCCGACGATTTGGAGGAAGCGGCACTCAGCGATGCTGAGTATGAGGAATACAGGCAGCTCGGTCGCTGGTTGCGCGAAAGACTGTTCCAACTTGGACCTACATTTATAAAGATTGGGCAGACGATGTCTACCCGGGCCGACCTTGTGCCATTGCCTACAATGTTGGAGCTTTCCCAGCTTCAAGAGGAGGTGCAAGCCGCTCCTTATGAAGTTGCTCGTTCAATCATTGAAAAGGATCTCGGTGGTTCGCCCGAATTCTTGTTTGCCGAGTTCAACTCGACTCCTTTGGCTGCTGCTAGTTTGAGCCAAGCCTACAGAGCCGTTTTGAAAGATGGTCGCGACGTGGTCGTTAAAGTTCAGCGTCCGAATCTTTTGGCTATCATTTCGCGAGACGTAGAAACGCTGGGAGCGATTGCCGATGAGGTGATGCGTTACCCGAATCTTTGCCGCCACACTGATTGGCCGGGAGTTGTTGTCGCTTTTGCAAAAACGATTTTTGAAGAAATTGACTATATTCGCGAAGGTCGCAATGCTGATACGTTCCGCCATAACTTCCGTGGCAATGATCGCATTCACATTCCGCGTATCATTTGGAAGCTGACTGGGCGCCGTGTTCTGACGATTGAGTATGTTCCTGGTGCGCGCATAACCGATATCGCCGCTCTTGAAACGATGCAGGTGGATCGTGATGAGCTCACCGCAGTTGGTGTCAACTTCTACTTGAAGCAATTGCTCGAAGATGGATTCTTCCATGCAGATCCACATCCAGGAAATATGCGCATAATGCCGGATGGCAAGGTTGGCATATTTGACTTCGGTATGGTCGGTCGCGTAGCGCCGCATTTGAAAGCCGCTATGGCAAATGCATTTATGCACGTAGTGAAACGTGAGTACAGAGCCATCGTCGATGATTTCGTTGAAATGGGATTCCTCGATCCCGATGCCGATCGTGATGCGCTTGCAGCCGAGCTGACGCCAATTCTTGAAGCAAGATTCAACGAAGGAATTAGCCGTGTACGTTTCCGCAAAGTCTTGTTTGATTTCTCGGATGTAGTCTATCGCTACCCATTCCGTCTGCCATCCGACTTCACCTACATCATGCGTGCTTTGCTGACGCTTGAAGGTGTGGCAATCACAATCAATCCGGAATTCAACTTTGTGGATGCTGCTTTCCCATTTGCACAAAAGCTGCTCTGGAAAGAAGCCGGTTCGAGTTTCCGCAGCGTTATCATCAGAGAAGTATTTGCCGATGGCAAGTTCAACGCTTCCGCCGCATTCAACCTGATGAAGACGGCATACAAGCTAACCCGCTCGTAAGGCAGATATCAGCCATCAAAGTCTAAAGCAGCGCATCAAGTCCTTTGCGATCGACTACGTTAACGGCTGCAAGGCGATGGTGCCTGGGGCCGTCAAAGCTGTTATCGCTTCTTGCGGACTGGGAGCAATGGCGTTTGAAGCGTCTTGCACGTCCTTGCAGTCCGATTGTGCATGTTATTCTCCCGTGACACTTTCTTAGTCCATTCCACAAAAATGTCACCTCTTTTCGCCATAATTCGCGGATAACTGTGTTCCCCACCACAGAATCTGAATGGTGAAGTGCACCATTACTATGGCGAATCCTATTACTAGGGGATGTTATGAGCTGGCCTCTTTTTCCTTTTGTTGCTGCCGCGTGCAGCATATTAGTCGTGCCTACTTTTGCGCTTGCCAAAGCGCGTGTGGCCGCGTCTACTCCTATTTCTGCGATTAGCGCAGGAACTCATGTTTTGAGCCGACCCGCTTCAGGCGAGTTGGTGAAAGGCAAGGAGCTGCGTTTCGATCCTTATATCGACCCTTGTGGTTATCGTATCAACTACTACCTGGTGGACAAGCGTGGAATCGAGCGCCTGTGGCGTTCTGATGGGCACAACGCTAACTTTATCAAAGAGACTAATAAGCTTCGCCAAAACCTGTCCGCTCGCCGCCTTTGTTCAGGCGAGATAATTTTGCCGGGGCGATACCATTTAGTAGTTAAGGCAGAAGGACGAATTACTCCTGACGCTAGCCTATCGGCGCCGCGTCCTATGGGCGATATCATCGCACGAAGCGAAGAGTTCGAGATTGCGCAAGACAACAAAACTATCGTGATGACCAGTGATGGATGCTATACAAACGTCGACGAATAGTCTTAACGAGCAGAGTTTTGTTCAACTTTAACTGTGTGTTCTGCCTGATCTCATTCTTTCTGTAATCTCTAAAGGTCATGGGCGGACGGGACGTCCACGCTCCATACTAGCTGCAAAAATCTGCACTAGACCAAGCTGAGATGAGATCGCCAACAGCAGCGGGACGTCCACGCTCCATACTGCGAATCTTCAAACTAGTCTCCATCTGTGTTTGCAGATGTAGGGGCGATGCCGTGCGTCGCCCCTATACAAAAACATTGACAGTCAACAAGGAATCTCCATACTCGAATCAAGGGAAACTCCATACTCGAATAAACAGGGAATCTCCATACTAGGAATCTTCGAGGCTGGCTCTACATTACTTGGCGCTTGGGCGTCGGAAGACGGCCCAGTTTGTTTGTCGTCCGGTAAGTAGTCGATCGTGCCCGATCACTACGATCTTGCCGTTCTCAGGGTTGCGATACCAGCCTTCATCCCATGGACCCATGTCTGTGTAAACGGCATTTGCGACTCCGAGTTCTGCAAGGTCATTGGCGAACTCTGTCATTGTGATTGATTCATCGCTCTCGATGAACGCATTCTTTCCATTGTTCATGATGGCAATGCATCGTCTCTGGTAATTCGACTTGTCGTGAAATGGCTCGGGATGCCCATCTTTGACGAGTTGGAATTGTTGAAACATTGAGCTTTTGTTCCTTTTCAGTTTCTTCAATAGTTCGTCATTTATAAGGGCACCGCGATTGGTGTCAAAGATGCTTATCTTCCCGTTCGTGAATTCTATCGCTCCACTGATTGCGCGATCCATTGTCGGAATGTTGTAAGGCTCGCCTCCGTATGCATAAAATCCGCTAATACCGCCCTTCTTGCTGCTGAAGGCCGCTGGGATGCATGCCAAAACTTCTGCTTGTGATTTTTGTGGGCGTTGGATTTCAAAACTGACATCAACTGAATCGGCAGGCTTCAATAGTAAATAGTGAACGCCAGATTTTGCCACCATGTTTTCCACGGCAAGATCGCTTGATGGTTTTGCAGTCAACCTGGTGGATGCCAAAGCAAACAAAAGAAAACTGAGGACAACAAAAGCAATTGTGTTTCGTTTGGTTTGTGGTGACACGGTCTACGGCTTTCATCGGTACTGGGTTTATTCTATGATCTTTTCGACGAAATTGCCTCATTCTCGTCGATTGAAGTCTTTTGTCTTACTACTTTTTACAAAGATTGATCATCATTTTTTCAATACCGAGAACAACCCGCGAATATTTGTCGAAGCTGAGTTTATCGGCCGTGTCTGTAGCCTGATGATAATGTGGGTATCGGAAATTCGCGGTATCGGTAAGCATGAAGCCGTCGTAGCCGTGTTCCCAAAAAGAGGAATGGTCGGATCGATCAACATCGTTCACCAAAATAATCGGTGCTGCGATTCCTTCTGATGGAAACTTTGTGGTTTCTCTGAAGCTCTTGATGCACTCGTCAATGAATCCTCTCGACGATGTGTTGCCTACAAACGCCACAAAATTTCCTGTATTTGGATAAAAGTATTCCATTCCGGGAAGTAGATTCTGGCTGCCTTCTGCATCTGAGTAATATCCCAATGTCTCGAGGGAAATCATACCCATAATATTCTGCTTCTTCTTTCGGCATTCGTGAGCATAGTAAAAGCTTCCGCCTCCCATGAGCCCGAGTCCATATTCTTCATTTGCGAAGAAAACGAATTTGATTGTCTTTGCTGGATTGGAACTCTTCAAACGCTTTGCCAATTCGAGCGTTGCTGCTACGCCACTGCCGTTATCATTTGCAGCCGGACAATCAATGACAGAATCGTAGTGGGCTCCAACGATGATGATCTCTTCCGGCGTCTTCGATCCTTTTATTTCAACTTCGATGTTTGTGAGTTCTTGCTTTGGCAGGTCACCAAATTTTTTGCTTACAGCCGCGTTGAAAATTTGATTGTAATAGAGGCTTTGGTCGCGCACTTCTCGGTCCTTCAGAGCTCGCTCTTCATCGCCTTGCGGGTAACCTCGCTTTGAAATGAAGTCGTCGAGAGATTGGTTTCGCTTTCTTTGAAAATGCAGCTCGTCGGCAGACAGATGTGGCTCTAGAAAGTTCCATTCATATGTTTGAATTTCAGGCGTGTAACCGTATGAGCGCAACTCGTTCTCTATGAAAGCAACAATCTGTTTCAGTTTCTGCGGATGCGCAATGCTCCGTTCGCCGATTTTGACAGCAATTTCATCGATGAGTTTGCGCAAGTCCTTTTCAATTTCTATTTCGCCGGCCGTTAGTGCCGGAAGTGGACCTTTATATGATGGACCGCTGAAAGAAACGATAGACCAAACTAAACCAGCAACTCCTGTAGCACACACGATCATGCCTGCAAAAACAAGAATCAGCATGTTCCGCAAAAGCTTCATAGAACGTCCGATTGCAGTCGACCATTTTAAGTATCCCACTTTCTGTAGGACTGAATTGGGCGCCTGGCAGGTGGGCAAAGTTTCGGCAGTTTATCTTCGCCTTCGCCTGTGCGAGCCACTTTGCAAGCTGGCTGCGCACATCGAACTGGTGACCTGCCAAGGGACACTTTCTTAAGATGGGGCGAGTTGCTGCGCTAGTCGGACCGGCCCAGGTTGAGGTGAAAGATCTTTCCCATCGACGATAGAGTACGTTGTCTTTGATGCAAGCTGCAAATGCTGATTTTGCAAGCGTTTACGGTTTGTCGACGATCGGCTCGCGGTCGTTGTAATGGTCCAAAAAGTTTCACCTCAACCCTATAGGATCAAAATTGCCTACCAATAAAATATTGGTTGTTTCCAAGCGCCAAATTGAACTTTTTGTTCGATAGCTTCCACAAATTGAATAGCGAATACATCATGTGAGTTCGATACCACAATCATTAATCGGCAACGAATCACCTTCAAAAAGCAAAGAAGCGAGAGGTAGATTTCAAACGTTCTCTGTCCATGCTGGGCGGAAGTCTTGATTAGCAAGCTCTCACAGATATCCCGCCGCTTAAACATAAGCAAAAATCTCTTGATTTCTTGCTTCCTTAGCTGTACTGTGACAACGTGTTACAAAAGGCAGTGCCCACGGTGATCGTGGGGCATTCACGATAGACAGTTCGCTCTGATTTGAGGATATTTTCAGTACGCTAGATACGCACCAGACCCTGTTGTATGAGGATCTCGAATGCCGTACGCCCCCTCCCCGGCTGTTTCAATGAACTTTTGCTCCAATTGCAAAGACTCTCTAGAACACGACGCTAAGTTCTGCGGTAACTGCGGTTTCATCGTCGCCCCGGTGAGTTTCAATATCAACCAATTTCCTCAACATGCTGGGTTGATGGACCAATCGAACTTTCAAGTGCCAAACACCGTTCCGAATTTTGCGCGGATGGGTGCACCAAAAGAAAATCCCCGAAACAAAGAACTTAGTAACGAAGCTTCAAAAATAATGGTTCTGCTCGCACGCGAGCGACTCTTTCTATACATGCATTGGATTGGCTTTGTAGTAATCAATCTGATTGGATGTTGGATCGCGTGGAAGTGTTACACGGACTTCATTGGCGATGAAATGTCTAAGACGATGATCGCATCAACTCCATTCCTATTTATCAACTCGGTCGCTCTTCTGTTCCTGGTTCCAATAAAAGGAACGCGCAGCGAAATCGCAAGATTGAAGGAGCGCTTGAGCTGCGTTCGTTTCAATATTGAATTCGGACATCTCGATATCTAGTCCCTGTCTGCCGTTTCTTCCATCCAATGGAAAAGGAACGCGCAGCGAAATCGCAAGATTGAAGGAGCGCTTGAGCTGCGTTCGTTTCAATATTGAATTCGGACATC
>JAIEQI010000123.1 GCA_019747875.1 Candidatus Obscuribacterales bacterium
ACTGTATTGTATAGTTATTGTGCCCCAAAAAGCAAAAGCTCAAACATATGCTGAGCAATTGCTATAGGCCAAGCTGCGAGAACATGGAATCGGGATGCAGCAAGCTTTTAACTGACAGGGGAGGATCACCATTGCCGCAGCAGCATTGTTCATATAAATTGCAGACAGGTATCGATGGTAGATCGCTGCACGACCGTGTAAAGCGAGGAACTATCACATGCCAGATTTTATTGCCAAACCAGAAGACAGCTCCCACTTATTGACAGAGCAAGCTCAGCAATATTCGACAGCGGATAAACTGCGAATGGAGGCAGATCTCCTGAGCAGTGGAATAAGACAAGGCTTCATGAACCGAGCACAAGATGCTTGGGACAACAAGGCTGCGACCGCTTTGGAGTTTGGCACCGCCGCCATCATTGGTGGTGCCCTGACGGCTATGCATCAAGCCGGTGGACGATGGGGCGTAGCCGCTAAGTTTGCGACTTATGGACTAATAGGCGTTGCCGTTGGAGATGTAGCCAGCCGTGTGGCCCCGACGGCGATGGCAATGCACGATACCTGGAATGATCCAAGCAAATTCGAAGCAAACCAATCAATTGTTGCAAACCGCCTCGGCTCCGCCTTCTTTGATTATCCGCTAATGGCGGCAGGCGGACTTGCCGGATCCGCAACTGCGGCTCGACTCATACCACACTTTGCAAAACCTGTTACTTTTCAAAATTCAATCAGAGAACCGGGATTTCAACCGTGGAATGAACCAAACCTTCTATCCAGTGAAGCCAGAGGAATAATCGCAGACATAAAAGGAACAAATGTCGGGCTGAGGAACCAGCTGCCAGCAGCGATCACAGAGCAGCTAAAGATGCCAATGAGCTTCCGCATTGAACAAGCAACAACAACACGGCTAATGCCTATTGTTCCAATAAGCTCTTCTGAAATCAAAATGAACAATCCGAAGTTCGACCCGAAAACATTCATCAAGACTATGAAATAAAAGGACAGCTGCTACATTGCAGCAGTAGCGCGTAAGCAATTTCGTGTCAGATTATAGCCTGATGCCATGAGGAGAAACCACTTCTCGGACAATTGATCTGGCTTGACGCGTCAAGCTATGGATTGGAGCGGCTACCAAGATGGTATATTCTCCAAATCACTCAATCTAAATGGAGTTGTACAGTGAAATTTCCTCGCTGCAGCGGCGTGCTCTTACATCCGACCTCATTGCCAGGTCCTTACGGAATAGGGGATCTTGGCGAAGATGCCTATCGATTTGCTGACTTTCTTGCAGATTCTGGACAACATTTATGGCAGCTCCTGCCACTGGCACCGACAGGTTTTGGTGACTCCCCGTATCAGTGCTTCTCCGCTTTCGCTGGCAATCCACTATTGATCAGTCCGGATAAGCTAGTTGAGCAGGGTCTGCTCACGGAAGCAGATTTGCAACCGATTCCACGCTTCACAACAGAGAAAGTCAACTTCGGCAAAGCAATCGAATACAAAAAGAAGTTGCTAGGCATTGCGTTCGACAATTTCAAATCGACCACCGATACGAGCCTGCGTGCAGACTTCCTGGGATTTTGCAACAAGCATTCATCATGGCTCGATAACTATGCTCTATTTCGCGTAATCAAAGAAGAACACAATGGTGCTTCATGGGACGTTTGGCCAAAGGAACTCTCCAAGCGTGACAAAACCGCTTTGTCTCAGATAGAAGAGCGCTTGCAGGACCCAATCGAAGCCGAGAAGTTTTACCAGTATCTTTTCTTCAAGCAATGGGCAGCATTGCGTGATTATTGCCACAGCAAGAAGATCAGAACGATTGGTGATACTCCAATCTTTGTCGCATATGACTCGGCGGACGTGTGGGAACACCCAGAGATTTTCAAATTAGACAGCGAAGGGAAACCGACTGTAATTGCCGGCGTTCCACCAGATTACTTCAGCGCGACTGGTCAATTATGGGGCAATCCGCTCTATGACTGGGACGCAATGAAGAAAGACAATTACAAATGGTGGATTGATCGATTCAGAGCTATGCTCGAACTCGTAGATATCGTGCGAATCGATCACTTTCGTGGCTTCGCTGCTTGTTGGGAAATTCCCGGCGGGGACAAAACAGCTCAGCGCGGACGCTGGGTAGAAGTGCCTGGGCGCGATTTCTTCAAAACCTTGAATGACGAACTCGGAGATCTTCCAATCATTGTTGAGGATCTTGGAGTTATAACCCCAGACGTAGAAGCTTTGCGAGATGACTTCTTTTTCCCAGGCATGAGAGTGCTTCAAATGGCATTTGGAACTGATGCATGCAATATTGACCTCCCTCATAATCATGTCAAAAACGCAGTCGTTTATACAGGCACCCACGACAATGACACTGCCAATGGCTGGTTCAATAGTAAAGCCGGCGCTGGATCTACCCGCGACGCTTCACAGATTGAGATTGAAAGACACCGCTGCATGCGATACTTCAAAAGCAACGGTAAAGAAATCCACTGGGATTTCATTGAGGCGGCATATGCATCTGTTTGCGATATCGCCATTGTGCCATTGCAAGACATTCTCGGCTTAGGGTCCAAATCCAGAATGAATCTACCCGCAAGCACCGAAGGGAACTGGACCTGGCGATTTAAGTCGGATGCGCTAACTGAGGAACTAGCAGGCAAGCTGAAGGATATGATTGTTTTCTACGGCAGGGACAACGCACTAAATATGGTGCCTGTTTCTCAAACCGCAAAAACCCACGCTTAGAAAAAACCAGGTTTTCACCGCTTCCCGATTCAGTCAAATCCGAAAAAAGTTCCGCGTCGAATTTCAAAAAGTGAAAGGAAAGTAGCTTTTCGAATTGATTCTGAGTTGGTCCGTAAGCGATGATTTCAAAGCCGACAGGGATACGACACTACTCGTACTACAATCAATCGCACATCGATCCAAAAGAAAACCCGGGAAGAAACCGAGGAGAAGTCGAGCTATGCTCAACCTCTCCTCAAGTCTCAAGGTTCAGACCCGCGCTCTAAACTCGGCGCAGTATCCGAATCACAGCGAAGTGATCAGCAGTTGCAACCGCAACCCTTCTCCTTCGAACTGCAAGCACACTCCTTGTTGCACTTGCAGTTGCCGGCGGCCTTCGGCTTGGAAGAGCCCGGCTTGTCGCCAGCGCCCTTCTTCATCTTCTCGATTGCCTCGGCGTTCTGCTTGCGGGCCCACTCTTCCTCGAGTGCGCGGCCGCGATTCTTCAGTCCGTCGCTCATGTTTATACCCTCTCAGGTGATGAGCCGATTGAGCGGCTCAGGATTGAACTAAAAAGCTAGCCCGAGGTCACGGATAAATCGTGACGCCCATGCTGCGCTCCACGTAGTCGCACGGAATCGGGCTGAGTTCGCCGAAACGTGCGATCAGGAGTCCGCCGGCCGAACAGTTGGCTTCGAAGGCATAGAGCGCTTCGGTGCCCTTCGGCTGACCCGGCAGATAGGCGGTTTGCAACGAGCCTTTGATCTGCTTGAAGCAGTGCCAGGGAAGGCGCAGCTCTTGCAGTCCGGGCTTGTCGTCCCGCTTCAGGTCGCGGCAGATGATCAGGATCTGACCGACATGCGCGATCACACCCTTGCTGTCCCACTCTCCGTCGAGATTGACGAAGACGAAACGATTCTTGCCTTGCATTATTATTCTCCGTTAGTCGCCGCGAGATTTACTGCATCTTCACGGTGAGGGTGAGGAAGCCAAACAGGGCTACCCCAGCCCAAAGTAGGCCGCTGTATGCGAAGCCGCCGAACACTGCGCCGATGAAGCACAATACAGCAGCCGCCAGGCAGACCTTCTGCAACGCATCGTCGGATTGACGCGGCCATGCGAAGCTGCACAGAAGCGCAGCGCCGCTCATTAGAGCGCCCCAGATTGCGGTGCCGAGAAACAGCGTCAGTGCGATACCTGCCGAAAGCAGGATCCAATACGCTTTGCGAAAGAACGTTTGCATTGTTGTTTTCTCTGTTCTAGTCAATGCTCACCTCCTTCCACTCTCGAAAAAACCAAACAGCAAGTATTCCCGCCCACAAGATAGTGGTCGTGAATGGTTACTGAATACGCTGTTGCTGCTTGGTGTTTTCTAAATGAGTTGAGAAAGAGATCGAATTGACTTCGACATCCTAGAAACCTAGAGATCAGATCTCAAATGTAAACGTCCATTGCGAGGAGCCTCTGAAGCACTGCAAACACTATATTCAGGGCCACACTTAGTTCGATAAGGCCTCGATCAGCCCTGCCAAACTGAGACAGTTTTTAGTTCCGTGAACTTATGAAAGCCGCATCCCGGCGGTTCTCAAGGGGGATCCAGGACAACAAGTACGCAAGCTCACACGAGCACTTGCCATCCCGATCTTTGTTAGCTCGCTGCAATGTAACGCCGCAACGCCAGCACCCATGGGGTCTACCCCCAAGATGTAAGGATGCAAAGGTACGAGGTCGCCAAGCGTGTTATTATCGCCAGCCTTCCCCGGAATCAGGAATAAAGAAGTGCTGTTCAATAGTTTCACCTATCTGATTTTCCTACCACTTGTGGTCGCGCTGCACTGGGCTCTGCCGCCACTTGGAAGACGCATCCTGCTGCTAATAGCCAGCTACGTCTTCTACATGCATTGGATGCCGACCTATGGACTTCTGATCCTGGCATTGACGCTGGTCAACTTTTACTTTGGAATTGCACTGGATCGCTGGGCGCAGCAGAAGAAGCAGATCTTGCTTGCCGCACTGATCTTCAATTTGGGAAGTCTTTGCTTTTTCAAATACGCAGATTTACTATTAAAGTCTGTATGGAACACGCTGCATCTTGCCACTGATTTCATTGGCTGGAACACCGGTCTTGCAGCGAACAGTCCGGTCCTCAACATCCTATTGCCACTTGGTATTTCTTTCTTTACTTTCGAATTCATCCACTACCTTGTTGATGTCTATCGCGGCAGCAAGCCAATGACGAACTTCTTTTGGTTTGCCCTTTTCGCTGCATTTTTCCCATCTCAAATTGCCGGACCGATTAAACGTTTTCAGGATTTCGATGAGCAGCTAAAGTCAGATCACAAATTCAATCCTGCCGACTTTCGCGAGGGCATGGGTCTCATCTTGATCGGCTTGTTCAAGAAGATGGTGCTCGGAGACAACCTCGGCCACGTTGTCGCAGTGGGCTTCAATGCTCCAGCCCAGATGGGCACAGTGGATGCCTGGATCGCAGCCGTTGGATTCACCATCCAAATTTACGTTGATTTCTCCGGCTATACAGACATCGGCAGAGGCTCTGCGCTGTTGTTGGGCTACAGACTTCCGGAAAACTTCAACTGGCCGTTCCTGGCTGCCAGCCTGACGGAGTTCTGGAGACGTTGGCATATTTCACTTTCTACCTGGTTGCGCGATTATCTCTTCATTCCAATGGG
This sequence comes from Candidatus Obscuribacterales bacterium, assembly GCA_019747875.1. GTDB lineage: Bacteria > Cyanobacteriota > Vampirovibrionia > Obscuribacterales > Obscuribacteraceae > JAIEPM01. The sequence goes on from JAIEQI010000123.1 coordinate 5,418, forward strand.
CGGTTCGCGTGTTTCCAACTTCAAACTCAAGCGAAATCTTTTCATCACCATGGCTCTTGGTGGACTTTGGCATGGCGCTGACTGGCACTATGTGATCTGGGGAATGTTCCACGGAGCCGGTCTGGTAGTTACTAAAGACTGGACTGATTTCGTCAACCGCACTCCAGCCTTGAGCCGCTTGCGAAGCCACGCTTTGTGGCATTGCTCGGGAGTCGCATTCACTTTCACGTTTTTGATCTTCGCCTGCATTTTGTTTAGAGCCAGTGACGTGCCGCAAGCATTACATGTCGCCAGCCGCATGTTCACCCTGGCTCCATCAGAAGGCGTGGTCCATGCCTTCTTAACCTCAACGCTTCCTTTCTCCCTATCAGTTTATGGGGCGTTCTTAGCTTCGCAAAAGCTGGCTGAGTTGGCTGAGAAAAGGAAACTTCCCGTTCTTTTGCCGGCTATCACTTATTGGAACGGCTCACTTCCTACAAGGCTAGCCGCTTATGTGAGCATCGGACTGATGATAATGGGATTTGCACCTGAAGAAGTAGCTGCTTTCATCTACTTCCAATTCTAACAACGGCACTCCACTGATAAAGACCACCGAGAATTCTATGACGATAGCAAGCACAATCGAAAAGAAAGCACAAACACTGCCGCAAGCGCAGACAACCGGCAAGGGCAGGAAACCTTTCCGCTGGTTTGCAGCAATCGAGTTCTTGCTCGCCCTAAGCGTTGGAATTCTTGCCCTTGAGTCCTTCTGCAATTTTGCAGGCGTAGGCAATGAAGAGTTTCTGGAACCTGATTCCGAACTCGGAGTACGCCACATTGCAGGAAAGAAAGTCGTGTGGAGATTGGAAGGCTACTCGGATGAGAATCTCAGTTCCCAGGGACTCCGAGACCGCGAGCATGCGATCAAAAAGCCTTCTGGGGTATATCGCATAGCTTTACTCGGAGATTCCGCAACAGAGGGCATGCAGGTAGCTCTAAATAAGACTTACGGATCCGTCCTCGAAAGCATCCTGAACCAGAGAAAGCCAGATGGCAGAAACAGCAAATCGGTGGAGGTAATCAACTTCGGTTGCTCCAGTTATTCCAATGGACAGGAAATGCTTCAGCTCGAAAAGCAAGTGAAGCAATTCGAGCCCGATCTCGTCATTCTCATGTACAACAGAGGTGACTACATCGAGAATCTGCGAGATCCGAACACGCTTAAAGCTGAACCCCGGCCATACTTCTACATGGGTAAAGACGGGAAGCTAACACAAGACAACACTATTATGGAAGCAAACAAGGATAGCTTCGCGCCGAATCCGACAACCGATTTTCTGCGTCGAAATAGCCGCATTTACGGAATCCTCACCCATACAAATTTAACGCTAAGCCTGAATGAAATGCTTTATTCAAAGCTTCGAGGATCCATTCTCAAGCTGCTACCAGGCGGAAAGAAGAATTGGAATGTCCAAGCAGTGTACACACACACGGATCCTTGGAGGATCAGCCAGCAAATATTTGAACGTGTGAACGCTGACTGCAAGGGCATGAATGCAAAGCTTATGCTTGTTTGCTTCCCCAACATTGTCAAAGACAAGGTCTACGAAGAGCAAATCACTGCCCTGAAAAAGCAAGCCAATTCCTCAGGCTTCTCTTACCTGGATTTATCACCAGACTATCTACAAAGCAAAGATCCAAAGACTCTTTTCCTGAAATATCACTTCTCGGACGCAGGTCACGAACTAGCGGCCAAGCGTATTTCAGATATTATCCGGTCCGACATTTTCTGAGCTGTGCCCGATATTAAGGCCGAAGATCGCCTGAAAGACTGATCGCGATCAGATTGAGCGGGTCTTAGCTGGCAAAGCTGGCAAGACGGCGAATCGAGCCAATCGCTTTCGGAAGATCGAAGCCGACAAGATGCCGGCTTTTAACGATGCCACAAAATATGACGCTTCAAAGATTCTTGATCAGATTGACTATTTACTCTTCTTTCTTTTCAACATTCTGAAGAGCGTTGTCCATGGCTACGTCTGCCATGTCACCCATGTCACTGCTAGCTTTTTCATTGGCCATCATTGCTTGGATATTTGCATTTTTATCGCTTGAAGTTGCATTGTCCAAATCAGAAGACCGCTCAGGTAGCTTACCTTCCTTCTCAAGATTTGCATTCATATCTTTAGCGCTAGCATCGAGCCCCTTCTGTAGGCTCTCAGAGCCGCCCTGGGCAAACGACCCAAGCGTACTTGCCTGTACTTCGTCTATCATGGCTTTTCCGGACAAAGCTTGTGCAAGCACACCTTGTTCTTTCGAACCTTCGCCTTTTACATCTGTTGGTGCATCGGCTCTGTTAAATGAAGTCGTAACCATCGCCAGTGTTTTCCTATCGTAGTAATTTTCTGAGGGTTTACTGCCTGACCTTCCCTGCTAAAGTCTAGCCCCCCTATTGAAACATAGCCGAGGGCAATGTCAAGAACTTTTCAACTAAAGACGACACGCACAAAGCTATAGACTTGTTGGGTTTTGACGATTCGCTGCGGGATCTTAGGGTCAAAGCAAAGATTAAATCTGATTACTTACCGAGGGCACCCGGGCCGAACATATGGGGCAGCAGTTCGGAAATGCTATTCACATGAACCGTTCCATCTGAGCCCTCAACAACTACCCGAATGCTAGCGCCGAACTCCGCAATAAATTGACGGCAGGCACCACACGGCCAGGCATCCTTGGTCCGTTCGCACACGACCGCAACCGTATCAAACTCTTTGACACCCTCGGATACGGCTTTAACCAAAGCAGTTCTCTCTGCGCAGATTGTGCATCCATATGAAGCATTTTCGACATTGCAGCCTAAGAATACTTCTCCACTCTTGCTAAGTACCGCACTGCCAACGGGAAACTCTGAGTATGGCGAATAGGTGAACTGCATTGCCATTAGAGCATGATCTATAAGAAGACGGTCCAGAGACTCACGGTCTGCTGCATCGCCCGACTTCTGCTGCTTTTCGAAAGCTTTGCGTATAGCTTCTCTGTCCACATTCAGGGACTTGGTTTGTTCTGAATTTGCTGGCACGAAATCTCAACTTTCTAAGCGGACCAACCACCACCGTCCATTGCAGCGAGTATAACATAAGCGTTCAATCAACAAGCTGCGATTCAAGGTTGAGCACATTCTTCTGCATGTGCTCAATATCTGCAGGAGAGAGGTTGAATTCCTTGGCAAAATCGATGGCGATCTTAAACACCCTCACTGCGTCGCTTTTATAGCCATACTTCAAGTAATAATTCGCCAACATTCTATGCTGTTCCAAAATCACCTTCGGATCTCTGTTCTCAGTACCTGTGAAGATTGCGCTGACCGACGGTATGCTCAACTGACCTCTATCGGCTTTTTGACGCTCGACTACCAGAAGACTTTCGCAGGTTTCAGCTTGTTTTCTTGCTTGCTTCGTTTCTTTCAAACCTGAAAGAATGTCAGCCAAAACGGTACGCACATAAACCGTTCCGCGCCCCAATTCCTCCGAGCGAAGAAGGGCTTTCTCAGCGTGCATGCGAGCCTCCTTCAACTTACCTAATGCCAACTGAGAACGAGCGACCCGAAAATAAAACTCGCGCTCTATAGCCAACCCGAAGAAGTTTAAGAGCCTGTTGTTATCATCTTTCAGCGGTACATCAATCAGCGGTATTTCTTTACCGGCTGATCTTTCCTCGAGCAAGTGAATCGCTCTCAATCCCGCACTTTCTGCGATTCTGTATTCTCCCAAAGCCTCCGCCTGATGAATTATTCCGGAATAGGCATAGACAACCTGGAAAGGCTCTCGCCCTCCAGCCGCTTGAATAGCACATTTGGTGGCTTGTTGATACGACTCGAGCGATTTCCTGTCCTCCCCGAGTTTATTGTAGGTTCGTCCTTTTAAGTACCATGCCAGATAGAGGATTTCGGGCTTCTTCGTGTCCTTGATTATTCCATCAGCTTCGCTCACCACAGCCTGGCTCCGCTCTTCTTCCAAGCTGTTTGAGCCTGCGTCCGCAATGCCTTCATAGTGTTCGATTAGTTTACTGGTGCGCGACTCTATTGACGCTGAATTGATCCCAAGCAAACGTTTCTTCGGTACCACATCTTGCAGGCTAGCTGACGCACCAGAGCGATTTTGGACTTTCCCGATCTTCTCTCTTGTAACAATGAGTCCCACACCTGCAATACCAATTAGAACTAGCAACGCCGCGAACAGTGGAAAGAAAAGCTTGCTTCGTCGTTGCTGCCGAATTGAACGGTCATCACGCAGCACGACACCGGCAAGCGTCATATCGAGTGGACTTCCCGATGCTAACGCATTAAGAGAATCAATCACTTCGTCGGCAGATGAGAATCGATGCTTAGGATCCTTTTGCAGGCACTTGAATACGATCAATTCCAATTGTTCCGGCACATTGTTGCGTGTGTCGCGCAAAGGCTTGGGAAGCGCATCTCGATGCATGTTCAGGAGCGCCAAAATATTGTCGGAAACAAAAGCTGCCTGACCGGCAAGACACTCATAGAGAATGCAACCTAGTGCATAAATGTCGGATCGTTCGCTTGCTTGCTGCCCAGCACAAACTTCTGGAGCCATATATGCAATCGAACCGACTATGGCACCAGTTGCCGTATTTCGCTGAGCAAGACTGGAACTTTGTGAAAGATTCTTTGCCAATCCGAAATCTAGAACTTTCACAAACGGCTCACCGGCTCGGTCTTCAATCAAAATGTTTGCGGGTTTCAAATCTCGGTGAATGATTTTGCTTGCATGAGCTACCGCCAAAGCTTGGGCAATTTGCACCCCTAGACGAGTTACGAAGGTCACAGGCAATGGTCCTTTCTGTTGAATTAGAACATCCAATGTCTGCCCTTCAACAAACTCCATCACCAAATAAGGACTGTCATCATCGAGCAGGCCTACAGCAAAGACTTTTATGATGCTCGATTCCTGTCCACCAGCAGAAAGATTCTTAGCTTCCCTGACAAGCTTCAAGCGATCATCCGATCTGTCGCTATTTTTGTGCAAGACTTTTATGGCAACGAATCTAGAAAGATCTTCTTGCTCAGCCTTGTACACTGTCCCGGAGCCGCCAGATCCCAGCACCGACAGGATCTTGTACTTGCCTTCAATTGTCGATCCGATAAGGTCCATTAGTTCCAAACGCTCTGCAGCTTCGCCGGGCTAACGCCACGCAACTCATCGGCTATTACTCCGGGTTGACTTGCTATGAATAACCTTCCACGTTCCAAGCAAATATAGCTCCGCAGGGCAGCCACTTCAGAAAAAGGGGACAATTCTGAACGAGCTAATACACTTGCTTTTGCGATGCTGTTGAGTTTTTCCCTGCCACTTGCACCGCAGCTTGGGGCGCCTGTTGCGCTGGATCTTCTTCTCCGGCGACTCGCAGCCTTTGCCCACTGTGATGGAAGTGCAAGCGACTTTTCGCTGCGATCATTTCGTTCTTATCAGGCGCCTGATTTTCTTTGTAATCCTTGGGCACCACATGAAGATCCTGCAGACCTGCTATGCAAAGAGCATTCACATTAGGATCGTGCAGCTGCTGATTCAATGTCAGCGCATACTTATATTCCCCAATCGATTCATGGACACTGCCAGTTTTCATCAGTGCTTTCGCTAAAAGGGCATGAGCCTCTGGATCGTTAGGATGATCATGGACTCGTTCTTGAGCATGTAAAAGCATTTCGGACCAATTGCCATTGTCGTGATGCGCTTGCACTTTTGCCCTGTAGTGAGCCTTTGCATGCTGGAAGTGTTCTTCTGCCGGATGAGCAAGGACAGGACCAAGATACGTTACGGTAGCTTTCTTGACGGCAAAGCAATTCAGTGGTGATGTCACTGCCAATGACGTATTGGGGGCGAATGAATAAAGCTCATTCGGGTGACCGTTGTAATCAAAGAAGCGCTTGTATCCACCGCCGTAGACATCGTTAAACTCATCAATGCTGAGTTGATTGCCGGGGAAATGAAAGATCATTCGCGACTGAAAATGCTGTCCTGTCTTGTCCTCTTCCTGGTGCAATTCGCAGCGAGCTTGTCTGACGTGGTCATACCAGAAACAAGCGTAGGCTTTCTCACCGACCTGCATGATCTCCGGCTTTCCAAGATAATGTTTCAAGTATTCGACGTGCATCAGTTCCGGGTGGTGGCTCACCTGCCACATCACAAACGCCATGCTCGGGTCGACAGCTTTAGAGGAAAATGTGCCAACACCATCAAGCTTTGGGTGCGGCAAATAATTCGAGGCGACTTTCTTCTTCGCCTCGACAGCGACTCCGCCCAGAGACAAAACAAGCACTATAGCTAGCAATTTAGAGACGTTTTTCACGCCATAACCCCAAATCCTCCGCCTCATTATACGCAGGGTTACAAAGAGGACAAGAGAAGTTTTCTAAGGCTGATGACGATTTCATCAATCTCAGGGGGGAAAATCCCCTCGAAATTAAACATGCTTTGCCACACGGAATTTTGCAATGAAATATTTAGAAGGCAACAAACGGATATAATTTTAGGCAAGCGAGATTAGGCTCGCTAGAAAGCCGTGGAGATTTGTAGATGTCTGACGTTTTGTGCCTGGGCGAAATCCTTGTGGACTGGGTTTGCACCGAACTTGGAAGTGAACTGAATGATGCAAGATCGTTCACCAAAGCCCCTGGTGGAGCCCCGGCAAATGTGGCAGTCGGTCTGGCTAGACAAGGTGTCAGCGCAGCGTTTTTGGGTCGCGTTTCAACTGACGAGTTCGGACAATGGCTCAAGAAGATTCTTGAACAAGAAGGTATCGACACTAGCGGCACAATCGTCGATGCAGAAGCCCAAACACGTATGGCCTATGTTGTAACCATGTCCAACGGCGACCGCAAGCTAGCTGAGTTTTCGAAGGTCTCCGTAGCAGACTCGAGACTTACCCCTGACGACCTTTCGGAAAAACAATTCGCCAATGCAAGCATTCTGCACTTCGGTTCAATCAGCGCTATTGCAGACCCAGCCAAACTCGCCACCCAAACAGCAATTGAATTGGCCACGAAGCACAACCTGCTTCTATCCTACGATCCCAACGTCCGCATAGGCTTATGGCCTACGCCGGAGCGCTGCCGCAACACAATCCTATCGACACTTAAATCAGCAGATCTAGTGAAGATAAATTTTGACGAGCTCGAGTTCCTCACAGGTTCGCGCGACTTTGAAGCAGCTGAAAAGTTACGCCAAGAACAAGAGATTCCATTGCTCATAATTACCTTGGACTCTGATGGTGCCTTCTTTGCATGCCAACAAGGAAGCAAAACCGTTGGCGGTTTCAAAGTGAATTTCGTGGAAGCAACCGGTGCTGGTGATGGATTTGTATCGGGCATACTCACCGGCCTCTTAGCCGAGCTAAAGGGAACGACTGATAAACGAAACGCCTTGAAAAACTTGAGTATCGAGAAAATAAGTGAAATTGTTAGGCGCGCAAATGCGATTGGGGCACTGGCTTGCACCAAGCCGGGAGCGATTCCGGCGTTACCAAGCGCTGGCGAGGTCAAGCAATTTTTGGAACAAATGGCAGCTCAGGCTTCCTCTTAGGCAATTATTTTCCCCTCTGACCCTCTATAATTAATTGGTTACTAGTCTCGGGCTTTTTGTCTACTTCTGGAAGTTCGCGGGGAGAGTTCTTAGAATGAAAAAGGGTCTTCTTACTGCCGTTTCTCTCGTTCTGGCCATCAGTTCGCCAGCATTGGCTCAATCCGATCGCGAAACATCGGCGGGAGCAGCAAAGCCGGTCAAATTGGGCGGAGATGAGCGCAACCCTCAAAGACAGGCGCAGCCTCAACGGACTTTACCTCAAACTCCCAGTGACGTTGTCAAAACATCGGACACGCAAGCGTCCAACAACGATCCAGCTAGGGCAGGTCAAGAGGTTAGACCAAAATCAAAAGGCTTGATTCCGCCCCCACCACCTGGAACAACCATTGGAAAAGACGCAGGCGACGTGGTAAGTGCCAAGAAAAAGAAGAAGAAAGCACCTGCCACCGCCGAAGCCACCAAAGATATTACCGTTGCATCTGCCACATACAGACTTACTGGTGGAAAGTCTGAAGAGCAATTTACAACTCTCTTCAACTGGCAGCCTGATGACCCGAAAGATCCAATTACATTCACAGCTAAATTCTCGCCACTTGGCGGCGGCGGTTCGAATTTCAACTGGTTGCGAATAATGATGGGTGGCAAAATGCTCTATAACGAGCGCACGCTGCAAGGCAAGACCAGTGTAATAATGGACATGACAGGTCAAGTGCCCAACGGCACAAACCAGATGCTTATCCAGGCGCAAGGCGGCACGGGCGCGACACTCGAATGGAAACTGACAACACCAATAAAAGTAAAACTCACATCTGTCAATCCTGATGAAGTAGTTGTTGGCGGTGATCTCACTTTGAAGGGCAGTAACTTTGATACAAGCCCAGCCAAAGATATCGTAACCATTGGCAGCAAAACCGTATCGGTGTCAGCTGCGACCTCCACCGAACTAAAGTTGAAGATTCCGAAAAATTTCACTCCTGGTGAAACAACCGTCAAAGTGGCTGTGAATGGATTAGAGAGCAAGCCTCTGAAGATCAATATCCGTGGCATTCCAGAGCTTACAGGTACAAACTTCAATGGCGTGCCACCAGGCGCAGAACTAACAGTTTTTGGCAAAAACTTCTCGAAGAAACTTGGCGAGAACCAAGTATTCTTCGGTGAAACACCAGGCGCCGTAGTTTCTGGCACCACCGAACAACTGGTTGTGGTAGTGCCAAATTTCTCCGCTGGACTCGGTGGTATAGCCGGACAAGTTGGCATTCCAATCAAGGTAAAAGTCGGCAAAATCGAATCCTCAAATACAGTCCCAGTCACAATCGGGAACTCGATTTGGGAAGATCCCGGTTTGAATTTTGGTCCGAACGTTCCGCAAGTACCAGTTGACTGGCGCCGCTTGCTCGAAAACTAAAGACAAGCCTCACAGCATCAGCGAACGATCTCATAGCCGCAAAAAGCCGGCAAGATGCCGGCGCTCCCGGGATCGAACCTCAGGCGTGCGTGACAAAGCGCCGGATTTACGTGGACCCAATCCGCTTGCGCGAACTTGATATAGACGGTATGGAAGGATAGCTGTTGCGATCGGCTTCTACAGAGATAGTGGAACTGCACGAACGATCAGGCCCTCAAGAGAACTGCACGGCCTCATGGCTGCTAATAGCTCTTGTAGACGTTGAAGTCTCTAAGACTGATTACTTCCTTCGTGCCTGGTTTTACTAAAGCTGCTTCAACCTGATACTTGCCTGGTTCTTTTGGTACCTCGATATTGAATTTGGTAGTTTCTTTCCCGAGTGCGTTGATTTTGCATTGGTTTGTTTGTTCTTGAACGACTTTGGAATCTTTCAGGATCCGCAACCGCACAGGTCCGGACCAATCTTCGTAGAGATCATTCACAAGAATTACCGGAAATTCTTGCTTAGCGCCGCCTTTGTAATCATCAGCGAAAGCATCAATCATCAGTCCGACTGGAGCAAAGGAATCCCCAACGTATTTCTTGAATAAAGGTTCGAATTCCAACTTTTCCACATTAGTGAAATGGTCGCTGGTTGCGCCTGTTTCTGGACGATCACCGTGTCCAGGACGGGAATATCCCAGTATGCAAAAATGCATCACTGCAGCCAGAGCTCGCCGCGCTCTCCAGAACTCAGTCTCTGCAGCAGTATATCGAGCATAAAGATTGAAGCGCTCAGCCGGAGTAGCATTGGCACCAAGTAAATTTTGGTACAACTCACGAGTCAGCGAAGTGGGAGTGCCATCTCGATTTGTCCACAGCCAACCGTATTCGTTGACGATGATAGGACTCAATCCCGGCACCCAGCCAAGCTTCCCATCATCGGTGGTAATCTGCGAAAGCTTGAAGTTTGGATCTTGAAAATGATACGGATGCAGTTCTCGAGAATCCGTATTTAACGCCGGCCAGCTCCATCCGTTATCAAAAGGGCGATTTGAATAATCGAGTTTTCTAACGAGTTTGATCGCCTGCCCGATTTCGGGAGATCGAGTCTCATTACAGGCATCCCAAATTACGACACATGGATGATTCCACCTTTCCTCCATCCACTCTTTATACTCGCCGGCAAGCTCTTTGGGATCGTAGTCACCCTTTTTGGCATCCATATTCCAAATCGGGAATTCGTCCTGAATAAGAATTCCTTCTTCGTCGGCAATACGATACCAGAACTCGGGCGGGAAGCCGATGCAGTAGCGCAATGAGTTCCAACTAAAATCCTTGCACGCCTTATGCAAACGGCGAACCCAATCCTCATTCCACGGAAGGCTGCCGCGCTCGGCATCTTCGAAGAAGCGATAAAGCGTAATGTTGCTGCCACGCATAAAATAGGGACGGCCATTCAGAACAGCCCGACCGGTTTTTGGGTCAAAGCGAAATGAACGCATACCAAAACGCGTATTTAGCTGATCGGCTGGACTTGCAACAGAAAGCTCGTAAAGAAATGGATCCTCAGGTGACCAGAGGCGGCATTCTGGAAGCGGTATCGTCACTTTCGCTGACGGCAACTTGCCACCGCCTGTAGTATCGGCATCGAAGTCTCCTTCAGCAACCTGCTTGCCGCTTTTCGACTCGCTAACCTTGTAGTGCAGTTTCACCTTCTTCACTGCCGGCGAGCTGATCCACGCATAAACATTGATCGATTTGCTCTCTAGAACCGGCTGCACCTGAACGCGGTCAATGTATGGAGTTTGACCAAGTATCACTTCAACTGAATCAAAGATCCCCGGAATGAATTTATACTTTTCATAGTCCCAGCCTGAAGGAATAGGCTTCGGAACAGCATCCATGAACGCACCAACCCGAATGACAATTTCGTTCTCTCCTTGCTTGAGAGCAGGCTTTGCGTTGAAATATCCGGGAGTAAAGGAGGGCATATGTTCACCGAGAGCCTGCCCGTTTACGTATACCTTGCTGCCGAACATAGCTTTGTGCACCTTGATCAGTGCCAGCTCAGGAATTGCATTGTCTACGTTGAACTTGCGTTTGTACCAAAAGGCTTGACGTTTTGGGCTTTTAAATCCAACTTCTTGGAACTGCGGTTCAGCCATATCCACAAGCCCTGGCACTGGAGCAGTATGGTCGAACTGCTGCGGCACAGCTTGCATACCGCCTTCGCCTATTTGCCACTTCCCGTCCAGCGAAATCACCGAACGCTGAGCATCTGCCGACACAGGCAAAATGCACAAGCAAAGAAAACAAAACAAACTTATGCAAAGGGAATACCAACGGCCTCTTTTAGCGTAACTCACCAATCTTCTCCGACTTCCATACCCGATAACTTTTTATGCTCTAGCCTTCTCCAGCGAAGCTCGTTTAGCATCGAAGATGCCAGGCGAGGCGCCGTCAAACGCATATTCAACCAGTAACTTGCTCAAAGCAAGACTGTAACCTAGTCCGTGTCCATTACAACCAGCAAGATAGAAAACATTCGGTTTATCTTTGATTTCCCCCAACATTGGTAAACCGTCGTTGGTGAAACACATAGTCCCAGACCAGCGATAGTCAATGCTGGCACCGGCAACTTCGGGAAAGCGGTCCTTCAAATAATGGTGCAACGCATTCTGAACATCTGGAGTCAAGATGTCCGCGTAACCAATCTCATCTTTAGCAAAAGGCTCACGACAACCGCCCAAAAGGAAACGACCATCGGCAAGTTGCCTGAAATACTCGTAGCCATAATTGGCATAACAGAGCCTGTCCAGAATCGCTTCTTTGAGCGGCCGGGTAACGATTATTTGGCCGCGCACAGGTTGAATCAGATTTCGGAACTCAGGCAGCAATAAAGGCATATAGGCATTGGTCGCCAACAAAACGGTTTGTGCCTCTATCACTCGATTCTGAGTATGCAAAAGCGAACCTTCAGGTGTGCTTTCTATTTTGTAGACTTGCTCATTTTCATAAACTGGAAAAGAACTGATTCCTGCCAGCGCCTTTACCAAGGCGACAGGATTAACGCCGGCATCGTTGCGATTAAAAATAGCGCCATAATAGCCTCTATCGAGAGGATCCTCCTTCATGTACTCGACGTCAAAGCCGTCTTCCTTCATGAGCTCGGCTGACTCCTCCAGCTCTTGCAACTCGTCTATTGAAGATGCAAGCAGGTAGGAACCGCTTTGCACGTATGAAAAGGAGTTACCGTGGCGCGTTATCAATTCAAGCAAATGCGCTTGTGTCTCTTCGTTGAATCGAAATATCCATTGGGCAGTCTCGCGCCCATACGCCCGAACCGCTTTGTTGTAATAAGCAAAAATGCCTCTTAAAATAAAACCGCCATTGCGCCCGGAAGCGCCACCGCCAATGGTGCCAGCATCAAGCAGCAATGTGTTCAAATGCTTTCGGCGCCCCAGCCAATAAGCGGCCGCAGCTCCAGCTACGCCGCCACCGACAATGACGACGTCATATTGTTCCTTCGGCTTGTCTTCGTTTTTGTCTAACCAGAACGAGATAGTCATCAGCTGTCAAGCAAAGAAAGCTTCCTGAGCAAAAGGTTTCGGTGAAGCCGGTGGCATTATATCGCGTGTAGAATTAGATGCAGATTCTTGCAAACGGCGGTCTTGCCAAGCCGACCGTTCATCCTGGAGAGAAACCATGCTGATGTTGTCCGAATTAAAGCGCGAGATCGAAAACGCTGAGGAGCGCGTGACGAAAGTCAGCGACTATCTTTGACCCAGATCGGCTGAAGGCGGAACTGCAAGAACTAGAAAACCAAACCCTTGTTCCAGACTTTTGGTTGGATTCCAAACAGGCGCAACAAGTTACCCAGCGCATGTCAAGAATCAAAGATCAACTTGAGACTCTAGATCGCTGGTGCAGAGCACAGTCCGATCTACAGGTGCTCCATGAAGTCGCTCAGGAGGAAGGCGATGAATCAGTCGCCCCAGAGATTGATAGCGGCTTGAAGAAACTAATAGCGGAGCTAGACAAGTTCGAATTTCAAATGCTTCTCAGTGGCGACTACGACCAGTCATCAGCAATTGTCAGCATCAATGCCGGTGCCGGCGGCACAGACGCACAAGACTGGGCCGAAATGCTCTTGCGAATGTATTTGCGCTGGTCTGAGCGCAAAGGATACTCGACCCAAATTTTGGAGCAATCACAAGGCGAAGAAGCAGGTATTAAAAGCGCCACGTTCAAAGTGGATGGCCCATTCGCTTACGGTTATCTGAGCTGCGAGAAGGGGGTACACCGGCTCGTGCGCAAGTCGCCTTTCAAACAAGGCAATGATTCACGCCAAACCTCATTTGCAGCCCTGGAAGTTAGTCCAATAATGGATGACATCGATTCAATCGTCGATATCAAAGACGATGACATCGAGATCGATACCATGCGCTCTGGCGGTGCTGGCGGTCAGAACGTCAACAAGGTTGAGTCAGCTGTGCGCATTGTGCACAAACCGACCGGAATCGCTGTCAAGTGCCAACAGGAACGCAGCCAGCTACAGAACAAGGCACTGGCCATGGAGCTCCTGCGATCAAAACTCCTGGCAATCAGACAACAGGAACGCGAAGCCGAGATCGCCAAACTCAAGGGAGAATCAGTCTCGGCATCCTTCGGCAACGCAATCCGATCTTATGTATTAGATGATCGCTTGGTGAAGGATGTGCGCACGAAGCACGAAACATTCGCAGTGGAAGCCGTTCTTGACGGTGATCTCGATCCGTTCATAGAAGCCTACTTGCGCTTCAAAGCAAAACCAAACGACTAGTCAATACAGCAACTCATCTCTTGAAATCGAACTCCTTTCGTCCAGCTGGGTGGGTCAAATTGAGAGGAAGATCGCCCATCGCACTTTGCCGCTTGGAAAGGTGACCAGGGATTCGTGCCCGGAACGGCCGCAGAAAAACAACTGGCCGGAGGGGTTTTCGCAGCCTTGTTGGAATGCCTTGCCTAACTGTGCTGAGGCTTGAAACGCACTAGCAAGTGCAAAATAAACAGAAACTAAGCTATTTTTTGACATCAACTGTTTTAACAGAAATTAGCCCATCACGGTAGCCAAGTGGAAAGTCATTGGAGGACGGGGGCTTGCGGCAATTTCGTGACATAAAACAACCGCGCTAACCGTTACATTGGATACAGCGGATAACTTCTGGCTAAGAATGGCTTGCCACAAGGGTTTTAGAGCACCTCATGGAAACCGGAAAATACCCCCATAAATAGTCAAGTCCGGGTATAGATTTTCGGGGTACCCAGCATCGTAATTTCCGCACACTTATTAAGGTTTTTCCGCCAAAGCTCACCTTGACTTCATGGCAAAAACCTACTCAACTAACGATTTCTTTAGCATTGCACTTGGCTTGATCAATGCTTGAGGAAATATAAATATGCCCGGTCTATATAGAATTGGTAACTTACTTGAGTCCCTTTGTTCTCCATCTCTCCCGCGAGTTTTCCCTACACCCCGCTCTCCCGCAACCAATTCATCCGTTTTTCATGACTTTCGCCGTCACCTAGATTGCCGACGGCACGCGGAAGTGACACCAGGGGTGGTGACTACAAGAATGACTTCGCTCCGCTAGAGATGGACAACATACCCAAGACCAGGCTGCTGTCCGGCGCCTGATTTTTGCAATAAGAAGCCAGCCCTGCCGCAATCCATTCCGAATTCAACTAAGTAAATCGCAATCAAAAATTGCGACGAACTTTGCTGTTTGGAATGGCTCACAAGCAAAGGTTGGCCGGAGCTAATTCCAGCTCCACACGCTGTTTTCAGGTTGCCTCCAATTAAGGGGACAGCCTCAACTTCCTGCAACAACCTAGGAGGTAGTTCCATGTCGGAAATCGACCAACTCAGGACGCTCCTGGGACTTCAGCCAACAAAGGCGGAGGAAACCACTTTCGGTGATTTCCTGATGCGGCTCAAAACTAAGCCGCACATCGCTCAGACGGCTGCAAGTCTTCTGGTGCACGCTATCGAATCTTCCGGTGAGGTCACCGACGCTCTTCCGGAGCGCCGCCCTTACCTGCAGATGCTGAAACAGTTCGGCGTTACCCCGTACAAGGCATTCGACCATGTGCGCGGTTCGCAGCGGACTGTTCACCGCATTCTCAACCACCTTCGTGCCGCAGCAGCCAACGGTTACCAGCTCCGCCTCGCGCTCATTCTGCGCGGTGGTCCTGGTTCGGGCAAGAGTTTCTTGGCCGACGCGTTCAAGGACGTTCTGGAAGGCCAGATTGTCTACACGATCGCCGGCTGTCCTGTGCACGAAAATCCCATCAATCTTCTGACTCTCCTGCCTGACGAAAAGCAGCTGGAGATCGCCAAGCAGCTCGGCATCGAGAACGTCCTCAAGGATGTGCTCGCGACTGCCGGCCGTCCCTGTCAGCATTGCTGGAAACAGCTGATGCAAGGCAAGGACGAGAAGAATCTGCCGAACCTCTTCGACGTCCAAGTCCATGCGATGCGGCTCTCCAGCCGTGAGTTCGGCATCAGCACCTGGACACCTTCTGCGCCTGGTCAGGGAAGCTCTCTGACTTCGGCTCTGCAGAGGGGATCTCGCGGCATCGTTGATATGCCGGAGATCTTCGCAGTGACGACTCCCGCGCAGGGTCAGGCTTCCGAGCTTGATGTACTGCTGGAAGCCACCAATGATCGTCGCATTCCTGCGGCGTGCACTGGCGGCGAAGCCAACGGCTACCTGCCGCTCGATGCGGTGCTCCTCGGGCAAACCAACCCCGGTTCCTGGGATGCGTTTATCAAGGGCCAGAAGGACCCGAACAAGTTCACTCGCCGCCTGCACGTCATGGATGTCCCGTACATCCTGTCGGTGACGGAGGAGGAGCTTGCCTACCGGGACTTCATCGGACAGATGAAGGAACGTCCTCACATCGACCCGATGGCTCTGAAGATGGCAGCTTTGCTCGCCGTTATTTCGCGCATGAAAAAGGATCACGAAGTCGATATCGTGACCCGTGCGCGGATGTACGACGGCGAGGCGCTGCTCAAGATCAAGAAGAATCCTTCCGAAATTCCTGCTGACCTGCCCGGCGGCGGCGGTTGGGAAGGCACTCTCTCCACGGCTTCCCGCTCGACCCCCAAGGTCGAAAAGGAATACTGGAGCGTGCCCGACCTCTGGCGCGGTGCCGGTGATGACGAAGGGCTGTACGGTCTGAATATGGCCGACATGCTTTCCATCGTCTCCAAGGCGATCGACTTCTATCTGAAGCGAAAGCCGCAGTTCCTCAGCTCGCTGCGCATGATCGCGTTCCTGCGTGCGCAGGTCATGGAATTGACGAAGAAGCCTGGCCTTACGGACAAGGAGAAGGAAGTGCTCAAGAACTGCATTGAGTTCTTGAAGCCCGCCACCTCCAAGACCGACAAGCCCGGCATCATCGAAGAAGAGTATCGTCGCGTTCTGCGGCGTGAACTCCTCTCGGTGGTTGCTCCGGACTTCGACAGCCGGGCTGGAGAGCTCTTCAGCAAGTATCGCCTGCATAGCAAACACTATGCGCAAGGCGCACGTTCCTTCCAGGATCCGAACGACCGGAGCCGCAAGGTTGACGTCGACACCGAGTTCCTCGATCTGATCGACCGCTGGTGCGGCGATACCAGTTCGGAGACGCGGGATAAGGCGCGACTGGCTCTGGAAGCCGAACTCTTCGACCTGGTTCGCGACAATCAGAAGCGTTTCAAGGCTGGTGACCAAGCGGCCACCGAAGACTTGAAGCTCGACTGGAAGTCGCTTCCGCGACTCGAGAAGGGCATCACCGCGATGCTCAACGAAGAGATCGCCAAGAAGGTCGAGAAGATTCTCCGTCCCGAGTTCGAGCTGAAGGAAGCCGAACTCATCCATCGTAAGGAGTCGCTCGAGCGGTTCCGTGCTCTCGGATATTCCGAGCACTCGCTCGAAGAAGCGCTCCAGTACATCAAGGACTATGAGCTGTGGAAAACCACCTGATTCCATCGAAACCCGGAATCCCGCAGCCCACAACCCAAAGAGAGGTTTTAGCCATGTCTAACATGAACCGTGACAATCGTCTTTTCTCTCGCGAAGAGCCCTTCAACGGCACGTTCGCTGAACTGCTCGGCGAGATCAAGAAGTACCCCGCAATGGTCGAGTCCGCCAAGGCTCGTCTGCACCGTCTGATCGTCCGCGCCGGCACCAACGACAGCCGTTCGGCTGAAGTCCAGCGTGCGTTCGGCAAGGACGGCATCGTTTCTTACAACGCGTTCGGCAGCTTCTACGGCATCGAAGCGCCGATCTACAACGTCGTCAACAACTACCTCGGCGCCGCCGTCATGGGCGCGGAGGCGGACAAGCAGGCGCTTGTCGTTATCGGCCCTCCGGGCGCCGGTAAGTCGGACTTCTTCACCCGCGTGAAGCAGATCTACCGCACCGCCGAGCCCATCCCGTTCCTGGGTGGTTCGCGCGTGCACGACAACCCGCTGAACATCCTGTTCATGATCGACCGCGTCGCTCGTGAGCGCTCCGGTGGCAAGATGGCGGCCAAGAAGGCCGAGACCATCGCCATCCTGCAGTCGCTCGGCATCGCGGACCTGATCAACTGGAACGCCTCGGACACGAAGGCTGTTCTGCAGAAGAACGGCGTCAGCTCCGATCTGGAAGGTCTGGCTTCGCTCAGCCCGGATGACCTGGTTTCGGCCATCGTCTTCGGTCTGGGTCTGCCCCGCAGCACCCGCAACAACATCGGTCGTCCGGAGCCCATGGTTCTGGATGCGCTGCTCGGCAAGTTCGTCAACAAGGGCCAGCCGATCGACATCGCCCAGTACCCGATCGAGTCCATGTACTTCGACATGGATGACGAAGGCTCTGGCGGTATCGTCGACGTGCCGGAAGTTCAGCCTCTGAACTTCGACATCGGCACCTGGATCGGCACCGAGAACCTGGCGATGATGGGCCGGCTGCAGTCGGGTGACCCCCGCCTGGTCGAGTTCAACGGCGCCTACAACAAGGGCAACCGCGGCCTCGTGATTCAGACCGAAGGTCTGAAGAACCCGCCGGAAGCCCAGCGCGTCAACCTGGAAGCCCTCCAGGGTCGTCGCGTCGGCGTGCCGGCTCCGCTGGGTGGTTCGCTCCACTTCGACGGTCTGGTCGTCATCCACTCGAACGAAGGCGAGTACGACCGCTTCATCAAGGAGCGCGTCAACGAGCCGTACGTCGACCGCTTCTGGCGGATCTGGTTCCCCTACCCGCTCGAGGCCCGTCAGGTTCAGAAGGTCCACGAGAAGTTCTGGAAGGGTTCCGACTTCGCCAAGACCGTCGCCGAGGGTGGCGTGCACGTCGATCCGGACGTGTTCGAGTACACCAGCCGCCTGGCTGTTCTGTCGGCGCTGGAAGCGCATCCGAGCGTGCCGCTGGCTACCAAGCTGGACGCGTACGACGGTCGCGACATCCGTCAGAAGGGCATGGGCACGAAGGTGTCGTCCTTCGAGCTGCGGCAGCAGGCCTCGACCCGCGAGGGTCTCTCGGGCATGTCGCCGCGTGAAATCGCTAAGATCGTCAACTCGATCGCGGCTGAGGTGGGTTCGGGCAAGGCGGTGACGAGCCGCATGGTCCGCGACCGTGCCTCCGAGTGGTTCCGCTCGAACGTCCAGGACGAGGAGAAGCTGAAGAAGCTCATGGGCTTCATCGCCAACGAGCTCGACGCGTGGCGCGGCAAGAACCGCAAGCAGATCTGGCTGTCCGCCATGGTCCCGTCCTTCAAGACGGAGTGCCAGGACACCTTCGAGAAGTACCTGGACAACATCCAGGCCTTCGCGCGGGAGAAGTCGGTCCGCATCAGCGGTTACGGTCGTGGCCCGGTCGGCGGCGACGAGAACTTCATGCGCGAGCTGGAGTCCGACCCGGATTGGGGCGTGACCTCTGCCGAGGCTCCGAAGTTCCGTGCCGAGATCCTCTCGGCCGTCATGGACGAGCAGACCAAGTCTGGCAAGGTCGCCTACGACTGCCACGACGGTCTGAAGAACTGCATCGAGCGCTACGTTCTGCGCAAGGTGCAGGAGACGGCTCGTGCCTTCTCCACCACTTCCGCTCGCTCGGAAGAGGACAAGAAGAAGCTCTCCGAGGTCAAGCGCCGCTTGATCGAGGACTTCGGCTTCAACGACTTCAGCGCGGACGAGCTTCTGCGCGAGGCCGAGGAGACGAAGGGCTTCGTCCTGGTGAAGTAACGCTTCTGGCTGCCTGAGGCAGTTGGAGGTGTTAGGCAGGGGGCAGGTTGCAGGAGCAGGCGCAAGCTTGCTTCTCTTCCTGCTCCCTGACCGGGCGCTGCCATGCATCGCCCCTACACCTGCAGATGTGCTACGTATGGCACAAGGAGCAGTCACCGCCTGTGGTGGCTGCTCCTTTATCTGCCTGCTGTTTTCAGGTCAATCCTTTTAATAGCTCGAAAGAGCCAGGAGGTAATTTCCATGGTCGAAAAAGACAAGTTCCAAGACTCCGGGGGTGAAAACACTCCTCGGAAGAGCAAGGTGCGCATGCGCAGCGAAGGGATCAATCCCCCGCTGACGTACACGCACGTGCTTGCTCGGACTGTGATCAACCCGCCCGGTCCGCCGAATAAGGACCGCACGGGACCTGATCAGGAGCGCTTCAAGGAGCGCAACCGGCCCACCAAGGACAAGCTTCCCGACATCATCAAGAACAACCCCATCTTCGACGACAAGGGCAAAATCAAAGTGCCCATCACAGGAGGTGAAGAGCCGCGTTGGCGTCCTGGACGCGACGGCAAGGGTGGCGGTGGTGGCGGTGCAGGCAAGCCTGGTGAGGATCCGGCCGATCTCACGTACGGCGAAATGACGTATGAAGAGTTCTTGAAACTCTTCTTCGATGGTCTCGAACTGCCCTTCATGCTCAAGAAGATGTTGGCGCAGACCGAGGTCAAGACGTTCAAGCGTCGTGGTATCACCAACCAAGGTCCGAAGGCGCGTATCAATAAGATGGAGTCTGCCAAGGCTCGTCTGAAGCGCGCCATCGTCATGAAGAACGGCCACCCCGAGGAGTTCTGTGAAGACTTCGCGGGCAAGTGTCAGGCCGTCTTCGAGTCCTACCTCTACTATGCTGCGATGGACTCGGGGGTCGATTCGATCTTCGAGGCGCCCAGCTACGAGGTTCTGGACGAGGAGAAATTCCTCATCGCAGTTGCCAACGCCGGCGCCGAATTCGAAGTCAACGAATACGAGTTCCGGGCGGCGGCTCTGCTTGCTGCAAATCTGTACTTGCAGCAGAACCCGGACGCAAAGAGCGTTCCCTACACCGTCAACGCGGTGCTGGCGGAGCGCGTCGAGAACTTCGTCAAGGAGGAGATCCGCAAAGGCACCGACATCCCGTCGGTCGAGCAGGTCCCCTTCCACAAGTCCGACATGCGTTTCGGCCGCATCGAAGAGCGCATGGAGCCCGACTCCAAGGCGGTCGCCTTCCTCGTGCTGGATCGCTCCGGCTCGATGGCGGGTGATGCCCTGGCAATCGCCAAGGCGTTCTTCCTGCTCAACATCCTCTTCCTCCGCGCCAAGTACAAGAATCTGGCGATCGTCATGATCGCTCACGATGCTCACGCAGAGCGCATCGCGGATGAGAAGAACTTCTACAAGATCGAAGCCGGTGGCGGTACCGTGTCGGTGCCTGCTTACAAGATGACGATCGAAATCGCCGATGCTGAATTCTCGTCTGCCGGCTGGAACCGTTACATGTTCCACGCCACCGACGGTGACCTCTTCGACGGTGACGAAGTCATCCGCAACTGGTGGACCAAGATCATCGAGACGCCGTTCAACTACTGCGGCTACCTCGAGATCGTCCCCAGTGCCCACGGCAACAGCAATGCATGGTCGCTCGGCGGTCGAGCGCTGCTGGGTCTTAAGCCGGCTATCGCTGCCCACGTCGGTATGGCGCGGGTGAGCTCACTCACCGATCTGCCCAGGGCCTTCAAGGAGATCCTGGACAAGGATCGCGTGAAATCCTAACCGGAGGTGTAATCATGTCCAATGAACAGAACATGGGCGTATACGATCGCACCGCACGGTCGATCGAGCTCATGGATGAACGGATGACCAAGGCGGGCAACCGCGTTGGTCTCAATCCGTATCCGACAGACTACGAGCTCGTCACCGACGAGCAGATGGTCGAGCTCATCCCGTATGTGATGATGCCGATCCATTATCGTCACTGGCGGTACGGCAAGCAGGCTCTGCAGGAGAAAAAGCGGGCCGGCACCTTCCACATCTTCGAGGCTGTCCTCAACACCAATCCGTCGATTTGCTATCTCGGTACGACCAATACGATCGAGATGCAGGCGCTGGTGATGGGTCACGCCAAGTGGGGTCACGTCGACTTCTTCGCGAACAATCACTTGTTCAAGAGCACGGCCGCCGAATCGGTGGTTAACCGTTTTGCGCTCGCGAAGGAGAAGATCGACCGCCTGATCACCGACCCCAACTGGGGTTGGGAGGCTGTGGAAGCGATTCTTGACTCGGCACATGCGCTGGAAGACCACGTCGCCTGGTTGCCTCATCGTCCGACCGCCACCGACAAGGAAGTGCGCGAGGAAGCGATGGAGCAGCTGCGCGTGCTTCGTGCGCGTATCGCTGACGAGGGTTCGCGTTCTGCGTCAATTAAGGCGCAGCTCGAGCAGGAGGCCGCCGAGATTCAGGCGCGCCTGATGCGTTACCCGATCTATCCCACCAACGACCTGCTCGGCTTCCTGGCAGACCCGGCTAACACGCCGAAGCTGCCGGAAGAAGCGCACATGCTGCTCAGCATCGTGCGTGACCAGGGTCTCTACTTCCAGCCGCAGGGCCGAACCAAGTTCATGAACGAAGGTTGGGCCTCGTACTGGGAAAAGCACCTGCTCCTGGAGCCGGAGATGGCTCTGCCGATCGAAATGCGGCTCTCGCTGGCTCGTTACTGGACGATGCACAATCGCCAGGTGACGAACTGGTACTTCGACCCCTACGCGCTTGGCCTGAACGTGTTCGATTACATCGACCGCAAGTATGGCTATGACGAGGGCGAAGCCGAGATGGAGGTCAAGCCGCTGGTCTACGTCGAGGAAAACGTCGTCGAAGAGGCAAGCGAGACGCGCACGGTGAAGTACACCAAGCGCAATCGCGACAAGATGCTGGAAGTTCGTCGCACCTACGACGACAACCGCTTCCTGGAAGAGTTCCTCAATGAGGAGCTTTTCGAAGAGACCAACCTCAAGTGTCTGGATTGGATCAAGCGCGTGATCACGCAGTGCAACCAGCTCCTTGCTAAGCAAGGCTGGCAGCGCCTGATCGTCAATCCGGTTCCGCTGACGCTGGAAGGTCTCGTGGGTGTGGTTGAGCTGTGGAGCAACACGGCCGAAACCAGCCAGCAGCTCAATGCGCAGAGCGGCACGCCGGTCTTCCCGGTGCCGCCGAATCTGTTGCAGGAAATGGGCACGGCGATTCAAATCTGTGCGGCGTTCGACCAGAACCCGCACAAGGCTCGTCGCCAGCTCGTGCTGCGCACGGCGTATCACTCGAAGCCGCAAATCTGGTTGATGGATACCGGTCGTCGCACCGACGGGAGCTGGACTCTGAAACACGAGTTCGATCCCAACTTCGGTCCGTTGCTTCAGTCCGAAGCGCGGCAGACGCTCAAGTACTTCCGTCGCCTCTGCGGCGAACCTGTCCGTCTTGTCACCATGGAGCAGAAGACCGACCGTTTCGGCCGGCCTGAAGGCGCCCCGGTGCCCTACGAGTACTTCACCGAAGACGGCGAAACCGTCAAGGAGAAGTTTCTGTAATTAGTTCTAAGCGCTCCGGCGGCTCGGCAAGCCTCGCCTTCTCCGCGCGATAACACGCTCCGCTCGCGACAGCTCCTCGCTGACGCTCGCTGCGCTGAATTCCGTGGAGAAAGAAGGACCCGAGTCGCCGGTATCGCCTCTGGTGCTTGCAGAAACGACTCTTTCGGAGAAGTAAGTTCTTCAAAGACCCTGAACAAGGAGCAAAATATGAGGATCACGAAACCTCGCAGGCCCGGTGAGATGATCACGGTGGACCTGCTCAAGCCCAGCACGCTCACTCCCGAGGGCTGGCTTGCACCGATCGGTTTCGAGATCACCGAACCGCCGACCGTTTATGCGCGCGTTCCTCACGGACGCTACGCAGTGCGTGTCATGACCACCGCTGACGCGGAGCTCATGATCCACATCGACGGCGCCAAGGTGATCGAGACCACGGTCGCAAAAGGCATCCACATCTTCGACAAGGATGCCGACGGACGTCCGTTCCAATACGGCGAGAATCCGGTCGACACGTCCGAGGCGCCCGAAATGGTGCAACAGACGCTGTTCGATTCCGGCGCTCCCGCCGAATGCGTGAAGACGCATGGGCAGGTGGCGGTGCATGTTCGCTTTGCGGACGTGCCCACAACTGGACCGCGTCCTGGTGTCACTCCCGATTACCCGCAGCCGGTGTTCTTCCAAATGAACCCGCCTGGCGTCCATGAAGAGACGATGGCCGGCCTTTTGCGCAAGGTCAAGCGTCCTGCCAAGTTGACGGCAGCGGACGACGTTCTCGGCGAGTACACGGACGTTGACGGCAAGTATCCCGAGCGGATCTGCTGCAACTGCCCGGATCACGATCACAAGCATTAATTGACGTGATCGAACTTCGAAGGGGTGGTACCAATTGCGGTATCACCCCTTCCTACTTTCTTCTTTCCAGATTGGAGGAAAACTATGAAGTGCCAAACCTGTACCAGCAAGAATCTGGTCTGGGGATTGGGCTTTTGCAAGCGCTGCGGCGGCACGACCCCGAGCAACATGTATCGCTGTTGCGATAAATGTGCGCAAGACCTGCAGCAATGCCAGGTCTGCGGCATCGGTATGGGTCCAGGCGCCAGCAACGGAAGCTCGAACAACACGAGCAAGCAGAATGCCTATCTCGTCAAGGTCATCGACCGCAACAACGGTCAGACCATCAAGGGAGTGCGGGTCGGCGAGCTGATTGAAATCACGCTCGAGGAAGACCAGTACTCCGGGAAGGAATGGGGAATCAAGAATTGCCCCTCCGCCTTCGACAAACAGGACAACGGTGTTTTCACTCAGAATCCGCAGAACCCGCAGTACGGTGTGCGCACGTTCACGTTTGCTTGCAAGCAAGTGGACATCGCCGCACTGGAGCTGCACGAGGTTCATCGTTCCTACGGCTACGGCTATTGGGGCGGCGGCGGTGGCAGCACTCCTGTTTCCGGTGGCAAGACCTTTTCGGTCACCATCGAAGTGATGTAATACATCTCCGTTTCGGAGAGCATTCCAAAAAGCAAGGAGCAGCCGCATAAGGCAAATAAGCTCCAAGAAATAACAAGAGCGACCGGCAATTTCTTAGCCGCAATCGCCATATGTTTGGAGGGAAGGGAGCAACAAAAGCGCATCATTTCTTGCGCCGCTCCCTTCCCTTTTTTTGATCCAGGTTGTCAAGACCAGCACTCAGAGGGCCCTTAAAGGTAGTCACACCACCACACACACACGGATCAAACCCACCTGAGTTGACCAGTGGTCAGTCAAGTATTACTCGCCACTCCCACCGGGCATTTTTTTCGGGAACTAAAAAGCCTGGCAGTTTTGCATCACGCAGCTTATTGATTACCGCAGTTTCAGTAAGTTTCAATTTTGCTGCCGCTTCCTTGGTGCTGAAATTCACTTTTGAATTTTGAGATTTCTCTACCAGTTTCAGTAAGGAACTGAGTGCCTGTGAAGAAACGGATAAGGTGCCTGCACCAAAGAGTTTCCCAGCCGGATAAATTGTGCTGAGAGTGCCAATCACTTCACCAGTCGCTGACATTGCAGGTCCACCCGACATTCCAGGACGCCCACTCCCTCCGTGAACTGCTGTAACAATGGAATTCACCGATTCGCGTCCGTTGACCGTATTGTATTGCACACCGTAAGGAAACACCCCTTCACGGAAGTTCGCGGGCTTCATGCTTATACCGAGCCCACCAGGACTACCCACGATGACACCGACAGTGGTACTACGCTCAGGCAGAGTAGCCAGCGGTAGAGGACTCAACTTCCCACCACTAGTGGTTTTGAACAAAGCAAGATCGAAGTAAGGATGAGCGGCCAAGACATTAACATGCAATTTTTCATTACTCTGGAGAAGTGTCCATGGACGTGTTGGATCATCCTTGACCACGTGAAAAGCAGTTGCAAGCTTGTCGTTTTGAACTGCATAAGCACTTCCGTAGAACCGTCGATCATTGATGGGGCTAGACTGCGCTGTATAAACACTTTCCCTTATTTGCTGTCCATATTTCTCTTCCATCGAACTCAAAAGAGACCGCTCGGAAAGATGCTTGCTTGCCAACCGTCCGCCTGCCATGCCGCCTGAAAGAGCCAGCGTAGTATCGAAAAGAAATGGGCCCACCAAGTTGGCGACTTTCGTCTTGTTGGAATCCAATTTATTTCCACTTTCCCAGCTGTCCGTCACAACCTCTTTAAGCTGAGAGAATGAATCAGACATGTCGAAAAGCACGTTCTTCACGAAGGAGAAAGTAAGTGCCGCTCCTGTGACAGCCATCGCATAACGCACGGGCGCGCCTGAGTGAGTAGCCCGAACGAGCCCGTAACTTACGGCTGCCGAAATACCAAGTTCAGACGCTGTTTGTATTTTGTGATTCGAAAATCGGTCGTTAGCGGCCTCTAGGTAGCCTGTTGCTGCCCCTAACAAAAGAACATCAGCTTCGCGCTTTATGCGCGCAGCAAGTGAATTGTCCTCTGACTTCAGGAGGTCGCTCTGTTCAACTCCAGCCATTACGTTTTACTCAATAGTGTCTGCATGATCCAAAAAATTATGTGCAAACACCGTGCAAACATTGGCGACCGTTACCGCCAGGTGCATCTGTTCATGAGTTTACCAAAGAAACATGGATATCACATAAGCTTGCGCGATCATCCATTTGATTGATCGCGCAGTTGAGAAATCGTTCTGAAGAATGACTGACGGTGATTGAATCAAACAGGGTTGTGCAAAATCCATCTTTCGATTGATCGCTCAGCGATGCAATCAGCCAAAAGATATCGATCATTGACTTCTCCTAATGGCTTGAACCCGTGTCAACAAAGCGTTGCCTGGGTTATTCACGAATAAGGGTCCAAAGTGTTTTCCTAACTCGATCCTGCTTTTGCATTCTTTCCTTCATGCTCACTCATCCATACGGTTGATTGCCTCAAGAGCAGCCAATTTACTAGGTTCAGATACATTTCGTTTTCCGCACCAAAGAAGAGGCTTTCTGCGCCGAGCAGCTAAAAGACACAAAAACCTTTCAAGATTACTCGCTCCTTGGCGAATTAAGCGGATCTACGAGTGCATCACATCCTTCTAAAAGGAGAATCCCATGCAGGTCAAATCGGAAACAAACGAGCAACAGCTCCGACTCCAGGCGCTCAATGCCATGCTAAGCGCGCTAACGGCGCAGGCAGCAGCAATACAATCGATGGATCGGGAACACAGTCTCGGCATCGAAAATTCCTACTCGGTGAAGAGCTTGCTCGATCAGGCTAACACCTTTGCGCAAGCAGCTTTTGATGCCGTAACTCGCAGCGAATCGGCCAGCTTCATCGACACGCGAAACAATGTGCGCTTGCTGGCAGTGGCAGCACGCCGCTTAAAAGAGGAGGCTGACAAATTCACAAGCAGGACGCAACCGAAGGCAGCAACTCGCTACCAGGAGCTGCTCCTTCAGCTTGGCGAGAAAGAGAACAGCGACAGCCAGGCAGCAGCGGGAGAAGCGTCCACACCAATCGAGGTTGCTGCAAGCGGACGAAAGATTAGCGCCCAAGCTGGCTATGCTTGCCTGAGAGCGGAAATCGACGAGTTCACCGCGTTCAGCATGCAAATACATGCAATGTGCAATTTGGCGCTTGAATACGCGCTCAATGCGGCGGCCAAATCTGCCAAGACCAGCGCCTGCTAGGCGCCGTCGCTACGCTCAAGTGATCTAGCGAGGCAGCACTTTGTGCAGCCTCTTCCTCTTACAACATGAAGGAGATCAAAATGAAATTTCATAATCCTATGATTCTGCGCTCAATCGACCTTCCGCGTGGCATCACGTTCACCTTGAACCCAATCATGGGTACACATGAAGATCCGGGCATCGATAATCTGGAAACAGACCTGCTGGTGCTCACCCAGATGTCTGGCTCAATGATGAGCGAAGGCATGCAGAAGATTGACCGCAAGCTATCCGGTGCTCTTGCTAAAGCCTTGGCACAAAACAACTTTCGCGGCAAAGCAGGGCAAAGCACCGTCCTGAACTGCCAGGAGATTTCCGATTCCAAACAGAAGTTCATTCTGGTGGTTGGACTCGGCTCTCACAAGCAGTTCAATTCGTTCACCATCTGCGGGCTTATGCGCCTGGTGCTGGAAGTCGCGAACAAGCTTGCTGTCAAGAAAATCACCATACCGTTTATGCCGAACAGGCAGACGGAAGAGAAAGTGAGCCTGGCCGCCAGCGTCAACACGCTCGTTTGCAAAGTGCGCATGTTTGCTGATGACTTACCGAACTTGCAGGAGGTGGAACTTTTCTGCACACCGCAAGCTCGGCAATACCTGCAGGACGGGCTAATGGGGCACACGCCTCGTTGCATGCTCTGCCGAAATCCTAAACTAGGCACCGTTTAGTCGATGCTGGAAGGCGAGAGGGAATTCAATCCCTCTCGCCTTCTCCAGCTTTACGGCTCAAAGTCCATTCTCTGCTGTTTTCGTTTTTTAAACCATCTTGAACAGTGCTACTACTGCAGTGTCAGCGTGTAGCGCGCATCGCCATTTGGATAATAAGCTGGGTAGAGTCCGATAGTTACGGCGTTCTTGCCGTTACGAGCGATCAGGGTAATGTCCTTCGTAGGCTTTTCCTGTGGGGCAACAGGCTGAAATGTCCAACCCTTCTTGGGAAGTTCGGTTTGATACCACTTGCTCAA
Source organism: Candidatus Obscuribacterales bacterium (assembly GCA_019747875.1). Lineage (GTDB taxonomy): Bacteria > Cyanobacteriota > Vampirovibrionia > Obscuribacterales > Obscuribacteraceae > JAIEPM01. The sequence goes on from JAIEQI010000123.1 coordinate 33,399, forward strand.
GACTTTCGCGTCATCTTTATGAGTGAACATAACTATTGTTATAGGTCCCATCTTATCGACCGAAAAAACGCGGGAGCCCGGATAAACAGCCACCGGAAAATCCGCTGGTACCTGCGCAGTTGTTGCGGGAGCGCCAAGAGGTCCTGCAGTCACGGGCACACTTGAACCAATAACTGCGCTGACAAGCAAGACACTTGCCAGCAGATGGACCGAAGTTCTTTTCATTAGCATGTCAAACGGCTCCTCTATTGCGGGTGGTGCAAATTTACCATTACACAAGATACCGATCTACCTCTGGCATTTTCTCAAATCCACTAAACTATCTGCTTTCTGCATTTTAAATCACCAAATCAAGCAAGAACTGCCGATGAGAATTGAAGCTGCTAGCTGCGTGGAAGAATTGACTAAGGGAAGATCCAATGGAGAATCCATGAAAAAAACAGACAAGAACGATAAAGACCCTGACAACGACAACGTGACGGCTTCGCGCAAGCGCATACCAAAGAAAAAGCCTCTCAAGAACACTACAGAACAAAAGATTATAGGCGGATTCAAAAACACCTACGGATACGCTGATGCAAGTATTACTTGCCAACAATGTGCAGCAGATCCAACAGGGCATTAAGGTGCCTGTAAGCGAGGTGAAAGGGATTCGTTAGGGACCCAAACATTCCCCCACCGAGCATGATACTACAACCGGTACCAGACTTAGCGCTTGAACATCGAGCTAGGCGTGCCAACATTGCGCAAATAGCTGATCAGCTCCTGCCTCTTAATTTCAAGAATGATCTCTTCTTTTGATTGCTTACCGTCGGGCATGCCTTTATGAGCCTCCGCTTTGGCATTGTTCATTATTTCTTGGGCTGCCTGAATTGCGTGTGCTTTAATCTCACCCACACCCATCATTCTGCCGTTTTGATCAAGAGGGAATCGGCTGTGCTCGTTATCCAACATCCAAGCAAGGCAGCCAAGATCTCTTTGAGATTCAAGGCTTGCTCTCAGGTTTTCTCTATTTTTATGCGAAAACTGGTCAATAACCGGTTCAGAAACTGATTCACATACGCCGGCTACAATGCAAGCGGCAGCGGTCGGAGGGAGGAAAGCACCAATATCGAGCGCGGCTTTCAAGTACGGCTGAGCCTTTTCCAGAGTTCCTAGAGTTCCACCATCTTTTCCGCTCGTATGAGCTGCTTCACCCTTCTCTGATGCTTGCGCCGGAAGGGCACCAAGGAGAATCCCTCCAGCCAGAACCAGCGCGACTACCTTGCCGGGACCTGGGATTTTCATGCCGTTGCGTTCCATGAACTCGGCGGCCGTTTTCTGGATCTGCTCAAAAGATTTTACCTTGCTCTCCTCGCAAGTAGCTCTGATGCCAGCCATCAATTCTTCTGCTGTTTTCGGAACCTGTTTTTCGACGGCAGCTTTCTCAACTAAGGTGACGTTTGGCTCGACAGGCTTCGGAGCCTCAACTTTGATCGGCTCAACGACCGGCTCTACTTTCGGAGCCTTTTGTGGTGATTCCACATTTAGTGGCTTCTGCCTATCAAACTTCTGTTGATGCTCAATCGCTTCAGATTGGGCTCTTTGTGCTTTCTCAGCAGGAGTCTCGGGAATTCCACCAAAAGAAATCGGCTCAGAGGTCTTTCCCATCGGACCAGTTGTCTCAGATGGAGGCTTCAGAAGGTCCTTCGTTTCCGGCGTTATCTTGATCCGATCGCCACTATTGTCGTCAAGTTTCAGCTGGAACTTTGAATCAGGAGCTGGTCCACCTAGTCCATACTCGGACGGTGTGTTTTTTATAGCTTCTTTGTTTGAGTCCCATAGCAACACACTGGGAAATCCACTTTTTGTGACCTGGGAATCGGAGCTCTTGTCGTTGCCGCCGAACCAAGCGCCAGCCTTTGCGTTCTGGTCACCCTTCATCAGGTCGGTGAACGAAATGCCTTCGCTCGTCTCCGTTCTTTCACCAGGGTCTTGTTTGTCTAGTAAATTGTCCATTTTGCATCCCCAAAGTTAGCCTGAACGAATTGTCGATCCAGGCAATTACTTTCTTGGGTCTTGCTCGGGGCAATTCCAGGTCGCAAGCTTAACTAACGGACATCAAATCGGTACTCGTGGGCACACTCGATTTGATAACAAAAGTAAAGGCGCAAGCCTCGCTAGGTCAATTTTGGCTCCTGATCTTAAAGCCGGAATTTTTTAGAACAGCTGAAGACTGCTACCAGATCCCGCAAAGCCCGACTGGAAAGCCTGTTGAAAGCTTTGTATCCGGATACCGTGTTCTGGTAGCGTGAAGCACCATCCTACGTCACACGCCACTCATTCCGCAAAAGCTCCAATCTCATTCCACTACAAGAATAACCAGCTGCTGCGGGCGGCGTGAACTACAACGACGTTGGATTTTCAATTGACATTCTGGTCAACGGAAAGGTCTAAGATGGACTTTCTAACCCCCGAGTTGCTCGGCGCTCTCGTGATGCTTACCGTCATGGAAATCGTCCTGGGCATCGACAACGTGATCTTCATCGCAATCAAAGTGGCGAAACTGCCGGTGGAACGGCAGAAATCAGCTCGCATCATCGGGCTGTCGCTGGCGATGGGTCTGCGAATCCTGCTTCTCTTCACCCTGTCATACCTGATGGGTCTGACACAGCCACTGTTCGAAATCCTCGGACACGGTTTCTCCGGTCGCGATCTGATTCTCATCAGCGGCGGCATCTTCCTCCTCTACAGCGCCACCAAGGAAATCATCGCCAAGGTCGAGCTGCATGATGAAGGTGAGCACGGCGCTCAGAGCACTCGCGAATCGTATGCGGCGATCATCGGCCAAATTCTAGTGCTGGACATCGTTTTCTCGCTCGATTCGGTGATCACCGCCGTAGGCATGGTCAACAACATCCCGATCATGGTGGCGGCAATCGTCATCTCCGTCGGCGTCATGATGTTCGCAGCCAAGCCGGTCGGCGACTTCGTCAACAAGCACGCCGGCGTGAAGATTCTGGCGCTCGCGTTCCTCTTCCTGATCGGTGTGGTTCTCGTCGCCGAAGGCATGGGCAACCACTTCCCGAAGGGTTACATCTACTCGGCCATCGTGTTCGCGTTCTCCATCGAGATGCTGAATCTCCGGCGTTCGGCGAACAAGGTCAAGATGATGAACCTCTTGAACAAGAAGAAGGACTGACGACAGCGCTTTGGCATTCGCCTGAGCACTAACGAGAAAGGGGCCGCGTCCAAAAACGCAGCCCCTTTCTTCGCTTTTTCTACATTTTCCAGCGGATTTTTCACCTTTTTAAGACGAGAATCTCTGAATCTTTTTGCTTGAACCACTCTACGGCTTATCTCGTACGCCACCGTTCGTATCTTATTACGACCAGCTTTCGAATGGAACTACAGGGATGAACACCAGACAGAAAATCAATCAGGTAGCTTCGTCTTGGCTCTGACTTGGCTTAGAACAGTATTTCTCTGGTAGACCTACTATTGAAAAATTTTCCGACCCGGCTAAGATCACCATGGGTAAAGGCGATCAGGACCAGGCTCTCAGATCGTATGGACCAACATTTTCCGCCACCGTTCAGCCATAAATCCATAGAAAATGCCTCTCTACTGACCAGCGAATCAGAGAGTGAGACTGTCGCCGCCAAATTAAGGAGAGAAGCAGAACTCTTTTCGCGCGGCACAGTATCCGGAATTCTCGACTCTGCTGCAGATCGACTAAGCAACCCTATCAAAACCGCCACTCACGCCGGTACCGCATATGGTATCGGCTTCGGGCTTTCCAAACTGCAAGCAGGAGCAGGTATTGGTCGCCTTACCGCAGAAGTCGTGGGGCTGGGACTGATGACTGCAGCTGCCCGCGACCTGCTGGGACGATCCGCTGATCTCAAAGAAGTATGGCTCGACACCTGGAATAGTAAGCATAACCTTGCCAGGAACAAGTCCATAGTTGCTGAAACAATGGGTGCATTTCTTGTCGATACGGCTTTGTTCTCCGCAGCTGGAATAGCCGGTGCGCGCTCGGGACAGCCACGCTACGAGCTCAAGCATCGAATCGAAACAAACCGCGAGCTACAAGATGGGCTGGTGAAATTCACTCTCGGTGATCGATCCGGAAGTGGCTTTGTTATTTCAAATGGACGCATTGTCAGCGCAAACCACGTTACCGACCGTGGCATAAGCACCCATGATTATGTGCGCACATATGCTGGACAGAGGGTTGCCGTCGTGCCAGAGATTTCTCTACCAGCACGAGACTTAGTGTTATACAGGGTGCTTAATGAAGCCGAGCGCGCAAAAACAACACCGCTTAGACTTGCCGATGGAAGCGAAAATCTTGGAAAAACCCCCGTCGCAGCTCTTGGTTTTGGTCCCGACAAAGCTGATGGAAGCCTTTTCTTGAGAGTAGCCGTGGATAGGAAAGCAGTAAACAAAATCGACAGCATCCAGGAAAGCAACAAGCTCATACAAGTCGCAGTCCAAGAGGTCTTCCCTGTCCTTAGAGCAGCTGATATGAGACCAGGCATGTCCGGAGGACCGCTTCTAAACTCACAATTAGAAGTCATCGGTGTTAACCAATCAGGTATGCGTGCGCCATTTGGCTGGCTCATCAGATCGAAAGCAGTAACTGTTGAAGATGTGAAATATCTTGTTGCACTTGCAGAGCAACAAAGAGGTCCAAACGCTGCTCGCACCCTATCGGTACAAGAAGCTGCGCAAAAGCTCAACTTACCCGAACAGAAAATTTTGGATGCGCTTAAAATCAACAAGATCGAAGGTTTCAAGACCCCAGTACTTCAGATCCCCGGTGAGGCTCAAGTAGCTCGTCCCATCCAATCAAGCGAGTTTCACAACAACACCCTTACACCCAAACCAGTGACCTGGGAATGGCGCATATTTGCAGACAAGCTAAGCGCACCACAATAGTCGCAGAGCAAGCAATACCAAAATGCAAGTTCGGCACATTGGCAGCAAGTCATTTTCCGGGAGAGGGGAACAATAGCTATGGCTTCGGGATCCGAAGTAGGCCGGTAAAAACTCGCAGCTTTTTAGACGATCAAAATGAGTCGCCAGATTGTAGGAACAACCATCGAGGGCAAGTTCAAGCTGCTCAGCTTGCTGGGTGAGGGGGGCTTGGGCACAGTTTACAAAGCTGAACAGATAGAGTTGAATCGTTTGGCGGCCATCAAGTTCATCAATGAGGAAGCCGATCCCGAGAACCAGCAGCGATTCGAGAGAGAAGCAAGAATCCTTGCCTCGCTTACCAATGAACATGTTGTTCGAATCTACAGTTTCGGAAAACTCAAAAACGAATCACCCTACATTGCCATGGAGTTGGTTGAAGGAAAAACGTTGCAGCAACAGCTTCAAGGTGGTCCGCTTCCATGGAAAAGATGCGCGGAAATCGGCATCGAAATTTGCAGCGGTCTTGAAGCCGCACACACCGCAGGGATAGTCCATAGAGACCTGAAGCCGCAAAATATTATGTTGGCCAACGCTCCCCATCGAGAGTCGGGCCAACTGGTAAAAATCCTGGACTTCGGACTATCGAAAGTAAGTGTCTCGGGAAATGCTGCCGAGCTTCAACGCCTGACTCAAACTGGCGCCCTAATTGGCAGCGTACATTACATGAGTCCAGAGATTTGCAGAGGACAACAAGCAGATACGCGTTCCGATATTTATGCGCTTGGTTGCATACTCTACCAATGTTTAACTGGTCATCCACCATTTGATTGCGACAATCCAGTCGGTCTATTGCATAAACACAGCTCCGAAGCACCGGCACGAATAGATGAGAGCAGCTTGAATGGCGCGCCTCCCCAACTTGAATTAGTTATTCTAAAAGCCATTCAAAAAAGTCCCGAGGAGAGATTCCAGACAGCAACCGCCATGGCAGAGGCTCTAAGACTGATCGCAAGTGGGCGAGCACATGAACTTGACGTTTCAGACATTGAGAAGTCGGTAAGAAAAACGAACTCCTCACGAAACAACATAGTCATAATTGCAGTATTTCTAGCATTAGCGGGAATGGCTGTCGCCGGCGGCAGCGTTTTTCTTTCCAAACAATATGGGCCCAGCAAAACGATGACTGCAATGGCGCGAAGTGAGCGTCAAAAAAATATCGACAACGCAAGCAGGATCATTGCAGAAGCCCGGGAGAAGCCACTCGGCACACAAGACAAGTTACGCCTTATTCAAAAGGTTATTCGCTTGATTGGGCATCGTTACCCAAGCCATCTAATTACTTCAGAATACGCCATGGAAGACTCGAAAATTCTTAGTCAGCTAAAAACACTGAGCAATGGCTTGAGAACTCCTAACAATGAAGAGCTTACCAAGGTTCTCGAGCAAATCGTTGCCAACGATGCTCAATTCATGAGCGAGAACAGCGAGTTCGGCGAAGCACTCGCCAAGATGGATGTGCTCTTCGGTTTTCCACCCGACGGTATGAATGTTTTACTGGAGCACTTCGTGCGCGCACAGAGCAAGAACGATTTGAAAAACGCTGATTACTTTCTGAGAAAGGCATGGGAGTATTGTGACGAGATCACAAACCCCACACTGAGGGGCGCTTCGCGCATCCGAATCTACGAATATGAAGTCCCCTATCTGACCTCTCTTCGGCGCTTTGATGAGGCTAAAGCCAAAGCACTTGACTGGACCAAACAAGTGGACCGGGTGCACCCCCGAGGAAACATCTACCGAAGTCGTGTGATGCAGAGAGCATACTATGGGCAGGAAAGCCTGAACATGACTGAGGAGGCCAAAGAGACGCTCGCAAGCGTTGTTCAAAATCTTCGCCGGGATCTTGCAGTCTCGGCAAGTCCAAACCTCTGGACAGGACGCCTAAACAGTCCCAGTACCACAGAAGAAGAAGTGCTTTCATACCTAACTGAAATGCAAGAAAAGACTATGAACCCGGTACTTAAGCAGATTTTGGATGAGGAGATCACATCATTCGTCTTGGGCACCTGGGATGAGCGAACAGGCACGAAGCACAAAACGAAGCTGCTGCAATGGGCATACAAACACATGCTTGGACGTCGCCCAAGCCAATCCGAGATAAAGCGATATCTGGAAGATTCAGCGGGACGCCCTTTGACCTTGCTGCCGCTGCTACGCGGAATTTCTCGCAGCGATGAATTCAAGAAACACATTACTGCAATGAGTCCCAAGAACCGGCTGGCATATCTATATCAGCAACTTCTGGGCAGAAAGCCCGATCCCATCGGCACAGAAGCCTTTTTACCTAAATTACAAAAGGGTGATAACGACTCGGTCATCGAACTGATTGTTTTGAGCGGTGAATTTACTGCATTGGCAGAAACGATCGACAAGAGCGAGCAAGCCGCTCGAAAAGCTCAACTTGCCTGGATGTGCAAAAGAGCTCTCGGTCGATATCCTAGCGACAGCGAAGTTGAAGCGTTCTTGAAGCAGCATAAAGACGAAGCCATTAGTTTTGCTCAGGAAATGCAAAAACTAGCAACTTCAAATGCTTTTATCGAAAAGCTCAATACACTTCCTTCCCCCGAGGAGAAGGTCAAATTTCTCTACAAACATTCCTTAGGAAGAGAAGCAGATAGAGCAGGGCTGGAAATTGATAGCAAGAAAGTACTGAGTACTGGCGCCGGGAGTCGAGAGGAGTCCGTACTCTTAAATCTATATGCAGGCATGCTTGCCAGCGAAGAATTCAAAAAGCAACTGCAAGTGCTACCCTTTGCTAAAGGGTGCAAAGACTTACAATAGCTTAGCGCGCCGCGCTCTTTGTCCGAAGCGATTGGAGCCTATAAGCTCTCTACCGTCCGGCGCGGGCGCGCTCGAACTGCGCGCGGATGGAGTCAGCAACACTTGAGGTTTGCGTAGCCGGAGCAGCGCCGGCGTTACCGGCATAAGCACCACCGGCACCACCATTGCCGGCATTGCCTGCTGCTGTCGCCCTTCCTGCACCTCCACCATTTCCGGCTCTAACAGCGTTCTGAATGTACTGCCTTTGAGCTTGGCTTCGCAAATACTGTTGTTGCTGTTGACGCTCTTGTTGCTGTGCATAGTTTCGAGCTTCCGCTTTCTGATTCTCGACCTTTTGATCATAAGCTCGTTGTTCGGCCTTTGCGTTTTCAGCACGAGTATTATATTGGCGAGTTTCTTCCTTATAGGCGTTTGCGCGTGCCTCTGCTTTCTGATTCTCAGTTTTCAGGTCATATGCGCGCTGCTCGGCCTTTTGATTCTCTTGGCGAAGTTCGTAGCCTCTGGCTTCAGCCTTATTAGCGTCAGCACGAGCTTGTGTTTTCTGATTCTCGACTTTGGTATCGTAAGCGCGGGCGTCAGCCTTGTTTTGAGCATTGCGCGCATCGTACTTCATTGTTTCCTGGCGAGTTTCGTACTTTTGCGCTTCCTGGCGTGCTTCATATGCCCTGGCATCAGCCTTGTTTTGCTGTACGCGCGCCTCTAATTTTTGCGCCTCGGTTTTGGCTTCATAGTTCCTTGCATCAGCTTTGTTCTGCTGCAGCCGATTCTCATATTTTTGCGCTTCTGACCGCCTTTCGTAGGCCGCGGCATCAGCTTTTTGTTGCTGAATTCTATTGTTATAGGCATTCTGTTCTGCTTTCGACGCTTCCATCCGTGCGTTATAAGCTGCGGCATCTTTCATCTGCTGATATTTAGCTGCCTCTGTGCGTGCTGCTTGCTGGGCTGCTTCTCGTTTCATCTCTTCTTGCCGAGCCGCATATTGCGCTGCTTGTCTGGCATTCTCCTGCCTTATCGCCTCGCGTTTGGCTTCTTCCCGCTTCTGTTCCATATAACGATTTTCTTGCCTGGCGCGCTCGCGATCATACTCATACTTGGATGCTGCCGCGTAGGCCTCCGCTTGTTTCAAATAATAGTCGCGGTCCTGTGCACAGGCTATTTGCAAACTGCAAAGGACAAGACTCGAACAGCTAAGCGAAATTAGCAGATATTTCATGCTTTCTGACTCCCCAGGCGAGATACGGGACGCTCCGTAAAGAACGCTGCATCTGATATACCACAAGAAGTCGATTTTCGTCTGAGCGTAGTTGAAAGATTCCAATTGTCAGCTTTTGGGCACATGCGGAGCGCCGCCATGCTCTGGCAGCACTGGCTAAAGCCAGCTCATCGCTTTTGCCTGGCGTACTCCGGAGAACTCAACATAGCAACCAAACTCGGCAGGAATATCTCCAGGCATCGAATGACGGTTATCCATCTTCGCTGTGCATGCCTGAACTCCTTCGGCAGCTTTCCTTCGAATCTCAAGATTGTTGGTTTTGTCACAGAGGAATTGGAAAACTCTGTGTGCCGAAACATATTGCCCTGACTTATAAAAGCAGGCTCCAAGCATCAAACGTGCATCCCAATTCTCAGGCTCACAATCGAGAACCAATTGCAGAGAATCAATCGCTTGTTTGTAATTGCCGGCTTGATAATGCTTGATTGCATTTAGGGCTACGGAAACATCCAGACTGGTAGTATTGAAAGTCAGCACTTCACACCTGCTGAAGACTAATGGGGACGTATATATAACCTAAAATCAGGGTGTGAAGGTTACGTGAAATCGGCCATCGTCCACTCTACGGATTTCATTAGAAACAGCCGCCAGATGACGGATGTGGCTGCAGCTTATTGTTAGATCCTCGGACGCGAATTCGATGATTACCACTTGCTCAAACAGTTGGACTGTTCATCGACCATCTCGCCGAAGATATCGCTCAAGCACGAGTATTGTGCTGCATTCTGTTTGGAAGCAGGATTACTCTCATTAGCTGGCATCGCAGCTGCTGGTTTTCGAATTTCAGGAAGATCTGTGCAGGGCACCTGATTGCTCGGCTGGCTACTCATCAGACCAAAAGACAATTTTTGAAAAGCTGTAAACATCGCTATATCCCCAGTGCATCGCCCTCAATGACCACATATTAGACTCGAAAAATAACCGCTCTGGTTCTTCAATGGGTCAAACTTGGGTCGTGGGGTAAGCATTGTCAAATCTGCTGGACCTATAAGGTTGAGCCGGTAAGGTGTTGCCCGCCAGGCAACTTTGCCGGGTTGGCGCCACGTAACTTTGCCGCGAGGCGAAAGGGGCTGGTCGCCGATTTTGTCCGTCCTCTTCGATGACGCCGCGCTCGAAGAACCCATGCCTCACAAGCCTTCCAAGCTGCGCACATGCAGGACATATATTTTTGAACTCAAACCTTGGACATTCTTTACCTTGAAAGACCGAGAACTTCTGCCGTTTCTACGCCAGTTACCAGTATTATCATTCTCAAATCCGTTTGCTTTGGTCTTTCGCAATTCCAATTCAACCGGATTTCTCTTTTTCGGCAAGATTACTTGGCGCATAGCTGGCCTATATGCGGCAAGAGTTCGTGGCGCCTAACAGTCATCGTGGCAAGAGAGGAAGTATCTATACCATCATATAGTATCTATCGACTTTTTGACTTTTTGGTAAGCATTCGATGAATACAGGTTGTGCTAAAGGAGAAATTATTTTCTAAAGTCTTGCCAAGACTGGCCATTTGA
>JAIEQI010000065.1 GCA_019747875.1 Candidatus Obscuribacterales bacterium
AATTAACGAATTTAGCTATTGACAGTGAAGGGCGCTTCATGGAAGCGCGGACGTCCCGTCCGCCCATAAGTATGGGCCGCGGACGTCCCGTCCGCGCTCCCTCTATGCGATGACGACTATCTCAGAAGGGCTTCGCAGTTCATAAGTTACACCGCGCCACTGAATACGATTTGTGCAAACCGAATACAGTGTCATCCACGGTAAAGCCAGATGTGCCAAGGGAAGGGCCATCATGAATCGCAAAGAGGACGCCTCAAGATCCGCCGCGCGGTCAGGCGGCAAGACCAATTGCCAGAGCTTTTGCCCTTTCATCAAGAAAAATATTTCTACAAGTAAGACCGAAAGCCCAGTGAGCAGAGACCATTTGAAGATCGGGTCCGGAGACGCGATTGATAGGGCTGCAGTTACAAGCACCGCGATTAACCAGGTTGCCATAATGCAAGCCCGCACGATCGCACGCACCCAAAGTTGCGGATAATAAACCTTGGTTAATATCAACTGTCTATTAGTCCACTCCAAAACTTCTGCCCAATCGCCGTCGCCGTGGCTGGCAACCAAGCAGTGCGGAATAAACCGGACCTTTAAGCCCAAATCTTTCACTGCAGTTGTAAGCGACAAGTCGTCATCGGCTGAGCGATCCCAGTGTTGCGCAACCTTTGCTTTTTCGAAGATCTCCTTCTTGATTGCCATCGCACCGCCCCAGGCAAAGCAATATTTCGGGCTAGCCATTTCCCATGCCGACAATCTATTCCACACGGAACGTATCATTGATGCCGCATCACCGCGATAAGGGATGTAGAAACGATAGCCTGTCGTCGCACCCGTGTCCGTCTCAGCAAGCCCACCAACGAGATAGCGAAGGAAGTCAGGTCGTGCGATCACATCGGAATCAACAAACGCAATCGCCTCAACGTCCGGCGACAGCTGCTTCAGCGCTTCCAGCTGGTTGTTCAGTTTCTGCGCTCGCTGCGGATTGATGCCGGCAACGACAACTCGACTGGGAACAGAGGGCGTATCTTCGCATACTTTGAGCAGAGCTGGGTAAGCAGGATCGTCGCTTGTTGCTACGGCAAAAACCACTTCAAACTGAGCCTTGCCGTCCAGCCTGTAATCCTGCTCTAGTAGCTTTCTCATGTTCTCAGAAAAGCCAGGGTCGAGCCCCTTACAGGGCAAAATCACAGCTAGTTTCGGCAAATAAGTCGGCTCAGGTTTGCGCAGAGCATCTTCGACATAGCGGCACATCCGCGTGAATGAATAGAGCTGCGAAACGGTTACGGCTAAAGTAATGAAGCCAAGCAGAAAAAGAAAAAACATGGCAAGCACCAATAAAGAGCGCCTAGAGTATAATGCGGGCTCTTTCAGTGTTCCAGCGCGACTGTTTCATGATCGACGCTTCAGGCTGAATGCTGTAATAGATTTTATCTCCGCCCTGAGATTTACGCCTTGTCTTCGACCGTTAGAAAACTTGTTTATGGCATTTTCGAGCGCCTGGCTCGAAAAGAAATGGCCGAGCTAGAAGATGATTGCAAGAACCCTCGTCAAGCTCAGTGGCGAAAACTCGCCGAGATCATGAAACTCAATGGCGAAACCGTTTTCGGTAAGGAGCATTCGTTTTCGTCGGTCAATTCAATAAGTGATTACCAAAACGCCACTCAGATTTCCGATTACGAAAAATTCCGTCCCTACATCGACAGGATGTGGCAGGGCGAGAAACAGATTCTGACGGCAGAGCACCCATTTATGTATGCCACCACCAGCGGCACTATGGGTCAATCCAAGTATATTCCGGTAACCCCATCCTATATAAAAGAATTTCGCAAGGCTTCTGTAGCGTCCGGATATTTCACGCTGAAATCCTTCCCCGGTATCGTAAATGGTGTCACTCTCAGCGTTTTTTCTCCGGCAGAAGAAGGCCGCAGCGCTGACGGCACTCCCTATGGCGCAATCTCCGGTGGACTTTACTTGCGCGAACCGTGGCTGGTCAAGAAATACATTTCGCCAATTCCATATCAAGTTTATTTGATCAAAGACTACGAGAGCAAATACTATGCCTTACTTCGCTGCGCATTGGCTTTGCCGCTAACGACCTTTTATACGTTAAACCCAAGTACCATTGTCATGCTTCTCAAAAAGCTGGACAAGTTCGCTCCATCGCTAATCAAGGATATCGCAGAAGGAACTTGCAATTCCCCAAGCCCGCTCGGGTCCGAAACGATGGAAGCGATAAAACCATTCTTGAGCAAAGATCCGGAGCGTGCACGCTACTTAAGTTCATTGCTTGAGAAGGGTCAATTCAGACCAGAAAAAATCTGGCCGCAGCTCCAGGTTGTATGTTGTTGGACAAAGGCAAGCGCCGCATTCTATATAAAGGACTTCCCGGAATACTTCGGCAATACCCCGATAACCGAGGTCTCCTACGGTGCCAGCGAGGGGCGAGGCAGTATCTCAATGGGAGATGGGCGGCAACTTCTAGCCATTCGCTCGCACTTCTTTGAGTTCATTCCCGAATCCGAAATCGATAGCCCCACCCCTAGCATTCTTCTGGCTGATGAGCTTAGCGTTGGGCAGAACTACTACATTCTTTTCAGCACCGCAGCAGGGCTCTACCGATACCATATAAATGATGTGATCAAGGTTGTTGGAATGCATCACAACTGCCCATTGATCGAGTTTCAATACAAAGGTGGGAACATTTCCTCGTTTACCGGCGAGAAATTGACCGAACTCCAGGTGACGCAGGCTATGCAGAGTGCGCTTAAAGAAACGAACTCGAGCTGCCGCTTTTTTACGCTGCTGCCTGAGTTTCGACCGCAGCCGCATTACAAGCTCTTGCTGGAGTTCGAGCCAGAGCAGGGGGGCGCGCAAAAACAAGCACAATCAGTGCTGGAAAGCTTTGAGAGACACCTTTGCAATCTGAACGAAGAATATAAAACGAAGCGTAATTCACAACGTTTAGACCCACCTGAGCTTGCATTGCTAAAGACTGGGGCGTATGAAAACCTGCGCAGAAAACTGAGCTCCGCCGGCACACCCGATGCCCAGATAAAATTCAGCCACCTAAACCCCAAAGATGAAATCAGGTCTTATTTCGAAGAGCAGGCAAGCATTTCCGAGCCTCGCGAATTTGCAGAGGAACATCAGTAAGGTCAGCTCGTCCCAAGATATCGTAAGCCAAATAAATAAAAGCTGGACTTCCATGCAACTATTGGCGGATTCTGAAGTATGATCAAAGGTCCAGTGGATAAGCGGGGAAAACAAAGTGGCTGACGAATCAAGTAACCAGAAGAAAGCAGCAGACAAAGCTTCCAAAGAATGGCTTCGCGACTATCTGCATCAGATTTATGGCGTCAGTTTTGAAAGTGAGACCAAAATGAAAGAGGACCTGAAGAAATCAGGTCAACACATCACCAACAATGTAATCGCAGATGATTTCGTATGCAGATTGTTGTCCCGGTTCAATGATATCGATAGCATGCCCAGCGATGGATTCATAACGATCACAGAAATAGAAAATGCGATCGCCAAACCACAACTGCACCTGGACAAAAAAGATGTTTTAATGCTCCAACTTTTGCGGAAGTATTTCTTCAGCATCAAAGAGCTGAGCTCAGATGGTGGTAATGGTATCTCTCGCAAAGACATCGAATATCTGTCGCACAGCCTCAGCCAAGCATGCACATCACTTCGCGCTTTGATTGAAAAAGAATTCGAGGTGAAGAAGTGAAAGACGCGCCACACCCTGCAGGGGCGAATTGCTCTTTGGGTTCGAATCCGGGAGCGCCGGCATCCTGCCGGCTTCGAGCATTGAGAGCGAATCTGGTGCTCCCTCAGTTTTGTATTTGCCTTCGACCTTGCAGATTGAGCGGTCCGTTATTTCTTATGATGGCATGCGCCTGCTTGCTCTTTTCTATCACACCCGTTTTTGCAGAAGATGCTATGGTGGAAGCGCAAAAAGTATTCAAACAATTCTCTGAAATGGAACGCGCCTTCGATCCCGCCGTAGCAGAGTTGTTTGCGCCAAACGCCGTTGTGAAAGACGTGAGAGTTTATCAGGATGGTCAAACAAAAACCATCACCTGGTCAGGCACAGATTACAAACAAGTTTTGCGGGCTGGATTGCCCGTGGCAAAAATCCGCAACGACCTGAACACCTACAGCGCCATCGCTTACTCACGCGAAGGTGCAAATGTGCGAATCAAAGGCTCACGCCACAATACACTAAAGAAATATTCCGGTCCCTTCGAACTCGTGGTAGCACCAGTTACAGCAAACGGACGCACCAGCTGGAAGATCATAGAAGAGTTCACTCAGAGCGAGCCCTAACGCTGAGTCTACACACTGAACTTCGAAAACGTTGCTTGCTGAATTGCCAGCGCATGGCGATGCCATGCATCACCCCATAGAGCGAATTACTTTTCAACGGGCGCCGCATAGCGACGTTCCAACGGACCCACAATGTGAAATTACTGCCGACAGGTCTCGGCATTGTATCGGGCGCGGTTGGCTGCTTCTTGCGCTCGATTGGCCGCGTCCCTCGCTCTTGCTGCAGCATCTTGTGCAAGCGAGCTAGCACCATATGCAGTGCTTGCCGTTTTGTCGGCCCAGTTTCTTGCTGAGTCCGCATGATATTGCGCCTGAGAGGCAGCGCTTAATCGCGAATCGCGATTTCCAGAATTAGCACGGCTGGCAGCATTTTCTGCCTGCGCCTTTTGATCGATTGCGCACTGCATGTACTGCTGGCATGAATTCACCTTCGCAGCATCCTCATTCTGCTTTCCTGATTCGCTCGATACGGAGGCGGCCGACTTCTTCGATTTCGATTTTGTTTTTGCTCCAGCTCTCTTCTTAGCTGGAGACTTTGGCAGCAGGCTCTTCGGTAAAAATCCCTGAAAGAGCCCGGTAATCAGATCGGTGCCTGAATCCTCCTCCTCTTCCTCCTTAACTTTCGGACGACTTACAGACTTGGCCGCATACAGTATTGCGCCAGTGACAGCCCAAAATGCCAAAATAGGTAATATTGGAAGCTCATGCATAGCTGTAAGTTAGGAGATCAGTCATCAGATACGTATAATGGCACAGTAGCATTAAGAAGTAGTAAAGAGACAGAAGAATTTAGGTGGGGCGCATACATTCGCCCAATCACTCACAAGTCAGGCGATTGAGTTGGAACCAAATCAACCAAACAAAACGGAGACAGCCGAGGAAACGGAAAAGCTGAAACTAGTCAGCGCCGGCTCAGAGCAGGCTCCCGCAGCCGCGCAGGCAGACGACGCGAGCGATAACACTGTAGCGATGAATTTTACCGCCCTCCACGACGCGCCCAACGTTAACACACTTGGTGATACGAAGGACAACCTACTTGAACTGACTCGCGGTGACGGTGCGAAAACCGACAAGCTGGTCAACAAGATTATTGCTGGACATTACCAAATTCTTGAATTCATCGGAATTGGCGGCATGGGAAAAGTCTACAAGGCCAACCACACGCTTTTAAGACGCCTCGTTGCCATCAAGTTCTTACAAGACAATAGAATCGGTCATGATGTGGGAACTTTGCGCCGCTTCCAGCAAGAAGCGCAAACGGTCGTCAGACTGAACCATCCTAATATTCCGGCGCTGCGTGAATTCGGGGTGACCGACGAGATTCCTTTTATTGTGATGGATTACGTCGAGGGGATCTCTTTCGGCACCATGATCGCAGAGAAGACACTCTCGCCACAGGAAATTTGCGCTATCACAGCGCAGGTCTGCGATGCGATGGAGCACGCTCATCAAAATAAGATTATTCATCGTGATATAAAGCCATCGAATATTCTAGTAAAACGCCACGCTGCAAAAAACACAGAAGAGCAAGATGACAACTCCAATAGCGAGCCGCCAAAAGGATTCACGGCTTACTTGCTCGACTTCGGGATTGCAAAAGTAATTGACGCAATCTATGATTCGCGCCTGACTGAAACAGGTGAGCTTGTTGGAACAGTTCGCTACATGAGTCCTGAACAGTTCAACGGGTTCCCCGCATCAGCAAGTTCCGACATTTACTCGCTGGGCTGTGTTCTCTTCGAAGCTTTAGCTGGGCAGCCGCCATTTCTGGGCAACAGCCGCATGGAAATCATGCGCAAACATCAGGAAGCGGAACCGCCTGACCTTCCAGCATCAGTCCCGGCTCCCATCCAAAATATTGTTTATCGCTGCTTGGAAAAGACTCCGGAGCGCAGACCGCAAAGCGCTGCGGCACTGGCTGTTGAGTTGCGAAAAGCTGCGGAGGGTCAAGCACCTGAGTTTCTTGTCCCACGCATAAAAAGTACGCAGTATAAATGGATTTTGACTGCACTGGTCACCATTCCATGTGCATTAGGATTGCTGTGGCTTTTCAATCTGCCGAAGGAAGAGGCGGGATTCGAAAAGCTGAATCGACAAATCAATGCTAGCCCCGAAAGCCGGGCGACCGCACCGCTCTATTTTGAGAGAGGCGAAAAATACTTCAAGAATAAGTCATACCAGCAGGCGTTATACGACTACACACACGCTGCAAAGTTGGATCCACAAAACGGTCAAGCTATGCACAAGGCTGCGACTTGCTTTTACGAGACGGGGGATCACCATTCCGCAATTAAGTACGCAGAGGAAGCCCTGGAAGTGGATCCAAAAGACGGCGAAGCAATGTTCATCGCAGCTGCTGCCAAAGCGAAACTGGGTCGCCTGGTTGAAGCAATTGAGGACTACTCAAAGCTTCTCGATTCCATTCCGGAAACTCTTTCGGAACTGAGGCTGGCCGCACTGAACAATCGTTCCAACAGTTATTTTGTGCTCGGCAAAAACGAGGCGGCGCTGGCAGACGCAAAAGCGGTGTTGAACCTTCAACCTGAGAACAAAGGTGCACATCTTAACCGCGCAGAAATTATGATGTCCATGCGTGATTACGAAAGGGCGATGGACGATGTTGAATCCGTAATAAAAGCCGACCCCAAGTCCGACCGCGCGCATGACATACGAGGTCGCCTGCACATGCTGATGAAGAAGCATCAGAAGGCGGTCGAAGATTTCACTGACGCCATCAATCTGGGGAGGAAGAATCCCGCGATTTATCTGGATCGGGCGCGAGCTCATATGGAGCTGGGAGACACAGATTCAGCACTGAACGACAGTACACAGGCAGGCAGCATCGAGCCTGCCAACCCTACTCCGAAGTTTTATCACTCATACTTTTTGTTGAAGTCGGGGAAGGTGAAGGAATCTCTTGCCGAAACTGATGCATTGCTGACCGTCTATAAACGAGATGCGGATCTCTGGCTTCTCAAAGCAGCGGCGCTGGCTAAGCAAGAACAAAAGGACGAAGCGGTGAAGATCGTTCATTCGATTGAGCAGAAGGTGGCGGATACTAAGAAGCCTCTCAAGGTAAATTCTGAATTTATGGCACTAGCAAAAGAGTCCATTAAGTAGAAAAAGAAGCGCGTTGCAGCTAAGTATGGAGCGCGGACGTCCCGTCCGCCCATAAGCGTGAAGCGCGTTGCAGCTGCGTATGGGGCGCGGGCGTCCCGTCCGCTACATCTAGGCCCTTGCATGGGGGTCAACTGGACGCATTCATTAGGTTAGACTGAAAGTAGCAGCAGTCGCCGAATCGGGCTTGATGGCGGCGGCGCATTTGTTACGATATGATTGTTTCGTTGTTGAGGCCTTGCCTTAAGGAGTGCGGATCGGTCCGCCCATGAAAGGAGCTACAGCTCCCAGCTCCCCGCTAAAAACTGGATGCCACCGAAAAGTGCCTAAGAAGTTCATATCAATATTGTTGTCGCTCCAAGCTTGCCTGTCTTTGGGAACTCTCTCCTCAGAGGGTCTAGCTACTGAACTGGAGCAAACGCCTACCGAAGCACAACAGAATACGACGTCGAATCCAACACCAACTGTCATCGATGCCGCAGGCTTGGGTCAAAATACATCGCTAAACACGACAGCAAACAGCACCACGATCATTGATTTTGCTAACAGTCAACACGTTTCAATTGGTGAGTTCATCAACAACGGCACGCTCGTCTTCGCAAGCTCGAATCCAGCAATTAACAGTGGCTCGATCTTCGCAACATCGATGCTGAATCAGTCCGGGGCAAACATTTTCAGCTCACCAGCATCGATGAACTTGAACGGATTATTTCCTATTACTAATTTGCTACTAGCTTCATCCGGAGATTTCATAAACCGCGGAAGCATTTCTGCAGCAGGCGATTTAAGTATCCAAACGGCTGGACAGATAATCAACACAGGCACGATAACCAGCAATTCCAACCTGAACATGACTGCGTCAGGGCTGACGAATTCGCAAGTGCTTTCTGCACTGCAAAACGTCAACCTGCAAATTGCAAACATCCAAAACAGCGGACAAATACTAGCAGCCCTCGGAAACATAAGCATCGCAAACACCAACCTTGCGAACACGGCCAACAACTTGACCAGCAGCCTGACGGCTAGCCTAAGCTCGGCGCTCACAAAGAACATTATCAACGAGCTCGCTGGTGCAATCAGCATCAACAACGTGGCCGGAACATTGAATGCCTCGAACGGCACGATTAATATCCGCGATGTGCTCTACAGCGGCAACGCAGATCTAACTATTGAAGGAGGCAACATTGTTTGCCGAGAACTGAACATCAACAATGGCAACGGCAACATAAATGCACACCTTGCTTCAATAACCGGCGTAGTTAGCACGGTTGGAGCATACGCGGCATTGAGCGTTCAAGATCAAAATCTCGTGCTCGGTAACTTGCAAATCAGTGGTGACCCCACCTACTTCAATAACGCCGGCGATATTACGATTAGCGGTAACATCCAAGTTGGTGCAGCGCTCGCAATTATCGCAGCAAAAAATATCATAACCACAAATGCTGTAGACCTAATCACCACTACTGATGGAACCGGCAAGGGACACAACATTTACATGGTGGCCGGTGCCAACATCACGGCAGGAACCGGAAGCACTAACTCAATCACAACAACACCACCAGTGAACGGCGCAGCCACTGCGCCAGTTACGATCGACATGGTTGTGCCTGGATTGGGAGGCGAAATCGATCTTGCAGCAAGCCCAAATCTAACTATTTCTAGCGCTTCGACATGCGCGGGGTGTTCAGCTGGGAATATCGTACTTGCGGCATTCAACGACGGCGCGGCGACCGGTGGATTAATCAAAATGGCGAGCCCAGCGCCTGGTTTTGCTGGAACAAGAATCGTCAGCTCAAGCGCCAGTGGGTTGTCTGGAAACATCAGTATATTTGCAGGGGCGCAAACAGGAAACAATGTGATCGGTAGCCTAGATGCGCGCGGCAGCAGTCCTGGCAGCATTCGCATAGCCGCGGCCCAGCCTGCGTCCAGCAACGGCAAAAGCATTCAATTTGATACGACTGGCGAAATCAGTTCGAAAAACTTTTTTGTTGCTGGTGCCACCACCAACTCGAACATCCACTTTCACAACAATGTCAATGCAGGCACAATTGATGTCAGTGGCGGCGGCAACATCGATTCAATCTCCGGCATCATCGCGCAAGTCCTGACGGCCGGTAATCAGCCGAACGCAACAGCCATCAATCCGGCTGGAACATTTGTTTATACAGTCGATTCGGTTGACAGTATTCTTTCTCGAATTAGCACCACCAGCAATACCGTGCTAAACAGCACGACAGTCAGCGGAGTCGGAAGCTCACCGTTATCCATTGCAATCAGTCCCGATGGCTTGAGAATTTATGTCGCAGATGCGAACCTGAACTTGCTTCATGTTTACGATGCGACGACTTTAGCAGAGTTAGCCGCGCCCGCGCCGACTGGAGCGAATCCACGCTCGCTGGCGTTCAGCAATGATGGCAAGCAGCTTTTTGTTGCCAACCATAATTCCAACACGATATCGGTGCACGATCCAATCACGCTATTAACAACGCAAGTCATTCCCACGACGGGCACTCCGATCTCTGTTATCTACAATACGTCCAACTCAACTATCTATGCGGCCCTCGACAGTAACAACACTTTGTTTGGCTTTGACATGCTCAACAGCAAGGCGTTGGTTCCTGTTGCGTTGGCAGCAATCCCTACATCGATAGGACGCTGCCCCTGTGGAACAAAGCTATTCGTATCGGCGCCACAATCCGGACTTTTGCAGGGAGTTTCATTAATAGGCGCTCCAATCGTCGACACACCGATTGCAAACGGAAATCAAATAAATGGAATGGCAATAACACCGAACGGCAGTTATGCCTACATGACCGAACCTACCGCCGGGCAAGTATCCATCGTTCAAACTCTTACATCCAGCGTTTTTCAAAACATCCCCCTGGCAGTGAACGGCCAAGTGAGCGGAGACTACGCCGGGTTCGTTGGAAGCAATCCGGTGGCATATATTCCTAACGGAAAACAGGTTGCTGTCATCCAGACGCCAATGTTGCTCGCACAAAACATAAGTCTCACGTCCGGTGCTCGCATTGGCGTCGGAGCTGGGGCTGCCGGTGCAAACACAAATCTGACTTCAGCATCAAACGGTGCCACCGTTGTCACCAGCATTGGAAATTTAGTTTCCACCGGTGCAAGCACGAAAGCTGGTCCGCTCCAGTATGCCACAACCAACAACATCACATTCAACGGCAACGTCACGGCGCCGCTGGCGGACTTCCATGCAATGTATGGTACATTCACAAACAACGCTCAGATCAACATAACGGGACCAGTTTTGGCGTTGGCCGCGCCGATCATCGTAAACAATGGAAGCATGGAACTCACTGGCGTTACAGCCGCCCGTACGTTTTTCCAGTCACCTTCGGGCAATCTACAAGTAACGTTAGGGACTTCGGCCTCGCAGATTGTCTCTAAGGATGGAACTAACACTGGATTCATCGACTTCAATCCCGCGAAGGGATTATCAGTGAATGTATCCGGACCGGGGACTCTGTCGGCAAATGGAGCAACTCGAATCGAGGGAAATGAAGAGCGCTTCAAAGCTAACATCAACATCGGATCGCTAACAGGAGGCTTCCGATCACTTGCAAAACCAGAAGCCATCTCGATAACAACACAAACCGGCAATATCGACATCCTTCAATCCATAAATACTTCATCGCTAACAAAGTCAGGCGGAAACATATTAGTGCAAGCGCTGGGCGGAGCGATTCTTACGGCAGCGGCACCACCGGCAGTGAACCTCAATAGTGACAGCGCGGGTGGACCTGGAACGAGAGCTGGGAATATAACGCTAATCTCGAAGAACGGTGTATTCATTAATGGTGAAATCTCTGCAAAAGGTAGCAACGGAGCCAGCGGCGGCTCCATTGTCATCTCAACTTCAGGCAACGTTGCTCAATGCAATTGCGGTACTGGTGGCATCTCGGCAAGCAGCGTTGGCGGCAATGGTGGGTCCGTCTTCATTTCAGGACAACAAATTGGAATTTATGGATTGAATCCCGACAATTCAAGTATCAACGTTTCAAGTGACGTCGCAGTAGCAGGAACGATAGCTGCCCAGTCACAGGATTCTATCAACAGGCTCACGGTTGGATGCCCCAACTGCAATGGATTTGCCGGCGCACTCAACGCCAACGGGGTTTCCGGCGGACGAATCAACTTGGCCACCCAATCGGGACTGGAAGTAAAAAGCGGTTTGACTGTGAGTGCAAATGGTAGCACCGGGTCCGGTGGCGTCATTCAAGTTCTTGGAGTTCCTGGCCAGACACTATCTGTGGTGAATGACGGAAGCATGATTGCACGAAACACGGCTGATAACAGCGGTGTTGTCGGCTTCAACTCCTATTTTGAAGGAGGAGTCAACCTGACCAGCAATGGTGGCGGAATTGTTCATGGTGGCAACACCGTAGCATTTGGGAATCTCGACTCATCTACAGGTCTGCCTATCAACGCAGCGATTTTTCCAGCCAGTGCAAACTTCATTTTCGGCACTATCTCGGCAAACCAGGCCGGCAGCATAATCGGAAATACGATTTCAGTTGGACGCGCGCCCTTACCAGCAGCGGTATCAGTTGCTACGCCACGGACAAGCAAAGCACCAGAACCTACATTCATACCACCGAACTTGTTAGCGAACACGACAATAATCCCAACAGATCAAACCCCCGAAGCATTGCAAACGACAATACGAAATTTTCCCGCAAACAGATCTGTTTATTCTGACACCCTAGTTGCAGCATTGGCGTATACATCGGACGCACGGACATTGGCTTCCCAGGGCATAAGCGCTGTACAAGGACCAAACAGTTCATTAGTTCTTAACAGCGGAAACGTTCTTTTCATCGCGCACGAAAAAATTACAATACACACAAAGCTCGCAACTGTCGAATTGAATCCAGGAAATATCGTGTTTATAACGGCAGATGACGGCACATTGAACGTGCTCAACTTGCATGATGACTATAACAATTCACCAGTACTTTCAGTGGACAACAGATCAACAAGGTTTGAAGTCGGGCAAGCCATGTTGGTTTCGCGCGGAAATCATCAAGCAAACGATTCTATTGCATACAGACAAGAAGAGCTGCTCTTCTCCAACGAAACCCTTAACGTGCGTTCAGCACAATTTTCCTGGACATCGGCAATCAGCACGATATCAAAACTAAAAGCTCTTCTTTCATCCGAACAAGCACAAGAACGCAGAGCAATCGCGCAGATCCTAAAGAATGCTGCGATCTTTTCACTAGTCGGCAACCGCATGGGACCGTACAAATAAGCATTCTAATTATGGTAGAGTGTCTCGAATCGATCACCGACGTAAATTCAAGGAACGACCAAGGCGACAAGTGAATGGGCTGATGCGGAGGCAATTGGTATTAATGAGAATCCGAATTGACGATCATGTCAACTTGAACTGTTTACTCTTGATTGGCATATGCTTCCTGTCGGCAAGTGTTTCGGCTCCCGCCCAGGCTGGCGAACCAGAAATGAATACTAGAACCTTGAAATCTCGAAAGATCCTCATAGCAGATAACTCCGATAACCAGGAAGTCACCAAGCTCTTCATTCAAGGAAAGACGCTCATGCAGCAAGGTCATGCAGATGCTGCTGTTCCTCTTCTGGAGAAGTGCACTGAACTCGACCCGACTTTTCTTTCAGGTTTGACCCAGCTTGGGATTGCGCTGCAACAAGTAGGGCGAACGAAAGATTGCTTGGCTGCGTTCAAGAAGGTTGTTGAGCTTGAACCGAACCGCGCTAGTTATTGGTCCAACTTAGCAAACGCATATCTGGTCGACAAAAATTTTGAAGAGGCTGCTGATGCGTTCAAGCATGCTATTGAAATAGATCCGAACCTATCGCAGGTGCATGAATCATACGGCTTCGTTCTAACAAAGTTGAACAACGACAAGCTTGCAAAAGAGCATTTGGCTCAATGTGTGAAGCTTGCTCCAGAGTCCGCAAACGCCTGGAATCTTTTAGGCGCTGTCAGCGTGCGACTTAAGGACGCGCAGACTGCAAAAGAAGCTTACACAGAGTATTTGCGCTTGCGTCCCAAAGCAGCCGACGCGCATGATATTTCCGCTCTTCTTAAGAAGCTGGAAAAAGACGTCAAAAAGCAAGAGCGCAAAGAGGCAGAAGGTAGCGCAGAAGACACAGCCAAATAGGTTGCGCACACACAGGCTGTATAACCTGCTTAGCGAAAATGAATCGTGCAGCGATATTACAAAGTACGCATTCCAATTTAGAATTGCTTTTAAAGATCGAAGCCGGCAAGATGCCGGCGCTCCCGGGATCGAACCGACGTCCGCGCTCTACTTATAAAGCAGGACTCCTGTGCAAGGGTTGGCGTGTGACTCTAACCTGTGCTTTGGAGACCAGCGGCGACTCCGTTTACGCTCATGAGGATGGTTTCGAGCAGTAGATCTCGCTCTTCGGGAGGGGGCGAGCCGGCATTGTTGCGGGCGAGTTCCCGCTCTCGCCACTCTTTTATGAAGCGGACTTGCAGATAGCTCAGTGGGTCGACATAGGGGTTTCGCAGCTCGATTGAGCGTTTGAGGAATTGGTTTTCAGATAACAAAGTCTCTCTGCGCAAAATCGAGAAGACCGCATTCTGGCAGTTCTCGAACTCTTCCGTTATGGCTTTGAATATCCTGTTGCGCAGCTCGGCTTCTTCGACCAATTCGTTGACGTAGAAAGCAGCGATATTCATGTCTGCAACAGCAAGTCCGGTTTCAATTTTGTTGATCAATCCATGAAAGAATGTCCAGTTGTCGTATAGCTCCCGCATGAACTCAAGTCGGGACTCACCATGCTTGGCTAATTGTTTTCGATACGCAGCACCGAGCCCAAACCAGGCAGGCAAAAGGAATCGGCTCTGCGTCCAGGCAAATACCCAAGGGATGGCGCGAAGATCAGAGATAGCCTGAGATCCTGAAGTGCGGCGGGCTGGTCGCGAACCCATACGCAGATGTGCTATCTCACTTATCGGTGTCGCTTTCTGGAAAAACTCGACGAATCGTTCATCGGAATAAATTAACTCACGGAATGAATCGAACGCATCCTGTGAGAATTCCTCCATGAAATCATGCCACTCAGACTTCTCTTGCTGGGCGCTCTTTCCGCTTTGTTCGATCAAGGATGTTTCCAGAACTGCAGCTGCTAATTGCTCGAAGTTTCTCACAGCGATCGTGTGCAAAGAATACTTGGCGGAGATCACTTCGCCTTGTTCCGTGATCTTGATTCGTCCCGCTACAGTTCCGAGAGGTTGGGTCATGATTGCTCTGTGCGTTGGCCCACCGCCACGTCCAATGGTTCCTCCTCTGCCATGAAACAAGCGTAGCTGAATGCCGAATTCACGTGCCACCACAGCTAGTTGCGTCTGCACTTTGTACAGCTCCCAGTTTGAGGTGACAATGCCACCATCCTTACTGCTGTCCGAATAACCAATCATGATTTCTTGAATGTTATTCCGCTTTTTGATGTGCTCTGCATATACCTCGTTCTGCAAGAGAGCACGCAGAATTTCCGGAGCGCGGCGTAAGTCGCCGATGGTCTCGAATAAGGGTACAACGCTTATAGTGCGGTCCTCGTAAATACCAGAGAAGAAACCGGCCTCCTTTGCGAAAAGAAGAATCGAAAGGAGATCGCTCATCTCCTGGGTCATACTCACAATGTATGTGTCGAGTGCTTCGTGTCCAAAGCGATCTTGACACATTCCCATAGTTCGGAAAACTTGTATTACATCATTCGTGTTGTCTGAATAATGCAGCTCATGCGGGATTAGTGGACGCAGGCTCTTCAACTCCTGCGTAAGCCATGCAATTTTCTCGGACTCCTTCAAATCAGAGTACTTCGATTCGAAAAGCTTCATTGAACTGCAAACTTCGTTCAAAGCGGCAAGATGCCGCCCACTATGCTGCCTGATGTCGAGCTTCGCAAGGTGGAAACCAAAGATATCCAGCGAGTCGATGATTCTTAGAATAGAGCGTTGCCCAAGTTGAAGCCCTGATTTATCCAGATTCGCGCGCAATGTGTTGAGATCATCCCGGAACTGAGCGACATTATCGTAAATCAGAGATGTCCCCTTCTCTTCAATGGATGAGGCGCCATTAGAGAATCCAGCCCCTTTATCTATCGATCCCAAAAGGTTTTTTAAGCGCTCCAACATAACCAGAATCTTTTGGCGCAAAGGCTCGTGCAAGAGGCGCTGCTGAATGCGGCCTTGCACATCCTCGGGAAGCTGTTGCACCTCAGGAATTAACGAATCCACAAACTGCAAATCGAAATCCACCCAATTATCTGAATGGCTCAACTCATTGAAGAGTGCTTCGAGATCCTTTATGTACTTTTGCAATATGAGGCGCGACTGGAACTCTAAAGCCTTGATCGTTACATCCGGGGTGACGAAAGGATTGCCGTCGCGGTCGCCCCCGATCCACGATCCGAATGATGTAAATCGACGTGGTGGATAGTTCGGTTGGGGATCCAATGCATCAAGTTTAGCGCGCAATTCAGCATGAATATCCAAAATCGCATCAATGACCGTGTGCTCGAAATGATAAAGCCCGTACCGCACTTCATCCATAACCGTGGGCTTAAAGTACATCACATGATCACTCAGCCAGAGTGTCTCGACGGCAGAGCTGAGCGACGCCTCGATGCCGACAATTTCGCGATGAGTATGAGGCGGGTGGTCGCGTCGATAAAGCGCTTTTGCTATTTCGAGCTGTTTCATGAACACTGTTCGACGAGTGATTTCAGTTGGGTGGGCCGTAAAAACGACTTGCACATCCAAACCCTGCAACGCCTCGGTCAGGGTGGCAGGGTTTTGCATGCCGCGATCAAACACAGCCTCGAGAGAGTCGCTTTGAATCGGACTGCGCCCAGCAGTTTCGATCTGGCTGCGGCGGCGAAGCCTGTGATGCTGCTCAGCGATATTTATCAAATCAAAGTAAGTGAGAAAGGCCTTGATTACCTTGGTGCCTGTATCAAAATCGAGGTGTTGAATAAGCGCCGCCAGCTCCGCTTTGAGAACGGGATCATCACTGGCATGCAGCGCTTTGGTCAGTCGGCGGAACTGTTCCACCGTGGCAAAAACGTGGTCTCCATCAATCCGGCGAATGGTGTCGCCAAGTAGCGTTCCCAGGTAGCGAATGTCATCTCGCAGCGGACGATTCTTCTCGACAAGCTCCCACGGAACTTGCTGCTCCGCCTGTTCCTCAACAGCGTCCACGGTCCACCTCCAGATTTATGGTGAACCTGCAATTTTATAACTTATGGAGCCGCAACTCCAGACCTGGCAAACCCACAGGGCAGAATTAATCCGATCGATCCACAGTTCTACAGCCGAACGTGTGATCAGTGTCGATAGCTCCTCACCTTGAGAGGTTCCAGACCTTATCAGCATGAAAGCCGCCAACATCTTCATGTTAAGATTTGCGGATATTCCCAACGTCAAAATAAGGAAAGCTCGTGTTACACAGCAAAGTACAAGCTCCTCCATTTACTCCAGGCTTGCCATGGATCAACGTCAGCGAGCCGCTAACATTGGATATGCTCAAAGGCAAAATAGTGCTTTTGGACTTCTGGACATTTTGCTGCGCAGACTGCATGCACATCCTTCCTTATTTGAAAAACTTGGAGAAACAGTTCGAGGAATACCTTGTTGTCATCGGTGTCCACACCGCTAAATTCGACAACGAAGGAAAAGCCGATAATATCAAGCGCGCTGTTCTCCGCTACGGTATCGAGCATCCAGTAATTTGCGATCGCGGATATTCAATGTGGGAAAAATACTTTGTCCGCGAATGGCCAACGCTCATTTTGATAGATCCCGAAGGCAATATCGTTGAGAGAGTCGCTTGTAGTCAAAAGCCTTATGGCAAGTTCGAAGCTCCTATTCAAGCGCTGATCAATGAATATAGTGGAGAACTGAGCTCTCAGAGTATCCCGCAAATTCAAATTGAAGCGGAAACTCAGTCAGATCTTTTGCGTTTCCCCGGCAAGGTTGCTGCAGATATCTCCTCAAAAAAGATCTTCATCAGCGACACTGGACATAATCGCGTACTCATCGCAACAATGGAGGAAGATGCGCTCAAAGATTCATCCGGAGGCAGAGCACAGGCACGCATCATCGACACTATTGGAACCGGTCGGAAGGGAGCTCTCGATGGCAGCTTTGACGAAGCGAGCTTTCACAATCCGCAAGGAATATGCCTCCATGATGGAAAGTTGCTCATTGCTGATACGGACAATCATCTCATCCGTTTAGCAGATCTCGAGAAGCGAACCGTCATTACCATCGCAGGAAACGGCAAGCAATGGCTGTATGAAGCCGAGTCCAACTATGTAAGCGGTCCGTTCAAATGGAACGCAAAAGAAATCGCGTTGTCGAGTCCGTGGGATCTTGCAGCCGATTCTAATCGGATCTATATTGCGATGGCTGGCTCCCACCATATTTGGTGCCTGGATCTTGACACGAACATGATAGAGATCTATGCAGGCACTGGAAGAGAAAGCCTCGTGGACGGCGAGCGCTCAATGAGCCAACTGTCGCAACCAAGCGGACTAAGCATTCAGAATAATACACTCTACTTCGTTGATAGCGAAACGAGCTCGGTCCGCCTTATCGACCTCAAAACTGATACAGTAGCAACGCTTGTCGGTGAGGGACTATTTTCATTTGGTGACAAAGACGGGCAAGGTAAGGAAGTTCTACTTCAACATCCACTAGGTGTCGTGGCAAGAGGTGAAGAACTCTTGATCGCCGACAGCTACAACCACAAAGTCAAATCGCTAAGAATTGCAGACAAGACAGTTACAACTATTAGCGGGACTGGAAAAGCAGGAGACGCAGCCTCCCCCGTTCAATATTCAGAACCTGGCGGACTGTGCTTGTTCGGTGATTATGCGCTGGTAGCTGATACAAACAACCATAGAATTGTAGCTCTAAACGTTAATACAAAAGATGCCTGCCCGATCGAATTCGAGAACGAAGAAAATTCTGCAGCACCGGCACTGCCAAACTTGCATGTTGTGGAGCTCAGTCCGAAGGTTTTGAAGACATCATCCACAGTTAAGGTCAAGCTGGATCTAAATATCCAACATCCATTTCATTTAAATGAAGAACTTCCATTAAACATTTATCTTCTTGAAAGTAATGGATTGTCATTCGTTCAAGCGGATATGACTGAAGCAAAAACCGCGGCAAACAAGAACGGCGCCATCCAATCCAAGAGCTTGAAACCGGGCGAAAAGGAATTTGAAATACACACGACTTCTAGCCAACTCGGTGACAACTTGAACAAAATTGCTGCAGTAATTTATTACTGTGCCGACGGAGAGAATTCTGCTTGTTTTGTCAAATCATTTGTCTTCGAGCTAGATCTAAAACTCGATGACAACAGCAGCACAGATGTCTCAATCAAGCTTCCCATCACAGTTTCAGGCTGAGCCACAGTACTCGATCTCAACACAAAGTTTCGCAAATCATTAGCCAACTCGGCGCCAACTTGAGCGAGTTTAGCAATGAGATGGGAAAAATTCCACTCGGCTGTGTAAATCAATTTACGCACTGCTCACTTACGACGTAGCATTTCATGGCTGGAGAACTGATGAGAAATTCACATGCAGACCTACTAAACATCAATGAGAAACGCGGCATAGCAGAGCACATGAGCGAGTTTAGCAAAGGACTTATTCATGCTAGCTTAGAGTCGCCAGTCAATGCGCTCATGCAAATCGGAGCGAAAGCTACGGGATCTGAACGAATTCCCAAGCTAATCATAACTGGTGCACCAAGTCCTGATTCACTTGCTGGAATGGCGGGAAGAATGGCGGGAACTGCAATTGATTTCGCTATACTTAACAAGGCATCAGCGCCGGCATTCGACAAGCTCGCTATTGCAAACAACACTATGCTGGGACAGGCAATCCGAATGGGCGCAACTGGAGGATTCTTCGAGGGGGTTTTACAAGAAAGTGATTCCAACAGCAAGAGCTTCATAACCGATAGAATCAAAGCCGCTGCAGTTGGTGTAAGCACGTTCGCCAGCATGTCATTGGTTGCAAGCGGGCTAGATAAATCCAGCCTATTTATCGTTCCGGAAGCACGAACATTGCTTGGAAGTGCACTCTATGGCGCAATCACAGGCACCGTTGCCGGTATCACACATGCAGAAGCCAATGCAATATTCAAAGAGGGCCGCCTTGCCACGTTCGGCGAACTCGGCGCAGACATGAAGAACTTTGCGATGTTCGGCGCCGCCTACGGCATAATAGGATACGCATCCAATCGCATAGCGAATCGAATAAACGAAAGCAACGATTCTCGTCCCACGTCTTTTCAAGTAGATGACAGACACGTAGTTAAGAGCATTACCCGCGATGCTCGGGGAAACGTCGTTGAAGCAGTCGTAACCAGACCCGCGTTAGACAATGACTACTACATCGTCAGAGACACGTTCTCGAAGTATACAGATGGACGTTGGGGAAATATGGGTAAATTCGAGAACTACCGTAATGCATGGGGATTCAAAAGGTTTGTGAAATACATGCCTCATGGGCGAAACCTTGAACAACTGCCGGACGGTACCCTGCAAATCCTCAGAAAAGAGGGGGTTGAGTTCTTAAGGCCAAACAACCAGGGCAGAGAAATCGTAAAATACACAAGCCCTGATTTCAAATCGTCGGAAGTCAAATTTGCCATGGCACATCATGCTTCGGACGAGCATGGCTACAGGACTTACGAAAATGGAAAGTTAAAGCAAACGTTCAAAGGAAAAGATCAGGGCACAAGAGTGGATCTCAATGAAGATGGGTCTCCATATCAAGTTGTCGTGCAAGCAGGTAAAGACAATTGGCTGGCTATGCGACAAAGCAAGCAAGGCGAATGGTCTGTAGATAGGAGTGGAGAACAATTTAGTTGGAAAGGTACCCTCAACCCTATAAATGATGGAAATGCAAAAGGCGGATGGACTTTCAATCCAAAAAGCGGAGGCGATCAAATGACGCTGCGTCCGCAAACGCAACCGTCGGAATTGATGACAAGCCTGGAATCACAAATCAAACTTGTAGAAACCGCAACAAAAAATCCGATCATTAAAGTGGACAAGAGTGGCGCGGTAACTTTGCAAGCATCGAGCGAACCTTACTATGCAAAGACATTTGTGAACGGAAGTCGCTTAACCCCAGATACGAAAACTCTGCAACTGAAGCCGGGAGACAACCTCCAGATTTGGGTCGACATCGGGGATCGCGGCCCACAACTGATCGGAAAACTCTTGAAGTGGGGATTAGCTCCGGATGGAAAAACACCAACTCTTGACGGCAAACTTCTCACGCCGGGCGCGCTCCACCAACTGAAACTACCGACCGAATCCACAGCCACGCTCAACTGGAAGGACCTCCCAAAGTGAACTCCTACATCCTGACGCGGGCTTCAAACATACAGTTTCGGGGGCGACGCATGTCGGCGTTCCCTAGATCGAATTGACGCTTTACTCCAAGCTGTGCACCATTAGTAGTGCCTTCTCGGCTTCGCTGATCTTCCCTCTCTTTTTGTAGGATTCGACAAGAGACTCATAGTTTTTCCTCAGCGCCTCCTGATCTGTCGTGACAATTCCTTTTGACGGTTGCGAATCCATAATCGCATTGATGTTTTGCTTAGCCCACCACTCGGCCTTTCCGTACTTACCTTGTGCAAGCAAGGCTTTCGGCACATCAACAGCAATTGAGGCTATGGAATCTCGCACGGTTTGGATCGCCTCATTCTTTTTGGACACCTCCAAAGCCTGGCGAAAATACTTCTCTGCTTCCGAGAACTTGCCCATCTGCATGTAATTCTGACCAATGTTATTCAGACTAGTAACTTCCATTAATGGATCAGGCGCACTTTTCAAAACATCCAGATACATCTGATGAGCCTGAATTGCGCCAACGTAGTCTTTCAAGAGATACTTCATCTGCCCAAGACCGCTAAGCAAATCAACGTCGCGAACACCATAGGGATAATCGTGGAACTTCATTGCGTTAAGGTATGCGTCTTCAGCATTCCGATAGTCAGTTGGATCAGTATAGGGCGCAGCGGCAGCCGCGGCTGGGCGCTCAAGCGACGCCGTAAGATCATAAGACTTCTGCATGAACGCATTGCCTAGCTGCGTGTAGAGGGTTACCAGCTCTGGCACATTTGCTTTGGCACCAGGAAGCGGATCGCCTACATTCTTATGGCGCTTAAATGTATTGATGGCTTGTGCGTACAACTCTATGGCCTCAGGATACTGGCCTTTGTTAAAGGCTTCGTCCGCCCTGCGCGAAATCACATCATGAGGAACATGTCGCAAGTGGCGCGGGAGAAAACCTCCACCGCGTCCCCAAACCGGAGGATTATGCCTGCGCCATTCTTTCCAAAAGGAATAGGTGCCAGCCATAGAACCGAATGTAACCGCAGCAATCGCAATAAAAACCAGTGGACGGCTCCATTTTGATGATCCACCTTTGCTTGCTGCCCCGATCCTGAATGAACGACGAGCTTGCTTATCATAGGAGAGCGAATAGCCGGGGCAGAGATCTAGCTCCATGCAGAGATCGCTTACGTTCGCATAACGTGCACTTCGATTCTTTTCCAAACACTTAAACACAATTCGTTCCAGATGTTCGGAAATCTCAAGTTCGCTCGACATAGAACGAAATGAGCGCGGCTTCGCGTTTAACTGTTTCATCATTGTTTGCATGCGATTTTGCGTGCCGTATGCAGGTTTTCCACAGAGCGCCTCGTACATGATCAACCCGATCGAATAAATGTCGGAGCGACCGTCCAACTTATAGCCCATCAATTGCTCGGGGCTCATATACCGTGGCTCAGCGAAGGCTTCGGGTTCGGCGCTCTCGCCATCACTTTTGGTGGCATTAACCATTCGGCCGATTCCAAAATCTACAACTTTGACGAAATCGTGGCTGCTTTCCGTTTCAACAAGAAAGATATTTGACGGATTGAGATTTCGATGAACCAGATTATGCTCATGCAAGTGGCTCAGCCCGTGGCAAACCTGCTTGAAAATTTCCAACGCCCGTTCGGGGTCCAAGAAACCTTCGCGCGCAATCAGGTCCTTTAAACTGCTACCTTGCAAGAAATCAGTGACGACGTAAGCACAGCCGGCCTCGGTCACTCCGAAATCATATATAGAACACAAATTGGGATGATCGACTTCGCTAGCGGCCTTCGCTTCTTGCTTGAACCGCTTCAGCAAAGCCGCATCCTGACAGAGCTCCGGGCGGATGACTTTAATTGCCACATCCTTTTGAACAGTCTTACTGTAAGCTCGATAGAATCGTGCTACAGGAGTCGTAGACAATTCTTCAATCAAATCGTAATCGCCAATCTGTCCTAGTGATTGATCAGAGTTGTTTCGAGAGAGAGCAGGGGCTGCGATTGATTCAGACGCAGATTCACTTGCTGACGCAATGAGCGTGACGCAAGGAATCTCAGGTTCCGCAAGAAGAGTTTTGCTGGAACATTCGGTAGTATTAGACGCGTTCCCATCTTGGGAAGCAAAAGATTCTTCGGCTGTAGCCTCTAGGAGTTCTTCTTTTTTCTCGACCATTTTGGTCGTCCTGGTAAAATTCCTACGCCCATCATGCTCCTAAAACCAGAGTATAGCCCGGCGACAGTCGTTGTCAAGGACGAAATCGAGTCAAAACTCTCAATTAATCAACCAAATAGTTTTCCCAGTATTCGGTTCTTTCTTCCCATTTACAGGAGCCATTGGCGCAAATCAAGGTGACTTTGGCGCCTGCGTCCTCAGTTACCGAATCACCGGCGCCATCCCAGACGGACGCAATGGTCTCTACATACTTATCGAACTTACGGACGGGTTGATCACATTTCGGACATACGATCTTTTCGTCGCTAATCAACTTTTTAAATGAATCTACAGACACACAAATCCTCCTCTTGCGTCCTTCTTCGGCTATCTTCGATGCCCGCGTCTTCCTGACGATCTTGCCGGGGCTCTACGCGAAGCTGCGCTTGAGCTTCGCTTCCCACGCGGTGCAGCTTTGGCAGCGGCTCCTCGAGGCTTAATTATAATGGGCTTGACTGGTACATTTGGTAGCCGAAGCGAAGGCAATGCCAACAAATGGTTTATGAGTGATGACATGCTCGTTCTCAGCTCACGAATAGAGGGGCTGTGTGCGTTAACCATTATTGTCAATGCCAGCGGCTCACCTGCGCCCGTAATCAATACGCCAGAAATTGTGCGAACACTATCCATCGATCCCGTTTTGTAGCGCCAACTGCCTGCAGTAGAGCCGGCTTCGCCGGTCAGCGGCATGGCATCCAAATATGCACTCTTCAAATGCGCTCCGGCCATGTGCCGATGCACCATATTTAGTGAATGAGGTGTGAAACAGTTTTTTCGTGAAAGACCGCACCCGTCCCAAAGAACAACGTCACCGGCAGCGACTCCCATGCCAATCAGCCACGCATTTATTCTGGCAATGCCGCGCTCTTCCAATGTCGCTTTTTCCACATCTTTAGATACGCTGGGCAAGGCGCCAAGAGTGCGCAATAATTGCTGCGCATATAAGTTATCGCTTGTTTTTAGGCAATGTTTGACTATTTCAGACAAAGGGTCGGTTGTGATCTCGCCCAATACTTCCGGAGTTTCCTCCATTACCGAAAGCGGAATTTCCTTGCCTCTTACTTTGATGCCCATCTGCTTAAGCAGAGTGTTAGCAATTGCAGCATTATATTCATTTGGATTGCCGACAATTTGCCCACCAACGGCAGGACCCGACGGATGCCAAAACTGCATAGTCTTGCTGCCTGGATGGTAGCAAATCCAAGAGGGGCCGAGGGAGGAAGTAAGCAGAGATGAAATGAGAGCGTTTTGATCACGTCCGACGCCATAAGGTATCAGAGGGTAGCCGCGAGCCGGATCTTTTCTGGCGGTATTATCATCTACGACCAGATCCGATGGAACCGGCATCCAGTCCTGCCCCCAGTCTTCCGAGAGCCAGCTCGTGCTAAAACGATCGCCACCACCAGGAATACCAACTACATCGACCTTACCGTCAATTTCTTTTATGCCCTTGTCCTTGAGAAACATCAGCAAACTGCGAAGATCTTCAGTGCTAATTGTTGGGTCCTGAGATGGATCGATATATGCCGACCCATGCAAAACACCACCGGAAACTTTGCCGTAAATCTTCAGCTTAGTGCTGTATTTGTAGTTCTGCCCAAGCATGTCCATAGCACAGGCGGTAGTAAAAACTTTGGTTGTTGATGCAGGTACAAACCGCCTTCTCCCATTATGCGAGAACAGCACTGTCGCCGAAGGGATGTGCATTATTTCCAACCCTACAAGTGAATGCTGCAACTCTGGACGCTTTAGCCAACTTGCAGCTGCATTCTCGAGTGGCTTCAGATATGGTGGCGGATCGTTGGGCGAAGGGGCGGTCGGAGTCGTCGATGCGGATGATGAACTCGACGCAGCCGAGCCTGGTGCCGATGCGACTGGACCGGGTGAATTCGGACCGGGTGAATTCGGCTCGGATGCAGCCGGCGAAGCCGATGTATTTTTCGTATCGGACGTTTTCCCTGCACCGACACTACTTGAATTTATTTGTTTACTACGAGGCTGTGAGTAAACCGTGGAACAGCCCGATCCAAGCACGATGAAAGCCGCTATTCCGCTTAGAAGTTGGCGGAAGAATTGGCTGTTGTATTGCATGCGCTAGCATTCCCTCTGATTGAATTTGCTCTCTGTCGGATTCTCGCAGCTTCCCCTGTTTTGCTTCCTTTCTCCAGCGCTTCGGCATACTGATCCAAAATCGGAATCAGTTGAGCACTTTGAGGACCGTACTGTCCTTCAGAAATCGCGAGCGCGGACTTCAATAACGGAGCAGCCTCCGAGTAACGAGCTTGCCTCAGGTAGAGCGACGCAAGAGACGATGAAGCAGCACCAATATCCTTGTGGTAGGCTCCGCAATTTTCTTTGATCAATGACAAGGCTTGCTTGTAGAGTGTTTCGGCTTCATTCAATTGACCCAATGTAATATAGGTTTTTGCCAAACTATCGACGCGGCTAAAGACCTCAGGGCGTTTGAAATCCAGATTCTTGCTGGTGATGTCTAAAGATTGCTTCAGAAGGGGCTGCGCTAACTGATTTTTTCCTGAAGCCATGTACAAGCTAGCAAGATGTTCGTAACCGAAAGCAAGAGCCATATGTCCAGGGGACAATGCTTTCTCTCGCAGATCGATTGCACGTTTATAGCAACTTTCAGCAAGCTCGAACTTGTTCTTTTCTTTATACAAGGCTCCGATGCTATCAAGACTCGCAGCAAGTTCGAGGTGATCGTCCGCGCGAATCTTTTCCGCTGATTCCTTCAACTCTTTCAACTTCTTCACTGTCTGCGAATACTCACTATGCGAAGCGAAGAACTTATTCAGCTCATTGAAATGAACATCAAGCTCCTTTTCCTTCTTCATGATTCGCTCACCATAAGCCAGAAGTAGACCCGTCAAACGGTCAGCTTTTGCAGGCGTGTTGTGAGAAATATAAAATCGCGTAAGCTTGCCGACCAGCGAAATCACTTGTGGGTCTTCCGCACCAAGAGCCTTCTCCCGAGAACGTAATTCCTTCTCCAGGTAGAACTCGGCTTTGGGAAACTGGCCGCGGATTTCGTAGAGATTAGCCAGATTCTTATAAGTCTGGGCCCAACGGGAATCAGACAAAGGTGCCTTCTCAGATTCGCATACCTTTAATGCGGCTTGAAAGCTGCGTTCAGCTACGCCGTAATTGTTCTGGGAGAGCGCCTTCTCTCCTTCAGCCCGCAACGACTCAAACCCCATGGCTGCCAGTGCGGAAGCCGACATCCCGTTGAGAATGGCGACAAAAATACCCGTCAATATGAGATTTCGCACACAGACCATTAGTTTCAAACCGCTCCCGGTTTAGCTGGCTCATTTTACCAGGTCGCCAGATTTAATCTTGCGACCATGGGAATATTCCCATGGCAACCTTGACATTTCTCTGTAAAAGAAACAATATTAAGGATTCAGGCGGTTTCTTACTAAACAAATCGGTTCTACCGTAAGGCAAACGGATGGCTGAGATAGACGACAAGCCGAAGGCGAAGGCAGAGACGACGGGCGAAGAGTCCGACAATTCCCATTTGCGCGAAGATAAGAAGGAAGAAAGCTCCGCCAAACCAGAGGATAAGGCACCTTCCGAGAAAAAGGACGAAGCGCCGAAGCCCGAATCGCCTGCAGATAAAGGCGATAAGACCGCTGCAAGTACAAATTTATTGCAAGATCTGAGTCCCAAAGACTATCAGCAGAGCCTCGAAGCCTTTAAGAAAACTCCGCTCCAAGCCGAAACTGGCTTAAAAGGGTTAGATCTTTTCTCCAAAGAGGCTCCAAAATTTAGTTTTGAGCAGCAAAAAAGTGCAGAGAGTTTGCTAGACAAGGCAGCTCCACCGTTGGACGGTCAAAATTCAGAAGCCTTCAGCTTTGCCAAAACATGGAGTTCTCTGAGCAAAACATTTGATGTGGCCGGATTCCTTAAGAATGAAGGTCCCGAAAAGAATTATGCGCTTTCGGAGCGCTCTGGACTTAGAGGTAAGTTCTGCAGCCCGTTTGATAACGCTCCCGCGTTCAAGTTCGACAATGGCATGGCCGTCGTCGGATTCCAGCCAGCATTGGCAGGCGCTGAAGGACGCTCGGCGATGAAAGATTTTGGACTCGACACAAAATCGTCAGAGTCAAGCAGCTGGAATTGGGACACCGTTCTAGATGTATTTGAAAGCGGCAAGAACGCTGTAAACACGATGCGAGCAAAACTCAGCAATACGCTAGGCATCGATTTGAGCTTCGGCTTAGGCGATCACAACGTCGACAAAACCGTTGAACAATTGAAACTATCCGGAGATGCAAAAGCACAAAGCGAATCATTCAACCGCTTTGCAGAAAAGAGCGCCACCGAGAATGCTCAGAAGTTCCTGGGTAGCGCAGAAATCAAATACGATAGCTTCAAAGTACAGGACTCGACAGTTCAGGTCACTGCTAATGGTGATAAGGTCACCCACACCATCAAAGGTGCTGGTGGAGAACAAGCCGTTATTGAGCAGGGTCGCGTCGACGAGAATGGAAAACGCGACGCTTCCATCACCGTCAGTGATACCACCCTCAAACAAGACAAGAATGGTGGTCGTGAAATCACCAACGAGCATTCAGATATCAAATTGAAACAGAACCCGGATGGTTCAGTCGAAGCTTACGACAAGTCCGGCAAGAAGCTCTTTGATTTCAAGAACACAGGTGATGCAAACCTATACTTCAACAATGCAGTCGCTGAAGTTGTGAAACCAGGCGAATCAATTGAAGCTGCTTATGCACGACTACAGAAAGATAACGGAGATGCAATCAAGGGCAAACCCGTCATCGTCATTGATGGCAAAGGCGAATCTTTGATCGTTCAGCCTGATGGCACTCGCGTTCGCAATCATGCCAACGGCAATGCGGAGATGATATTCAAAGCAAAAGACGCACAAGGCAAGGAGCATGACGTTTACGTAAGGGTGCGCAAAGGCGAGCATGGGCAGTACATAAAAGTTTCAAAAACTGCCGACGGCGAACAGTTCGATGTCAATG
Organism: Candidatus Obscuribacterales bacterium; assembly: GCA_019747875.1. Taxonomy (GTDB): domain Bacteria; phylum Cyanobacteriota; class Vampirovibrionia; order Obscuribacterales; family Obscuribacteraceae; genus JAIEPM01. The sequence continues at coordinate 28,094 of JAIEQI010000065.1, forward strand.
ACAAGCGAATTCTTCCCTGGTTGAAAGGCTCTAAGCTATCCGTTCTCAACGGCGAGTTGATGATCGATCATCGTCCAAAGATGCCGACAGCCCCAGCCGACGAGGTCAAACCTCCTGCGGACACCACCAAAGGTGACAAGAAGCCCGGCGCCACCATAGCTGACGCTAACAACACAACAGCTGATCAACCTGCTGCTACTCAGCCTGCAGCCACACAACCTGCTGAAAATGCACCGGATCCACGCTTCCTCAAGAAGTTGTTCCATCAGGGCATAATCAACTTATCCGCGGACACAAAAATTGATACCAATAGCGGTACCATTACGCAACGCGAAGGCAATCAGGAGACGGTGATCACGCCAAACAAAGAAACTGGTGTGGCAGTTGCACAAACATTCAAACTGAAGGAAGACGGCACTCGCGAATCCGATAAGCCTCTCCGCACGATGACCTTCGACCATGGAAAGACCACGGTGCAAGGTGAACATCCGCGAGACACTTTCACTTTCAATTCCGATACAAAGGAATTGCATGCCTTCAACAACGTCAGAACGCGCCCCGGTGAAGACGCTGAGATTACCGATGATAGAGGAAACCACTACACTCTCGACGATAACGGTGATTTTCACGCATTTGACCGCCATGGCAACGAAATTGCCTCGTCCGACGGTGATCATTACAGTTATGACAATGGACGCGCCTCCGCCGAGTATCATGAGCGCTTAGTCGAACAACAAACTGCAGCGAACAGAGACGCAGTTTCAAACGCCAGTGCGATCATGTCTGAAGTTGCATCGCTATTGGGTCGTGCGGACATCCCGCAAGGTGCCATAGCAGGAATGCGCGGCAACCTGGCTGCCATTCGCGCAAAATGCGGAGCTTTAGGAATCCCAGTTCCAGGCGAAGTATCTGCCGCTGAAAGCTGCGTGGATGCTCTGCAAATGAAAGCCCTCGTTGACCACCAAGTCGGGCAAACCTTGAAGCTGGTCAATCTCAATACAACCACATTGAGAGATCTAGCGAGCAACGTTTCGGGCTCACCCGAAGATCGCGCACGTACAGTATTGAAGCAACTCGGCATCGCACTTCCCTGCGATAAGCGCTAAGTGTAGGGACTGCGTAGCCCGAATAACCGAATAAGAATGTCACCGCTCATCAAATCGGGGAACACATGCCGTCGCCCATACACAGGAAGACAAAAGCGCATTCCGACAAACGAGCAAAAAAGGCTACAACGGTATGGATTCGAGGTCTGCGATCAGTTCATCCATGCTTTGATAGCGCAGTTCTAAATCCTTCTCTAAAGCCTTGCGGACAATCCCCTCGAACTCGGCAGGGATCGCAAGATCCGGACGACGTTCACGAAATGCCGGCGGGACGGCAGACAAATGCATCTGGATCGTATCGAAATCGTTGTCACCTTCAAATGGTGGCAGTCCGGTCAAAGTTTCGAACATCACACAACCCAACGAATATATATCCGACCTGTGGTCGACATCCTTACCTCGACACTGCTCGGGGCTCATGTACATGGTTGTGCCGAAGAACTCTCCAGCTCTGGTTAGGCGCTCTTGCGGAGTGGCGGAATCAGAGATTACTTTGGCAATTCCGAAATCGACAATTTTTACGGCTTCCTCACCTTTATGATCGATATCAATAATAATATTGTTGGGTTTTATATCCCTGTGTACTACACCGCACTTATGAGCATGACTCAGTCCTGAAGCCACTTGTACGAATAGCTGACGAGCTCGCAGCGGAACCACCTGTGGTTTCTCATCAAGCATGTCCATCAAACTTCTGCCGGTAAGAAAGTCCATAATCATAAATGGCTGATCGTCGGGCGTGATACCAAAATCATGCACTATGATGACATTCGGATGGTTCAAACGGCTTGCGGCCTGTGCTTCCAGCTGAAATCGCTTCACTGCAGTCTTCTGCCTGACCAAGCGGGGATCAAGAAGTTTGATCGCCACCAGCTTATTCATCAACTTATGCTTTGCGCGGTAGACGGTGCTCATGCCACCACTGCCGATGACAGCTTCAAGCTCGTAGCGTTCTCCAAAGATGGCTCCAATAGAGGGATCCAGTTTCGTTATCTGCAGGATTGTTCCATCATCGCCACACTCTTGAGTGTCCAGAGGAAAAGACATACCACACTCGGGACAAAGTTTATAAAACACATCCGGACGCTGTTGCGCAATAACTTCCTTTGTTGCCTCAACCATAGATGAGCGGCGCACCAGCGCACGCACACGCGCCGATAGCTCCTTCAAGTGAAAGGGCTTAGTCAAATAATCATCCGCTCCTGCGTCAAAGCCAGCTTCCTTATCCTGCATGCCACCACGCCCGGTTAACATCAGCACGGGAGTGGTACCACCCATGGAGCGAAATTTTTTGCATACATCGACACCAGGAAGACTGGGAATATCCCAATCCAATATTACGAGATCGTAGGCCCGCTCACCGAGCAAGACTAGCGCTTCAAGACCATCATGCTTGGTTTCGACGTCGTGATCTTCATGACCCAGCCACAAAGCCACGCGCTCACAAAGATCTAGATCATCTTCAACAAGAAGAATCCTTGCCATCTAGCCTAATGCCTCCCTGAGTCTGCATTATACCTTAAAGATTTCGGCAACAGGCAGCTCCTCAAGACTTGTCAAACGCAAATCGGCGAAGCTGTGGTCTTGATGTGCAGTCGCTTCACACGGAATAGATACGCAGTACATGCCGGCCGATTTAGCCGCTCTAATACCAGCTATCGTATCCTCTACCACAAGACATTTTTCCGGAGCGACACCTAGCCGCTTTGCAGCAAGTAAATAGACGTCAGGCGCGGGCTTGCCATGAACAACCTCGTCACCAGAGGTGAGATTTGCAAAGTGCTTCCGGATGTTGAGTGTATGAGTGACTAAGTCAATCGTTGGCATTGTCGCAGAGGATGCCACTGCCATTGGCACAGATAATCCTGTTAGCGTTGCCAACGTGCTATGCACCCCGGGCCGCGGCTGCGCGTCTTCGAGCAGAAGCCGGCTCAGAATCTCCTCCTTCGCCTCCACAAGAGCCGCAGGCGTCATACCCAGCTTGTGCCGATCAATCAATATTTCTGCAATTGCGATGTCCTTTCTTCCTAGAAACTCTCGATTGTCTTCTGCGCTGTACGCAATCTCGAAGCGCTTAAAAAACTCCTGAAAGGCAATTAAATGGAGAGGCTCGCTGTCAACAAGTACACCATCCATGTCAAAGATCACGGCTTTCAATTCCGGAAAATTCATCAGATTTATAGCCTTTCTGCGCCTTCGCAGATTAAGTGGGAAAAGTATCCTGTGCTTTCACAAAAAAGACACGAATAAATCCTAGATTGATAACATCCGCAAGTGAGCAAACTGCAGCGAAGCGGAAAAAATTTGTTACCGGTTGCGGGACCGGGGAAACAAGGGAGGGTCAACCAGAAATGGTTGACTTCTTTCCTTTTTGGGCTTTTTGAGTCGCCAACGGCTTTAATTAACTCTTTTGCGTAATCGAATACGTGGAAAAAGTAATTTCTCTCTCAGAAGGCGCGTTCATACGTGAATCCCGCAGCTACTAAAACGAAAATTTCACAAACGATCAATAGTCTAAACAAGCTGGTTATAAAAAATACGGTTCGGAATTTAGCTCCACAGGAGAGCTGAGTCCGAGCCTTTTTGTCTTTTTCCGCTTCGTGAGGCAACAGCAAAACTTATGGGATTCACTCCTCGAGAAAGTGAACAACGTGATAAACCGGAAGACCGTCCGGAGCGCGCAGCTCTAGGGCGGGCAGAGGCTCTACCTGAGCCACCACCAGTTGATTGGAGCAAGGAACTACAATCACATACATTGGCTGATTTGAAGCTTCCTCATCTGGAAGTCGCCATTACAAACGCACAAAATTCTATTAGCAAAGATGGAAAGGTGCAAAACCAAGTTTCGCGCGTAGGCGCTGACGAAAAGGCTGCCGGCGGACGAGCCACGGCAGACAGTGGCAAGCAAGAACTTGCAAGAGCCGTTGAGAAGGTGACCCCTGGCGTCAAAACCAATGCCGCAGGTTACGTCACTGACATCGTGTATGACCAAAACAAGTCACGACAGATCATTAGAGACGAAGTCACTAACGAGGCTAAGGCCGTTATCACTCACACCGCAGAAGGCAGCACGACCCTGGTGAACAACAACGGCACTTGGTCGATGAGGATGCACGATCTTGACCTGCCGATTCCATTGAAAATGGACGTAGCGGCCGATGGCACCATAGCCATGCAAACGTCGTTCAATGGCGTCTGGCGAATCGAGAAAGCAGACGGCACTATTAGTGAAGAGAAAGAAAATGCCGATGGAGCACGCATAAGTTTCAACGCCGATCATACCCTTTTGCAAATCAAACGAAAGGACGGCACCACATTCCAACAGCCTGACGCCAACACAATCATCGAAACCATCGATGGACGCCCATCGACCAGGTGGACAAAAGAGAACGACGTGTGGACAAGCGCGTCAGACCAACCACGCAAGAATTTCAAACTAAACAGCGACGGCAGTGTCAGCTTCGAAGACAAAGATGGTATCAAACACAGTATCAATGGCAAGGGTATAGAAACCCTGGAAGGAGCGGGACTTGGTCGCATCACGCCAGACGAAGCGGGACGACCACACATTGTTGAATCCTCAGATGGAAAGAAACAACGCACTTACGAATACTTCGACGACAAATCACGCGACGTAAAAACCTTCACAGTTACGGACGCCGAAAAAGGCACAAGCACTACATGGACACGTCAAAGTGCGGACAAAGACGTTTGGCGCAATGAACGCGGACAGATCTGGCAGGGTGACCTGCAGGTAAGCAACGACGGCGTTCACTCAATTCGCCAGCGCCGGTGGAATCAACAAAGCCAGGACGCGAAATGGACAAGCTACCACCCGGACGGGAAAGTCACAACCGACGAAATCAAAGAAGACGGTACTCGCCTTTCTTACAATGATAAGAACGAGATTGTCAGCTACCGAGGCGCAGACGGCACGCGGATGGATCGCATCAGCGCCGACGGCGGTCAGGAGCTTATCAAATATTACAGCCCGAAACTGGGTGAGACGGTAACCTGGACAAAAGGCTCCGACGGAACTTACCTCTCCGACTCGCCTAAGATAACGGATCTCCGAAGGGATCTTTCGTTCACAAACAACGGCGAGATCACCTATACGAATTTGCAAGGTGGAAAAGTCACAGAACACAGAGATGGCACCAAGCAAATACTCGAACGCAATGGTACGAAACTGGACTTCGATACAAACGAACAGATCATTCGTGCCACGAAGGGAAATCTAGAACGCACTTTCATCAGAGAAGGTGGCGAGATAAAAGCAGTACGCGACAAGAATCTGACCAACAAAGAAGAACGAACGATTTTTGAGCGACGACCAGGCAACGAAGAGAATCGCAGTCAAATAGCTGTCAACCGCCAGGGTGATCTTAGTTACGTTAATCCTGACGGAACAGGGGTGATTGAGCGCTCAAATATGTTGCGCGTCGAGCTTGATCGCGACGGTGATATCACCCGAGTAGTCGGACCAAAATCAGTCCGCCAATATCAATACATTGGAGAAGGTGATCAAAAAGCAGTTGTCGCAGTTACCGACACGAGACAGTCCGACAGAGGCACCAAGACGGAGAGCTGGAGCCGCGTAGCGAATCCAGATGGAACACTGTCCGGTGAATTCCGCAGCCGCGACGAAAGAGGGAAGGAGCGCAAACCGCGTTACAACATTACCGTATGTGCAGACGGTGAATATGAATATCGCAACGCAACCGATAAGCCCGGTGACAAAGCACATATTGCAAAATTGAATCGCGAAGGCATGGACGGCATGCCGGAGTCCGTGGACGACGCCAGAGATGAATTGCGTTCTGTTCTGGAAGGCTGCATGGACAAAGCACGCATGGAAAAGAATCTTGGATTCATGAAAGTCTTTGAAAAGCGTATGATGGACCAAACAGAACTGCTGATCGCGGCAGGTGTGGACCAGGAAGCGGCGATCAGAGAAACTGAGAAGTGCATCGTTGAAACCTATTTCCATGTAGGCAGACTCGCGGGTGAAGCGCCATCTTCGAAGAACATGTATGACCACAAAACGCGCGTGCGTCTGGCTGAAAACATGCTTTACCTGGCAGCAGATCCAACAGACATCAAGCAAGGCGGCCAAGGGACTTGCTGGTGGGAATCAAGTTGGAACGTTGGTCTATTCCAACGCAATGCCAACCAAGCAGCGCGTTTCGTCAGCGATGTAGCACTGACAGGACAGTACACAAGTACCGCAGGACCACTCAGAGGCGGCGCCTGTAAAACCATTCGCATTCGCCCCGAATATGTGCGCATCAATGGTGGAAGAGATTCCGGTGCATGGACTCCGGAGAACGCGCGCAGAGGCAGCCACAGAAGTATGGTCGGTATGTTGATCGACCAGATCGGACCGCCACTTGGTGGTCAGAGAGGCTGGGGACAAAGTAACGCCGGATGGCACTCCGAAGCTCGCAACATCTTGTACATGATGACTGGTAAAGATCAAATCCGCCATGGATCATTCGGTATCGGCAGACATGAGAAGATTCAACTGCTCAAGACCGGCGGATGGACAGCCTCAGGTAACGGTCACATGTGGGGATATTCAATGAAAAAAGATCCACGGGACGGCTCTTGGGTCGTTTTGAAAGACGATCAATACCAGGGCAACGATCACGTCATCGAACGCATCAGAGATCTACGTTCATGGATTACACGAGACGTGCGCGACCAGGTCCGAAAGGAATGGCGTCCTTCAAAGCAAACTGATCGGCAATATGCGTACAACCCGTCGTCTTACACACGACCGACTGTACAGATTCGCCGCAGCACCAATGATGACATCGCCCCGCCGATCATCCACATGAACAAGCCAACCTGGCAAGCCAACCGCATCTCCTGAATTCAGTCAAGACCTTCCGTAGAACGGAGCGCTGGGACCGTCGGCATCTGGTTAGAAGCGAGCGTGCCCGAACAGGGATATCGTTATGCGGACCTAATCCACAACGCCTGAGTAAAGCTCATCGAGAGAGACATTCAGTCTAATATTCGAACGAGGAGAAAGCTCAAAACTGTCCTTTTCTTGGAACACATAAACGTCCCAATCAAGCGAAGCACGCTTATAAATTTCAACACGCCGCTGATCTTGATACACAATCATGTATTCATTCAGACTATCAATTGTTTTGTATGAAAGCAATTTTTCCCGCCGATCAATATCAGTGGTTGAAGGGGATAGAACCTCAACGACTAAACAAGGAGAGCTAATGAAGACACCCTTAGCAGAAAAATTTTCACAACTGATGGTCAAGTCAGGATAGTAAAAGCTGTTCGTAGACTCAACTTTTACCTTCATATCACTAGAAAGAATGCGGCAACCGGCTGCTTTTACGCCAGGACCAAGCATGAGAGTCAGATTGATCACAAGCGCATCATGAGCTTGTGAGGCTCCGCCCATTGCGAAAACCCGCCCCGAAACAAATTCATACTTGCAAGCACTAGATTTCTCCAGTTGCAAGTATTCATCAATCGAGAGCTTCAGATCGTGTGCTGGAACTGACATTTCCAAGACCTCGCGCATGACAATACTTTATCACGCTTGCTAGACCGTACCACAGTAGACGTCATTAGCCAACGATCATTCAAGACCTTCCATTTTGCAGGGAAAGGGGAAGACGGTACGGCTCCATCCAGCGGCTGCTCCTGGAGCCGCGACGTCAAGTCATGTAGCCTATGAGTTCCAATAAGAAATTGCGGCAATTTGCAGCTCCGACGCTTCAGTCCCATCCCCCTGGGCATAAAAGTAGCGGGAGGGGCGATGACGGACGAGAAGAAGAAGAAAGACGAACCCTTAGAAATTCGATGGCAGTCTGATGGTGCTGGAGCAGCAATATGCGGACTGGTCTCAGTAATTTGTCTTCTGACCGTAATTGCTCAGTTCATAATTGCTGTCTTACGCTGCCTTAGCGGCATCGGTCCCGACTTTCCCGTGATAGGCACGGCAATGGCTGCTGCCATCATTTCAACTGGTCTGGCGTCGGAACTAAAGTACAAACGCATCAAGATGGAAAAGCAAAAGATTAGCTTTTCAGCCCATTTTATCTGGTCAATGCTAGGCAAGCCGTCACGCAAGTGGAACGACATCGGTGCGCTCGCGTTGCAAGAAGACGACGGCGAACTCCAACCAACAACTGAAAACGAGAATCGCTTGATGGTTTTCCACTTCGCATCGGGGGGAACTGCACATGTCCCGCTTAAAGAGCTTAATGTACAAGACCTCGAAACACTCTTTCGTGCCAGCAAGAGATGGGGAAGCACCGCAATAATGGCGCCAGAACTCATTGAACTGCGGCGCAAACTTGTAGCTGGACAAAATCCGAAATTGGCGATTTCACTAACAACCTTATGGGAACAGGAATTGCAATTACACTTTGCAACCAGCACCTTCGTTCCGCTTTCAACCGGCACACAACTGCACCAAAACCGCTTTCGAGTGATCGCCCAGATTCAGGCTGGAGGGCTCTCCGCCATTTACCTGGCTCGCAACCACGAAGGGCGCAAACTGATTTTGAAAGAACTTGTGCTGCACAAATCAGACGAAGCGAGCATGCAAAAAGCGAAAGAGTTGTTTACTCGGGAAGCAGGATTTCTAGTCAAACTAAAGCATCCGCAAATCGCGCGCGTTCATGACCACTTTATTGAAAACAATAGAGACTACCTGGTACTCGACTATATTCCAGGACAAAGCTTGCGTCAGCTGGTAACACGTGATGGTCCGCAGAGCGAAGACAAGGTTCTCGAATGGGCACACGGCATTGCTGGTATTCTCCTTTATCTTCATGGACAAGACCCTGCCATTATCCACAGAGATCTCACCCCGGAGAATCTGGTGCTCGGCGAGGACAACTTGATTCACTTGATCGATTTTGGCGCAGCAAATGAATATGCGGCGACAGCAACAGGCACATTGATAGGCAAACAAGCTTACATCGCACCGGAGCAGTTTCGTGGAAAGGCTGAACCTGCAAGTGACATCTATGCGCTTGGTGCTACACTCCATTTCCTGCTCACAGGTGAGGATCCAGAAGCCTTATCAGTGTCGCATCCGGCAACCTTGCGTCCGACCGTAAGCCAGCAAGTGGATAAGTTCGTGGCATCGCTGACAAGTATCGATCTAGCCGGCAGGCCAAAGAACTGCCTGGAAGTAATTAGCAAAATCGCATCCCTCCGTGCCACCGAACGCGGTGCAATCATTTCTCTCGGAAACAAAAAATGAAGCGCCCACTCGACACCTCCCTGGCATATAAATACTTCATGTCGTATCGCCTGCTCGACGGGCAAAGATACGATGAAACAGTCGTTCCCTATCGTCCAGCCAGACGCTACAAAAAATTCATTCGCAATTTCCTGATCCGGCATCGCTATTTGCAAATATTGCTGACAGTGGTAATGTGCGGGTTGGCGTGCTTACTTTTCGTACCAAAATTCAGCACAATTGCCGGACTGCTGATTGGGCTTCTTATGCTCCTCTCCATTTGCGTTCCTGAGGCTGTTGTTCTCAACAGTTGGTGGCGTCCTACTCACGTAGGTATCGGTCCAAAGGGCGTGAAAATGTACTGGATTCACTGGTTTGGTGACAAAGTAGTGCCACCAATTCCCTGGACAAAAATAGCTTTGGCAACTATGGTGCGAGTGCGTTCAAGCATTGGACAGGAAGAGTGGATTGAATTCAAATCGAAATCAGAGGATCCGGCCCCGATTCTGGTTCTCTCACTCGATGGTATCGCTTCTGGTGAACATCGGAAACGCCTCCTTGCCGCTATCAAACAATTCATGCCGATCAATCAGATTGACATTTCCCTGCAGGATAGCCTCAATCCGGTTAGGCTTAGCAGCCACACTCAGATGTGGTTGGACGTACTTGCCACCAGTCCGAAGAGATTGATCGAAAACGAATTGGGACCAGGCAATATCATTTGCAACGGCCGCTACAAAGTAATCGAGCAATTGGGAATCGGTGGACAAGCAATCGCTTATCTTGCAGAGCAAGTCTCGACGACTGACCCCAAAGGCGGACCTCGGGTTGTGCTGAAAGAATTCGTACTGCCGGCGGAGGCAAGCTTGCGCGTGAGCAAGCGCGCATTTGAGGCGATCGAAAAGGAATCCGAACTTCTATCGAAGATTTCCCATCCGCGAATCGCAGCGCTACTTGATCTCTTCGTTGATGACCAGCGTGCCTACATGGTGCTTGAGCATGTGCCAGGCAAGAACCTGAGAAAGATCGTCCAAGAATCTGGAACCATCGGGGAGATCGAAGTGCTGGAACTGGCTCTGCAAATGTGCGATGTGCTCAAGCATTTACATTCGCTGCAGCCGCCTGTTATTCACCGCGATTTCACCCCAGACAATTTGATCCTATCACCGGATACGGGACTAAAGCTGATCGACTTCAACGTCGCACAACAATATGACTCAAACGTCACAAGAACAGTAGTTGGTAAGCACTCATTCATTCCACCAGAGCAGTTTAGAGGGAAAGCCTGCCCGCAGAGCGACATATACGCATTTGGAGCGACACTGCATTTTCTTTTGACTGGCGATGATCCAGAACCAATTACGGTGGCACATCCAAAAGACATACTGCCCTCCGTCTCTGCAAAAATGGACCAGATAATCGCAAAATGCACGGCGCAAGATCTGCAAGATCGCTATCAAAACATTCAAGAATTAGAAGCGGATTTTAACGCTTTGAAAGCCCAAAGAGTATCAGCCTGATTAAGGTTGCGGCTTGACTACCTGTATCTCATGAAATCCTGGCGCATTGCAGTTACACTGTCGATGTATATCCAAGGCAGGATCGAGGTAGACTTTGTCAAGAGCCGTAAAACCCCGGAGAACAGGACTTGCATGCCTCGCGGTCGCTGCATCCTGTTTGATGTGTTTTCAAGGGCTACCGTTTGCTGGCGACTTACCAAGCGCGCAAGCATTTCCTGGTAGTAAAGATGTTGATGATGGCTGGGTGAAAGATTGGGACGTCCCAAAACACGAACAGCCGTTACCTGAGCCCACCCAGGAGATTCTCAGCAAAGAAGAAATAAAGGATCGCAAGCAAGCCCTGGCGCAAAGACTGCCAGTTGGGCTAAAAGCGACGCCGGCTCCTGCACTGGTTCCTGGGCAAAAACCAGGTAGCATCCCTGCAGCTCCCGCACAAAAGACGCCAGCGACTGGCGCCTCAATGTCCGTGTCAACAAGCAACGGCACAACAGAGGGAGGCGCGACTCAAAACACTCCTATCGTTGCAACGCCCGAAAGCGCTAATGGAACACCAACTCCTCTTTTAAAAGGACAAGTAACGTACTGCGTACCAAGCGGCACTCCTATTAAATTGAAGCTAGCCACTATTCCAATGCCGCAGATGAAAATGGAAATGCGGGATGAAGAAGGCAATCTGCGACCAGCTCAGCTCAATGAAATAATTACCGCGAAAACCACCGAAGATATTTATGTCGACGACAACAAGGTGATTCCGGAAGGAACAGTGTTTCACGGACGCGTAGCGAAGATCTCCCCGCCCAGACACGTTGGTCGTCCTGGCCACCTCGAACTCTCCTTTGACAGATTCACCACACCAGACGGCAAAACATTCGCCTTCAGAGCCCAGGCGAACAACTTCAAAGAGTCAACAAACAAGACTAAGTTAAAGGGCGCCGGAAGAATTGCAGCGCACGCAGCTGGTGGCGCAGCTTTAGGAGCTCTCGTAGCCTACAAACTATTTGGACCCGAACAGACTGTCGCAATGCACGGCTATAATATCGCCGGCGGTGCAGCGATTGGTGCCATTGGCGGTATCGCCTGGGCACTATGGAAGCGTGGACCGCAAGCCGTTTTAGAGCCAGGTGACGAGTTTGCCATGTCGATCGACACCGATATGCTGATTCCGGCAGCGACAGCTCCGACAGTCAAGGCACCACCGCCATCAGTAAAAGGCTTCGAAATGGAAGTCGTGAAGAAGAAGATTGTAAAAGATGGATTTGGCGGCCATATGATGCGCGTCGAAACGTGGATTACGAATCGCTCGCGAAAGAAACTGACATCAATAGACTTGTTCGTTGAAGACGATCTTGGTAATCGCTATCCGATCACGCCGGATGTAGAAGACGACGAAACGCAGGACATTTTCCATGTGCATCCGATGTCGGTTCAAAATATCAAATGTACATTCCAGATCGAATATCCGAAGCTAAAACACAAGTTGGTTTGGCTCGATCACCATACGCATGCCGTGATCATCGAGCAAAAGCTCTAAAGGCGAAGCAATTCCTGTAAATCGGAAGGACTCGGGGCGGCTACGATTCCGGGAGCGCCGGCATCTTGCCGGCTTCGATTCCGGGAGCGCCGGCATCTTGCCGGCTTCGATTCCGGGAGCGATCTGGCTCTTACCAATCGCTTCCAGGCGAGACGGATCTATTGCGCAAAAACTCGCCGAAATATTTAAAGCTAGAAAACCTCCTTACGGAGGCTTTCTAACAGGAGGAAGGCGCAAGTAAACTTGTGCTACACAGTCTGTAGCTGGACATCATAGTTGATGCGAACTGATTCGTATTCAACTTTTATGGAGACGGTATTACCAGTAGAGAATTCCAATCGCACGCGGCCGAGGCTGCTGCCACCATACTCTTTCCAGTGACGAGGAACAGAGACGATTACCGATTCAGGACCCCATTCCTCAACATATGCCTTGAGGACTTGGCAGAGTTTTTCTTCGTCGTTTGGATCTTGAAACATGCTCATTGTTTTTTATTCGCCTTTTGTGGGGAAGTCCGTTCCAACCTTGTGAACACAGTTTAAGAAATTAAAGAGATGTCAACAATTGGGGATTCTCCCACTGCATTCGTAGATTTCCCATGGGGGCTTGTCCAAAAACCGGAAACACCTGTTAAATCGGGATTTCGATTCAAGATCAGCCGAAAAAAGATCCAAAATCGGAGCATTCGTTTTAACCTGCCTGGCAAAATTGGCCCACAAGAGTGAACTTCCGCGATCTACTTGAAGCAACGGACAGCAAAAGCATGCGAATCGCAATATGCGATACCTATACAAAAGTGTCACAACTTATCGCTGAGCCTGCCTGCACAATCGAAATCCAAGGAGCGCGTTCGCCAAAGGCCAGCAAGCGACCGAACAGCTTACGCGGTCAATTGCAACTGAGCTTTCACAAACGGGCAGCTTCTAGAGTGCGCTTAATTTCGCCGTGCAAATCGTCTCTCAGACTTGGCTTGTAACCAAAACTGACCGAAACTGCCGGAACCTGATCAAGCAGGTTCGCAATCCTCGAGTGCGCTTGGCTCCGCTTAAGCTCAGCGGACGCCTCAGTTGATTCTATCAGCCAGCCAGAGCCAAAGGCCGGATCAATCGGCGTATAACACTGCGCTATTAGCTTCGCCAGTGCAGTTTCCTTATCTATAGATGAGAACTCGAAATCCTGTTCGTCATCATGGATGAGCCGTGGAAAGAGAATGCCTTTGACTTGCGAGTAGGCTTTGTTAGCCCTGGAATACAAATGAGAGTAATCGGCAGATGAAAGCATGACCTTGCGAGTAAAGTGAGTGGACGGACCCTCCTCGTCAGTTTTCTTTGCAATCATCTCAATGGGCTGATCTTGCTTGCGTGTTATAGTGCTTGTCTTTTGAATCCAATCCTGACCTAATGTGGCTTGCAAGAGTCCGGGACCAAGTAGAGCAGCCATAGGAAAAAACGTCCCCCACCAATTCTCATTATTCGACTGCAGCATGCCGGGCGCCCATAAAAACGTCCGATCATTTGAGATTAGTTTGTTGCGCGAATTAGATAAGAGCAGCCAAAGCAAGAGAGAACTTTTGCCAGCGCCCTTCTCACCGACAATAAGCCAGGATTCGTCTCGATCGATCTCAACTGATGCTGCATGCAAGAGCACCGCACCGAGCTTCTCACATGAGCGCAAATGTACTTCCCTGAGCGCGCGCATCAGATGCTTGCTGGAGTCCGGACTTTCATCATCAGTGAAAATTCGTATCTGGTTTGATTCGGAATCAACAGTGAAAGCTTGTTTGAAGCCAGGCAAAGAAGCCAGCTTGAAGCCATGCGCCGTTTGTTGCTTGCTGTAATCGAACAATCTGAATGTGCTTGTTTGAACACTGTCACAACTAGCATCGCGAAAAGATTCGGTTATGTTGTTCAGCGCAGCCGACTCATGTATGTGTTGAAACGCGTATTCGCTACGGAAGAGCGGAGCATCGAAAGCTCCGTCAATCAAATCATGGCAGTAATCATTCACATAATCCAGCGCGACCTTCAGGTTGGAAGACGCCGAATAAGCGAATGGAAAGATGATCTTCTCAGTAGCGATATGCTCAGTGGAACTGCCACCGCATTTAACACTATCAAAATCATCTTTATTCGTCACGTACTTAGCCTTCGGTCTTGAGTTTTACAGGTCGATTGCCGGTTATCGCCCAGATCAGGGATTGGTATAGACAAGTTGCTGCTCCGAACCAGTGAATAGAGAAAAACACAATTGCGCCAACGTATTCAAAGAAAACGTCCTTGATCCGCCAACCCGGAACTGCATAACTCGGAGCGAGAGTGCGCTCGCGTAGGTATTCAGCGACAGTGCGATGGGGAAGGCAAAGAAAAAGAGCAGGCATAAACAACGAACCAGCAAAATACACAGGACCAAGCATTAAGCCACTGAGTAGCGCCGCTGCTATCATTGCCGGATTCACGAACCAACAAACGGCCTGGAAGAAAAGACTGAATGAGAGATGAAACAAGCGGCAATCTATTTTCTCGAAATCAGGAAAATGTTTGGGATAGGAGAAAGCCTGCAACACGCCCCAATACCATGTACATTTTTGCTTTCGCAGCACAGCGACTGATTCGGGAATGCTTGCGCGGTCAAGATGCCCAAGAAGATTAATCGGGATTCTTTTCCAGTTGAGAAGTAAACCGAAGCCAGCATCCTCATTCATAGTGGCTTCCGGAAAGAGCCCCGTGCTTTGCAGGATTTCATCCTTAACGAAGAGTCCATGCCCAATCGTATAAACCATGCTTTCTTGCGAAAGTGAGTCGAGTGGACTGATCTTTCGGTCTCGATATCGAGCAAGGAACGCAGCATGATCACGAGTATGTGGAATCTCCCAGCCGAATGACCAGCGGCACTGCCACCAGGCAGCGCAGCGCAAGACAGAATCCTGCCACCATTTTTCCTTGCTGGGAATGTTATTCAAATAAAGCGACAGCTGCTGGAATACTTGCTTGCTCGGATCTTGCTCGATCTGAAACAGCAACTCAAGAAAGGTGTTCTCCTCTGGGCGAGAATCGGCATTATAGATCGCATAGAAAGCATCGCTGTTAGCGAGCCCCGATAATTTCAACTCCTTTATGGCGAAGTTGAGTTGGTGAGCCATTACTCCCTGAGCTTCCGGATAATGGAGATGCAAGATTGAGTCGCTAGCAAGCTCATCGGCGAAATCTGAGGTAGAAGGCAATAGCTCCGCGAAATCAATCGCCGACTCCGTCGAGGGAAAGTCTTGAATTGGATCGCCTGAAGAGTTAATCCGAATGAAACGAAGGATTTCTTTGTACTCTGCCGATGCGTAGGAGGCACTGCGATGGGCTTGAAGGAAGTCCAGCTTCTCTTTCTTCTCCCGTTGAGTTGTGATTATGACCAGTGTCTTCGCGCCTGGATAAGGCATTTGGCTGAAGTGTTCGACAGCCTCATTTATGCATCTCTGCTCCCTGAGCATTGGTAAAAGAATGAACAAATGGGGGCAGCCAGCAAAATCGCGTTCTTCCCCGAGCGCCAAGAGCGACGACTGAAAGTCTGCGATCTTCTCATCCCGAATCCGAAAACCGCGAGCAAGCCGGATAAGCCAAATTACCGACATGAACAGCAAATAGGCATTGACTGGCCAGTAAATTAACTGCGGAATCGAAGGCATGGACCAAAAGGGAACCCTAACTACGAGCGAAGCTTGGAAACCGGTAAAGGATAAGCCCCTTGCCTCTCTGGGTATAATCTCAGAGAATGCACTGCAAAGTTAATGCTCAGGCAGATTGCTAAGTCATATATTTTTAACATTAGTCGGCTTTAATAGCCGCACCTGGGTGGAAGAGGGCAGATCATGGCTGGTGATGGCGATAACGAAGTTCCAGAAGTACCAAAGGCAGGTCAGGACAGAAATCTGGACAATTCGGAGTCCAATTTCTCTGAAAAGACTCTGAACATGGATACCGTTGCTGACGACAGAACGGACTATGAATCAACGTTGAAGCTAACTGGGCCGGATGCCAAAAGCCGAGCGGCGGCAGAGAAATCATTGCCGGACATGGCAGGCCAGAACGAATGGGCAAAGCAGGGTTCCGCGGCCGAAGCTGACGCAAAATCGCTAGGTGGAGCAAAGGAAGGGTCCAAAGAAAGTGGCCCCAACGAGGGTAAGGCTTCAGAGGGTCCGCAAGGAACGAATGACAGAGCCGCAATGTCCCCAGATATCAGAGCAGCTGCGAACGAGCGCACTTCTATGTCACCTGATATTAGAGCGGCAAATGAGCGCACCGCTATGTCTCCTGACATAAACATGGCTTCCAACGATCGCACCGCTATGTCTCCTGACATAAACATGGCTTCCAACGATCGCACTGCGATGTCTCCCGATATAAACATGGCTTCCAACGATCGCACTGCCATGTCTCCCGACATCAACATGGCTTCCAACGATCGCACTGCCATGTCTCC
>JAIEQI010000092.1 GCA_019747875.1 Candidatus Obscuribacterales bacterium
GTTCAAACGAGAATACGCTCTAGTTATAGAGCGAGAACATGTTCAAACGAGAATACGCTCTAGTTATAGAGCGAGAATATGTTCAAACCGAATAATACGCGCTAGTTATAGAGCGAGAACATGTTCAAACGAGAATACGCTCTACTATAGAGCGAGAACATGCTCTAAGTATGGAGCGCGGGCATCTTGCCCGCCCATATGCAATTTCTACTATCTACGCCACAGCTTTAGGGAGACTCTAATGCAACGCGCTTCGCGCTTATGGGCGGACGGGACGTCCGCGCTCCATACTCAGCTGCAGCGCGCTTGTCCGCTCCCAAGCAATTATAGAACGAGACCGTTTCGTTTGCTCTTTTGCTCTGTAGCACCGTATATGGTGTTAGGTGCATCAAGTGGTTTTAGTCAATTGGACTAGGGTGTAACCCTTGATTTCACAGGCATCTGCCGTGGCAATGGAAATGATTTCCATAACTATTCCCTTCTTTGCAAAGTGAGATCGCCTCGTGATGAAAACCATTTTCATTGGCTTTTGATGCGGTTTTCCAAGTTTTGAAAATGATTCCCATAGCCGTAATAAATCTTTTGAGTGGATTTTATCTGCCTGGAGAGTCGCATGAATAGCGGCTTTAGCTCCGGGTAAGTTGATTCTCTTCTCGTTAATTCGGTTTGACAAACATTCAAAACGTGCAATAAATAGGTAATGAAAAGCTTTGCTTTCCCAGCCCAGGAGAATTTTTAGAATGAACTGTCAAACACACGACGAACATAGCCACAAGCATGGATCGGATTGTGGTCATAAAGCCATCAAGCATGGTGATCACGTTGATTACCTGCATGATGGATGTCTGCACCATGTGCATGGTGACCATATTGATGAACATAAGTTAGATGAGGGTGGTGCCAACGCGGCTTCCTGCACCCCAGACCACGCTTGCGGTAGCCATGACACGGCCCACAAGCATGGACCAGGTTGTGGTCATGACGCCGTTCCGCATGGTGACCACGTTGACTATTTAGTAAACGGTCACTTGCATAGCCCATGCGGCACGCACTGCGATCACCATGGAGAAGTCTCCAGCAGCTAGACTAGGGAGCAGGGTCTGAGGTTGAGAGGGGCAAATAGCCCAGCGAAACTTCGGGATCCAGATCTCAAGGTTCAAAAAGTGTCGAGGGAGGTGTTCAATCACCTCCCTTTTTGCTGTCCAAAGATTAGATTTGAAAGTTTGGCTTCCGCATTTTTTCGACTAAATTCGAAAGATTAAACGCCAAGAATTAAGTTGGGAGCGGCAGAGCAAATCCGCCGAAAATTGGACACGGATCAAGGCTAAGATCTGCTAATCTTTGGACTAATTGACATATATGACAAAGCTGGAAATCTAAGGAACTATTGGCTGTTCGGATGGTCTTTATTTACAAGCGCGGTTTTTGGAAATCCCCACACAGCGCGATTAACGAGCAAAAAGAGTTACGACAATGGAACTGTTTTATAACCCTGAAGCGTGGGCCGCTTTGGCAACGCTGACTTTACTTGAAGTAGTCCTCGGGATCGACAACATAGTCTTTATCTCGATTCTTTCTTCAAAGCTTCCCTCACATCAACAAGCTATGGCCAGACTTCTCGGTTTGGGTCTGGCTATGATTTCGCGGATAGCACTTCTTTTCTCAATCGTTTGGGTAATGAGTCTAACCAAGTCCCTGTTCACGTTTGTTGGACACGATTTCTCTGGACGTGACCTGATCCTGATTTTCGGTGGACTCTTCCTCGTCGCCAAAAGCACGCTTGAAATGCACGAGCGAATCAATGACGCTAATCACGACGGCAATGTCGTGAAACCGCGATATCCAAACCTGATTGCCATCTTGGTACAGATCGCGATCCTGGACATTGTGTTCTCTCTCGACTCGGTGATCACTGCCGTTGGTATGGCCAACGATCTGCCGATCATGGTCGCTGCTGTGGTAATCGCCGTAATCGTGATGATGGTATTCAGCAACTGGATCAGCGATTTCATCGACAGAAATCCGACCATCAAAGTACTCGCGTTGTCGTTCCTTTTGTTGATTGGCATGGTGCTAATGGCCGACGGATTTGGACAACATATTCAAAAGGGTTACATCTATTCCGCGATGGCATTCTCGCTTTTCGTTGAGATAATGAACATCAAGATTGGAACTCGCATGCCGAGGCCGGCAGTGGCTCCAAAGAGCGGGAATGAGATGGCGACAAGCAAAAAGTAATTGTGTGTTAGTGCTTCTTCACTTGATTCTTCAATTTAGAATCTCGCCGAGATTCCCAGTTGCGCAACGCTTGCACGCCCCTTTCAAAATCAGATGCATTGGCATAAAAGTTGTGCGTGCCATCGTTCTTATCGGGATCTCTGACGTAGTAGATGTAGTTTGTGCTCGCTGGATGCAGCGTCGCTTCCATGGATGCTAAGCCAGGTGATCCCACCGGTCCGGGCGGAAGCCCTGTGACCTTTCTAGTATTGTAGGGCGAGTCTCTGTTCACATCACTCAAATAAACTTTGCCGTCGTTCTTCCACTTCCCAGCTAACTTCGATGCGTAAATAACTGTGCAATCAACGCTTAAGTTGATCTTTTGTCGCAAACGGTTATAGATAACTGATGCGACAATCGGTCTTTCTTTTGGAAGCTTAGCTTCAGTTTCAATAATTGACGCAATGGTTACTACCTGGTGCGGCGTCAATCCACGTTCTTTGGCGGGGCGCGCAAGGTTCTGCTTCCAGACTTCGTGGAATCTTTTCACTGAAGCATCGATAACATCTTTAGCAGTCGTTGTTGAATGCACCGCGTAAGTGTCTGGGAAAAGGTATCCTTCCAGGTTCGGCGCTTTCGGATCCAGGTCTTTTATTGATGTGGTGTCATTCATTAGCGCAAATGCGCTTTGTGCTTTTGGCATTTTCAATGCGGGCATAGCGGCGATTGCATTCGCTATGTCCCAGCGTGTCCATCCTTCTATGATGGTGAATTTAAATGGAACCAACCCACCAGTCTTGAGGAGACTCAGGACGGCGATGGGCGAAATTGGCGAAGGAAACTGATAGTCGCCGGCTTGAATCAATGGACCTTCTTTCTTGGCCTTGATGTATAGCTTGAAAAGTGTTTCGTTGTGAATGATGCCAAGCTCTGACAACTTTTGAACGGTGTGTTCGGTCGAACTTCCAATTGGGATGTTGACAATCTCTCCTGCCCGCTCGTGTGCTGTAGGGTTGTTGAGTTCAAACCAAGCGTAAGCGCCAACGCCTGCGACAAGCACTAGTCCCAGCAGAAAGATTGATAGAAGAACCTGGAGAGCCTTCACCTTTGCTTCCTTTCTGCGCAGGCAAGGTTACTACTTGTTGTCACAACGTAGCCTTCATTTTAACCGATCCAAATCTTCAGTCACCTTGGCATCAGGTTCGATCCGGGGGGCTCCGCTATCTTTGCGTCAGCTTCGATCTTTTAGATTGAGAATTAGCGAGGGTTCGTGAAGTCACTTCGATGGATCACTTTGCCTCTGAATCTGTTTACTATGTAGACGCGATCGCCTCGATCAACCATGTTGTAGAGCTTCATTATGTCTTTGTTTGAGTGTCGCACGCATCCGTGACTTACGCTCTTGCGAATCAGATTTTGTTGATTGGTGCCGTGCAGATTGATTTCAAATTTATTCAAGTATATCGCTGCCACTCCCAATGGATTTCGATGCGTCAGGTTATATGGGGGCACGGGCTTTTGCTTCTTGTCTATACTCCTTGGCGGAATCCAGGTCGGAAGTTTTTTCTTCATCGTGACGATGTATGGACCTGGTGGAGTCGGGCGATCATAGGTGCCGATTGCATTTGAAATTGTGAGCACACGACAGATTCTCTTACCCTGCAATTGAAGCACATGTGTGAAGTGCGATCCCTTATCCACGATCACGACGACGGGTTTGCCTTTGTGATATCCGTTGACTGGCATGTAGCCTGTAAGGACATAATGATTTCTGACGAACGGAGCTTCAGCGGCAGCCTTCTGTTTTGCTTTCTCTCGCGCCTTCTTTTGGGCTATAGCTTTCTTGTGGGCTTCCGTCAATTTCTTGGCTGTACCCTGCTTCTTAGCCTGTTCATTCTTGTCGTTTTCTCTTTGAGCTTTGGGAAGCGCAGTTGCTATCTTCTTTTTGGCAGGAGCCGCTGATTTCTTTGCGGCGTCTGATTTATTTGCACTTTGACTCGTGTTTGCCGATTCGAATGGATTGTGCGTGTTATTCGCCGGATCGGCAGCGAGTGAATTGGTAATGGTGCAAAATGCCATTATTGCCGCGCAAACTAAACTCTGAAAGCGCATACTCTGCCCTCAATTGAAAATTCTGTCTTGAAGCATTGGCGTCACTTTTTCGCGAAAGTTCCGAGATGGCGGTTCTATTTGTCTGAAAGGACTTCGTATGGATCAACTTCGACTGCATCCCACCACTTTTTGCTTTGGTCTAGAACACCGATGGAAAAGTGCAAATGAGGTGAGTCCGGAGGGGCATTGCCTGATGTGCCAACATAGCCAATTATTTCTCCGCGCTGCACGGTCTTACCTTCTTCGAGTCCATCGGCATATTTTTCCAAATGAGCGTAATAGAACACGAAGCGCTCTGACGGGTCGAAAAGGTATATCGTTATTCCGCCGGCTTTGCTTAAGAAGAGCTTTGCGATTTTTCCTTTTGTGACTGCGTGAACCGGGGTGTTTCGTTCAACAACAAAGTCTGCTGCATTGTGCTGATCTTGGCCCCTCTTTTCATAGTACGCGCCCTTTATTCTATTGAGATCAAAACCATCGATTGGTGAGCGAAGATGCAACGCTTTTAGCGCGGAGTATGCAGCTTTTTTTTCGGCTTCGCTGAGTGTCTTCTCTGGCTCTTTTTTCTTAGCTTGTTTCGTAGACTGGGGACTCTGTACGCTGCTGCTGTTTGTCGTTTGGAGATGTTGTGTTTTTGGAGACTGAACTGGTGAAGATCTTAGTGTGCTGTCAGGGCTTGCAGAAACGCCGTCGGCGCAAAGCAATATGCTCAGAGCCAGGAAGAATTTTATATGCAGGTGTTTTTCATTGAAGCTTAGTGCTATAGAAATAGTTGATACCATAAGTGACTTCCGCTAGTTCTTCCTCTATAGGCGGTCATTGCGTCGCCGAAGTTCCGCCAAGGGAGGACGCGGTCACTGAGCCATCTTCCTCACCTGTTTCGGTGCCGAACTTGGCTTTGTGACCGCGTTTCTTTCGAAGAACTGTTTGGCTCAGCTACTCTCTGATTTACAGTTCTTGCCAGCTGACACACTTCGACCAGGCAAATTGTGGTGTATTGGTCGTTGTTGTCGTGGTACTTGTCTGGTTCCATTGCAGGATGGTGGTGTTCATCAGGGCTTGATCATAGTGGACGGCACCACCGCTGCCTCCGCCTGTCATTTGCACATCATTTCCTACGATTGATCCGTAATAATTTGATGATCCGCTTACGTCCACATCAGCATTTGGTGCATAAATGACACCGCGAAATTCTCCGTTGCCTCCTATGTTTATCAAAGCGCTGCTACCTTTTGCAGCCTCCGTTGTGGACGGGTTGGATGGATTGTAGAACAATTGGAAGTTGGCTGGATTTCCACTGTTAGCAAGTCCCTTTATCGTAACTGTTGGGCTTGTACCTTCAACCCATAGCCGTACAGTTCCTGATATCGCTAACGATCCAAGTATATTTACGGCATTGCCTTTGCTGTCTGCCGTGACGTAATAATCACCACCGGCAAGCGTTAAGGTCGATCCATTTTTTACGTAGAGTTCAGTCGGTGATATTGACTTTGCGGTACTTGGATGTGATGGTACCGGTGGAAATGTTAGAGGGGCGGCATTATCGATAACCGAGCCACTAACGCTTGTCTTGCCATTTGAAGCATCCCCTGCGGCAGCCAGGTCGCCTCCGATTGACCCTGATGAAGCATTGCAGGAAGCTGTTCCATTCGCCATTACGTCTGCGTATTGATTTTGAAATGTAGTCGGATTGACAGCGACCGTGGAATTGTAGCTATTAGTTGTTATACCGCCTGAACCAGTGAAGTTTCCCGACGCTGCGATGGCTCTGAACGGCCAGCCCGTTACTGATGTGGTGCTTGTCGTCGTCGTTGTTGTTGGGACGCTGGTATAGTTTGGGCGTAAAATCGCGCGTAATGTTCGCGTGTGTCCGGTATTCGATCCGGCAATTTGTGACGTTACAGATACTACGCGCCAGCGATTTCCACCACCTGCAACTTGCGCACTCGTGGCAGCTTGTGTAGGGTCGAGTTCAAATGCATATAGGTAGCTGTTGCTTGGACACGGTGTGTCAGAAATGGTGGCAGTCGCTGCTACGTTGACTCCTCCGAAGTCGCCCAGTGGTGAGCCAGAGATGCCGCTTTGAGGCAGGTTGACTGTGATTGACCCTCCGGCTGTCGGTGGATTGTAAGCTGCTGCACTTGACCCTCCAGCGGCAATTTGTGCCGTAACATAATCAAGCCCTGATTCGGCGGCTTCTCTCAAAGCACTGTCGGTTTTTGTTTTGGTAACACCGTGGAGTGTTGGAATGAGAGTTGAGAACATTGCGCTCATGATGAGCGTGCCGATTACACCAACGCACAACGCAGTAACTAAAGAAAATCCGTTTTGTGATCTAGTAGTCGAAGTGATCATTGTGAAACCTCTCTGTGCTACTGAGTAATGGAATTGTTGTTACGCATGAAGACTTCTGTCTTGTAAGCAAAACTGGAAGACTTCGGATAATTTTGTCCAATGGCGGCCGACGCGTTATGCTTGATGATCTCGAGATTGGCGAT
Organism: Candidatus Obscuribacterales bacterium; assembly: GCA_019747875.1. GTDB lineage: Bacteria > Cyanobacteriota > Vampirovibrionia > Obscuribacterales > Obscuribacteraceae > JAIEPM01. Next base: position 6,828 of record JAIEQI010000092.1, read on the forward strand.
CACGCCAGTGTAGTTGGAAGCGCTTCCCATGATCACGTTTTGAGGTGTGTCTGGATTGGTGCGATCAACAAACTGGAATACTTGAGGTCCGGCTCCCCAGTTTGGTCCGATAATTCCTTTTAGCAAAACAGATGGACCTTGATCTGCATTGATAAAAGGATCGGCGGCGCTGGGCGGTACATCGACTCCTGAATCCTTTCTCCATGTGAGCATGTATTCGCCAGGCGTTTCTGGATCCGGCAGAATTCGGAAGGTATGTGTTTCGAAAACGTCTCCAATTGTTGGATCACTGTATGGATAGCCCGCGTCCGAAAACTTCGGACATTGAACAATCAAGTTCATGTTGTTTGATGCGGGGTCAAGAACTCTTCCCATTCGAACGATTTTTGTAATGCGATCGATAGATTGTTTTGCAGCATCTATGCTGTCGCATTTGTTTTGAAGCTTCTGCTGTGCTGCCATTGTAGTGGTCAACAATCCGAAGACCGCGGTTCCAACAAAGCCCATAATCACAACTGCAATTAGTAGCTCGATTAAACTCGATCCAACACTGTTTCGCATTGCAATACTCCTAGTTGTGGATTCCATATTGCGAGATGAGACTGCTTGCGCGCAGCTGCCTGGTCACACCACCAGAGTTCTCTGCGGGCCAACTCACTTCGATTTGAAGCTGCACCTGGTTGTTACCAATGTTGCTCAACCTTTGCCTGATCGAACCCTGAAAGCGATTGTTTTGTGCAGCTGAGCTTGATCCATAAATCATCAGTGGTCGAGACAGATAAGCGGGCTGGTCTGAGGCTGCTGTCCCGTATACTGATACGTTGTGCCATGCTCCGTCAGCATTGGCGGGCTGAGACAGGGCTGTGTAACCGGTATCTCGTGCCGTATCAATTAGTTCCTGGGCCAAATTTGCAGCGATTACTTGGTTTTGTGACGCACCAGTTTGCATGTATGTTTTTGCAAGTGCGTCGGTAATTGCCGCCATAAAAATTGAAAGGATGAAAATCGTAACTAGTAATTCAACAAGCTGAAAGCCTGCATCCCCTCTGAAGACAATTCCGTGGGCGCGTTTGACTATACATGCCTTTTTCGGCATGTATTGAATTCTTAGATACATTTTGACCTCCTGAAAGGATCCAGAGTGAAGCCGGCTCAGGACACACGTGTAGCATCAAGCGGGAAACGATGGAAGGGAAGTCCTCGTCTACCAGTTGAATTGATGAATACGTTCTGGAGCTTCATAGGGCATTTGCCCTTCAAGACTCCTCCGTTATTTACACGTGCTACTTGGGCTGGTTTCGCTTTTAGGCTTTATTGTGATCGTTTGTGAATCTGGACGTGGGACTGTGCAAGGTATTAAACGTGCCATTCCAGATTTGTCACTTCAGTGCTCTTTGAACATGCCAAAGAGTCGGTCGCAACGAACTGTCCGACGATTTCGATTCTCACATTTACTTTCCAACAACTCAATTGGAAAGTAGTAAACAAACTACATAAATCCTGACGCATCTTCCAAAAAGACTGACAGCATCTCCATCTTCAGAGGTGAATTCCGTCCACGTTTTCCCAATGTGACTGAAGATATGTAACAACCAGACTTCTATGACAGTGATTTGCTTCGTGTTCGCTGCATAAAAGTACGCTGCGCTTAGAAAACATTTCACGATTGAGAACATCTTTCACGTTACGATCGTTCATCAACTTCAAGAATCGATCACTATAAATATCCCAACTTCCTTTTTGTTTTTTGTACTGATCAAGAATTTCTTGCGTCGGCGCCAGTAAGGGCTCGTGCTTGTATTGGATACCGCAAATCTCCAACAGGAAATAGGCTAAATCGTCCTTCTTAGCAAATGCTGCCAACTGCGAAGTATTATTGAGGCGCACATCAATTAGTTGCTCAATTTTTTCAAGCTTCAACTTTTCGAAGAAATCACGCGCCGAAGCTTTCGTGAACCCGATTGTGTATATTTCCATGCTCATGGCCCCAGGCGCGGAGGAACATGCCCATTATCCCATTTGTATCAACTTTCTTCTTCTTCGGAAATGCTAGCTTCTAGCTTGCCGATTTTTCTGCGTCGCTCAATCCGAGTGCAGAGTAAGCTTCAGTTGTGGTTGGCTCATATCGGAACACGGTTACTCCGCTGTACGGTCCTTTTAAGAACGTTTTCTGCACATGGTCACTGGCTTCGTTTTCATTTCCCAAGTACACGCCGATGTGTCCGTAGGGATGTGAGCGTGTGGGTCCGTGCACTATTACGTCACCCGGGTGCAATTCAGCAATTTCACCTACTTGCACTCTTTGAAATCTTGGGTCGGCGTTTAATTGATCTTTGGCCATATAGGCCGCCATTCCACTAAGATTGATTCCCAAAGGACGTAGAGCCAGGGTAACTCCGCGATAGCAGTATCCAACGGTATTCATCTGCTTTGCGGTGTTGAGAGCATTACTAGCAATCTTCATGCGCATTGCACGGCGATTCTTGGCCTTCCATTTCGATACTGATTTTGTATGAGCTAATTGCTGCCGTTTTCTTTTCTCGTCGGCGATTTGAGCCTTTAAGGTCTTTACGTTAAAGAGCGATTCAAAAACAGGTGATATGGTCAGCGCTGTAGCTACAGGGCAGGGCGCGATCAGCGTGGCTAGTGTGCGAAGCGGCAACAGCGCCAGCATATTTAGTCTTGATTTTGCTGTTTTCTTCTTTACCGGTTGTGTGGAAAGGAGATTGCTTCGAACAGATAGGTAACGACGTTGGGCGACCGGCATTTGCTTTTGCGATTTCAGCACATACTGGTGTGAAGCCATCAACTCTTTTTTCGGTGCAAGAATTTGCCGCTGAGTCGAAAGCAAATGTTGATGCGTCGGCAGCGTCCACTGGTGTGCTGTTCGTGAGGGTTGCACGGACTCCTGTGCTTGAGTCTGTTGGAAGTCGGTTTGATTTTTGCCTATGGAAAGAATGTGCGAGGCTTCATTAAGTGCCGTCACTTTGATGGTGTTGTCGATCTGTTGTGGTTTCGCTGCTGCCTTAGGCGCACCTGTAGCTGGCAATGCCGGAGGGTGCCGCAAAGCAATTTGTGAGAGTGGCGCACGCTGCTGAGGAAAACGTCTTTGAGCAAAGTAGTGTGCAGTTCTTTGTGCTGAGCGTGAATAGCTAACGCGCGCATTCCTGTATGGAGCTGAGCGGCGTGTGATTAGTGGTCTCGACTGATATCGATTCGACTTCCTATTGGCGTTAGCTTGAGTGTAAGATCGTGTGTTGCGTTTTCTGGTTTGCGAAATTGTTCTAGACGGCGCTCCACGGCGGAGCGTTGCGATCCTCGGTTGTACTTTGCGGGAAGCAATTCTTGTGGAGGAAGACCTCCTGGCTTTCACTGAACGTCTTAAAGTCGTGGCTTGCCGGATACCGGATCTTGGAGACCGTGATCGTATTGACGTTCTTTGTTTTGACTGTGCAGCAGATCTGGAGGGGCGTCTTGAGCGGAATCCGACATAGCTTACGCGCTCAGTAAGCTCTACTTTCGTTTCTTTTGATGTTTGCAGATCTGTCAAATGACCTTTATCGATGAGTGCGATTGGCTGCGCATCGGCAACGCTGGGGATCACACTTCTAGAAAGTGACAGTTCACTTACTAGTGAATTTGGCACCAGGATTTCTGTCTTTTGAGTGAAAACGACCGGCGTCGAATCTGGTGGATGCTGATAATTGCCAATGTCGATAATCGAACTGGAAATAGGCAGCGTCAAGCATTCCTCTGCGCTGTAATCGATGAACACAGGCTCAGCAATTGTCGGCGTAATTAGAGGGAACGCAAGAAGGGCTACTAAAACAGCACGGAGTAAGCGGTCCATCGACACCTCGGAAGGAATCACATGGAAACACTTTTAACACGTCGAAAGTGAAGACTACGTGTAGTGCGTATCTACAGCCGTCTACAAACACAAGCCTTGAGGCTTGAATCGCTGATGCAGACTGATTCTATAAGATGATGTCTTTGTTAAATTGGTGTGAGATCACGTTTACAAGTTTGCAAATTGTGAATGCAAGTGTCTTCGAAGAGCGGCATAGAAAGCCGGTTCTGTCGATTCGCATATTCAAGAACTTATCGATTTTGTTGAGTTGATACCAGAATTAGGTTTATGCAAATGCTTGTTTGGCTTAAGCCACATCCGTCATAGAAAACGAATTGGTTCCAAAAGGGTTTGGCAACTGACAAGGTTTTCAAATGGCAGATTTCACATTAATGCATTCAGCTAACGACAGCAATGTTGTTTGAAAGTAGTAGAATGGTTTACCTTTTTACAAGCGAGGTTCTGCCGTGCTGTCGCGAAAGCGTGTGCCCGAGCTCATGGACGATCCGAAGCTCGATGCCGAGCTTCATCATCATGCATTGGAAGGACTGGAGAAGCTAAATGAACTGTCAGCCAGCGCGTCTATAATTTGGTCCTATATTCGCTTGCTCAGCCCCCGATCTAGCGGACAACAGAAGGGAAAAGTGCGAGTGCTCGATCTAGCGGCGGGCGGCGGCGACGTCACCATCGCTATCGCCAAGCTGGCTGCTAGAGAACAGTTTCCGCTGGAGATTGTCGGCGCAGATATTAGTGAAACTGCTATGCAATTTGCGCAAAGCAAGGTCAGTGAGTCAGCTTTGCAAATCAAATTTTTGCAGTTGGATGCATTGAACGACTCGATCGACGAGGATTTCGATGCTGTCATTTGCTCGCTTTTCACTCATCATCTCGACCCGCCGGAGGTTGTCGCGCTTCTGAAAAAGATGAAGGGTGCGGCAAGACAACTGGTGATTGTCAACGATTTAGTCCGCAATGAAATGTCTTACGCCTTGGTCTGGTTGGCTACACGAGTGTTTAGCAAATCCCCCGTCGTTCACTTTGACGGACCTGTTTCTGTCCGCGCTTCTTACACATTTGATGAAATGGAGAAGATGGCTCTTGAAGCTGGTCTGGACGGCTGTCGCGTTTCATTCCTGCCACCGTGCAGGCAGTTGCTCGTTTGGAAGTCCAGTCAGTACCTTTCACCCTGAAGTGTTGACGAATGATCATCAGTCCCACAGTCGATCATAGTAATCTGTCTGAACAATGGAATGCCATCGTCATTGGTGCTGGACCATCTGGAGCTATTGCGGCCGCTCAATTAGCGTTGCAACACAAGAAGGTTTTGTTGATTGATAAAATGCATTTTCCCAGAGCGAAGGTTTGCGGGTGCTGTGTAAATAAGGCTGCTGCGGACGCGCTTCTGAAAGCGGGACTCTATTCGATTTTGAAGGATTCCAACGCAAATCCGATTAGAGAAATTGAGTATTGTGAAGGACATAAAAGAGTACTCTTGCCCTTGTCTGGGGGGGCCATCTTATCTCGGGATTATTTTGATACCGAACTTGTGAAATCTGCAATTGAAAGAGGTGCAGATTTCTTACCAGGACATTCGGCTAAAGTCTTGAGTTTACATGCGGGCAATGCCTCTGTTCGAGTTCAGCTTGGGGATAGTATTCAGGAATTGCAAGCGAAGATTGTTATCGTCGCTGATGGACTTTCAGGCCATACATTGGACAACCTCGCTCATTTTTCCTGTGACGTTGAAAGAGGTTCACGTTTTGGTGCGGGAGCTTTGCTTCTCCCTCCAACCTTTGATCCGGCACATGTAAGCGGCTTAAACGATCAGACGCAAGGGTGTGACGCGTTTGACTATTACAAAGCCGGTAGGATCTACATGAGTTGCAGCGAGTATGGGTACGTTGGAGTTGCGCTGCTAGAGGATGGGCGCATCGATGTTGCGGCTGCATTAGATCGTGATTTCTCTCGCGCTCAAAATGGTCCTGCGCAAGCCGCCGCTGCGATTCTTCGTTCTGCCGATTTGCCTATTCCAAATGGATTGGAGGCGGCTCATTGGATGGGAACTGATTCGCTGACACGTCGACGGAGAAATATCGCAGGCACTAGATTGTTTGTAGTTGGTGATGCTGCCGGTTATGCCGAACCATTTACTGGTGAAGGTATTGCCTGGGCGCTTTGGTCTGGACTTGCTGCATCCAGCATAGCTGCTCGGGCGGTCATCAAATGGAATGATCACATGGTTCAAGAATGGGAAGCTGTGCACGCTGATTTAATCAGACGTCGCCATAAAAGGAGCAAGCTGATCTCCAAAGCGTTGCGCAGTGAAACTGTTCGAAAAATAACTGTCGGTATACTTGCTTCGATACCGTCGCTCGCAAATCCAATTTTGAGCAGTGTCAGCGTTGATGAGGCGATATGCAGCGATTATGAGCGTGTCACTGAGAGTTCGATCAGGCAGGGCGATAGAAAAAGTATCGAGTGAGGTTAATATGGGCGTTAGGATCCTCGGGCTCGGAACAGCTTTGCCGAAATATAGCATTAGTCAACGTGATGCTTTTTTGCATGCCTCCGAGCTTTGTTGTCACAATGGGGCTCAGAAGAGAGCTCTAGATAAGTTGTATCGACGAACAGAAATTGGTTCGCGTGCATCTGTTCTTCTTGATGAAGAATTTCGAGCTGGTGTTTATGATGGTTTCTTCTCCGAGAGGATGAACTCTGATGATTGTGGACCCAGCACGCTAGAGCGAATGAACAGGTATAAGCAGGAGGCACCGCTTCTTGCGTTTGATTCTGCACAGCGAGCGATCCAGTCGTCGGGCGTTGATCCTTCGATTATTTCGCATTTGGTGTCGGCTTCCTGCACAGGTTTCTGCGCGCCCGGGTTTGATATCGATTTGATCGAAAGTCTGAATCTTCGACGAATTGTTGCTCGCACTCATATTGGCTTCATGGGCTGTCATTCTGGACTGAACGCAATTCGCACTGCCGCTGCCTTTTGTTCAGAGAGTCCTGAGAATGTCGTACTGGTGAACACCACCGAGCTTTGCTCATTGCACTTTCAATATGGATGGCAATCGGATAACTTAGTGGCCAATTCCTTATTTGGCGACGGCAGCGCGTCTCTAGTTATGACAAATGATCGCAGCACTGCTGGACTATCATCCCTGATTGGTTTTGAGCAGCACATGAGCGGCTTTGAAGATTGCATGGTAGTTCCAGGATTGCGCTACTTGGCCAACCGCTCCTGGGTATTTCCCGAGGACAAGGAACTTATGAGCTGGACGATTACAAATAGCGGTTTTGTCATGACGTTAAAGCCGGAGCTTTCTGAATTCATTCGAGAAAATCTACGAGCCCTGTTGAGTTCATGGCTGTCCGAACTTCGTCTGGATCTTTCATGCATTGGTTCTTGGTGTGTGCATCCTGGAGGACCCAGAATATTAGATGCAGTCGAAAATGCGTGTGATTTACCAGATTCCGCTCTTGAGCCTTCTCGTCAGGTCTTGGCGGAATGTGGGAATATGTCGTCGCCTACGATTTTCTTTGTGTTACAGAGACTACTCAACATAAAGGCAAGGACGCCTGTGCTTCTTCTGGCATTTGGACCCGGACTCACCGTGGAAGCTGCTTTGCTCGGCTAGTTACAGTCTAAACTGGCTGCGGACTTAACGCCCCAGGGTTCGGATTTGACACCCCAGGAACCGGAGGTAACGCCCCAAGATCCAGATTTGACGCCCCAGGAACCGGAGGTAACGCCCCAAGATCCAGATTTGACGCCCCAGGAACCGGAGGTAACGCCCCAAGATCCAGATTTGACGCCCCAGGAACCGGACTTAACACCCCATGGACCGGATTTGACGCCCCAGGATCCAGATTGGACACCCCAAGATCCGGATTGCACTCCCCACGGACTGTTGCCTAAATTGTCTTGGGAAGAAGCACCCTTAGGCTCTATGATTTCTCGTAGGCTTTCTAGATTGAGAGATCCCGAAAGAGGGGCACCATTTGCCAAGGAAGGATCCCCTTCCTTTAGCTTAGGAGCAGTTGATAACGGTTGACTTGATGGAATTTGTTTCGGTACAAAAACGCTTTGCTCAATTCCGCTTCTCAGTTTGACTGCTGGCTCTTGATCAAGGGTGGCGTTCATTGGCGAATACTCATCGGCTGCCTCTGCGTTCTGCATCAGCAAACAACCCAGAATACTCAAAGTAGCAAATCCTAAAGTAATAAAGCCTTTCATTAGTTCACCCTCGCGTTCATATGAACTAAACGTTCGTTGGGCGAATATTAGGCAGCACTTGTCCGGATATCTGTGATCAGCGTCTCTTCCCCGCGAGCACTTTGTCAGCCTCCTTTTGCTGTTTGGCAACGATGCGGTTAAAGTCAACGCGAAATCCCAATTTTTTCGCTTTGATCATTGCGTCAAAGGGTGGCAGGTGCAAGTCATAAACGGCTTTGATCGCAGCCTGATCAACGGTCTCGTCGCCAGAGCTTTTCCTTATTTTCGCGGCTTGAATTGTGCCGTCCCTTCCAATTCTAATTGCAACTACAGGTGCAGAATCACCTTTCATAAGGTGCCAATGCTTAGTCAGTTCATGAACCAAGTTGCGCTTGTATTCGATACGGAGATTTCGGTCTTTATCTTCGGGAGTGTCGTTCGAGATTAGTTTGGTCCGCCGCAGAAGATTTTTTTGTGTTTCAGGTAAATTCGACTCTTCTCTTTCTGCATTCCTCCTTCTCACATCACCCATGAGTTCAGCCTCTTCTTCATCTTCAATTTGTCTGCTTGCCGTTGAGCTTGAGCCTCGGCTGTCTGGCACTGCCGCGGTGGAACTTGTCACTGCCGGTGTAGAAGAAGGCGATATGGGAGCCGTGTTTGTACAAGAAGCCACTAATGATATCGAAAGGGCGAAGAGAAAGAATCGGTAAAGGAACAGCTGTGACATCTTACGCATTATTTCCCCATGTTGTGCAGAACTTCTTTGTCTCCAGAAAATGGCAAGCTTTCGACGCCATTTATTGGATTGCTTGAGGCATGTTTATTGTCGATTAGAAATGTAATTTGTTTCCTGCGGGAGCCGATAGGAAATTGAAGAATGGCGCTTCCGTTTAACGCACTGTAAGCTTCGATAGTTGCTCGATCGAAGTTGTCGTATTTTGATGGGTTCTTCTGATAGACCGATGCTTTTAGCAACTGATTGATCCCAACTGTTATTGATATTGTGTTGGAGCCGGCCGGATCTTTATATTTGCGAAATGCGCGCAGTAGTTGTGGTTCATATGCCTGGGTGAATCTTGCATACCATTGATCCCAGGAAATTATTTGAGATGATGGCGCACCAATTGTGCCGATCACTTCTTGATTGGAATCCGGATGTGGTCGAATGGCTGTCATGATTGCATCGAGTTCTCCGCGTACTCGCCTCGCTTCCTGCGTTTTCAATCGATTTGCGCGAGCAAGCTCTCCTTCGAGTTGGTTGCCGACATTTGCTCCCGCGCTATTTGAGTTGCTGCGCAAATCCGCATCCATCTGGCGCCTTATTTTCTGTCGCTCTGTTTCGATAACTTGCCTGGCAGTGTCTCGCTCCCATTGCATTTCTTGCAATATCTGCGGTTGTGCCCTCAATCCTCGCTGCTGTTGTGGGCTGTCGAGTTGGAATGCAATGCTAGGCAGATCTCGAATAGTTCCTCTGCCAGGTCCAAGGACAGTGTAGGTGTTGAGGAAGTCCGTTCTACTTTTGTTAGCTGTAACTTGAAAGTCGTCTGGAATTGGAAGAGTCTTTACTATCGTTGCTCTATTACGTTCATGTCCCAGGATCAATTTTGCTTTTCGTCGCTCTTGCTCTATTTCCTCGCTGATTCTTGAAGTGTTCAAGTTCATCGGTGCCTGCGCTTTGGCAAGTTCTGAACTTAAATCAGGGACAGTCGGCGCAGATCTAACTTTGTCTAGCTCTGCCTTCATTTGAGCTCTTAGAAAATCTACGTAAGTTCTTGAACGAGCAAGCTGTACAGCGAATTGACCATCTAAGTTCGGATCGACCTTCGCTTGCATCATGATTAGATTATTTTGTAAGCGAGCAAGCGGCTTTCTTTGCAGCGTGGTAAGTGTGCTCTGCAATTGATCAGATTGCAAGTAACCCTTGAGAATGTTAGAACTTGTACCTGATTCTAACTTGTTGGTACCTGCTTCAAGCTTTTGCAGATCGCCTTTCCCTTCTAGCTTCGAATACTGCAAAGGCGCCAGGACATCATAGAATTTAGTCTCTAATTTGAATGGTCCATCGGATGGTAATTTCATAGAGTCTGAACTTGTGCTTGCATCCGGCGCCGGTGGCTCTGTTGATTGATCTTCGGCAACACAAGGTGAAGCGGAAAAGAGCAAAAGAAAGCCAGAAAGCAGTAAGACGCGTTCATTCACTTGCGTTACCTGATTGAGAAATCCCTTGCTTTGCGATATTCCTGTTCCGAGCAGTAGCCATCATTGCGTGCCTCGTAAAGATTGGTTCCGGGTAGCTGCGTCCAATCGTTTTGATCAATTCTGACATCGCATAACTTGAAGCCGAATTGATCCAATAACACGATATGCAGTGAGCGCGGCAAATAAGTTGCTTTGAACAATGTCGTCTTGTACTTCAGCTTACCATCAAACAACGTTAGAAGCTGGATAAACGCACCCGGCATTGTAGGTATTGGTTTCGGTTGCCACTTAATCATCGGGTAGCTGTAAGTTTCGAAGTTCTCTGTGCCGGCTTGCTGAATACCTGAGCCCTGAGGGGCGGAGAGTTTTTCTTGCGGAAGTTGATCCTTGATTGCTAAGAGCAGGTCGCGACTGTTGGACTGCCATTTGATCTCGCCCAGTGAATTCACGGAGAATGCTTTTACAGGGTGCTTTCCAGGCTGCGTTCCCAAATAAAGGTAGCTGCCGGCTTGCAAGTTTGCTGACGCATCATGATTGTCATCTGAGTTCGAATTGGCAGAACCGCTGCCATCTTCATTTGACTTTTTCTCAAAGTATTCCTTTGCTTTAACTAGCGCGGCGACGTCGTCAATGTTTGGATTGCTGCTTATGTATTCCTGCAGGAGCGAGGCGACTCTGGCGGGTTTAAATGTTTCCTTGCTTACGATTTGATGAATCATTTCTTTAACCGCTTGATGATTTTTCTCTTGCATATAGAGATAGAGCAGGTCCACGCGGGCGCCATCGGCATCCACGGCCCTGCCGATCTGCTTTTGATCGTAGTTCTCTATTGTTTTTTGGAGCTCAGCTGCACGGTCCTTAATAGCCTGAAGATTCGACCTGTCCGCATCGACGCTGGCTGCAGCAAACGTCGCTTGCGAAGGAATAAATGTGAAAGCCAAGAAAGCAATAGCCAAAGTCTGTCGGATAAAATCCTGTGCGGGTAACATACGTGCTCTTTCGTAAGACAAAGTGGGAGCGCACCGCATGTATTATGCCCGACCAGCCAACATAATATATAGAAGGCCGGATCTCGTTAAGCGCTGTGAATAGGGGACGCTACTGGCGATTTAATCTACGCCCAGCTCTTCGGCCAAGCGGTCATATTCGGCGGAGCCTATTACCCATAAAAAAGTCTGTAAATCATGATAATCACGTGGTTTTAGCTCTTTTATGCCATTGCGGACCAGCTCAGCAAGTTCCAGAAGACGTTCGTAAGTCGTAAAAGTGGGTGTGGACGAGTAATCGAGGTCGAAACCAAGCTCTTCGGCGGCAAATTTCATAGCCGTTGGTTTCATAATAATGTGTTTGTCTGGTTGTGCAATGAATGGAAAGAAGGTTACGACCGGCCAGGACAAGACCCGCGATTTTTTTCTCGGTAACTGAGAAACTGACATGATCCATTGCACAAAACGATTTTTCAAAGGACCTCGTTCATAAAGTAGCTGGTAGAGACCTTCAGCAAAAATTCTGGCACCGTCTGCAGTGCGCACCCCGTCGCGCAGCGCCATCTTCTCGAAGGAGAATAAGAAGTTTGTTCGAGACTCGACTTGCAAGGCTCTCGTTGCTATCTCGTCATAGCGCCGCTCATGCATGAGCCTTTTGAATTCTTCCTTGTTAAGTAGTTTGTTCCATAGCTTATGGGCTTCCCACTTATAGGTCCTCTCCCATTCTACGTAACGTTCGTCCAGGAAGGAATCTGGAAAAATGCGCAAGAAGCGCTTTTTGTGCTTTGCCAGGCTTCTTGCATTTAGTTTTTGACTTTGTTGCTTCGGATTACTTTTCATACTTTCTATTCTGCGGCATTATTGGCGAAGTCGCCAGCTTGAAAACCTCTGTAACAGGTTACATTCCGTGGAGAAGTAATGTTTATCAGATGATAAGCGATCGCATGGGGTAAAATAAAGTCGGGTTAAGACTATAAGCATCGGCATGACCTTTTCCGTTCATCACAAACAGCTTTCTAGCATTTTGCGCTTGCTCGTCTCAGTATCCGCAGTAGTATGCGTATGTTCATTTGCTTTCGCTTCATCAAGCATGGAGACATCTTGTTTGGATTTGCAACGGAAGGGGACTGAGGCACTGGATGCAAATCGATATTGGATTGCAGAGCCGCTCTTGAAGCAAGCCGTTACGGAGTCAGAGAAACTCGGTTTTAATCACCCGTACTTAGCAAAGAGCCTGGGCGAGCTTGGACGTTATTACACCGTTCGCGGTAAGTTTGCGCAAGCAGAGCCGTTTCTTGAACGCGAGCTTGCCGTGAAAGAAACGATGCTCGACAAAGATGGCGGGCAAACGATTGAGTCTATGGGAGCGTTGATCAAGTTTTATTTGGCCTATGGAACAGAAAGCAAAGCTGATCCACTTGGTGCTGACGTGCTTGCATTTGTTGAAGGAAAGGCGCGTGAGCCGCGGGAAATGGCTCAATCGAAAACGACGCAAGCTAAGGATGCACCGCTTGTTGGCTGGCTTGGTACTGCGGCGGCCAATGAGCGAAATCCCATCATAGAATGGGCAATTACCTGTGATTCAATTGGCGGCGCTTTCAAATACAAGGGTAAATACGATATGGCTGAGAAGCTATACAAGGCAGCTCTGGACCTTAAGGCACGTGTGCTCGGTGAGGGACATCTTTCTCTTGCCGGAAGCTATGACAGTTTAGGAATTCTATGTATGGAGCGTGGTGAATACAAAGAAGCTGAATCGTATTTCCGCGATGCACTGATAACGACAGAGAAAACTTTGACTCCTGATTATCCTGAAGTGTATGCCCGTCTTGATCGTCTGGCCAAATGTTTGATCAAAGAAAAAAAGTTTGCTGAAGCTGAAGAACTCTACAAACGAGCCTTTGGGTTCTGGAGGAGCGGACCATCCAAAGGCGGTGACGAAGCGCGGGCTGTCTTTGCTTTAGGGATGTTGAATATGGAACAACACAAGTATTCCGCAGCGGCTTCATACTTTCGAAGATCTCTTGCAATGGCCGAAAAATTCAGTGGACGTTCTTCTCTTGTACTTTATCCTCACTTGCAAAACTATGCCTACTGTCTCTATCATTTAGGTGCGCGAGGCGAATGCAGCCGCCTGCGAGCGAGGGCCAATGCAATCGCAGGTGATTTCTACAAAAAGCCTGAAGAAGAGAAGAAGGAAGTCGCAGGCGCTAAGATCGCTGGGGGCAAAAAAGGTACAACTGCAGATCAGTCTGGGCGAAAACGCAGGCATCGCAGTGCTGTTGCATCTCGCTACACAACTAGAAAACATAGGCGTCATCGCCGCTAGTGTGATAGATCTGACAATTTTCGTTCGATGCTTTCAATGTCCTGCGTGGAAAGTGTGTCTCTGTGATTTGATAACACTCTCGTGAATAGATCGCGTTCCAGCTTTCTTTGATTTTTAGAAGCATAGTATTTTGCCAAGTAACGCATGCCGTTTCCTGCATCGGGGGCACAAAGGTAGCTTGAGAGAAGCTGTTTGGTAGTTTCTTTTAGTTGATCTTCGTCGTCTCGCTGTTTTTTGTTTGGATATTGCTCTGCATAATCAGTAAGCCATAGCGACGCCAGAGCGGCATATGGGTAAGTTCTTTTGAACGGGCAATTGTCATAAAGTGCAAGTGCTTCCCGCATGCTTTCTGCCGCTTCATGCGGACGACTCAAACGACTGAGCGCCTCCCCTTTTCTGACCATCAATACACCATACATGAAATCAAAATCTGACTTGTGTTTCAGGCGCTGTGCAAGAACCTTGTTGCATACTCTTATTGCTTCTTCTGCTTTTGCTAGTTGTTCTGAACGGGTCAATTGTTCGGCTAAAATGTCCGCCATCTGAAGATAATACAATTCCTTTTCCAGACCACGACACTCTAAGGATCTTTTGCAGTACTCAATACTATTTTCCTTTTTGTCCAAACTCGCGTTGCACTGCGCAAGGAAATAGTAGAACATAAACTTTGCTTTCTTGCTATCGGACAAGGAAACTAAAGACTCGTTAGATGAAAGGAGATCAACGACCTCTTGATTCTTTCCATGTTTTCTTAGGTCTGCCGCTTTGAGAACTATGCTGGAAAGTATTGAATCTACTTTCGCCCGTTTCACATCGCTTTGCCTGAATGGACTTGTTCCGCCTTCCATAATCAACTTCTTTTGTCTCGCCACATATTGCTCCCTCGCTTTTAAGGAAAGGAGTGCAACTGTGATCAATAGAAGAATCCCAACAATATATAACAGTTTTAGGAGCCGTTTCGCTTTGGTGTTTCGTTGTAGCAGCGCTCTGCCTGTTAGAGCCGCTTGGATCTGTGCACGAAACTTTTCCATGGACTCAGGGCGTTTAGAAGGCTTTTTTGACAGTCCCTGCATTATTACTTCAGCTAGCCTGACTGGTACTTTTCTGTGGGAGCTTATATCAATGAGCCGGGGAGCGGTTTTATGCAAATGAGCATACATTGTTTGTGCGGGAGATTCACCGAAGAATGGCGGGCGGCCTGACAGAGTTTCATACATTGTGCACGCCAGTGAGTAGATATCAGTGCTGCTGGTAATGTCCTTTCCTTCGCATTGTTCAGGGCTCATGTAGAGCGGTGTGCCAAGTAATCCACTGGTGACTGTCTGCGATTGATTCTGCGAGATCGGTTTGGAAATTCCGAAGTCGAGGACTTTAATGCTACCCTCGTCTGTGATGATGATGTTCTCGGGTTTTATATCGCGATGGACAATTTTCTTTTCGTGCGCAAAACACAATGCATCCAAAACTGGAATGAATGTATCTTCGAATTTTTTCGCGTTGAATAGCTTTTCCTCTTTAAGAACCACAGAAAGTGTTTGCCCGGACAAGAATTCCATCGCGATATACGGTCCGGCAGCTGTATCCCAGCCGTATGCAAATATTTTCACTATGTTCGGATGGTCTAGAACACTTATGGATTTCGCCTCGTTATGGAAGCGGTTGCTGATCTTTTCATCAGCCTGACCACCTTGTGTCAGAACCTTAATCGCAATTTTTCGATCCAGCAGTTTGTCTCTTCCAGAAAAAACTGTAGACCACGAAGTTTTCGCTATGATATCAGTCAGCTCATAGCGCGAAGAGAATTCTGGAGAGAAACCAAAAAGATGAGTACCTTTACTTTCCGCGGATGCCATGACGCTTGCCCTCTAAGGAAGGTTACTGCAAGAGATCAACCTGGCGGAATAGGCCGACCTTTGTATTAAGTCCCTGTGTGGGCAAGGTATTCTGTTTCTTTATTCCCGGGTCTGATATTTTTATCGGTAACGCAAATCTTACATAAGGAGGTAGTTTTTCCAGTTCCTAGAAAGATCATTTCCGGCTAGCTTCACTCCAACTGCTCTAATCAGGTTAATGCGTGAGATCTGCTGACCGCCTGCTAGTGTTTGTTTTACGAGTCGAATCAGATCATTGTGAAACTCATAGGCCGCAACTGCTTGGGTTGCGTCTTTATTTACTCGCTCTAGAACTATCGCGAAATCGTCCTCGCTGTCTGAGATGTATGTGCGGATCCGCGCATTTGGAGCGAGGTCTAAATGGACAAACTGTTCTCGCCAGTCTGAGTCTCCTGGTACAACTTGTCGAAGATCGATTCCCCGCATCCTGTAAACAGCAAATCCGTCAGGGAGCTCTGATCCGTGACCCTTTTGAGAGGTCTCCTGGCTCATCGGTGTTTCATTCTTTGAGCCAAGGGGATCGGTGAATATAGGCTGGCTTGAAGGCGGGTTTGAAGGCGGGCTGAGTTGTTTCTCGTAATCCCTCATCCATCCTACTTTTTGACTGGATTGATTTGTATCAGCTTTGGAAAAGTTGGCATAAGGATTTGCTTGCTCTGCCGGTAACGGTTCTTGTGCATTTTGTTTGGACGGGGTCTGTTTGTGAGAATCTGGATGATCCTGAGAAGAGCCCTGCGGAGAAGGCGATGCATAAGGAGCTGCTTTCTGCGAAGCTGCTGGAGCAGAGTCTGTGCCAGCAGATTTCTTGGGTGTAATTGTCGGATGAAATGGTGACGGTCTAGAAGATGTTTTAGGTGGAACGAGTTCATCCGGAATGAGCTTTGTTTTTGGCGAAACGTTCTCGTGCGGTATTATCGTTGTGCCAGTTGGCTCTTTTTTGCGTGGAACTGGTCCCCGCTGATAAATCGTCTCAGCGTCATCCATCTGCTCTTTTTCGTCATCTTCGACTTCATCTTCGTATTCATCATCGTCATCTTCATCTTCATACTCATCATCATCGTCGACTTCATCGTCAACGTCGGATGGTTCTGCCGGTGCATTGCTTCGCGAAGCAATGCTGCTGGACTTTCCTTGCAGACTAGCTGCAGGTGGGACCTCATGTTGTTCGTCGTTGGAATCCTCTGGCTCAGCGTTCTCCTCGTCCTCGTCACCGATATCGCGAACGTCTTCCAGCTCTTCGCGGAAACCTTCGGTCGCGTCCACTTCAATGCCATATTCGTTAGGATCAAAGTCCATAATCTCTTCCGGATTAGGAAGGTAGATGACTTGTCCTCGTTTAAGCTGGGCAACGGGATTGCCAGCGTTATCCATGTCTGTCGGCATGCCATTGAGATCCGCAATTAACACCCACAGGTATGGAAGAAAGTTGGGATCACAAAGGTACTCGTAGGTCCTCAGATACGTGTTCTTCTCGGGCAGATTCTTCAGAGTTTGCCCAATTCTGATTTGTGTAGTGGGACGATCTGGATAGTCGTCTTTGGTCTTTTCACCAAGCTGCTTCAGAACATCAGAACGCCGAGAGTTCTTCTGAGGATCTGGATCTTTTGATTGTCCTTTTCCGAAAAAACTGATCGGCATCTTGTTCTTTTATTAGGAGCTAGGTGGTGTGGACGCTGTGGTGTTGTTATTAGCTGGCTGCTGGAGGCGAATTAGAGCCATGTTCTGCGTGTTGTTCGGTCCATAGTGAACCAGAATTTGACTGTCATCTTTTGTGAGAGCTGCCAGGCTGGTATCGAATACAGTGGTGTTGTTCTCCCCGATCGTCCATGAGATTCGCTGCGTTTTTTTGTCGAGCTGTCCGTAGATTTGAGACTTCTCGTTTGTCAATTGGTTCATGTAATTTCCGCGAACTTGTCCTTGCGGATTGATTGCTAACTGAATGAGCATATTCGATTGTGTTTGACCCGGCTCTGCCAGCGAGAAGACACCTAATGGTGCCCATTTTCCTTGTGCGCTCGTTGACGCTGTCGCTGTTACTGTTGAACCTGTCAGGTCCGGCGCGACTGGTGGATAGCTGTTTGGATCGCTAGAAATACCTTGCGATGCCAATTGCTGCGCCTGCGAATAATATTGGGCTGGTGTACCTGACGGTGAGCCGTTTACGTAGACGGTATCACCCTGATAGGTCACGTTGCTGACTGGATAGATAATAGTGTTTGTATTGGCGTTATTGTTGTTCTTTGAACTAGCCAACTCCGCCCCCATCATTCCCAGTCCCAGAAATGCGGTGAGTGAGCTTAGCCCCATGCAAGTCCACATGGTGGCTTCTGACCAACCCGGGCAACCCCATGCACCGGGATAGCCCCAATACCCGTGATAAGCATTTGATGCAGCCCAGCCATGAACGTAGCCATTATCGTATGGATGATATCCGTGATATCCATATCCACCGTATCCGCCATATCCGCGGTTGACGTTGACGTTGTTGACGTTGGTTTTATTGAATGTGTCGTTATTGAATGAGTTGCGGATCTTGTTTCCCTGATCATTCAAATTATTTTGGTTAATGTTATGTGGCGTCCGGTTCTGAAGTCCCGAGATGCCACCAAATCCGCCATCGGTTGGAAGATGATCCGGCATGTTCGGACGGCTGGAAATTGGCATGTCTCCATGATTGCCAAAACCTTGATTTCCCCAGCCGGAGCTAGGTCTGTTCCAAACGCCGTTGTTTTCGGGCCGACCAGAAAATGAAGAACTGCCACCACGATCAAAGCTGCCCCAGCTGCCGGCACTGCGATCGCCACTACCCCAACTGCTTCCGCCGAAGCTGCGATCACCGCCACCAAAGCTGCGATCACCACCGAAACTGTCTCCGCCAAAGCTGCGGTCGCCACCACCGAAACTACGGTCGCCACCACCGAAACTACCGAAACTGCGTCCACCGCCGAAGCTGCCGAAGCTGTGTCCGCCTCCACCAAATCCTCCGCGAGCGTAGGATGGGATAGCTATCATCGAGCTAATTGCGGCGACGAGCATTACATTAATGTATTTGCTATTCATACTTCCAAAATTCCTTGTCTTCTTATTCATCAGGGGAAAAAATTCAGATCGTCTTTACTTGGAAGACAATTTATTAGTGCGTTGAACCTTCAGCGTTTTTGTATCTGCAACGGAAATGCCGTTTACGCTGCGATCGACAGATTGCCACGAAAAACTGTTGTTATCATCGAGCGTCATTAAGTTGTGTGCTAGCGAAGTGCTGCCGTCTGGCTGCACCCCAGTCGCATTGACGATCCACTGGCGATCACGTTGAGCCCATGTACCATACCCAAATCCGCCGTTGGAATCAAAGTGCCACGATACGATTTCATTTGTGCGCGGATCAAATCCGATCACTTGTCTGCTCTCAATGGGCGCAGCATCAGCAGATTTTTTTACTTCGTATCTGCATTGAATGAATTTTTTGTGCGCTGCCCAATCTGCTTTGAAGTGAACGGACCCGCCATTGTTTTCAGCTGTCCATTCGCCAATCATCCAGGATAACGCTTCCAGGGGGGCACTGCTTGCTTGCGGTGTCAAAGGTGTCTCGGTTGCCGATGAAATCAACCAGTTGCCATTTTGTTTAACGAAGACCATTGAGTATCTTGTTTCTGGTGTTGGTCCATTCATGCCATCTTGACGAATGACGATGCCGTCAGTAAGCGCAACGTTGCTCGATACGATTTTGATGTTTTGAGGGCTGAGCAAGAAATGCGGCCTGCCATTCTCTGCAATTATTGCCGCGAATTTTTTCTCCAGTGCCTCGCGACCCTTCGTTAACACTCCGTCGGAATCAATAAAAGTGGCATCAGCTGCCCATAATGTTGAAAGTCCTTTTGAGTCTCCCGAAGCCAATCCGCGTGTTATGCCTGCGAGTTGTTGGCGAATGGAGGATTCATCTGATGCATTTGATGTTGATGCCTTGCTTTCTTTAGCGTTGGATTTTTGAACTGCTACGCGCTCTATCTTTTCTGTAGCCTTTCCCTCCTTCGCAACTTTCTCTCTCAGCTTCTGTTCTGTTTTCTCAGCATGCTTTGTGTCTTTTTGTAGTTTTGCTTCTGCCTTCTTTGCGGCTTTGGCTGCTTTTTTCCCGTCTTCAGGTTCAGAGCTCTCGGTCTTGGTCGCTTTCTTGGTCAGAGACTCCGTATCAGAGGCCGCTATTGCCTGCGGGAGCCCCGAAAGTACTGTGATTCCAAGTGAAAGTGCGATTAGCGCGTTTGCGGGCCATTTGCTAACGGTCATTTATTAAATTCCTCGTCTGATTTCCTGCTTTTCAGCTCTATGGGCGGCACAAAGGGACCATGCTACTACATTTTTGGAAGGCGCTTCATTAGAAGGGCTTGCGTTTGCGGTCTTTGACACAAAAATTGCACGACCCCGGTGTTAAGGTAGTGGCCGGTTTCCTGGGGTGTAGAATGGCGCTGGATGGGCCTGCGGGGCGGGATGACATCGAAAATCATGAAATAGCCCATGCGGCAAAAGAGGAGGCCGATTCGCCTATTGAAAAGTCCGCTTCTTTTGATGGTAAGTTGACTCTTGTAGACGCTTTGCGGGATGAAAGCCAGAGCAGATCAAAGCAAAAACATGACCGCCACGGAGTTTCCAGGGATCAGCCGGTAGCTCTCAGCAATCCGGACAGGCACCGAATCGGCGCTGAATATGCACCGGCGTCAGCTAAAGAAACTGCGTTCATGGATTTGCTTCACAAATCAATGAAGAACATTCCCGGCCATGGTGAGGATCTCAATCGCCAATATAACTCAGTGTCCAGGTTGATTCTGCAAAACCTGCCCTTTTACAGTTTTGATCCTGTTGATAAAGTTTCGCCCGATGCACGTGCGAAACACAATGTCATTGATGCCATCCACGAATTGAAATCGTTTGATGAATTAAAGAATCTTGTTGTTGAGCTGAAAAAGCAGAAGCTGCAGTCTGATGGAAAGCCGCTCACCAAAGATGACTGGAATTTATTGAACCCCCTTTCTGGAAACGAGCGCAGAGAGTTTGCGCGTGTGCAAACTTATATTGATCAAACCCGCAAAGATTTGGCTGAACAAAACGGCTCGGGAGTACTAAAGGATGCGCATAAACGAGAACTGATCAATCTCAGTATTTTGGAAGAGATAAACTCAACGCAGCTTGAAAGGACAGTCCGAAAGCGTGAGGCTCACATCGTCAAGGACATGTTGCAGGCGCTCTCTGTCGAGAAGCCAGGTCTTGCCGAGTTTGAGAAAATGGCTGCTTATGCCCTATCTAAGGATTGGAATAATCATCATGGCGGCACTCACTACTATAAAAGTGAACTTCTGGATCGAGTCTATAAAGAAGCCGAGAAGAACCTGAGCAGGGAGGAGATGCAAGTCTTTGAACAGAAGACGACTAACTTTGCTCGTGCCATCAACATTCATTCTGCTTTAGAGTACCGGGCAATGCATGGTCTTCTTTGGCATAGCCCGGACCCGATCGCGATCCGTGCAATCCTGGCGCCTCTAGATGGCGAAAATAGAAAGCAAGTTGTTGATGCGCTCAATTATATAACCGAAGGGAAATTCCATGAGGATCTCTCTCATCGAATCACTAACTTGAACGAGTACTTTGCAATTGATGAGCTTTTGCATCGACCTGGAAAGATTGACGCGCCAGGACAAGTCATGGTCGGGCTTCGAAATATAGGACGAAGGCTTGGCTTCGATTCAGATGATCTTGTAACTGGCATTGAATGGGCTGGTATCAAAACCGGGGAAACAGGAATTCTCAAGCGCGCTGCATTGCTCGATGCCGAGGGATGGAAGAAGTTAGAGCGACAATACTCGTCAGAGCGTTTCGGGAACCTGGCAGACCTGCCGAAGATAAAGGGGATGCCACAGGCATTCGGAACGTTTTTTGAGGTTATGCATCAAACAAAAGGTGATTTTCGTAACTACGAAAGTATCAAGAAGATAATAGATGCAGCGACTGCTGATCGACGTTACGACATGGTGACTCTTGCTTTGCAGATGTCTACTGATGATATTCGCAATCAACTAATGAATGATCAGCAACGCAATAGAAAGAGCGATGGATCCGCTATTAGCACAATGGAGAACACACTGAAGGTGTTCGGGAAATTCGTGCCTTCGGACCTCATGGATGTGGATCGGTTAGCGATTGCAAGCAAGAATCGTAGGCAGACTCTGGAGGAGTTTTTCAAAGACGGCGAAGTCAGCCTGCTCACAAAGGTGAATATGTATACTAGCGGGCGTTTGTATTTGAATAAGCTCTCCTACACAAAAGAACATGAGACTCAAATACTCAGTACCGATACCGATGGAATCAAGGGGTTCTTTGCCAGCGCTTCAGACAAACAACGAGAAAAAGTTCGCAGCGACGAACCGTATCGCGAATCATTGCGTGCTGCGCTGCGCAATGCGATGTCTAATCGGGAAGCCGCGATCTTGATGAGCGATCTGATCGGAAAAGAAACTATTACTTCAAATCTACTTGCGCTGCGTCCACCAGGTTGGTTTACTTTGAAAGACACTTCGGATGAGCGTTATAAACGCTTTCTCGAAGAACACTTATCAGAGAAAGATGTTGGCTATTGGACTACGAACATCGGCAATGAAAAAGAAGAGTTGAGGCTCCGGGAAGATCTCTCTTCTGTTTATACTGAAGTTGAAGTTGAGCAAATTCTTTCGAGCATGAAAGAGAAGTTCGGCAATGGCACCACAACTCTTGCCGAGATCACCAAGAACGGCGTCGGAAATAGGTCTCTTCAGCTCGAGCTGAGTGAGGCGAAAAGTCCAAGTGATATTGTGCGAGCCGTGTTCAAATTGAATGAGGTGGGGCGCACTCAACTCAACAAAGAATCATTTTTCAAGGACGTAGAGAGCCTGATAAAGGCTAAAGCAAGTGAGCTTACAAGTACTAAAGAACAGGCGACAAGTCTTAGTGAGTTCGCTCTTGGTCAGTTGAAGAAAGCGTCACAGATAAAGGATGGAGCGACATCTGAACTTCATCTTGACCCAATCGATATGGTCAAATTATCCGGCAGTGTCAATATGGGTGATCCGTTCATTCCACTGACCGCAATTCAAACTGCGTTTGATCGTATTCCCGATCTGAAAACAAAACTCGAAGCGGATACTCCCTTGCGTGCTCACTTCGAGCAAGCGTTGCTTATGGCGATTCACATTGGAAATGTTGCGACGCTGACAGACAAGGTTCCGTTTCGGATTGATGAGCAGGGGAATTGGAAGACAGCGCTCAATATTGCTAATCAAACTGTCAATAGTATTCATGCACTCAGTGAGAATGGAAGCAGTCAGGCGTATAAGCGCCTGGAGCACGTATTGCGAGGGGAGCCGCTGAAGATCGAAGAGCTCGTTCAGTTTGCTTCGGGGTGGTCAGCAAAGCGTGATGTTGTACTTAATTACGCAAGACCTGATGAGGTTTCGGCATTGTTGGAGAAGACCACTGACCCTGCTAAACTTGCTTGGCAGGAATCTGTACTGGGGCCGATTCAGCATCGCGAGATAACCCAAAATTGTCTTCAAAAAGGTTTTTGCGATGCTGCGGATCAATCTCGCATCGCTGCTCTTGGTGACAAAAAATTCTCCACCAATGGTTTCGAAAATTTCTTTATGGCAATGCAACGAACAGTGGGACCTGTCTTCTTTGGTAATATGCCAGCTGGTCCGGTGATAAATTCATATGCCAAACTGGATCGCTCTCAGGTTCAGAAAATGGAAGAATCCGGGTTCCGACGTTATCAAAGCTTCGGCACTATGGATCTGCTTGAGCGTTCCGCGATTGCTGAAAAACTGTCCGCGCAGGTGGCTTACACACAAACCGAAATGGGCCCAATGGAATCTGCGCTGGCTGCGTTTGCCAAACGCGACTCTGTGCGTTCTCCTCGCTGGCAGATGGCGACCGATATCATAACCGGTGGTAAGGCTGGAATTGAAGTTGAAAACGCAAACAATGCCTTGTTAAAGGCAATGCTCGAACTGAAGGATCCCGAGAAGGGAATTTTCAACGATTTGAATGCATTAGCTGCTGCCACCACTTCACCTGAGCTTGCGCAGCGTATCAGAGATAATATTGCCGAGTTTGACAAAGCGATGCGCAACTATGCCCGAGCCGAGGAAGGAATTGCAGACAGAACTAAAGCGCTTGCGGATCTGCTGGACAGTATTTCATTGCTCGTCGGCTATGGCGCAACAGCCAAACTCGCGTATGGTGCAACATACGGCGGTGCTCTGTTCGGCGATGCACTTTTCTTAGGCAAATTGACAGCTAAACTTCAAATGGGGTTAACGTATTGGCTGACAAGTAACGCCTTGCGCGAGAATATGGATGTGGAAGCTGCGGTCAAAGCGCTAGTCGTGTTTCCCTTTTTGCAAGCCAAACTGCCAATTGTCTTCAGTTGGGGCGCAGGAAAAATGCTAAACATTCCCACTCAAGCTCTTGGACATGGGCCAGTGTACAAAGTGATTCACTATGGTTTAGACAAAGCGATCAAAGCCGGCATCGTCGTTGGCACACCAGCAGCCCTATACTACGGTCTGCCACTCGGCTCTGGAGCAGCAAGACCTGAACGTGGTTACGTCAAACCGGAGAACATCCCTTCACTACAATTCGAAGCAAGAAAAGACCAACTTCAAATGGAAGTAATGGCTCGCCTCCTGGATCTCGGCTACCAGCGAAGGTAGTATGGAGCGGACGTCCGATGCTTGGCGATCTCATGTTGTGCTTGGGAATGGAAATTAGCTCGGCTCGAAACGTATGGAGCGCGGGCATCTTGCCCGCCCATATGCAAATTCTACTATCTACGCCACAGCTTTAGGGAGGCTCTGACTCTACCATTCGCGAAACTGGGAAATAGTAGCTGCAACGCGCTTCGCGCTTATGGGCGGACGGGACGTCCGCGCTCCATACTTAGCTGCAACGCGCTTCGTGCTCCATACACAGCGCACATGAGATCGCCAGCTGTATCAATAGATGCCCGCTCCATACTTAGCGTGCACCTGGTTCGTAGATGTGGTTAAAGCTATTTGGCGGAACTGTGCTGTATCTTCTTTGATAATTCCCTTCCATGGATCGCATTTTCTGAAAGATTCCACCGATGGATGACATCGGTGATTGCGCCCCACTTCCGCCTTGTTGAGGATTTACAAAGTGCCTCATCAACCCGCTATAAAGTTGCGATCGCTCGTAGTCTACTGCAAGATTATTATTACCGACGGCATTTGCGCCCCCATAACTCAGTGGTCCGCCATAATTTATCGGCGTGTTATATGTTTCTCCGTAGCGCCCGTAATTGTAATTTCCATAGCTGGAGCTGCCACCGTATCGTTCGCTATTCTCACCATAGCGATGGGAGTTCTCGCCGTAGCGATCTGAATTCTCTCCATAACGGTGTGAGTTCTCTCCGTATCTATTGCTGTAATATGATGCTCCGCCTCCTGCATCTCCAACACCACGGAAGCCACCACCCATCCCGCCGACGCCTTTGAATCCGCCTCCCATTCCGCCGATTCCCTTCATGCCGCCGCCCATTCCTCCGATCCCTTTCATGCCACCGCCCATGCCACCAATGCCTGCCATACCACCCATTTCACCTCCGCCTCTTCCGCGTTCATAGCAGATGAGTTCGCTAGCACGACTTCTAGCAGATACGGATTTGTGAGATGAAGTCGCGGGCAGAGCAAATGCCGGTCCGGCAAGAGAAACTAGAGCTAAGAGTGCAAGTGATAATTTGATTTCCATTAGCGCTCGGGATCGATGGGGTAGCACGTCGGTAGGCTGGATTATTAATCTCCGCTGACCTGATCTTTATTCCCGGATATTGAGTCGGTATCGCAGATTCATACTATCTTGAACAACACAGAAATAAGTTTCGTGATTTGATATGATCTTCGGATTGGTCTCCCATTTATTTGATCTTCTCTACCACGTAAGGGAATCGACATGATTAGTAAGTTTCTAGTAGCAAACAGGATGCCTGGTTTGACATTGTCTATCGCAATTTCTTTGAGTCTATTTGCGATTAATTCCCTGAATGTGACAGCCAATGCTCAGGAAGATAAACCCGCTGCTGCATCGGACTCGAAAACACCACCATCTCCTTCAGAAGTTTTGGGTGCACATTCTGCTGAAGCTAAACAAATAGTTTCCGAAGCTATGAGTGCGATGAAGACCTTTAAGAGTGATGAGTTCGGTGTTTCCATGGATTATCCTGCCAACTTCACTTACAAGCCATCAGCAGAGCCAGGTTTGTTTGGTGTCGCTTCTATGGGTGGGATCGTCAATGTCTCTTGGAGCACACAAAAGCTCGACGCCACAGTTGGTGAGACTCTGGATAAATATGCAGAATCCAACAAAAATTCCGTGGCAGCACTTGATATTCCTGGCTACAAGTTCTCCAAGTTCATTTCTGATACAACCACAAAGAGCAACGGACTTGATCAGCGCCGTATATTGGTGGAGGCAGAAACACCGTCCCCTGGCGGAGCCGTCAAGCTGAGGCAGTTGATGATGATTGCTATAGCTGATGGGACGGGGTATGTGATGTGTGGAACCGCACCCGAGGCTTATTACTCTTTTGTCGAACCTCTATTTAACAAGATGGGCGCTTCATTCAAGAAAAGTCCCAAGGCTCCCAGCACACCGGCAGCAGCAACTCCTGCCGCAACAGATCCTACAGCAGCAACACCTGCCGCAACTGATCCCGCAGCGGCAACTCCTGCAGTTGAGCCCAAGCTCGAATCTGCAAAGTAGACGAATTCTGTCTTTCTATTCTTCTTCGCCTAGTTCGGAAGCTGAAACTATCGAGTTCGGTTCGCGCTTGCGACCTAGTTCCATTGCCTGGCGAGCTACCCTGGCCAGTGATTCGGCATCTCCGGCGTGATCTGGAAACGCTGCGATTCCCATGCTTACGGTCGCTTTCATTTCATTGCCATCAACTGTGAAAGCGTGAGTGGAAAGCTTCTGTCTGATGCGATCCGCGGCAGTAAATGCTCCCGGTAATGGAGTTTCCGGCATTATCAGAGCGAGTTCCTCTGAGGAGCAGCTGACAACTATGTCCGGAATTCGCGCTACGTCGCAAATTAATTGAGAAAGATCTTTGACTATGGGCTTGACATCAACTGACATAAGCTCGTCGCCGCCGCCCCCGAGCGAGAACAGGCAGATCGAAAAGCTGCGGTTATAACGCTTGGACCGCTCCAGTTCTAGGTTGAGCCTGTCCAAAAAGTTTGCGTAATTTAGGTCGTTTTCAACGGATACGTTCATTCCCCAGCCTTTGCCTCGCCGTCGTGCGCTATGAATCAGATATTATATTCCAAGTTTTTTGCTTTTCTCCCGTGTATTCGTCATTTCCTTCGAAGTATTGCGTGCATTCAACTGACTGAGGTCGTCCGGCGCCGTCGCTGTGTGGTTTGCCTCTTCGCGCAGTGTCTCATGCCATGTGCTGCAAAGGATACCGGGGCGCTTGCCCCCGCATCCAGCTGTCACTGAGGTGTCACAGCAGCGGACTTAAGCTTCATCCGTTGGCTGAGGAAACGAATATGTCGATCACACTTGAGAATAACAACGTAACGGACAATAGTCTTAAGGGGTTCAACAAAGCCGAAGATTTCTCCGGCAAGAACGAAGCAAAATCGGCGAGGGACTTGAGCCAGGAAGTATTTTCGATGTGGACTGAGTCTCCAAAGACGGGGACCTCGGACAAAAGGACTCATCCCGATGCTGGATTGCAATATGTAGAAGCGGGAGTTTTGGATGCCGGTAGAGTTCCGGTTTCAGAGTTAAGGCCAGAAGATAAGCTTCAGCTTCTGGACAAGGCTCTTGAGAAACATCAGAAAAATCTTGAAAAAATGCAGAAACATGTTGCCAATGGAACTGCTTCGGCAGACAAGTTGAAAGATTTCGTGGCAACAGCCGGCGGTCAGCGCACGAAAGCATACGACGCCGAATCTCCATACATTCAACAATTAGTAGATAAGTTCGAAGGACAAACCATAAACAACGTTCAACAAGCGTTTGCAATGGCTGTAGGCGGCGCAAGCGAGGAGATTCAATTTGGAATTGAAATTACTAGAACTAAGCAATTCATCGAAATACTTCAGAAGGAGCATAAGGCTCAATTGAACGAGCTGGGCATTACTGAGAAGCAGTATAAGAATTTACAAGCACCCGATGCTCCGGGTCCTGTCGGAGGAGCGTGGAGCACCGCTGCTGGTGACAAGATTAAGTTCGTTGTTGAAGAAGGCGGTCTCGTAAGGGGCGTTGTGATGAATGGGAAGAATATTACAAAGACGGTTTTTATGGGTAGCGCTGATTCGGATGTTGCCGTATCCGGCAACTGGAGCCGTCTTGATGGCTCGAAGGATCAACCCGTAAAAATCAGTGTAAGCAAAGCCGGTGTCCTTGTTATTGAACCAGAAACTGCTGGAGCAGCTCCAATCATTCGCATGAAAAAACAATAGACTGAGAACCGAATACAAGGGCCTATAGGTTCAGTAGCTCGTCGCCTTTGAATTAGGTGCGCCGTCTTCACCGAGGCAGAGTAACGTTTCATCGTTGCAATGCTGTGGCACTCTAGTATTGTGTGCTGGATCTAACTCATAAGGAACGTGCGCCAAAATGCATCGAGTGATTAGGTGCGCTTTTACTTTGCTGATTATTGCATCTGCAATCGGGATTCACTCCAGTTGCTCGAATTCTGCCTTGGCAGAAGCGCCGCCGCCTTCTGCTGATGCATTGGTTCAGGTTATTGAGAAGGCTTCGATTTTTCCAGCATCTCAGAAAGTGCAAGCACGAGTGAATGGTGTAGAAGCCCTTGTTTCTACTTATAAGGATAAGAGTTCGAAAGATGCCGGCAACGATTGCAAGATTAATGCAGTTCTTGTAGCTCGTGAAGTATTCAACAAATTTCCTGATCTTGTTCGTGTCAAAGTCAAGTTCTACGATCCGCTTAAGTTGAATTCCTCTGACACTGTCAGTGTTACGGTGGGAGATGTAACGGCATTCTCATCTGGTCAGACATCCACGGCAAAGTTACTTGCGTCCCTAGAGCTGCATCATGAACAAGAATCGACAGCGCCTCAGAACCTAAAACCGTCAACTCCTTTGCGTGTTGCATCTGGTTCGGCGCACTCGTCATCGAGTTCTATTTATTCCTCGGGCTCTCATTCGAAATATATGCCCATCAGCGCTGCTGGTATCACTAACGATCTTGTTGGTTACATTCAGCGTGATTTGAATATGAAACTTTCCTATCCTAAAGGTTGGGTTCTCGCTGAAAAGCCCGATCCTTCAGCTCTCTTCAATCTCACCACGACCCAAGACGATCAAGGCGTGCTAGTGCAAATGTACGCGAATCCACGAATTCCTGGAGCTTCACTTGAGAATTTCGCTCGGCTTACGTTCGATACATACCTTCGCCCTACCAAAGGATGCCGCCTTACTGCAACAAAGGCGGTTCGTTTCGGAAAGGACGGAAGTATTGAAGGAATCTGTCAAGAAATTTCGATGCCTTTCAATAACATGCCAGCCAAAGCTGCATTCTATTACTTCGTTGATGGAGATAAAACCGTCTTGCTGGAATGCATAGCAGGGGAGACGTTGTTCTCTAAGATTGAGCCTTCCTTTAACAGTATTCTGCTCAGTATTGTTCCGGGCAGCGTTAGATCAGCCTCCACAGGAGCTCATCGCTCGCAATCCACGGTGCTTCCAGCGTCCGCAGCATCTTCATCGCAAACTACTCGCGATGGCTATGCACAATATCGTGTCCCGGGGATCGATGTTTCTTTTAATTATCCAGCCTCCTGGAAGATGCATGCACCCTCCGATGCAAATGCGTTAGTGAAGATGGCCGGAATGGGACCACAAAACAAGTATGGCGAGATGAGCTTATCCTCTGCTGACTTTCCTCAGCCATCCTTGCTGGAAATGCATGCAAATGCGGTAGAGGAAGAATGGCTGCACAACCTTAAGGATGGGCGAAAGCTTTCTCGCGCACACATATCAGCAAATGGCTGCGATATCTTGCGTGATTCGCTTGTGTCAAATCAAAACGGACAAATGACGGTGATTCAACTTGCGCACTTTTGTCATGAAGGGAAGCTTTTTAGTCTCGTGATGGTCGGACCAGGCTGGCCGTCTACCGAGGCGCAAATCTATTTCGATAAAGTTTTGAGTTCTGTAAGAGCACGCTAGCTTCGCATATTTGTTGATCCTCACCGCTAGCCACTGTGGATCCTGACAGTTACAGAGGAATCTGAGTGCTTTCTAAGCTTGAGCATACGTAGGACCACCCGACGGTCGCTTTACAACGCTTGCTGACACACATACAATGCGTTTGGCTGGAATTTTTAAAAGCCTGTATAAGGCAAAGCTTGCTGAAATGGAAAATACAAGAACGGCATCGCTCGAACAGAGCGATGTGACATCGAGCCGTGAAAATGCTGCTCTTTCTCAGTCCGCATTGGACTTGTTGAAAGAGGGAAGGCCGCCGCGGCAGCAAGATGTGAAATCCATCGCCATTCCGGGTTTACCCCCGCAATTTGAATCCTCCGTGCAGATTAGCTTGGCCGGTACTGCTGCGCAGCAACAAAGCTTAGAACTTGTGGCTGCCAGAAGGAAAAAAGCGGAAGAGCCCGCTCCGAAGAGAACAGAAGATGAGGAGGAGGAGGAAGAAGAGGACGAGAAGGAAGAGGATCATGATCACGATCATGATGGCGACGAAGATGATGATAAGGACACGGATCCAACGCATGATCCGAAAAACGGCAAGCCTGATGCTAATCCGCTTCCGAGCAGTAAGTTATTCTTTGGCTCATTGCATGGTCACTCCGTTTATTCCGATGGAATGTGCAAGCCGAAAGAGTTATATCAAAGCGCCAAAGATCAGAAATTGGATTTTGTTGCTGTTACGGACCACAGTCACAAATCTGCTCGTCGTGGTGTAAAACCTGACAATCCGCGATTTGAAGAAGAGAAGAAACATCCACTTCTAGTAGATGCTCCCGAAGCTTATGCGGAAACGATCCACGTGGCTAAACAAGCAACGCAAGATGGAAAGTTTGTTGGAATAGTTGGAGTGGAGTTAGGCACCATTGGTAAGCCGGGCGCCAAGGAAATGGCTGGTGTTAACCACATAAACATTCTCGAAGTAGATGCGCTCATTCAATCAATAAAAGGGCGTGAGAAAAAGACGGATGTTGATTTGCCCAAAGAACTACAAGCTTTTGAAAAGCCAGAAGTCATCAAGGTTAGAGATGGTGATTACAAGGCACTCGTCGACAGGCTCGACAAAATAAAAGACATGACTGGTGGCAGGCCTGTCATCCAGCTGAATCATCCACGCTTCCGCGAAGATGAACATGAGAAACATCCTCCTGAACGCAGAGGACGAGATTACGGACAAAAGTCGTTCAGTTCGCAGGAAGAGTGGGTACAGCGTTTCGGAAAGTATGCCAGTCAGCTGGAGATATTGAGCGGCGAAGCATTGAAGCAAAAGCCTAGCGGTGAGTTCAAATCTCATGCAATCCATGCAACTGATTTTGCAGGATATCTTGATAAAGGATTGCACCTCAGCCCAACCTTTGGTCGAGACTCGCATTATTGTGATGCCGACGGTGTAAACGCGGCTACTGGGGTCTTGGCGGAAAAGCTGGACAAGAAATCGATTATGGATGCGCTGCGGGAGCGCCGCACTATTGCCACCATGAACAGTGATGCATTAGCGGGCTACATGGTGATGAACGGCCGTCATGTGATGGGCAGTATTGTAGATGAGAAGGATGCACCAGATGTGCACGTGTCAGTCACTATTAATAGCGCCATCCAGCCCGATGCAAAATACACAGCCATCTTATGGGCCGATACGAAGGTTGGTGATGGACAGCTTGCCGAGAAAGTTCAAACGGTGAACATTACCGGCAAGGATTTGATGAGCCGGGGTAGCCAGGTCAAATTCCATGGAGTCGATCACACTGCAGGAAATAAATCAGTGTTCTATGTGGAAGTTCAGCGCAAGAATGAAGGCTCAAGCAAAGCGGTGCGAATGTGGACTGCACCAGTTTGGGTTGAACCAAATGTAGGTGAAAGCAATGCCGACAAGATGGATCGCTTGAAGGGGATCACACCCAATCGCATAACGCCACCGGAGCATCCGGTCAAACCGCCAGATGCCGATGATAAGCCGAAGGAAGCTCCGAAGTCGAAATCATGGATCGACAAATTCTGGGAACTATTAGGCTATTAAGTTCGGCGCCCCGAGACGAAAGGCTCTCGTATGGAGCGCGGACGTCCCGTCCGCCCATAACCTCATAGGGTAGTTCGGTGACTTACGATGCGTGGAGCACAGGCGTCGTATCTTGACGTATCGATAGAAAAGCGGACAAGATGTCCGCTTCCCATACTTATGGGCGGACGGGACGTCCGCGCTCCATACTTAGGACAGAGTCACCTGTTTGATTTGAGAGCCTTTTGCTCTTTTTGGCGCTGTTCGATTCCGGGAGCGCCGGCATCTTGCCGGCTTCGATCTTTTCTCGCCCAGCTTACTTAGTATGTTTCATCATTATCGCGTCGAACATGATGCGGCGCGGTGCCGGTCCTTTTGATCCGTCATCATAAGGGAACGTAAGTACTTGTCTGGTCTTGCCACCACCAGTCATCGTCATAGTTGTTCCATTTATTGAATATGTTCCGCTTTCTTCGCCTGAAGCTCCGCCATATAGCTGGTTCCCGTTTCTGCCATCACTCTTGAGGCTGGAGGCCGAACTCATTTTATATGTGCCATCGGGGCTGAAGGTGATCGTGTGGGCGTTGGAGACGCTGCCATATCCGGCCGATGCGCCACCTTCAAAAACGCCGCTAAGTTTTGTGCCTGCTGGAAACGGTTGCACTGGAGTAAAATTTCCCATGTCCCAGAAAAAGCCACCATGATCTCCAGGCTCGTAATCACCTTCTTGTTTCTTGCCATTTGCCCAGTTAAAGATCATTTTCTTACCAGAAATCGTGTATGTGCCGGTCTTATCTGGATCAGCTTTAGCGGCGGCGTTGAAATCGAAATTAGCGATGTTGCCTAATGGGCGGTTAGACACCCGACCATTCTTGAAATACCAACCGGAAATTTCTGGGGATGATCCCATCCATACTCTCACCATGAGATAAAGACCATCCGGGTTGGCCGCCAGCGCCGGACTAACCGACAAAAAACTGGTGATGGCAACCAGAGAGAATGTGCTAATTTTGCGTGTGAAATTTTTCATTACCTATTCCTACTTTGCCACAGGTACCCGTTTGGTCACCTATAGCAGACCGCTATGCTTCGTTGTTCAGAATAGCATTTCGAGCTGATGAATACGGTCTATTTCAGTGTACTTTTGAAGAATCCTATCGTGTTTTGAATAGTGTCATTACCAAATCCAGGAAAGCCATGACCTCCCTTGATAACTGAGAGGGTGATATTGGAGTATCCGAGATCAATCAACCGTTTTGCTAGATTCTCTGATTGATCCACAGGTACTAATGGATCTTGTTTTCCATGTACTATCAGGCGAGATGGCATGCTGCTGTCCTTCTTGATAAAAGTAACAGGACTGGCATCTTTAGCCGCGGGTAGCAATCCAGATTGATCTGTCTGCAGCAGTTGCTTGATCATTTCCAGTCCGTTTGGTGTTGTTTTTTGACTTTGAATATAAGAGACGAGATCGGTAGGACCAAACCAATCGCACACTGCCTTGATACCATGTGCGGTGCCATCTTTCAGTGCAAGCATAAGTACCAAATGCCCACCAGCTGATGCACCCCAAAGGGCTACTCTGTTTGGATCAATTCCATACTCGCCGGCATGGGACTCAAGATAACTTATGGCGGATCTGCAGTCATCAAATTGAGCGGGCCATTTGGCTTCGCCGCTCAAGCGATAGTTAATCGATGCAACCGCGAACCCTGCGTTCAACAGAGCTCGCATTGGACCGCCTTTCTTGTCACCACCGCGCCATCCTCCTCCGTGGATCCAAATAACTAGAGGCAATCCAGTCTTTAGCTTTGCGGAACTCTCATTCTTTGCTTGTGAATCTTCCTTTGTACTTTTTACATTTTCTTCGCTCACGCCACTTTCTGTTTGAGGAAGATAAAGATCTAACCTTTGAGATTTTCCGGCATTTTGAACATAGGGTATGTCTGCAATGAACTTGACATTCTGCGGCAACTCGCCGTTTCCGAGCCAGCCACCTCTGGTCCGTCTGTGCTTGATGAGAGCGTTTAGATGTTCGTCGATTTCTCGCCGCTGCTTGTCCTGCTCTTTTGTTGCCGTTGCTACGGTCGAGTCGGCAAACACCGGTGTCGCGCACCAAGTTGAACAAAGCGGAATGAACGAAATAGCTATAGCTGCGAGCTTCGCATGAAACTGGTCCATCAAAAATCTCCGGTGTGAATGTTTTTGCGCATGTACTGCGTTCCTACAGGATACCCTAAAAGGTGGTGGGCAGCACCGACCGAACATTGAATCGCATACCCGAGGGCGGGTGGAATTATACATTACATGTAAATAGGATTCCAAATCTCTGCCTGGCTCAGATAATGCGCCATTACAGCAAAAAAATGTAGTCGTCGCGAGTCGCGGGGATTGTTTTATTATGGTTTTGCGTGTGTAATGCTCCTTACTGACTTTAGTGAGTGATTCAATATGCAACCCACGCGATTCATTTCTGGTCTTGAAATATGTGGAATCTTCTTCGAGCATTCAGTGAAGCCAATCTTCCAGCGATTTTATTCGCACTTGAAATACACCGCTGCACTCGTGGGTGAGGGGTCGGAGGTTCTTGGATTTGATGCACCCATATCCTGCGATCATGATTGGGGACCTCGCGTAAAAATCTTTTTGACCGAGGATGATCAGCAGTCTCTTGCTCAAGAAATCAGTCATAAATTGCGTCAGGAATTGCCAGCCAAACAAGGTGTCTATCCGACGAATTTCCTTCAAATCGAGGGCGGCAAAACCAAGGTCATGCAGGAAGGGGCTGAGGGTAACATCAATCACCGGGTGGAATTTTCATCAATCGCAGGCTTTATACGCGAGTATATGGCATTTGACATTGCAAAAACGATCGAAGCTTCTGACTGGCTAAGTTTCTCAGAGCAGAAGTTGGCTACGATAGTCGGCGGAAAAGTTTTCCATGACGAACTGGATTTTGAAAAGGAGCGCCGCCGCTTTTCTTATTACCCGCACGATATATGGCTGTACTTAATGGCTTGCCAGTGGACTCGAATTGAGCAAGAGCAGCATCTAATGTCGCGGGCGGGCTATGCCGGTGACGAGTTGGGCTGTTCGATCATCGCAGCGCGTCTTGTCCGCGATGTGATGCGATTGGGATTTCTCCTCGAGCGTACTTATGCACCTTACCCGAAATGGTTTGGCAGCGCATTTCAAAAGTTGAATTGTGCCAGCGTCTTATCCCCTCATCTCAAGCAAGTGATGAACTCCGATAATTGGAAGACTCGCGAGAAACATTTGGTGGCAGCTTATGAATTGTTGGCACTTGCACACAATGAGCTTAGAATTTCTGACCCGATCCCTTCAAAGGCTTCAACATTTTTTGAAAGACCTTTCCTCGTAATTAGTTGTGGCGAAGCGTCAGCTGCAATCTCGTCGGCAATCAATGACCCCGAAGTAAAGCGAATTGCTCAGAAAGGCATGATTGGATCACTCGATCAATTCACTGACAGTACCGATCTCATTTCAAATCCGCAGTGGCGAGTCGGAATAAAAAATCTTTACCACTAGCTCCGCCTGTCTACAAGTATTCGGAACAATTTCACCGCTGGTCGCGCCAATTCTTCCAGTTTGTAAATGAAGGAGAGAGAAATATGGCTACAGTAGTGAATGGTACAGACTCAGGAAACAGCGCTGCTATGTTGATTTTGGCGCTCGTTGTTGCAGCAGTCGTCGGCTTAGGTATCTACTTCTTCACGGCCAACGGTGGTGCCGACAAGACACCGGATATCAACATCCAAGCTCCGTCAGCCCCTGCGCCGTCAATGCCAGCACCATCGATGCCAACACCGTCGGCACCGTCCTCTGGTCAGTAGCATTAGATAGTCAGCCTCCCCAGGCTAATCCGCAGGGGAGGTCATGACCAGCATATTCAATGTGCAGGACACGGCGATGTTTTGGATGCTCCGCTTTTCTTGAAGAATGAAGAATAAGCGGACGCATGAACAAAACATCGCCTTTTTTTGCTTGGCATGATATGGCCGCGTTCTCCTTTACCCAGGTCGATATTTCGGCTGGATTCAATTGGCCAAAGCGATGCGATCCTGGTATCACTTTCAGTGCCCCATTTTCAGTTGAGCAATCATCCAGATGGATTCTTGCCGCCAACATGTCTTCCAAGACCTCTACCGGTGGACGAACATGTGGAATGCCTACCTTTACTGTCCATGCGTGAAATCCAGGAGCTTTCTTTCGTTCTTTAACGGAGATTACTGAATCTTGATGCCAGCGCAGGCTCCAATTGTTTGCTTCCGTTTTGTCGAACAAAATGGCTTTGACTGGACGAAAATTCTCGCCTAAGGCACTGCGCACGACTTCAACTATTGTTTCATTTCGGGCAATGGATAGGACGCACGGGAGAAGCTCCAATATGTTGCGTAACGCATAAGTGTCGCCTCCCCTTATTCGTGCATGAGAACTTTGTGCAAAATTAAGAAGCTCAGATTCTAAAATCGCAAGGGCATCATCGCCGACCGCTTTTGGAACTATGCAATAGCCGTCGTCCTTGATTGCTTTGTCTATCTCAGTCAATCCGACTGCTTGCATTAATGTGCACCCTCGGCGCCCGGACCGGCTGGCTTCTTCAAAAAGAGAGACGTTCCTGCTGCGATGAACAATATGATTCCCAGCACTAAGAATACATCATTGAATGCGAGAATATATGCTTCTGTTCTTATATTTTCAGATAGCATCTGCAAGCTTTGTTGGTTAGCACTATCCAGCGACAATCCACGCTGCTGAAGATTTTGAGCGGTTGTGCTCAACCACTGTTGCAAGTTCAGATTTGTAGCGGTTAGATGTTCGCCTAGTCTGTGCGAGTGGAATTGTTCGCGTTGAATCAACAGCGTTGAGGCAATTGCGATACCAATGGATCCACCAAGGTTTCTCATCATGTTGAATAATGCTGATGCTGAACCCGTATGTTCTTTTTCGATGCCTGCTGTTGCGAGCATTGAGAGCGGAATCATGATCAACGGTTGCCCGAGCGCGCGCATTATGCAGGACGCAATAAACTGATCACTTGCATAGTTGTGATCCATGAAAGAATTCATCAAGCAGCTAATACCGAATAACATGAGTCCAGCGCTCAACATGATTCGCGGATCGATTTTTCCCATTAATTTGGGTACCAATGGAATGATTAGCAATTGTGGCAAACCGGACCAAATCATGACTTGCCCTATCTGCCAGGCGTTGTATCCTTGAACCATCCCAAGATAAAGCGGAAGAAGATATACGGCTCCGTACAACGCCATTCCCAGTGCTGTATTAGCAAAGCTGCCTATTCCGAAATTACGTCTTGCAAGCAGACGCAAATTCACTAGTGGATTCTTTGCGCGTAGTTCGCGTAATAGAAACAAAGTAAGAAAAGTGATCGCTAGTGCGGTTGTCGTTTGAATTATCTCGGAACCTAGCCAATCCTTGCGTTGCCCTTCTTCCAGTGTAAATGTGAGACTGCCTAGTCCAAGAGCCATGAAGATGATTCCTGGAATGTCGTTTTTCTTGAGCAGGTCAAGTCGCATAGGAACCTTGGGGAGTGAGTATGCAAGCAAGGCAAGCATGATCGCACCAGGGATCAAGTTGAGATAAAACGCAGATTGCCAGCCGAAGTTTTCTGTGAGAAAACCGCCAACAGCCGGTCCGATCGATGGTGCGAATACTGCAGTGACGCTAAACATCGCCAGACCGACCGGGCGTTTACTCGGGGGTAGCATGGATAAAATTATGGAAAACGACATCGGAATCAGGGTGCCACCGGTGAACCCTTGAGCGGCCCGAAAGAGGATCATGCTCGGCAGATCGTGCGCTGTTCCACACAGCATCGAGAAAATGACGAACAAAATGGTATTGACGATTACATAAAGTCTGGTCGAGAAAACTTGAGACAGCCATCCGGTCAATGGAATAGTGACAATCTCGGCGATCAAATACGATGACGAAATCCAACTGCCTTCTTCGACACTGGCACCGAGCGTTCCCTGAATATCGCGCAAGGATGAGCTTGTAATCTGAATATCCAGCACAGCCATAAAGGCGCCAAGCGCCGAGCCCACGACAGCAAGCCAACTCTTTAACGGCACTGCAGCTTCAGCATGTGGCGGCTCCGTCGAGTTAGTTTCAGAGCTGCCAGTAGCTATCGTCCGGTCCGCATTTGAAGTTTGCATAGTGTTCATCGATTCTAAGCTATGGAGATGGGATATTACTTCAGGCTTGGAACCCTGGAACCAAGCCGATCCTTCTTGGCTGCTGTTCTTATTGTTCTTAGTGTTCGTCGATTCTAAGCTATGGAGATGGGATATTACTTCAGGCTTGGAACCCTGGAACCAAGCCGATCCTTCTTGGCTGCTG
>JAIEQI010000082.1 GCA_019747875.1 Candidatus Obscuribacterales bacterium
CCGGCAGGATGCCGGCGCTCCCGGGATCGAACCGAACTCCTAAAAGAGCGAATCGGTCTAAAGTAATTAGAAGCCGGCAGGATGCCGGCGCTCCCGGGATCGAACCGAACTCCTAAGAGCGAATCGGTCTAAAGTAATTAGAAGCCGGCAGGATGCCGGCGCTCCCGGGATCGAACCGAACTCCTAAAAGAGCGAATCGGTCTAAAGTAATTAGAAGCCGGGAGGATGCCGGCGCTCCCGGGATCGAACCGAACTCCTAATAGCGAATCGCTCTCAATTAAGCAGAAGCCGGCAAGATGCCGGCGCTCCCGGGATCGAACCAAACTAGTCGAGCTCGATGCCTTCCATCTGTGCAACTTTCATACGCAGCTGCTCTACCATTGCAGGCAGTTCAAAAACAGCAGGCAACTTTTCTTCAATTGCTGAGATGTGGCGGGTCAGTTCGATGGAGCGTTCCATCAATCTGATCAATATCTGTTGCGTAGCCACAAGTTGTCTTTGATTCTCGATAAGTTGATTGGCAATTCGGGCGGTTTCAACACGTTGGTCTACATTGAGAGTGATTAGCTCTGTCAGCTTGTCAACGAGTTTTCCGACTTGTCCGTTCAGATAAGAGGAATCACCAGAAGTGGTGGCATTGACTTCCTCGGACGGCAATTTAACGGACGGGTCTTCGAAAAACGGTTCGAAGCCTCCCAGTCCCAGGTCGGATTCTTGTTCAGGCTTCTGTTTACGCTGCGCTTCGGACATGAAGGAATTTCCTCATGGTTTAGATGAGTGGAGTACTGCGAGATATGATGGTCTCCGCCAGTGGTGGCGTCGGTAGAAATTATAACCAATGGATCGAAATAGTAAAGGTTTTCAGAAAAAAACTTTTTTTGATACCGTTGCCGATCTAATGGAAGAGAATCGGATCTCGCATTGCAGGCAAGTAGATATATCTACATGTCCGATAAGCATAGCTGCATGCGCCAATCGGGAAAAATAAAATCATTGAATTCGCCGGCACATTTTGCTTTTGCGCCTCGTCCTCAATTCTCTTGTGCACTGCCTCTGGTGCACAAGGGCACCCTATATGGTGAATCAGATCTTGATTGTTGCTACACAACATTTCAGCCTAATTCTGATGAGCAAGCGTGCCTTTTTTGAAAACTTTGGAGACCGGGTTGCTGGTCATGTTGTATGGCAGTTCTTCAAGCGCTCCCAAATCCAGGATCAGGAAGTCGGCTTGATAGCCGGGCTTGATTTGCCCGACTTTATCACCCAGACCAATTGCAAAAGCTGAATTCACTGTCGCCGCGGTCAAAGCTTCTGCCAAACTCAAACGCAGGGTCAAACACGCCAGTCCGATAATGAACGGCATGGAGAATATATGACATGAACCTGGGTTGAAGTCAGTTCCCAATGCGATCGCTACTCCTTTGTCCAACATCGCTCGTGCATGTGCATGCTCGGCAAGGTTCAAGAAAAACGAAGTACCAGGCAAAAGCACAGCGACCGTATCGGAAGATGCAAGCAACTCCATTTCGGATTCGCTCACATTCAATAGATGGTCTGCGCTGGCAGCATGCAGTTCGACAGCCAATGCTGTTGCCCCTAGATTCTCAAACTCATCGGCATGTACCTTAGGCTGAAATCCGTGATCCAAGCCAGCTTGCAGGATATCTCGTGTTTCATCAAGCGTGAAGTATCCTTCATCACAAAACACATCTTGAAAGATTCTTTTGGAAGAGTGATTGCCTTCTTTCACTATCTTCGCAAGTTCGGGCAGCATATCTTGTTTGATCGATCTCAAATATTCCTTTCGATCCACGCCCGGCGGAAATGCATGTGCAGGCATGAACGTGGGAACGATATCAACCGCTTGTTTTTCGATCAGGGTGAAGATGGCGCGCATCATGTTGAGCTCACTATCAGCACTGAGTCCGTAGCCGGTTTTTACCTCGCACGACGTCGTTCCATACGCAAGCATCTTGGATAGACGACGCTGCCCAAGTTCCACGAGCTCATCAACCGAAGCTTTTCGGGTGGCGTTCATACTGGCGACAATACCACCGCCAGCCTTGGCAATTTCCTGATAGCTGCGCCCCTGACAGCGCATTACAAACTCATTGGCGCGATTACCTGCAAAAACGATGTGGGTATGCGCATCAACAAAGCCCGGAATCACAAGTTTTCCAGTGGCATCAATCTGCTTGCCACTCTCTTTAAGTTCGACCAGAGGCAAAACATCCTCCGCCGGGCCGCAATGAACGAACTTTCCGTCAGCAATTGCAATTGCTGCATCGTTTGTGCGCGTAATCGTTGCCATCTCTGAGCCATGAAGCGGTTCATCAGAGGCTATTGCTGTGGCAAGCTCACCAATTGGATAAACAAGAAGATCTACCTTACTTTTTGAATCTGCCGGCATCGTCGATTCCTCAAGAAAAAAAATGCCGGGCATTTCATCAATGAAATAACCCGGCATCTTGCATATTACACGACCTTAGACTTTTACAGCGCGACGGGGCCCGAGGTACATTTCGAGTTCTTCTACGTGTGCTGTCTCTTCAACGATGATCTGCTCAATCATCAGCTTGA
The DNA here is from genome assembly GCA_019747875.1 of Candidatus Obscuribacterales bacterium. Taxonomy (GTDB): domain Bacteria; phylum Cyanobacteriota; class Vampirovibrionia; order Obscuribacterales; family Obscuribacteraceae; genus JAIEPM01. The sequence continues at coordinate 2,581 of JAIEQI010000082.1, forward strand.
GTGCGGTGCTGTCGGAAACAAGACCGAGTTGCTTTTCGTACATTTGGAGATGGTTCTTTTCCATTTCCAAATCTTCTTCAAGCATTTGCTCGATCGTTTGTTCGCCAGGCTCGTACACTTCCTGGATCTTCACTGAGGGATGACCACCCAAAGCGCAAATCTTTTCGCCGAGCTTGATTGCATGCTGCATCGAATCGGTTGCTTGAGTGCGGAACATTTGCACGAGTGGACCACGGTTGGGTCCTGTGACGATGAACGAGTGGTGCAAATAACGCACGATCGCTGCCATCTCATGCTCGAGGTCGAGATTGAGCGCCTCAAGTACTTTCTTCTTGTCCATTTTTACTTAACTCTCCTTGAATTGTCAGAGCCTGAACTTATCAAGCGATCTGCGCGGGCGGTCTTTAGCGATACCGGTCTGCCGGAGCGTTCAAATTATATCGTCGCCTATTAATAGATTAGAGCCATATCTTTACAAGCCAGACATCCGCAAAGTTCACGCCCGGCAGCATTTTGAGCGTTCAGCCCGGGTAAGAGCAAGAAGCAGCAAGGCATTTGGCTTAAGCGATATTTCCAATTTCATTTAGCGAATTTCAATTTGAGAGACATTCGCAATATCCCCTGTTGAACGTCGAAAAGCATGACCAACAGAGGTCCTTTGATGGTCTACGAAAGAATAGAATACTAGCGCTCGAACGCGGCATTGGCTTACAATTTAGAACCCAGCTGGTGGTACGACGCTCAACAAATGGTTTGGCGAGAACTTTCTCCGCGTGATCTGTACGATTTGCGCAACCCTCTCATAATCGATGTGCGCTCTCCTTGCGAGTTTGAAGAAGAGCGCATTCCGGAAGCGATTAATTTTCCGCTCCTTTCAAATGAAGAGAGAGCACAAATCGGCTTTCTTTATAAGAACCAGGGTGAGTTGTATGCAAGGCGATATGCTCTAAAATTCATAGCACCAAAGATTCCGGACATAGTGGATCAGATTTTGGCATTGCGTGAACACGGGAACTCTGTGGTTATTCATTGTTGGCGCGGTGGCTTGCGCAGCGAGGCAGTAGCATCTGTCCTGAGCATCGCAGGAATTCCCTGCCTGCGCTTGACCGGCGGCTATAAGGCCTGGCGCCGAATGATCGTTGACGACTTGACCAGGGATGCTTACCCGTTTGACCCAATCGTTTTATATGGAAATACTGGTAGCGGAAAGACCGACATTCTGGAAGAGCTGCAAAGACAGGGCGCACAGATTCTTGACCTTGAGCTACTGGCTAACCATAGAGGATCTACATTCGGAAGCATCGGCAAAGGAAAACAGCCTAGCCAGAAGAACTTCGAGGCGGCATTATGGAGTGAGCTTCGCCGCTTCGATAGAAGCCAAACAGTTTTTCTTGAAGCAGAAAGCCGCAAGATTGGCAAAATCGCTTTGCCAAATTTAATTCTGGAAAAGATCAAAAAGGGACACGCAGTTTTAGTTGAAGGGAGCATGGACAAGCGAATCGAAAGGATTCTTTCAACCTATTGGGACTGCCAGAATGCAGATGCTACATCGGCACTCGATGAAGCATTTCAACTTCTAGAATTTATCAAAGTAAGAATTGGCAAGAAAAGATGTGATGACATTCGCTCTCTTGCTGCACAAGGAAAACTTTCAGATGTTGTGGAAATCTTGTTGAGTGAGTATTACGACCCGCTATATAGAGAATCAACAAAACACCAACAAAATTATCTTGTCACGGTTTCAGGAGACAATCCATCTGCCAGCGCCACGGAACTTCTGAAGCTGTCCGTTACCGCACAATAGCCTTTACGAAATCCAGCGACCTCGTTTCAGCCTGAGCAAACTTTTCTGGCAACGCAGCTGATCGTACAGGCGCTCAAGTTCAAAATTGCGGCGATCGCCAATACATTCGATACAAGGACTGTCCATAGTGCAGCTTTCCTCAAGACTTGCGTAGTACTCGTCGAGCGAAGCACGACTCTCTTCTGGTGGCTGAGCATAAATACGCCGATAATTGGAGAGCACTAAATCATCGAGCTCATCTGACTCAATCTCGCCATTGATCTCAAAAACTGTAACATTCATTCAGCGCAGCTCCTTTTATAGTCAAGCACTACGATAAACAACGTCAGCACGCGGCTCAGCTGTGCTGTATCCCATGGCATTGCATGGTGCTAAAAACTCGCATCGTTTGCAGGTTTCGCTGACGTGCGGCGGAAATTCCTTAGCGCTCTTCATCTCTTCGAGCGATTGCACAATTTCCGGCCAATGAACTCTATATACCGATTCATCTAGATCGACGGTATGTGTGTTGAGTGCTTGCGATTGAATTTGTGCAAACGTCAGCTTGATTCTCTCAAAGGGCAAGCGCGTGCGTAGCTTTTCGCAGAGAAATTGCTTCACCAGCAAAGATGGCGCCGGCCATGAGGGATCGAAGGCCTTCAGGGGGCTCAAATGAAAATCGACAATTTCCAGCGTTTGAGACTCCGGATACCAGAGGATCAAATCAAAGACATCTTCTAGATATACGGCAGCGTGGGGAACTCTTGCTCTCATCGTTGTGTTGACAGCAACAATCTCCGAACCAGCCGGTCTGTATGTATGGTTAACATAGTGCGTCAAAGCTCGATAAGCAAAACGGAAGGCTTGAATACTCTTGGCTTGAAGATCTTCCGGCGCATTGCCGCCCAGCTTAAGTGAATTCCAGTGTTGTCCAATGAAACGCTGTGCCTCATTCACGGTCTTAATGCGACCGCGATTGACCTCTGCAAACGCCTTTAGTAGAAAGCGCTTGCATACGGTGTTTATCTTGATGCGCCCTTCACCACGCTCTTTCAAGAAAGCCATCTCATATGCGCGCTTGCATACTCTAAAGGTTTCAATCATTGCAGGCGTAAACAAGGTTCGGTCCATATCCGGCCCCCTTCTAATGACTACCCGACTTTTGTATGTCATACTAATATACGGCATGACAACCCGGTTCGTCAATTTAATTTGTGAGTTTTGCTACTACCTAATGACGTCATCTATAGGATTTGTTCCCCTACAAAAAGTCCCGAAACCGGCTTGACATCAACGTTTCGGGATATCCAATCGATTGCGATTCATAGCAGATCGCATAGAGAGTACGTCTCCGATCAGGATCCAGGAGAAATCGAAGGAGATCGAAAAGACAGACAAGGTACATGCGAAGCAGATCTCGATCGATATCCAAGAGGCAAGATTAAATGTGCAACCATGGGTGGTTCCAAAAAAAATTCAGACAAAGATGTTTTTATGAGCCATTGCATTGAACTTTTTTGAGCTCCAGTACGTATTAGTAAATAGAGGCGATAATAAGGTCACCAAGAGATGGTAGTAGAAAGCAAAGTGTACAGAACGCGATCCGTGAAGTCACAAAGCGCTGTGATGACAGTTTCTGAACTGACGTCGCAGGTGCAACGTGTGCTTGAAGGGGCATTCGATTCCATTGCCGTCACCGGCGAGGTTAGCAATGCTCAGGTGCGCGCGGGCGGGCACTGGTACTTTTCACTCAAGGACAAAGACGCCACGCTCCAGTGCGTCTGTTTCCGCGGATACAACCAGTTCATCAAGTTCGAATTACAAAATGGAATGAAAGTGGTAGTGCGCGGCAAGCTCTCAGTCTATGCGCCGAAGGGCAGCTACAACATGATGGTCAGTGGCATCGCACCTGTAGGTGTCGGTGACTGGCAATTAGCATTCGAGCAATTGAAAAGCAAGCTAGAGCAAGAAGGTTTCTTGGATGCAGCACGAAAGAGGCCAATTCCGCTCTTGCCTAGACGCATAGGCGTGGTCACCAGTCCAAATGCTGCTGCCCTAAGAGATATATTGATCGCACTAAGGCGCCGCAATCCAAATGTGCAAGTACTGATCTCGCCTTGTCGGGTCCAAGGAGACGGCAGCAGCGAGGAAATCGCGCAAGCTATTGTTGATCTTCAATCCTTGAGCGATGTGGATGTAATCATCGTCGCCAGGGGCGGTGGCTCAATTGAAGATCTCTGGTCATTCAATACGGAAGTGGTGGCACGCGCCATCGCCGCCTCACGAATTCCAATTATTTCCGGAGTAGGGCACGAAACAGATGTGACAATCGCCGATCTCATCGCTGACTTACGAGCGCCCACACCAACAGCTGCTGCAGAGCTTGTCGCAAAAGGGCGAGTCGAACTGCTAGAGAAATGGCGCAACCTCAACCGCAGACTTTTGCACTCTGTTGAACAGAAGGTATCTCGTGCTCGATTGGCATTAAATCGGCTAGACCCGAAGCATGCCATCTTGCGACACGAAGAGCGCTTCAAGAAGATGCGACATATAAATGAAAGTCGTAAAGCTCGATTGATCAAAGCGATGGAAAACAAACTTTCCCGGTCAAAACATCGAGCAGCATCACTAAAAGAACGGCTGATCGCGCTAAGTGCGTACAATGTTTTGAAGCGCGGTTTCTCCATTCTTCACAAAACAGATGGAGCTATCGTTCGCAACGCGGCGGAGGTGGCGCCAGGCGATTTGCTGACGGCAAGTTTGTTCAAAGGGCGATTGAGTCTAAGAGTAGAGGAGGTGCATGACGATGAACGAGAAAACTAAGAGTGATGAATCAGTTATCCGGACAGATACCATGCAACTCAGCCTTCTTCCCGTAAGCCCAGAAAGGACCAACACCATGACTCAAGATCAGATTAGCAGCCCTTCCACAGCACAGGTTCCAGTTACGTCGGTCGCACAAACCCCGAGCGATTCGGCGACACCGAAAACCGCTGCACTGGCTCCTACAAGAAACGCATCCGTACCAAGCGCTGCCTTATCGCAGAGCCTGCAACCTAGTGCCGAAGCAAGCGCAAGCTCAACAGCGATTTCCACACCGGCTGCAGATCTCACAGGAACAGTTCAAGCGAGCCACCCGGCTAATCCACAAAGCAAAGAAGAAGATAAAGGGAAAGATTTTGAAGCGGCACTTTCTGAGCTGGAGAAGATCGTCAGCTCACTTGAAGGTGAGGTCAAGCTTGAAGAAGCACTGAAACTCTTCGATCGCGGAATGAATCTCTCGCAGCACTGTCAGGAATGTCTAGAAGAAGCTGAGCAGCGCATCGAAATCTTGAAACGCGCGATCAACGGAAATTTAGTCAGCGAGAAATTCAACGAAGATTCAATTGCCTCAGTGTAGGACACAGGGCTAGGTCTCGGGGCTGACGAGCTAGCCGGGAAATCACGTGCGTTGAATCACTGACGCAATAGTTGCACTTGCGGCGTACGGACTGATCTCAAGCAAGGAAATAATGAAGCTAGAAAAAAGCAGGCGGTCTTATGACCACCTGCCGACACGAACTAGAATGTCGAATACTAGGCTTCGACTGCTTCTTCTTCAGCTGGTTCTTGGGCAGCTGGAGCGGGAGCTGCTGGCTCCTTAGGCTCCTTATATTCGCCTTGCGTCTCGTCGTAAACGATGACATTGATTTCGGCTTGCACATCGGTAGCGACTTTAACGTAAGTCTTGTAGGTGCCAAGGGTACCGATATCTTCGAGAACCTTGATGCCCTTCTTATCGACTTCGGCACCGATGCCTTTTGCGATGGCTTCAGCAATGTCCTTGTTGGTGATTTTGCCGTACAGTTTGCCACCATCTCCAGCGCGAGCGGTGAGTTTGACATTACCCAGTGCGGTGATTTTCTCCGCGACGGCGATAGCTTCTTGATGCATCTTGTCAGCTTTTGCTTTCAGCGCTTCGAGGTCTTCCTCGCGCTTCTTAAGGGCACCCTCAGTTGCAATAACTGCAAGTCCGCGTGGCTCTAAGAAGTTGCGGAAGTAGCCGGGTTTTGATTCGACCACATCCCCAAGCTTGCCAAGCTTCTGAACGTTTTTCTGCAATATGACTTTCATGACCACTCCGGCTTTTCTAGCGAAATTTTTCCGTCGCCCCCCAGGCAGACGTGAACCCTTGTGTACTACCAACAAGGTTGAACAAGTTAATCAATTTACCACGAAGCCGGACTGCTCGGTCCCAAGCTTTGCGGTACCTTAACTTTTCGAGATTTCATAAAGGGCAGTTAAGCTATTCCACTTCCCGAAACATACCGCGAACCCCGGACGGATCGGTGGCGAATCCAAAACGCTTGTAAAATCCGTCTGTTCCGGGATCAGCGTAAAGAGTGATCAGTGGAATACCGTATGTATCAAGGTCTTTCAGCAGAGCCTGCATGAGCATCCGCCCGACGCCCTTCTTTTGATAGGCCGGGCGCACCGCCACGTCCCAGATGGTCGCATTGAAAACCTGATCGCCGGTAGCGCGTGCAAAGCCAACCAATACATCTTTGTCCCAAGCACTGACGACTGAGAGACTGTTTCTAAGGGCTCGCGAGATTAAGACCGGATCGCGTCGACTCCAGCCAACTGATGCACACAATTCCTGCACCTGGAGCGGAGAAATATTCTTGTCGACGACAATGGTCAGGTTTTTAAGAGGCTCGTCTCGAGATCCTTCTTGCTTTTTCCAGATACCGGATAAAACCACGAGCAGGCCTCCAGGGCGATGCCTAATCCATATGGGCTGAGAATTATCCTAATATAATCTTGCCGTCGGCGCAAAGGCAATTTTCCCTGGAGTCACGAAAATTTAGGCATCCTGTTCCTTAAGACCGTCCATGTTCTGATTAGATGCGGCGCGAATATGAAAACCACGCACGTCTGATGCTTCTGATAGGTTCAAACTTTCCTGCGCCTTCATCCTGATTCGACGAAGCTCTTCCAAAATCTCGAGAGCCTTGTCTTCACGACCATGTGACTGAAAGTAGTCAGCGAGCCACTCTAACTCTCTTATAGGTTGCGAACCATGCCCTTGTTGCGGATTCATATAATCAAAACCTGATGATGCAATTTACACAAACGCTGTTTTGCCCATAATTCCAGACTATTACAGCTCATACTTACTTATTATCACCCTCTGCACGCATTTTTCAAGTTGGGAAAACCCAAACGCATACTGGGGATAGCTCGATTTCATAGAAGTTTCAGTCGTCAGATGGCGACATCCAGCGGGAACTGTCAACACGCTTTTTGCCGTCATAACACCCCACTGGAGGATCAATCATGGATAAAAAACGAGTACGACATCAACCCTTATATGACTGCTTGGGTGAGGTTATCGCCTTTCGAAGAAAGAAACTGAATATGTCTCAAGAACAGCTTGCAGAGGAGTCTGGAGTGGACAGAGCCTTTATAAGCAACGTAGAAAAAGGCAAGCGAAATCCAAGCTTTGGAGTTGTAGCAAGTATCGCCGAAGGGCTAAGACTGCGCCTTTCAAAACTGGTTGTTCTAACTGAAGAATGTAATAAGAATAGAGCGGGTTAGATCAAATCTCGGTAGACGCCGGAAAGATACCGGCGCTCCAACGATCGAACCACAATCATGCCTGTGCACTTAGCCTTGCGAAAAAACGGTGCGCCTGAGCACGCTAACCGACTCGACGTGATATGTCATTGGGAATAGGTCGACTGGCTGCACGCTGACGGTTTCATAGTTAAGCTCCTGAAGGATTTTGAGATCGCGCGCAAGTGTAGCCGGATTGCAGCTCACGTAGATAATCTTCGCTGGGCTCAGCGCAACGGCAGCTTCCAAAGCGGATTTATCAACTCCCTTTCGCGGTGGATCGAGAATGACGATATCGGCTTTTTGCTCTTGTTTTACGAGATCAGCGAAAGACGATTCTACCGTCCCATGAATCATCTCAACGTTGTCGATCCCATTCGTGCGCAAGATTCCCCGTGCGTCGTCAATGGCGTCTTCGACTTCTTCAATAGCAAGAACCTTCTGCGCAAGTGGAGCGACCCACTGTGCGATGGTGGCCACGCCGGCGTAAGCGTCAATTATCAGTGGAACCGGCTTATGGCCTACGTCATCCCCAAGATGCAAAAGCACCTCATCCAAAACTAGATCCATCAACCTCACAGCCTGAGCCGAGTTGACTTGAAAGAAACTTGCCGGGGAGAGCTTGAAATCGATCCCCGCCTTTAGCAAATCAGGTGCATTTTCGTATTTCGATGCTAACTTCTCAACGATGTGATCTTGTCCGGAAAGGCAAATCGTATGGTTTCCCATTATGCGATTGCCGCGAGAAGGATTGAAGTTAGCACAAATTCCAAGAAGATCGCCTCGATCCATTTCTTTGACAAAAGCCCTGAGTCGCCCCTGCAACTCTTGGAGCTGGTCCTGCTGGGCATTTAGAACGATCGTCAAAAGGGTCGTTTTGAAAAAATCGCTATGTCTGAAAAAGAAATGGCGCAACAGGCCGGAATGCGATTTCTCATCATAGGCAGACAGCCCTGCATACTCAGCAGCCTCTTTCGCGCGCTCAAGCAACTCGTCCAGCTTTTCTGGCTGCACTGGACAGTGCTTTATGTTAACGAGCTCGTGCGAACCCTCTTTGAAATATCCAGCTAAGATCCGATTTGAATTCTGAGGGTGGCTTACGGGAAACTGCACCTTATTCCTATAGTGAAGCGGTTCATCAGCAGCTAATGCTGGACGAACAATGGAGGGATCTAAGCCAGCGATCCGCTGAATTACTTGACGAACTATGTCCGTCTTCAAGAGAAGCTGTTCTTCATATTTGATATGTTGCCACTGGCATCCGCCGCAAACTTTGAAGAGCTTGCATGGTGGCTCTACGCGCATAGGCGACCCTTCCAGAATCTTCACAACGCGGGCATGCGCGAAGTCCTTCCGAACATCATAAAGCTGGAGTTCGGCCAGGTCCCCGGGCACCCCCCGATCGACAAAGATAGGTGTACCCTCATGTTTGCAAACGCCTTGCCCACCGGCTGCAATAGATTCGATTCTTGAGACGAGCTTCTGATTTTTCGAAAGTGTGTGCTTGCTCTTCGCCATTATTATTGTTCCATGGCATCTGACCCAGAACCCGATGTCGACCCGGAGCCTGACTTGGAACTCGGGGAGGCATCCGGCTGTGAGCCCAGTGCATTTTTTGACCGCCTGAGCATCTCTTGTTTCGTCAGCTGACCGCTACTTATGAGCAGCTGAACGTGATCGTCAACCTGCTTGTAGAGCGCAGAAAGCAGACTCGACACTTGCTTTTCATTGCCGCGACGTGCCGCATCCTCCACCCGCAAGAAATCATCGTGAAACGCCGAGACATCGACGCCCTGACGTTGCAGCTCCTTTAGCCTCAAAGATGCCGCCAGGCGCCGTTCCTTCAATACGCCAGGGACAACGCTGTTCTCATCCAGAATTGCACGATATGAATGAACGGCATACTTCTCACTCAAAGCATTGGCTTGCCGATCTTCCTTCAAAAGCACGCTGCCAATCAGTTCATCCTGACCTATCTCACCTTCGGCATATGCGCGCACCAAACTTGCCCGCACTTCGACTTCCCAAAACTCATTTTGCCGATCGTAATCGTAAAAGAAGCAGCGAACGACCTTAACCTTTGCTGGGTCGAGGGCGATGACATGACGCGCCAACAAGACAGCATCGATTTTGCAATCTGCGTTGGTTGATTGCGGATGGCGAAACAAAGAAATCGAAGCCTCGCCGTTAGAAAAGGAAGAGTAAACCTGCTGTTGATACTCAGAAGGAAGGACGTCCGATTCTTTTACAATTTGCTTTATGGCATCGGCACTAACAACTTTTGCCGCGTGAGGAGCTGCTTCACTTTCAAAGCTATAAGCGAACTGAAACAGCAAAGTCGCCAATACTAAGTTTTTGAGGCGTAATGACAACTGTCATCCTCTCTGAGGCCGGCGACAAAGTTATTATTGCACGACTTATGATATTGTTTTTTGATTCGCCCAGGTGCTTACCTCGCAAAGCGCGGACATTCTGTCCGTCCGGGTTATTTTATGAAACAGGCAATCAAAATCATTCACGTTTCAGACATCCACTTCGGCTCTGGTGAGGGGCATGGACGTCTTAATCCGAAAACCGGTCTCAACGTTCGCTTCGAAGATTTTTCTCGTTCATTTGCCAGAGTGGTCGACTACGCTCTAAGCCATCAGGCGGATATGTTTCTCTTCTCGGGCGATGCTTACAAAAATGCATCGCCAGAACCCCTTTACCAGAAAGCTTTTGCGGAACAACTCAAAAAGCTTTCAGATGCTAAGATCCCAACCGTCTTACTAGTCGGCAATCATGACCAAATATTGAAAGCAACAGCCAGTCATTCAATGTCTGTTTTTCAAAGCCTTGAAGTACCTGGCGTAACGGTCATTGAGAGCCCAAAATTGATTCGAATCGAAACGAAGAACGGACCGCTCCAACTGATTGGCTTGCCACACGTTACGCGCCACTTGCTTATGAGCCATGAAAAGTATGGCAAGCTCGGTGCCGGCGAAATTGATCAGGTACTGGTAAAGCATGTAAGTGAGATCATGCAGCACTTTTACGAGCAATTGGACGAGCAACTACCGTCGGTGGCAACAGCTCACATAATGGTCGATACCGCAAGAGCCGGAGCCGAGCAAGATTTGTTAGTCGGCTACAGCATGACTTTCCCTTTGGATATTTTTGTCCACCCAAAACTGGATTATGTAGCGCTCGGACATGTGCATAAGCATCAAGTCCTCCGAGCCGAGAAGCCTGCTGTAGCATACGCTGGCAGCATCGAGCGCGTGGATTTCGGAGAGGAGTCAGAGGATAAAGGATTCATCGAAGCCGACATACGTCGAGGCGAGGCGAATCTGAATTTTCATAGCCTAGGTCCGCGCCCCTTTGTTACCGTTAAAGCTGACCTTACAGATGTCGAATCGCCGACCCAACATCTACTTGATTTGGCCAGAAAACAAGTTGAAAGCGGGGCAGTTTTTCGAATCAAATACAGAATTCAACAGAGTCGCCTGCATGAGCTCGATGAAGAAGCAGTACGAAATGCTTTGCCCGAAGTCTTGAGCTTGCGTTTTAAACCGGAAATCATTTTCACGGAGAGACCCCGGCGCATGCCGGAGATTAACGAGTCACTTGTTTTGAGCCCGATTTCCGCTCTGGACAAGTATTTGAGCCAGGTGGCACCGGAAAACAAAACGAATCTTCTGGCTAAAGCCCAAGACCTGATTTCTCAGCTGAACAAAGGAAGCACTCCGTCGCCGGAGGAAGAGCAAGCCACAAGCTAAGCCAAGCAACCGTTTGCAGAACGCGATAAAGTTCATCCAAGTTTTGCTCCACACCGTACTTGGTAGCACAAAAAAAACTCAGTAACGATGCCTCCACATTTAGTTCTAAATTCAAAAGAGATTTTTTTGCTCATGCCAACATAGTCGAGCCCGTAAAACCAGACTAGTTATCACTTTCTGGTAATTTTCGTGTAGCAGAAGATTTGCGCCGAATGTATTGACGCGGCCTGAGTTTTCGTTAACATGGAGGTATGAGTATTGAATATCGCACGTCGCTCCATACTTAGATACTGGCAGATTCTTAAATACATCCATTTCATAGAAATTGATGCACCCTGAGAATTTGACAAGGCACGACTTTCGAATCATTCTACTTATTTGAGACGCTCCGGAGTTTCGCTAGGTTATCGCCCTTCTCAGGTTATCGCCCCTCTCAACTCCTCCGACCATCTGTTCATTGTCCAGTCTGTCCAAATGGAGGCCCATAATGGAACCCTTTGACCTTATCGAGTTCCAACAAAGAGCTAAAGAAACAACGGATCCCAAAAAGCTCTTTGAACTTTGGGAAGACTGTTGCCGCCGATACGAACGAAACGAAATCGGACGTTACGATTGGGAAGAAATGCGCGACGTTATTTGGCCAAATCTGCAAGCACTTGCTTCGCTGAGACGCATGGTCAATGACGAACCTGCTCCAGTTTCGCGCAAAAAACGAAAAATCAGCTAGCTAGTTAGCAACCTTTTTCTCAAACATGATCTGGCGAACCAGGGGCTTCGCCTCTTTGCCTTGTGCCAGCAGTTGCCCGTTCGCGTCGTAAACGGCAAAGGAAGGCACCGAATGAATGTCAAATTGTTCGCCTACCGGAGAATGATAATCAATTCCATCGTAGGTCTGCCGGTCCAACTCAACCTGCACAATAGTCCTGCTTGAATCTACTTGAGCTAATCTTTCTACAAGCGGAGTCATGCCATCACAATATTGGCAGTGCTTACTATGGAAGTAAAAGATGGTTGGCTTACCATTGCCGATGAAATCAGCCTTTTTGATTCGCATTCCTGGGGTTTCCGCGTTGGCATATAGCAGCCTGCTAGTCTCCACTGGCGGAGATGTTTGTGCACTGGCACCAGAGTCCCGAGCCCGGGTACCGCGAGGTCGCGCAAAGCTAATCACAGCAAGCGCTCCCAGCACAGCTATAAGAAGAAAAATGGCGGTATACTCTACCGTGCCCAAGCCTTTTTTCTTTGCGGAATTCTTTGAATTCCCTGATAGATTTGGACCTGCGTTCAACGTTCCCCCAAAAACATAAGCCTATTGGTTTGTCCAGCCGAATGGCATGGCCAGTAGCGATTTTGGTAGCCGCCTTTGTCGGTTGACAGCCCTGCCTGGCGCTGGATCTTTTAAACCAATTGCCCGGACCAAGTTTTCTGATAACGACCCAGCCGTTAAATTTGGATATCATATAAGTGCAAAGAGAGAACCGAAATTGAAATCGAGCAGTCTTCCTTCGACAAAGCACTTCCCGAAACTAGTTATCTCGTTCATGGTGGGCGCGACTTTCTGCCTGCCCTCTTTCTGCTCTGATTGGGAAGAAGACAAAAAGCCTCAGGACTACCAACTGCCTCGTGACACAGTCATTCTCGACGGAGAGTCGACAAGCAAAACGCAGAAAGAATCAGGCGGCGAATCAGGCACAGTGCTTAAAGGAAGCGCCACCGCCATCAGAACCAAGCCAAACTTTCAGAGTTCTTCCGCACAAGCAGCGGCCCGCTCAGCTCATCTAATGGAAGTTGCTCGCATCGACCAGGATGCCAACCGATTTCTTCAACAAGCCGAAGTAAATGTTGTCACACCGCCGACAGTCTTTCGTTCGTGGTTAGAAACCACACATCCTTCACTCTCTGCAAAATTCTCACCGGAGGAGCTGGTTGTAGTGCGCGGACAGTGGGATGATTCAACGAAACCACTGCATTCCTTTGGGTTGCGCTTTCGTCCGATCAAAACAAAAGAGCTACGCGATTTCGATTTTGAAAAATGCAAAATCATGATCATCGATTGCGCAGGCGTCGTACCTAAAGAGACGCTGCAGAAAATTCGAGATTTCGTTCTAAAAGGCGGCTTTCTTGTTAGTACGGATTGGACTTTGCAGAACGTTTTGGAACGCGCTTTCCCTAACTTTGTCCAGTGGAACAGGGACAATACCGACGGATCAATTACGGATGCTTACGTGCTGGAGCCCGAAAATAGCCTTCTAGCAGGTATTCCAGGACGACGATTTACGTGGAAACTGGATCGTCTCAGTCAATGCCTGCGCATTATGAATCCAAGCAAAGTAAGTATCCTGGCGAGAAGCTCGCTACTGGCGGCCAGAGATCCACAACTACGCGTAATTGATCCGATGCAAGCAGGCGCGCTGGCAATCGAATTCTCTTTTGGGCGCGGCAAAGTGCTGCACCTTGTAGGTCATTTCGATAACTGCGCCAATTCATTCAAACCCAACCTGCTGCCAGATCCAGCTCCAAATATCGGCATAAGCTTGCGACAGGCAATCACAGCCAACTTCATCGCCGAAGCCCTGGGCTCAAACAAAGAGAAAGATCAAAAATGACGACAGTTGCCCCTTTTTTGTTTTACCAACTATTCTTACTTAGACTAGATCGTAAAACATAAAACGAGAGGCTCAGCTTATTGATGAAGAGTGCCAGAGAACTGTTCGAACCCGGGAGCGCCGGTATCTTGCCGGCTTCTAAGTTATTAGCTCTCTTACTACTCCCGCTTTCTTGCTTAATGGTGCTCCTACTGCTTCCGTTCTTGCTGCTGAGCATTTATCCATCTACAGAAATTCACAAAGAAGCCAAACGCACTGTCGCCTTCTCCGACAAACTCAACCCGCAATTCTGGTTCGAAAACGTGGATGACCCGCTTCCACCAGAGAACTATCTGGTTGACGATCCGCAAAGAGTGGAGAAGTGGTATTGGCGAAATCCATTTCACAACTTCACGTTCTACGTAATCGGAATCGCAGATCAATCCTTCGATCGACAGGGACTTTGCCCAGCCGATGTGTTCAATCCGAACGGCGGTTGGAACTGGGCCGTCAGCAAAAAGGATTGGTTGAGATTGCCATTTATCTCATTTGAGAACGATCGGATTAGCACGTACTTCGGTTGGCGAAACGGCGGAAATTTTGGAATCAAACTGAACATCCATCAGACGGGCCCGCCGGAGGATCCACACTAATAGCCGGCATCGCATTTGATCCGTTAATCGGCAAAGTGCGTTTCGTTTGAGGAGACCGATTGCAACGCATCATTCAAGGTCCAATCGTAGTTTTTGTAGACGATTTTCGCTTGCTTGCCTTTTAGTTGTTCTTGTTCTTCTTTGTGGAGAAAAGGAAGCACATACTCCCGCACCACATCATCATCAGCCGGTGGCGGGAACGGAATCTTTCCGCCCTGTAGAGACAAAAAGTCCAGTGGGAACCATTTGAAAATGTGTGAAACATAAATTGTGTTGCTGGAAAGATCCGCGCTCAGATTCTCCCTATTTGCCATGAATGACTTAGTAATCTTCTCGAGCTGTTGTTCAACCTTTGCCTCCTGGAAGGCTTCCGGCTGCAAGGGATAAGCTCCTCGAGAAGCTGGAACAATAGCAAAATGCGAGCGGCAATCGTGAAAGTCTTTACGCATCATGCTGTGAAATATCACGTACAGCGAGACATCCTTGCCTGTGGTTTTGCAAACCGCAGCTTTCCACACGTCCGGAATCTGGCGTATGCTGTTAGCCGGATAGTTAGCATTCTTACCTTTGATCGGATACTGGTCGAGCACTAATCTGATCGCTAGGGCATTGTAGACATTGAGCCAGAGCGCTTTTCGTTCCCTTTCAGTAAATGCGGCATATTCTTCTGCCGTAATAGTCTCCAGCTCCTTGAAGTAACGATCTAGTCCTTCTCGCTTTTGCTTCCACTTGTCATAAAGAACGCCGTTCTTCTTGACGTATTTCTTGAGTTCGGCAGTAAAGAGCCTATGGCTGTGGTCAAAAGCCGACGCCTGTGGAGCTAACAATGAAAAACAGCAAAGAAGAAGCAGCGCAATCGGAAAGAAGATCATCCGGAAGCGCTCGCTTGCTCTTTCCGGCAAACTCAAGTATTGACGATCACTTTGACAAGCGTTAAAGCTGTCCATCGTTGTTCGCTCGCTATGCTCCCTTTCTATTGTGATTTCATCATATTTTCAACACTGGATGCAATCCCTTCCGGTGTATAAACGGGCAATGAACATCGCTGGTTGGCGCAAGCGAATGCGGCTGCCTTCGGCATCTCAGGGTATTCCGTGTCCGGATTAGGCATCGGACCTTCTTTGGGATCGTACCATTCAACCCGTTTGTAAGATACAGGATATCTGTTGGCTGCTTGGAAAAGCGTAAGAGCGGCCGCATCGGACTTAGCACCGACTATGGTGATGTGCGCTGGTGAACTCGAAATCTCCTTGTCGCTCAACAAGGTGCCGGCCACCAGGATTCGGCGAAGGCGCGCGATCTCTGGCGTAGAAAGATAGCGCATGCAGTTGTCTGCCATATCCTTATATTCCTTCTTGCCTGTGTATTGAAAGAGCATATTGCTGACGCGTGCCAGCACTATGTTTTCATCAAGCAAAGGCTTAGCCTGGGCAGCTTCGTTGTCGGCAGACGAGTCAGTGGCAGCAGTTGGATATCCAGCTTGATTGGGGGCAATCTTGAAGTGCTGAGCTATGAATTGTCCAGCATCGGAAGCGCGCGTTAGCCATTGGCGATCGCCAGTTGCCTGATAGAGATTCAAAAACGCCCTTCCCATAAACAATGTGTCGCCAAGATAAGGACCAGCCGGGTCGCTTGCATCGTGCTTAAAACCGCCTCCCGGGATCGCACGATTAGAGATTATCCATTGTGCCGCCTTGATTGCTTGATCCAGATATTGCTTGTCGGCAGTCGCCATATAAAGGCTAGTCAAACCAGTTATAGCCCATCCATTCTCTCTTGCATAAATGTGCTTATCGACACGCGGGACACCAAGCTTTCGCCGTTCCTCATTATTCAAGTCGAAGTATTCGGCGCTATGTTCGCCCGGCTTTAGATCCGCATCCTGACTTGTGTAAAAGGCTCCCTCCGGCGCTTGCAAAAACTCCTTCAAATAGCCGGCAATGCTTTTTGCAGCATCGAGAAATCGCGGATCTTTGAATTGCAAATAGCCCAGTGAATAGATGCGAAGATTCTCGCCTTGCATCTGCATTATTTTCTCGAAGTGCGCATGCTTCCAATCACCATCAGTCGAATATTGATAAACGCCACCCCAAACGGGATCTATCAAATTAAGCTGTTTCTCCAGAGTTTCTTTCGCCATTTGTAATTCGCGAGCATCCCCCTCCTTGCCACGAGCAAGAGCGTACTCGACACTATCCCAATCAAGGAATTTGTTTTGAGTTCCCCAACCGCCTTCTTTGGGGTCATATCCATCGTTATGCTTTTTGATCAACTCTTCTTTTAGAGCTGCCGGTAGCGCAGTATCTTTCGAGAAGACAGTCGGCACACTTCCTTCCTCCTCGGGGACGGGCTTTTTGACCAGCTTTTTCAAAAGAGCCAACATTTCATCAGGACGAATGAAGCCGGACCTCTTCGCGAGCTCCTTGCCATCGGAGGAAAAGAAGATGGTGGCAGGCCATCCGTATTGCTCATATTTATTAGAAAGGTCCGGCCGCGAGTCCTGATCCACTTTAACTGCTATGAAATGCTGAGCCAAAACCTTTTGTATATCGGGGCGGCTATAAGTCTTTTGATCCATCACATGGCACCAGTGGCACCATATTGCTTCCAGGTCAAGCACGACAAGCTTCTTTTCTTTCTTTGCTCGCGTAAAGAGATCTTTTGTCCATGGCTGCCATGCAGGTCCACCAAGTTCATGACTAGCTTGTGGCTGCGCGCCTGCAGCTGCAATCTTAGCTTCAGAATCGCCGGCTATAGAGGGCGAAGAATTAGTGAGCAGCACAAAACAACTGAGAGCAACACCCAAGCTCTTTCTCATGAAAACGCCTCCGACCTGAGCAGCTGTCCATCATATCACTTACAAGCCGGCAATCGGCTTCCAGCCGAGTCTCGTTCAAGGAACAAAGTTCTCAAATTGCTAGTCGGAAAAAGAACTAGTATTAAAACACGACACGCTATTGCAGATTACGCCGTAAATACAAGGCGATCCCTAGCGGATACCGGCGAGGTCGTGTACGCATGGGGGAAACCGCCTCGACATTTCGCCCATGTCCACGTAAGTTCAAGTAGAAATAGTTCTGGCAGCCAAAACAAGACACGAAAATGCTGATTCTGGACAAGATAACAAGAAAAGTTCAAACGCAGGGAAAAATGCAGCCCTTCGGCATTTACGTGCTCGCTGCTTTTCTGGCACTGCCCTTTGGGGTTCTGAGCGCGCAACAGTTTGCTAATCCATGGCTGGGCATCTTCGCCGGAAGCACGCTTTTTGCTTACACAATCCTGCTGGCCGGGATGCTGAAAAGACAAGCTCCGCCATTTCTCAAGAAATTGATGCGGCGAAAACATGTTGGAGCGCCAAGAACAGTTGCTGATCTTGCCGGCATCCGCATAGACTTTGTTGGCGACAAAGCACCTAATGAAGTCACCGACGGGCTAATCCATACAAGACGCGGGGAACTGCAACGAGTCATTAAAGTAATTCTGCCGAAGAGAAATCAGGCAGAAATGGCTATCTGGTTGGAGGTTTTCTTCGAATATCTCTCCGGCATTCAAGATACTCGCTTTCAAATAATCTTTCCTGAGCTAGGCGATGGCAACAAGCGCGAAATGATACTGATCGCGTCCCTGATTCTGACGCCTCCGGTCAAGGGCAAGCTCGATCTGCCGCCACTTGTCCGCATGCAAGAAATACTTGGACAGGTAATCGAAAAGCTGGTTATCTTAGGATCCGGTCCCAAAATACTCAGCTCGATGGAGCTGCGCCTGCTGATCTCCAATGAGCTGGGAAGCCCTAGCACCCGTTTCAATCTGCACAGAGACTGGCGGCACGTCAAAAACTTAGGGTGGGAGCCGAGCTTTCGCGACATCGATATTAAGCCGAATGATCGCCATGTTCAATTGAACAAACACATCAGTTCCGCACTTTGCTTTGAGCAATTGCCCGGCGCCAGCAGCTTTACTTGGCTCTCAACCATTCTCAGCGATTTGCCGGACGCACGTCTTTCAATCTTTGTCACCCCCGCACAAGATCCAGATCCAATCAGCAAGTTCAAAACAGCGCACAGGTACTGGCAGCACAACCAAGAGGCGACCGAGCATCGGACATCTCACATGAGCTTTTTCCTGCGTTTCGATGCCAACGACGCTTATCTTTTAGAAAACGAAATTTCAATGGCTCGAAAGTTCTTGCACTCGCTGGGTGTTAAAACGAAACTGCAGTACCATCGCCAATATCAATTGCTCAATTGGCGCGCAACCTTGCCATGCGCGAGCGACCCGACACTCTGCAGACACGTTATCGCCTTCAACTCGACTCGACAAATGTCCAACGCCGCCGAATGAAGATAAACGAGAAACCCCGCTTGACTCTACAGATCGAAGCCGGCAAGATGCCGGCGCTCCCGGGAGCGAACAGATATCCCGACTAGATCTCAGGGACAACCTTAAAAGTGACAATACCAGCGCTGAAACTCAGGGATATCGTTAGAAGTTTTGATGGCAAGCCTTACAATACCAGCGCTGATCGCAATGCTGATCGCCACCTGGTTTGTGCGTGAAGGCAGGATCAGAATCTTTCGGAACAGGTCCCTCATAGCCTGTTTTTGTTCCATAAAGAATCGGAACGACTTTCCAATTTTCATGGCAGACGAGACAGGCAGGGCGCAAAGACCCGGAGTTTATTTGCACTGGATTTTTATGGGAATACTCAGGACCCAATTGTCCTTTTTCCACTTCCTTTTGATAGATTGCCGAGGATAGAAGGTCGTTCATTCTAGCTTGGTGCCAGTTACTATCAAAGCGATACGTCTCTGCCAGATCATGCAAAACAACAGCCTTTCGCAAATCGTCGCACTGTTGGTCTTCCAAAATTTTGAGCGCTAGCCTGTAGAATTTTCTAGCATCAGGCATGCGATCCCGAGCCATGTAATCGTTGCCGCGTTTGACCAGCATCTCCCAGGTCAACGGGGGTTGTTGAGCATCGTTCTTCTTGGCGCCGGCGGGAGCGGCAAGAAAAAGCATGCAGAGCATGGAACAGGTCAGAAGCTGAAGAATGCAGATGGCTTTCACTTTAACCTCAAGGCAATTGGCTGTGAACTTGCAGTTCGCCGACACCTAATTTTACCTATATTGCACTTCTTTGGCGTTCTTTTAGGCGCCATTTGAAGTTAAGGCAGTTTCACAAGCGCGCTAATCATCCGGTTTTATAGGGAGAAATACGGGGCCAAACAGATTACAAATGCTCAATTCGACGGCCACACCTCCTTACAAGCATGTAGGATGTTGCTTACGAACTCGGGAGTAAAACTTCATATGTCCGAAACGCAGGGCCCCCCCGCCCTCGGGCGGTCGCTTGCGCCCCAGCATGATTTGCTGGACGCTAAGCTCGATCAACAAAAAACAGCGAGTAAAGCGCTTCTTTACGCTGTCAACTTCGAAGATGCTGCAGGTATTACTGAGCAGGTGAAAAGCCGCGCGCGGAAGGTCCTTGCCGAGCACAAAGAAGACCAAGCAAAACCAAATACGCAAGCGCCCTTCACCATAGACCCGAAAGCAATCGCTGTCGACCCGCGAGTGGGAATTCCGCCCGTAGGGATTGATGCTAATGGCAAAGGAACGGAACTCGGCAAAACAATAGAATTTCTCGCAAAAGAAGAAAAGCCCGCCGATATATCAAAGAGGCTGGAAGGGCAGGCACAAATCAACACGGCCGGCGAACTCCTGGTTGCTTTGGATAAGGAGAGCAAGGAGCGGATAGATCTTTACAGACTGGAGCTTTCAGTAACATCCGGCAAGGAAGAACGCGAGCAAAAGGAGAAAGAACTTCGCAACTTTATTGAAAGCCGCAGCCCAAAAACAGTAAGCGATGGTGTCTATGCCGAATTGGTCAAAACACCGTCCTATTCCGATCTATACAGTGCCATGAGCACAGTCCAAAAAGATCAAATGACAAATATTGTCGCCGAAGCGCGTGAACTCATAGTCGGAAGAGCAGCCAAAGCAATATCTGGTGAGGCAAAACTCAAGCAATTTAACGAGGCTTTGCAAAAGTTCGACGAAAGAGCAGCAGCCCGTAATCTGCCGGAGTCCGAAAGACTGGGCGTTTACATGCAGCTCAATCGCATACTTGACCCCGCGGCAAAGTTACCGCAAGGGAACGCCGGACTTCTGGCAAAAACATTGGTCAGCAATGCAGCCGACCCGACAACTATTGATCAAGGTGCTCACAACACTTGCAATGTCACGACGCTTGAGTGCCGTCTTTACACGCAGGAACCATCGACAGTTGCACGCGTTGTTGCCGATGTAGCCGTCACCGGGCAGTTCAAAACAGCGGACGGTTCGGTAATACGTCCCGAAAGTTTGGCTCCAGATCTCGAGGCGAAGTTTGATCCAACACCTGATGGCTTAAGAAATTATGCCAGCCTCGTCTTCCAAAACACCGCCATCAATGTCCACTGGATGAGAAAAGACACGCTTCCGGGCGGCGTCATGGCGGGCAAGGGTAACATCGAATATCGGCAAGGCAAGCCTGGCGAGCCCGAGGAATACTTGCTGAATAAATCGGTAAATCCACCTGTAATTCATCACTTCCGATCATTGGATTCCAGTCATCCCTGGTTGGATGTTGACGGGCTGAGCGATATCAACGCGCAGATCACCGGCAAGCCATCGAAGGATTTCGGTATTCAAAGATGGTTCTATCCTTCGGAAAGCAATGGTGTCAGCAAGTTTCTGACATTTGGTGGATTGAAGGAAAAGCTGCAGGAATATAAGGACAAGAATAGTTTCCCGGTAATCATAGCGGTAAACGGAGACCACAAACCATTCGGTAGCGGCAACGGCTTTGCACCGCATGTGGTGACTGTCACTGATTATGACGCAGCGACAGGTCTGGTTACCCTAGATAACCAATGGGGTAAAGACAACGATATTACAGGGCTTCCAGGGCAGAAGCAGAAAATCACCGCTCGCGAACTTTATGATGCGATGAGTATGTTTCCTTCCTTCGACTTTATGAAGGAACACGTGGAGAAGAACCTGAAGGACATTAAGAAGAGCGATATACTGCCGCCGACCATAGCGGCGTTGAGCTCAAAAGGGCTGAGATGGGGACTATCCGGGGCGGCACCGTTGGCGGTGCGCGGCGGATTGGGAACATTGAGCGAATGGGGCGTCCCCGGAGCAGCAAAGGTCCTTGCAGCAAGCGAAACGAAGATTGGTTCTGCTCTTTTGAGAACGGGAACAGGACTTGGAGCCTTCGCCGTCTTTGCAGCAGCGAATGACTTACCTGGGGCATTCAAAGAAGGTAATTCCCGTGGAGTCGGCCGCTTAACAAGAGTGTTGCTAGACACAGCCGGATTTGACCTCGGTGCACAACTTACGTCAAAAGCAGTCGGTGCCGTCGGCTTAAAATGGGCCCCGGCGCGTCTAGGACTAATGCTGGCAGCAGGCACAGCCACCGCGACCATACTCGACAGAGTGCTGGGTGAAGGGGCAGAGATTGCCGGCAGCGAACTTTATGAGCGCGGAAGAGACATGTTGACTGACAATTCGCAAGTTCACTTGATCAAACCGAAGGCAGAAGTGCGCGATGCGTTCGATGTTCGAAAAAATGATATCGACAACCTGATTAGAATCCAGATGCAGAAACCGGTGCCGATCGGCTCACTGGATCCATTGAAGGATAAGCAAGCAGGGAAACCATCGCTAATTCCTCAAACAATGAAACACTAAGCCAATTGATCGATATCGTAAGAACTCGACAAATAGCGATATTCCAAAGATTTACGCTCTAACGATATTGTTAGTCTTCCACACTTACAATTCTGGACTATAATTAGTGATGTAAGAGAAACCCGATGGAGACGTAAGCTATGACACCCAGTCTACCTTTGTCTTCTAGGGCAGTAGGCAACTAGACTGAGTTCTGCTCAGCCCAGAACCTAAAGGACCCCGATTTAAACGGGGTCCTCTTTTTTTGGGGACGATTCTATTTCAAGACTCAAAGCCGGGGCTTACAGGCTTTCTCCACCCCCAAAACTTTCTTTGTGTTGTGATCGGTGATCAGTAACTCTTGAAAGATTGGAGTCGGAGTTTTTTGATCCTTCCCCGTATGCTCCACCGAAACACCTTTCACATCCAGCTTCCTCTTGTTCTGGTCTTCGGCGACATGGTCGAGATCCTTGAAGGTCAATATGTTTGAATTGCGACTTTTTGATTCTTCCTCAACCTGTTTCACAATCTTCATCTGACCGTCAAAGTCGCGGTTCAGCTGCTGAAAGGCCTCGTCAAAGAGCAGCCTGCAGCCATTGCCTTTTTCCAATTCATCAGTGATGTTTTTGATGTCAATCTTGCTCTCTTTTCCTGGCTTTTCTGGCGCCAAAGATTCAAAATCGGTAGTCATAGTCGAGCCCCTTATTCTTAGTTTCACCTGAACCCTCTGCAACGATAAGCGAGATGGTTCAGTAAAACAAGCATTCAGAGCGGCTTTCCGGGGAAGCTCACGCAAAATCAGCGTGCAAATGGGCCAGAACTATTTTCAAAAGGTGAGGTCCACCGCCACTTTATCACCGGACTTCAAATTTACTTGCTCGCCTTTCTTGACACATGCCAGAACGACTACCGCCCCGGGCAGGTTGGTGGCGAAGCCGTATGCGAATGCTTTTGCGCGCATTCCTTTTTCGCGAGTATCAACCGGTTTCTTAAATACGAACGAGGGACGCGCGGCGCCAGCTATACCCATAGCAAGTGGGACACCAAGCATCCCAATCGCAAAGTGACCGGGGATTGGTGCATATGTCGCAATTCTTGCAGCAAGGATTGCGTTTCTTTCGGTATCGGAAAGTGCAGGACAAGCTTTCACTGTGTTTCCATTTTTATCAATCTGCACCAGACGCCGTGCCCCGCCCGAACTGTTCGACTGAAGGTCGGACCATCGACACAATTTTCCCCTAACCGGCCAACTGCGCCCGTCTTGATCTATGATTTCGTCGAAGCTAATGGTGATGCTTGCATCTTTCTTCGTGCGCCTCTTGGAACTAAGTGTGGCGCACAAAAGCGTTCGTGGTTGCTCAACTGCGACGACGCGCCCTCTTATCAAACAATCGCGGGCAGCTATCAACTTGGCGCCAAACTTACAATCATCTTCCAGCCGGCCCCAAACCACATCACCGGGTTTTGCCAACTGACTATTCATATCAGTTTCAAGACAAACATGTTCGATGATCTTCCATCCAGTGACCTCGACTTGAGAGGCTCGGGGCACAGACTTCAAGGCATCGAAGTTAGCAGCTTTCGCTGGAGGAAAAGGCGCCGAGTTTGTCCTGACTGCGATCTGAATCGGCGCTGCTCCGGCACCACTCTCAGTATCAGTTGCATGGACAGGGAGGCAAAGTGAAAGCATCGGAAACACCAGCAGAGCCCATAACAAAGCAGTTTTTGCCTGACGAACGGCAAAGAATTTTATCGGACAAATCATCGATCAGTTTAGCCTCATACTAGCTGATAAAACGGAATACCCAGTCAAGCAGACCGATTCCGGACTTTCAGTATAGCCAACGGGCAGACCAATGCATATACCCTAGCGGGGTTAAGCTTTGCAGGAGCAAGAATGCTTTGGTGGCGTTAAGCAGTTTGATTCAAATTTGCTGTGGCTCACTCAAATGGCTTCAAATCTGCTTTTCGCTTGAGTTGTTCAACGAATTCCGTATGTTCTGCACTGGCAAGCCCCTGATCAATTGTTTGCATCGAAACATCATAGTCCATCGAAAGAAGCGCTTCTTCATTGATCCAGAGACCTGGAAATATGCGGGATCTAAAAATGCCTTTATCAGAGCGAACTCGACGATGAGATTCTTGCAGTTCAAACCAATAAATTTCTTTCGGTGACAGGCATACAACCATATACTCCAAAACGCCAAACTTTGAATAGCGATCTAGTTTTCGATGCAAATCGATAGCTCTGCTGCTGTGAGCCACTTCCGCTACAAACTCGGGAGCACCATCGATATAATTGTCGTAAGTCGTTTTTGACTGCCCACCACTTCCAGGCAGAATCCGCATACATAGATCTGGCTGAAGCTCGTCCTTTTTGCCCAGAAAAATAGTGGCATTATCACAGCCTTCCACCCCAGGAGTTTTTGCTGCATACCTATCGAAAATGGAACTTAAACGCATATGGCTTTTCGCATGAGGTCGCTTAAGTGGCATTGAAACATAGACTATTCCACCAATGAGCTCAGCCTTGAAGTCATCAGGCATAGTCTCATAAATGTCATGAAACTCTTGCCGCGACATTCGGTCTCCAGTGTTGAGACCTATAGACAAAGGCAGAGGCTGAGATTTTTCTGACATGCTCACACCTCCACACCGTGCCATACATATGCATAGCACGAAGTTCGTGGATAGGCAAGCCGGATACGCGGCTGCAGATGCCAATCATCGAGTTCTTTCCCTCGACGTGGGGGGGCATTGCAGGCTGCTGCCGAGCTTAGATTCAGAAACGAGCGGAAAGCGACTTCGCCTGAGCTGGACGAGGCAATCTCGTTGGCACCCCGCGCCCATCGCCCGATCCAGATCTCTGACATGGTATAGTATATGCGGCATGAAGGACAAAATGCAGGAAACGCAGGTGATTGCTCACTTGCGCTCCTACATTCTGCCCCGCGGAAACGGAAGGAAGAAGGATTTGCTCCAACTCCCTTCCGCAGAACCGCTTAGCGAACCTTGCAGCCCGCCAACTGGAACGTCGCGACGGCCACCATCTTGATCACTTCCGCCATGTAGGGGAGGTTCAAGGTGCTGACACGGTCAGACGTCGTGTGGTAGTTCGGGTTGAAGTCCTCGTCCGTGAACGGATCAGAGACCAGCACGGCCATCCACTTGTGGTTCTGGAAGCCGGCGTGGTCGCTGCGGTTCTCGACCGCACGGTTGTGCGTATCGACCGGGCTGAGGTTCAGTCCGTACTGCTTGGCGGCGCGAGCGAGAATCTCGACCAGCTTGTGGGCACCGTGCTTGTTCACGTCGTCGTGAATGTCGACACGGTGATCCTCACGCTTGCAGTAGCCGATCATGTCCATCTCGATCATGCCGATCTTCTCGAAGTTCTCCTTCTCGATCGCATCCGAGTAGGCGTAGCTGCCGTACAGCCCCTGCTCTTCACAGGTGAAGTGCACGAGGCGGATGGTGAAGTCGTTGTCCACCTTCGTGAGCAGTTTCGCCAGCTGCATGATGCCGACCGTGCCGGAAGCGTCATCGTCGGCGCCAGGGGCGACCTTCTCGGTACGCCACGGGTTGCCGGCGGTCGAGTCGAGGTGCGCGCCACCAACGAAGCACTTGCGCGGGTTCACCTTACCGGGGAACTCGACCACCAGGTTGTGGAACTTGGTGCCGCGAATCTTGTACTCGTGACGGAACGTCTTCAGACCCAGACCAGCGTAGTACGCCTCCAGATACTGGTGGGCGAGCTCGAGCTGGCCGGCATGGCTGTTGCGGCTGACGATCTGCTTGGTCTCGCCGGCGAGCGTGAAGGTTTGCTCACCAGTGATATCGCGCAGTTGCGTCTCGATTTCGCTGACCGAAACCGTCGCAATCAGAGCCGCGACCTTGGGGTCGGCCGGCGGGAGATTCGAGTAGTCGATCGGGTTGACGATGTGCGCAGTGCGACGCTGTTCCGCCTGGTCGTACTTGCAGATGTGGACGCCGGTCCCTTCGTGCTCGTGATGCTCGTGCCGATTGGCGCCGTGCACCGAACTGAGGGGCGTCGACTCATAGAAGTTCTTCCAGATCCACCAACCGACGACGGCGGCGACCGGAACAGCAAGAATCAGGGCATAGAGCCCATCGATGCCAAAAATGTTCATGGCAAGTCTCCTTGTTGCGTGCGATAACCGCCGCGGCCGAGTCGATAGAATCGACCGCGACTTGGAGGTTAATCGGCACAGTGTTTTTCGAATGACCATTCAGCAGCCGGCTTGCCTAGCGAGGCCCGCCTTGATACAGCCGTGCAAGTGATTGCACAACTGCTCGATGCTGAAAACTGAGGTTCTACCTGACTTTCGGGGAAAACGAAAGCTTATTCGAAAGTGACTA
The DNA here is from genome assembly GCA_019747875.1 of Candidatus Obscuribacterales bacterium. GTDB lineage: Bacteria > Cyanobacteriota > Vampirovibrionia > Obscuribacterales > Obscuribacteraceae > JAIEPM01. The sequence goes on from JAIEQI010000082.1 coordinate 29,048, forward strand.
AATGAAGCGCGGTTGCAGGATTTGTTGTTGTGTTTGACTGGTCCTGAAAAGTTCGAAAGTGATAGGTAGATCCTTAGCCTATTCTCGCGAAATCATGACAGTCAAGGATTTCAGCTGGTTAAATAACCGGAAAACTACGTAGGCAGCTCTTAAGCCGAACTCACTTCGTTTTTTTCCAGACCAGCTTTTGGGCATATAGATCCGCCCCCAGCAAGCATATACAGAAATGCTTAGCAAAAGCTAAGCTTCCCCCAGCAGCAGCTGGCTGCGACGAGCTGCGCTACCTGTTACCAGCGGGGAATTCCATTGCTGACATCGGCGCTGCCATTGCTGACATCGTCTGTCTGTAAGCATTCCTTAGCGTCAGCATCGCCATTTGATTTGCAGATCGAAGAAACCATGCCAAAATTGCCATGTTAGCCGACTCTCTTCTTTTCAACTAAAGCTGAGATTGGCGACAGCCAGCGAAACACCAGAGCGTTTCTAGATGACCGAAACCACAAACATGGCAGTCAAAGAGGCCGCCGAATTACTAGCCAACGGACGACTTGTCGCGTTCCCAACGGAAACAGTTTATGGCTTGGGAGCCGATGCTTCTAACGACGAAGCACTCGAGAATCTGTTCAAAGTCAAAGGGCGCCCCACCAAGCATCCAGTAATCGTTCATCTGGCCGAACATGAGCAAGTAGGTGATTGGTGCGCCGAACTTCCTGATGCTGCCATTGTGTTGGGAAAACTATTTTGGCCAGGTCCGATGACCCTGGTGCTCAAAAAGGCTGAACATGTTCACGACATGATAACAGGTGGTCAAGACACTGTCGCAATTCGCATTCCAAGCCATCCGATGGCTCAAGAGCTGCTGCGCGAGTTCGGAAAAGGTATCGCAGCTCCTTCAGCTAATAAGTTCGGCCGTTTGAGTCCGACTTCGGCAGAAGATGTCAAAGCCGAATTAGGCGACGAGATTGCCATGATTTTAGATGGCGGTCCTTGCCAAGTCGGAATTGAATCGACCATTATCGATGTTTCCGGTGCAGTCCCTCGCATTCTACGTCCCGGCATAATTCAGACTGAAAGCATTTATGTAGCGCTGCACGAAGTGTCGCTGGAAGTTCCGGAAGCAGCAAAAGGTGATGCTCCAAGAGTCCCAGGAAGCATGACTGCGCACTATTCACCGACAACCCCGCTTCGCCTTGTTCCCTCAGACAACTTCATCAAGGACGTGGAACAGCTCGAACGAGAAGGACAGGAAGTGGCCGTTCTCTCATTCCAAAACGCGCCACTATTGCAAAAACGATGGATTACGAGCTCGCGCTTCCCGGCTCACTACGCGCACACCCTTTACAAGAATCTGCGAAAGCTTGACTCGCTTGGCTCCGACTTAATAGTGGTTGAGCAGCCGCCCAAGGAAAGTGATTGGGAAGGCATCAACGACAGACTATTGAGAGCTGCCGGGATGGGTGACTCCGCAGCGGAGGCATGCGATGGCTCCTAAAGCCCTGGTTGCGATAATCATGGGCAGCAAATCTGATTGGGAAACGATGCGGCACGCCCGCGATATTCTCAACCAGTTTGAAGTCCCAAACGAGTGCAAGATTGTCTCGGCGCACCGCACCCCGGAGTTGATGCGCGAGTTCGCCCATAGCGCGGAAGATAGAGGATTGAAGGTAATCATTGCCGGAGCTGGCGGCGCAGCTCATCTTCCGGGTATGGTATCAGCACAGACAAGCGTGCCAGTGCTGGGTGTCCCTATCGAAAGCCAAGCCCTTAAAGGCTTAGACTCGCTTTTGTCGATCGTTCAAATGCCGGCCGGAATTCCAACAGGAACGCTAGCCATTGGTCGTTCAGGCGCTATAAATGCAGCACTTTTGGCAGTTGCAATATTGGCGAATGAGGACAAGTCGCTTCGAACACGATTGAAAGAATATCGCTCAAAACAAGAAGAGAAGGTTCTGATGGAGATTCTTGACTGATGAAAACAATACTCCCCGGCGCTACCATTGGAATATTGGGAGGAGGTCAGCTCGGCAGAATGCTGGCTCTTTCCGCGCAACAAATGGGTTACCGGGTTATCGGCTATACACCCGAACATGATTCCCCGATCTCTCAAGTTTGCTCAAAAACAATTGTGGCACCGTTTGAAGATCATGATGCCATAAAGCTCTTCGCCAAAGAGTGTAGGGTCGCAACAATTGAGTTCGAAAATATTCCAAAGGAAGCTTACGAGGCAGTACAGGAAGAGACGCTCATTTCTCCATCCGTAAAAGCCCTCTACGTATCGCAAAACCGCCTTCGCGAAAAGACCTACTTGCAGGACCACGGCTTTCCTATTGTTCCTTTTCACCATGTCAAATCGACTGAAACACTCGATGCAGCTATAGCCAAACTCGGTTTACCGGCGGTTTTGAAAACATCCGGCTACGGTTATGACGGCAAGGGACAACGCTTCCTGCAAACGGCAGAACAAGCACACGAAGCCTTTGCCGAACTGGGACAGTCTGATTGCATCCTGGAAAAACACATAAAGTTCGAGAAAGAAATTTCTGTTATAGCCGCAAGAGGTGCTTACGGTGAGGTTCGGGCATTTGGACCGATTGAGAATCTTCACCGCAACCACATTCTCGATATTTCCTCGGTGCCGGCAAGAGTCAATTGGCGCCTGGCTGCCGAAGCAATAGAAATGGCTTGCGCCGTCGCAGAGTCCCTCGACGTCAATGGCTTGCTCTGTGTTGAGTTTTTCATTGCCGAACATGACAGGCTGTTGATCAACGAGATAGCCCCGCGCCCCCATAACTCCGGACATTACAGTATGGAAGCCTGTCCGACCAGTCAATTCGAGCAGCACATCCGAGCAATCACGGGTCTGCCACTCGGCAAGACAGAGCCTCATTCGGCAGCGGCAATGGCGAATTTACTCGGGGACCTCTGGCAAAACGGGGAGCCGGAGTGGTCATATACACTTGAGATTCCAGACGTACACCTGCATCTTTACGGCAAGAAGCACGCGCGCCCCGGTCGCAAGATGGGTCATCTAACAGCTTGTTCGCGCTGGGCGGAAGAGGCTCAAGAACTGGTACTGAAAGCTCGCGACCGCCTTTGCGCAGCCCGGATCGGGTAGTACTAGCGGGCACTATATCCGGTGCTCGTCCGACACTACGCGCCAATGCCTTTTGCAATCAAACTATCGCGCAGACGTTCCAGTTCCTCGGGGCTATTGGATTTGAGCACGCGCCTGGAGCCGTTCTCTTGCCATTTTATTTCTAACAACCACATGGTTCCGGCTGAATGGTCGATAATGTCCACAAATAGGTTCCAGCGCAAGTCTGAAAGCTTGGACAGCTTCTCACCAGATCGATTGATCAGCTCTCCGGACGTTAGGTCCGCCTTCAACGAGTAAGGCACGTCCTTAAACGATCTGCGTTCTTTTTTGTCGATGGATTGCATAAGAAGAAAGCAGAGACCGCCAGTGATCAAAGCCCCCAGGACTTCTAACGCCGCCATCAGCAGGTGACCATTGAAAGTCAAAAACAGAGCTATAAAACCGTTCATGCCAAGAATGAAGCAAAGCAAGAGAAGAATGAGCAAGAGAAAAGTAGTAAGTTCAGTTTCTCTGTTCACAAAATAAATGCAGTTGTCTGCTTCCACAATTTCAAAACCAGCATAACTCGCTCTGCTCATGATGGCAGTCCTCCCCCTGAATGCTTTTTACTACGTGATTTTGAGGAGAAATAGGTGGCTTTCAAAGCAGTGCGACCCGTCTAATATAGACTGCCAGCGCCGACCCAAACGACTGATAAGCTCTGCCGAATGATACAAGAAACAGAAACTTTGCCCGGGCGCGGGTAGAAATTGCTGCAAGCGGGCACTATTCTCAGTAGAATATCCCGGTACCACCCGGGGGGAAGGCGTAGTAGCGTGGAAATTGCCTCTGGCGAGCAGATAACCGAAGCAGACAAAGAACGTGCCCTGGCAGCACTAGAGAAGCTCTGCGACGAAGAACTAGTGCAACTTAGCGAAGAGCAAGCCAAGCTGACTGCGCGTGCTGTTTTTCATGAATCAGTTAATGCCGCCGCCAAAACTCTGGCAAGTACGATCTCCTCCGACTCAAAGCCGCTCGCACGTGAGATTCTGGCTAAGCACCTGAAGAAGCATCACGAATACCCATCGGTTGAAGAAATCGTAGTCGAGGCCACAGAACCGGTCGCCAGACATGCCGCCCTGGACGCTGTCCGTCGCTGGAGCCAGGAGAAAGCATTGCCGCTGGCTGAAAGTGCCGCCATCAAAGCAATGAAAGATGGACTCGATCCCAACTCCAAACCGGTGCTCAGATCCGCCGTCCTTGCTGGGCTAAGAGTGCTGATTAATGGTGCTACTGCTAACGGTCACGCCTTAAGTGACACCGAAAGAAACAAGATTGTCGACGAATATCTGGCTGCCGAAGCACGGAAAGCGGCAGCTGAGGCGATCACACAATCATTAAACGCAGAGTTGATGCGCTCCATGCAAATGGCTGCCGAAAAGGCTATTTCAGACGTAGCAGCCACCGCAACGGACAATATTGCGAGGGAAGAGGCTTTAAAGGCAGCAGAACAGGTTGCCATCGCAACTAGCAAGGAAGAAATTGCCCGACTTATCCTGGCCGAGGTGCAACGCCGCTCAGCCAAACTCACTCGCGAATTCTTGCAGGAAGAAGCTGGAAAACAGGAAGAGGCGGTTCGAGCCCAGTACTGCCAGGAACAAGCTCTCAGACTGGCGAAGGAAGCAGTACAGGAAGTTATTGATGAGGTTGCAGACCCACAGGTTGCAGACCTGGATTTGAACAAGCCCCTGGAATTGGCTTGTGCAGCGGCTTCAGCCGTAGCCAGAGAATACTCCGGAGCATATGAGTTCAGCGCAGCCGAAGGCTCGGCGATGAGCACTCAGACGGTCGTAATTCTGGCTGTCCAGATAGCAATTGGCTGCGTACTTATTTGGTTCTTCTTCCTTGGCGGATACGACCTGTGCAAGCCGAGCTTACGATCACTGCTGCCGCCGCCTGTATTCAGACTACTTTATCCAGTGCATCCGAGCGCGCACCCAGGAACAGGAAACAGTGTGGAAGATCTCGTCGACGACCATGCTCCAGCCGGTGACGAATCACAAGGTAATGACATAATCCCGACTGACACAGTACCGGACGAGACAGGCAAGGGCGAAGGAAAAGCAGATCCAGTTGAGCCTGCTGGTGTAAAGCCGGAAACCGAATCAAATGGTCCCTCCACGGACACTGAACCAAAAGCGCCGAATCCTCCGGCAGACACAAGTTCAACACTAGAGCTGAAAGCGCCTTCAGACAGCGCCGCGCCCGAGCCTACTAAGTCCGGCGAAACAAAGACGGATGGAACAGAAAATGCTCCCGTCTCATCAGGTGCGCCGCAGTCATAAACAAGCAGCGAGCGTATGACTGAACCTCTTTCTTCGTTTCTCTTATTTCTGCTCGTCACGATCGTATTTGCAGCTATTGCTGTTGCAAACGCAAAATCCTATAGGCGGCTCACAAACAGAGTGGATACGCCGATTGGCGGTTGCGTGCTTGATATAAGCACAGCACAGTCTGCTCAGCGGCTCATTAACGGCGCCATGCCCCACGATGAAATGGAAGTTTTGCGGGCAGGAGCTGTGCTTTTTACCATGAGGGCTCGTTACCAATACGAAGCCCAACAATCCGAATACAGCGTGAATCTAGAGGTTTTTCCCAAGCCATCAAATCTGAAGGAATGCGTAGTCTACTTTTTGATCGGCATGTTTGGTCCATTTGCAACATTGCATGTGCGCTGCGGGCAACAAACCAATAACACTGTTTATCTCAAGTACCAGTGGACAGGTGAAGAAGACGCCCTTCAAAAGCCTCATAGCGTCGAGTACACAATAATGAATTATCTGATTAACCGAATCGAGCAGGAATTCACGGCCAAAGGTTACAACCGAACACACAAGAAGCTTGCCTATGCAAGCGCAGCGACGCATCCAGAACAGAGCACAGCGATGGACGAAGCGCAAATGCTTGCCAACAAACAGGCTCGCGCGGAGCTTCAAAAGCGATGGTGGCGCTCATACGTTGCCAGCGCCAACGGGCTTCGCGACTACCCTTTCTGGCCGAACCCGCAAGACTACTCGGAATCAGCTCAGGCATCGTCTGTCAATTTCATGGACGAAGAATTGAGAGCAAGCGTCGTGGCGATGAATGCATTAGGCATACCCAAGGTGGCATCAGGCATGTTTGCCAGCGTTTATCAGTTCAGCAAAGATCATCAACACTGGGCAGTGCGTTGCTTCAATACAAAATTGATCGACCAACACGAGCGCTACAAGGCGATCAGTAAATTCATCCTGGCCGATGACCTGCCCTATACCGTCGATTTCAACTACCTGGAAGATGGCATCAAGGTGAACGGAGTCTGGTTCCCTATCCTCAAAATGAACTGGGTCGACGGCATGACTCTCGACACATACGTGGAAAGGAACCTCAATCAGCCGCACGCGCTTGCGAATTTGCGAAAAGAATTCAGAATCATGATGGCAAAAATGCGCATTAATGATATCGCCCATGGTGACTTACAGCATGGCAATATAATGATCTCCAATGACGAGATTTACTTGGTCGACTACGACGCCTTCTATGTACCGGAATTGAAAGGGCGCTTCAGCAATGAAATCGGGCACCCGAATTACAATCATCCGCAAAGACGAGATAAGCATTATGGTCCCTACATGGACAATTTCCCTGCTCACATCATCGATATAAGCTTGCTTGTTCTAATTGAGGATCCTAACGCCTGGAGCCGATTCAAAGGAGGGGATGAATGCTTGCTGTTCCGCCGAAAAGACTTCATAGAGCCTGACAAATCCGATCTTATGACTTATCTCAAATCGCACAAATCCGCCTCCATCAGGGAAGCGATACAGAAACTAAGCACATACTTGCGAATTGAACTTGAAGAGGTGCCTTACCTTGATGGAGACGACAAGCCGACTTCAATAAAGATCTCACAATATCAAAGCGAGCACTAGTGCGTTTATTGCCGTCCACCAACCATTAAAGTCTGGGGAAAATCAATGTCTGAGATACGGATGTTGTCAGTTCCGGGCATGCGATCGTCTTTGTAAACTACCCAATCTTTTCCGTCTCTGAAATTGTGCAAAACCATACCGGTTGCCCCTTTATCAAGTTTCATCAGATCTTGGGTAGTGGCCGGCACCCAGGTGCCTTGCTTACCTTCAAACGAATAAGTTCGATCTTGATTAATCGTCAAGGCACCGGCACGTCCGCCTGCCAGCATATTGCCGAAATCGTGCTTGTTCATATTCCAGTTACCGAAATACCATTCGGTTGGCTTGGGCGCCCCAAAATTGTTCTCTGCTGCTTCTTTGACGCTTTGAGGCGGTTGGTAATGAAACAAGTTATTGACGAAATCGGAACCGATATCCAAACCTTTGAAAGTAGTTCCTCGGTTCTTGATCATGTTCAACAAGTTCTCGTAGATTTTCTCGCGAGGTCCATTTTCCGGAACGTTCTGGGGTCTGTCCCCTAACGCATCTCTCAAATATCCAATAATGTCATTCTCACTCAAGGGTGGCCCATCAAATTGTGGAATCACATTTTTCGGATCAATTTTTTCCTTATTCAGCCAAGCTTTGAAACCAGGATCTGCCGGTCTGAATGGCTCGCCGGGTTGCTGTGCCTGCTGAGCTTGTTGCGGCTGTGGCTGTTGTGGCTGCGCTTGTTGTGGCTGCGCTTGCTGTGGCTGCGGATTTGCCGGATTAGCTGGTCCGTTCGGTTGTCGCAGCTGCTCAATGACCTCTGGCGGTAAATTCCTCAGGTCCGGCACAGCGCCGCCATTTTGCCTGCGAATATGTTCCTCGATGGTGATCCAGCCGCCCGGTGTCTTACCTGGCGGAATTTGATTTAGATCTGCAGGAATGTTCAATGTCTTCCGGTCCGGCGCAGTTGCCGGAAGCATATCTCGCAATTGCTGGATGTTCGGAGCTACCGCTGGCATGTTTGGAGCAAAGTTTGGCATACCCGGTGCGCCACCAGGAATAGCATTTGCGCCAGGAAAAGCTCCACCGGGATTTGGCACGAAATTTGCACCAGGAAAAGCGCCCCCCGGATTCGGCACGAAATTGCCCCCGGGACCCGGCATCATCCCGCCGGCGTTCTGCCTATTCAGGGCACCATTCACGTTGCCATAGCCATTCGGATTGTAATTCTCAGGCTGCGTCATGTGCAGGTCTGACTTTGGTTTCCACCGAATATCCTGACCGTCCCATTCGCCGGTCAAAGCATTGCGGAATTCAACTTTAATCTGTTCGCCTTTTACCTCTAGCAGTCGAGCCTCTCGCGGCTCCCCCACGTAATCGACAAATACTGTTTGCTGTGCAAATGCGCTTTGTGCAAACACAAAACAAAACAAAGAGAGCAAAGAGCAGCGCGACGTCGGCATAGCTGAGATCTCCGAAAGAAGACATCTATTGTATCCGATCAACTCGGGGACCGAACAAGAGTCCTAGCCGTGTTCCGGGGAAACCGACTGGCGGCAAGATTAGCAATTTGGAATTTGTTAGCATAAACGGGTCGTGTTAGCATCAGATCCCCCCACAGAACTGCCGTACAATTTGGGGTTGCTATGAAATTTTTTGATTGGTTAAAAGTCTTTGGGACGGCTGTCCTGATAGAGATTCTGCTTGTTGCATTGTCCATAGCAGAAGTTTTTGTGTGGTCTTCGATGCAGAACCCATCACCCGGCATGAACGCTTGTTCAGCCCACGCAAATCAGATCGGTCCGCCGCTTTCCGCTATCTTTGGCGCACTGTTTATGTATCTTTTCACCGCACGATACGTCAAGAGAAACACGCAAAATCAGCTCTATTACGCAATCGCGTTGCCTACTGCCTACCTGGTTGTTGATCTTGCGATCCTAGTTTTTTATCCAATCAACTGGCTAGAACACCTCCCTGTGCTTGTTGCCGCAAGTGCGCCAAAATATGGCGGTGCTCTGATTGCGTACTATCGACTCCGCAACAAGGGCACTCTAAAGCAGCAAGCGGCGGAACGAAATCGAAGCGAAGAAGCAAAGGTCGAGTCGAAGGTATGACGATTTCGCCGGAATAGGTAGCTGCGCACGCTATGCGCGGACGAGACGATGCTGTTGGCGATCTCATCTCAGCTTGGTCTAGTGCAGATTTTTGCAGCTAGTATGGAGCGCGGACATCTTGTCCGCCCATAAGCGCGAAGCGCGTTGCAGCTACGCATTCGGAGTTTCGCAAGAGGTAGAGTCTCCCTAAAGCTGTAGCGTAGATAGTAGAATTTGCCTATGGGCGGACGGGACGTCCGCGCTCCATACATAAGATCGCCAGCAGTATCGGGACTTCCGCGCTCCATACTACGAATCTTCGAAAGTCTCTGTCTACATTGCGAAGAGAGGCAGATCCTAACGGATTTTGTATTTGCCGGTGGTGCGTTTACTTACTTTTTTGAATTGATCTCGCAAGACGTCTAGTTCGAACAAAGCTTCAGAAGCGAGGCGCTCAGCGCGTCCGAACTGCCGCTGCTTGAAAGCAGCGTGGGCGTCCCGGTACTTTTCGCTGATCACTCGCAATTTGTTCGACATGCTGGTCTTCTTTTGAACATCGACGTGCGATATCATCTCGCTGACTTCGCCAAGCAGCTCCATAAGATCTGCAACAGCAACCCTTTCCGGTTCCTCTTTCTGTTTTTGTTTCACGATCGGCGAGAAGTTTCTGAGATCAGTTTTTTCACCTGTCTCCGTCGTCTCAGCTTCCTCATCGTCAATTAGATCAGGAAAGGAATCCACATGAGAGTCTGCAATGACCTGGTGGACAGCTCTGCAATCCTTCAGGGCTTCTTTGATCAATTGCTGCGCATGTGCAGTGCTGCCAGAGGCAAGTGAGTTCAGGGCGGAAACGTAGCGATGATATGAAAGTTCCCAGTCGGATTTGAGTTCGAAGAGATCTAGTTTTTCCTTGTCGGCTGGACCGCCCGTCTCAATTGGAGCAACAGATTCCTGTTCCATCTGGCGTAACAAGATCTTCGTTTCAACCAAAAGAGCAATCAACTCAGAGCCCCGCCGGATTGGGCTTGCCAGCATCGGATTGGAGAGCCCGCGCCAACCGGGAAGAGAAATTTGATTTTCAGCGCTAATGAATTCGCTAGCCAGAAATACCTGAAGCAAGCCAGCCTGAGCGCAATGCAGAGGTCGCTCAGGGTCATCGTCATCCGCCTCACTCTTGATCGCATCAATTGCGCTGTTGTAAAAATCCATAGCCTGCGAAAGAATGCTTTGAGAACGCTTAGATACCGTGCAGTTGCTGTATTCAATGGCCAGTTTCATCTGCGTCAAGCTGTCTGCAAGATATGCAACCATATCTTCATTGGGCGATTTTTTCTTGTCGGTAGTCAGCAAAAAATACTTGGACAAACTGGAATCCAGCTTAGCACCATAACGCAAAAGAAGCTCAGCAAGCCCAGCTTGCACGAAGCCATCCTGGCAAGAGAGGGACGCTTGCTCAAACTTGTTATAGCGAAGCGCTGATACAGCCTCATCAATGGCATCCTCAGCCAGATCAACATGCTCCCAGACCAGAGATTTCCGCCCAATCTCAAGATTCTTGGCACGCGATTTAAGGCTCTGGCACATTGCCTCTAGCCTCTCAAGCTGCCATTTGGCTAATGCCTCTGTTATCAGTTTCATTGCCCGCGAGCCTTTTTGCATTCTGCCAGAAACGAAAGAATCTCGATGGAGGCAAGCTCCAAAGAGGATGATATTTGCTCGACGCGAACCTGATCCTTTTCTGTTGCAAACTCAAAGAAGACACTTTCACCAAGCTCCCGCTCAGTGGTCTCGGCTTCCAACAACTGCTTGATGAATTTGATTTCGAGCGCGCCGGCTGAAACCAGACGGCGCGCTTTATCGAATTCATCATTTGAGTAGAACTTCACCGCTTTCCAGTAGTCACTGGAGGCGTGCTGGACTCGCTGAGCAACCGTGCGGCTGCTAACGGCTGAGACGCTTTCGTAATGCGAAAGAATCACAGAGAGATCTCGCCCGAGTTGAGCAAGCTGCAATCGCAGTTTTTGCCGGCTAGACCAGTCTCTCCACGACACTAATCACACCATTACTTGCAGTGTTTTTTCACGGCTTCGACAATGTGGCGAGCATTGATGCCTGCGGCATCGAGCAATTCATCAGGAGTTGCAGAGCCCGGCATCGAACGCACAGCGAGCTTCACAAGCTTCGGAAGAGTCGCTCCGTCGTCACAGAATGCGTCAAGCACAGCGTCACCAATACCACCTTCTGGATAGTGATCTTCAACGGTGATCAACAATCCAGTTTCCTTAGCAGCTTGTTGCAGCGTCTTTTTGTCGACCGGCTTAACTGAATAGAGGTCGATAACGCGAACGTTGATGCCGGCGGACTTCAGTTCTTCATACGCTTTGAGGCTTTCGTGCAGGGTGATACCGGCAGCGATGAGAGTCGCTTTGTCGGAGTCTGATTTCTTCAACACGCGGCTTCCGCCGATTTCAAAGGTCTCATCGGACTTATAGAGAATCGGTGTTTTCTCACGCGTCGTGCGCATATAGCTGATCCCTTTGAGGTCTGCCATTGTTTCGACGAGCTTATATGCCGTAACAGCACAGGAAGGATAGAGCACCGTGCTATTGTGCACGGCACGCATCATTGCGATGTCTTCCAGAGCCATTTGAGACGGACCGTCTTGACCAATCGAGACGCCTGCGTGCGAGCCGCAGAGACTCATTGTTGCGCGCGAGACAGCACCCATGCGGATGAAGTCATAGGCACGCGAGAGAAACGCCGCGAATGTGGAAGCGAATGCTCGCTTGCCGCGCACGCCGAATCCGATTGCAGCGCCAACCATTTGCTGCTCAGCAATGTACATTTCGAAGAAACGATCCGGATAGGCATCACGGAATTTCTCTGAATAGGTTGAGTTGCCGACTTCAGCGTCAAGCACGACGACCTCGGGATGGACGGCGCCGAGAGCCTTCAAGGCATCACCATATGATTCGCGAGTGGCGACGTTCGATGTATAGTTCGGTGCAGCCATTTTACCGCTAGGCTTGCCTGCTTTGTAATCAACTTTGCTTGGCTTTTGAACTTGAATCACGATATTAGATTCGCCACCCAATTCTTTGATTGCTTCGGCAGCTTGATCCTTGCTCAAGGCTTTACCATGCCAGTTTTCTTTGTTGGCTGTCAAAGCGATGCCGTGACCCTTTTCGGTTTTCGCGATGATAACGGTTGGCTTGCCGTTAGTTGCAATCGCTTCAGCAAAAGCTTTGTCGATTGCTTCAACATTATGTCCATCAGTTTCGATTGCATGCCAGCCGAATGCACGAGCGCGAGCGGCATATTGAGCCGAATCCCACTGCAGCTCGGTTGGACCGCGCTGACCAAGGCGGTTCATATCGATGATAGCCGTCAAATTATCGAGCTTGTAGAAGCTGGCGGTATTGAAAGCTTCCCATACAGAGCCCTCTGCCGTTTCACTGTCACCAAGCAACACCCATGTTCTGTAGGACAGCTTGTCGAGCTTACCGGCAAATGCCAGTCCAACCCCCATCGGTAGGCCTTGACCGAGTGAGCCGGTAGCAACATCTACCCATGGCAGAATTTCTGGAACCGGGTGTCCTTCAAGGCGGCTGTCTTTCTTCCGCAAAGAGAGCAGTTCCTCATCCTTGATCGCTCCTGCGGCTTTATAAAAGGAATAAAGCAACGGGCAAGCATGCCCCTTTGAGAAGATGAGTCTGTCATTGTTGGCATAATGCGGATTGTCAAAATCGTAGCGCAAATACTTTTCAGCCATTACAGCCATCAGATCTGCTGCTGACATCGATGATGTCGGGTGCCCAGATCCAGCGGCCGTGGTACAGCGGATACTGTCGACTCGCATCTGCCGGGCTAGCTGACGCCAGGTATCTACCTTGGAAACTTGAACTTCAACCATTGCTTTCTTCACCTGTGTTTGTTGACGGCGTTGTGCAACAGCTAGTGCTGCTGCCTGGCGCGCGGTAGCTTATTCGCAAAAACATGGCGCTATTTTACTAAAGTCGCCGCACCGAATTCTATTGGGAATCGAAGTTTTTGATAAAGCCTTGCTTGAGCAACGTCCTTGGGGCTCCCTTCATACGTAATTGAAACGCTCCGTCCGTTCGCTGGGCTGTCGCCCCTCTCACATCAGCTACTGTTTGTGGTAAGCTTCCTCTCATTCATTTTTCAAACAAGCCGCTGCGGGATCTCTTGAGAATCCTGTTGTGCTGTCTTGTCGATAAAAGCAAGGAGAGTGTCAATGTCAACAGCAGTTGCAGAGCCGGAAACACTGGAGTATCGCCTCCCACGCACTGTGGTGCCGAGCCGCTACGAGATCAAGCTCAGCCCCGACCTGGAAAACTTCAAGTTCGATGGCGAAGTTAATGTCGAAATCGATGTCAAAGAGAAGACTACAGAGATTCTGCTCAACTCATTAGAACTCGACATTCATACCGCTTCTGTGAGCAACGGCTCGAAGACATTGACCCCGGCGTTCAGCCTGGATCTTGATCGGGAGCGACTTTCTTTGAAGTTCGCTGATGCAGTCGATGCCGGCAAATGGACTTTGACAATAAAATACACCGGCACCTTGAATGACAAGCTGCATGGTTTCTATCGCAGCACCTACACCGATCCCGAAGGCAATCAGCGCGTTCTGGCTACCACTCAGTTCGAAGCAACCGATGCACGCCGCGCCTTCCCATGCTGGGACGAGCCTGACTTCAAAGCGGTCTACAAAGTCAAACTGACTATCGATGAGAAATTGACGGCTCTATCGAACGGCACCATGCTTGCAGAGAAGAGCCTGGGCAATGGCAAGAAAGAGGTCGACTTCAAGGAAACAATGAAGATGTCCACTTATTTGGTGGCATTTGTAATTGGAGATTTCGAAGGAACCGATGCCGTAATGGCAGGCAAAACACCAGTCAGAGTCTGGTGTGTACGCGGCAAGAAACGCCTTACGCAATTTGCTGTTAACTCCGGCGTTCACTCACTCAACTTCTTCGAGAAGTACTATGGCGTTCCTTACGCCGGAGACAAGCTCGATTTGATCGCAGTTCCCGACTTCGCATTTGGTGCGATGGAAAATCTCGGATGCGTTACGTTCCGTGAAAGCGCACTGCTGGTCGACGAGAAGGCAGCTTCGCATGCGGAGCTGGAGCGCATTGCAGACGTTGTCGCACACGAAATTGCCCACATGTGGTTCGGCGATCTCACCACCATGAGCTGGTGGAATGGAATATGGTTAAACGAAGCATTCGCCACGTTTGCAGAAATGCTGGCAGTTGATGATTTCAAACCGGAATGGAAGCGCTGGAACACATTCGGAGCTTCGCGTGCGGCAGCGTTCATGACCGATGGCTTGAAGAGCACCCGTCCGATCGAATTCCCGGTTCGCCACCCGCACGAATGCGAGGCAATGTTCGACGTTCTTACTTATGAGAAAGGCGCGTCCGTTCTGCGCATGTTGGAGCAATTTCTAGACCACGATGTCTTCCGCAAAGGCATCAGCCACTATCTCAACAAGCACCAATTCGCTAACACAGAAACAAACGACCTCTGGGATGCTATCGAACACGTGTCCAAAGAGCCTGTGCGCAAGCTGATGGATTCATGGATTTTCCAGAAGGGACATCCAATGATCACAGCCGAACTGACAGATGGCGGTAAGAAGTTGAAGATCAGTCAACAGCGCTTCTTCTACTTGTCTGAAACACAAGAGAAGCAACTTTTCCATGTACCTCTGATTCTGGAAATCAAAGCCAGTGCTTCCAAAGAAGTACGCAAGATCCTTCTCACCGAAGAATCAACCACAATCGATCTCAAAGACAATTTGGAATACGTGGTCGTCAACTCCGGCGGTCACGGGTTCTACCGCGTGCGCTACAGCAACGATCTGCTGAGTAAACTCACCGAAAAAATCAACGACAAGCTGAGCGCAATCGAGCGCTTCAACCTCGTCAATGACACGTGGGCGATGGTAATTGCCGGTCACGCAAAGGTCGATGATTACCTGAAGTTGATCTCAAATCTAAAAGACGAGACAGACAAAAACGTATGGTTTGTTATTGCCAGCTCGCTATCCTTCTTGGATCGCGCAGTGGACGAAGATCAGCGCAAAGCTCTTCAATCGTTCACGCAAAAACTCATGGAAGGTGCAATCACGAAACTTGGATGGGAACCGGCAGCCGGCGAAGACCAACTCACCGGACAGCTGCGCGGCACCTTGATCGGCTCAATGGGCACAGTCGGCAACCACGAAGAAACGCAAAAGAAAGCGACAGAGATGTTTGCTAAATACAAGAAGGACCCATCAGCCATCGACCCGAACCTTGTTCCAGCTGTCGTAGGCATCCTCGCTGCAAGTGGCGACAAAGCTCGCTATGAAGAGTTTGTCGATGCGTGGAAGAACGGCAAGACTCCTCAAGAAGAAGAGAGATATCTTTTTGCGCTGGCAGGATTCAAACACGATGACTTGCTGAAAGAGACCTTGAAGCGTACAACAAATGGAGAAGTGCGCACTCAAAACGCGCCGTACTTGCTCCGCTCCGTTATGATGAACGTTCACGGTCGCAAGCTCGCCTGGGAGCACCTGACTAATTCATGGGAATACATCACAACAAAGTACCCGGATAATTCAATCGCCAGAATGCTTGAAGGTGTAACAGCGCTAGTCTGTCCCGAAATGGAGAAAACAGTCGTTCAATTCATCAAAGATCACCCTGTGAAGCAAGGTGGAAAGACGATTGACCAACATCTCGAGCGCCTGCATGTTGCCGTCAAGTTCAAAGAACGTGAAGGCAAGAATCTTACAAAAGCACTTAGCTAATAGATTCAGAGACTAGCAGCAGAGGCGATGCGCATCTTAGGAGGCATCGCCTCTGCTCTTTTGGTCTAGTGCAGATTTTTGCAGCTAGTATGGAGCGCGGACGTCCCGTCCGCCCATAAGCGCGAAGCGCGTTGCAG
>JAIEQI010000104.1 GCA_019747875.1 Candidatus Obscuribacterales bacterium
ATGCTCGCATGATCACGAGCATGAACACGAATCCAAGCCAGTACATGTGCACGGACCCGGATGCTCACATGATCACGGGGACGATCATGAACAGGAAGCCAAGCCAGTACATGTGCACGGACCCGGATGCTCGCATGATCACGATCATGAACAGGAAGCCAAGCCAGTACATGTGCACGGACCCGGATGCTCACATGATCACGAGCACGAGCATGAACACGAAGCCAAGCCAGTACATGTGCACGGTCCCAGTTGCTCACATGATCACGATCACGAACACGAAGCCAAGCAAGTACATGTGCACGGTCCCGGTTGCTCACATGATCATGATCACGAACACGAAGCCAAACCGGTACATGTGCACGGTCCCGTTTGCTCGCATGATCACGATCATGAACACGAAGCCAAACCGGTACATGTGCACGGTCCCGGTTGCTCACATGATCACGATCATGAACACGAAGCCAAGTCGGCACATGTGCACGGTCCCGGTTGCTCCCATGATCACGAACATGAACACGAAGCCAAACCGGTACATGTGCACGGTCCCGCTTGCTCACATGATCACGATCACGAACACGAAGCCAAGTCGGCACATGTGCACGGACCCGGTTGCTCGCACGGACACGATCATGGTCACGACCATGGACATGTACACGGTCCGGGCTGCAACCACGATCACCATCATCACGAAGAGAAGAAAAAGGAACTCGTGGTCACCCACCGTCCTTCCGAAGCCGGGGGCGGCGTCGCCTGCCAGTTCGAACTCGATGCCGTGCTTCCCGACGAGACCGATGAGTACGGTCGTTTCGAGCGCCTTGAGGACGTTATCCAGGCGCGCCACGGCGTAATTGATGCGCACGTTCGCAAGGATTCCGGCAAAGCTGAGTTATGCATACACTACCAGCCCGAGGTCGTATCACTCACACAATTGCTCGAGCTCGTCCGCAAGTCAGGGCGCGCAGTTTCAAAACGCTACAAGCACAAAGCTTGGTTCCTCCGAGGAATGAATTCTGTCGAATGCAAAAACATTGTTGAATACGTTCTTGATCGAACTGGCGGAATTCTGACCGGCAACGTAGCGTATGCTGCCGAGCGCCTCGTCGTTGAGTACGATAGCCAGGAAATTACATCCAAAGATATCGAAGAGAAGGTACGTTCCCTCGGCTACGAACTTGAGGAACCGGAAAAAGGACATCAATGTTGCCATCATCATGAGGGTCTTGCCGCGAATCTGCAGATGCCACTGGCTATAGTGGCTGGCATCTTGATCGCCCTTGGCTTGGCTCTGAACTTTCTCAATCCATCCATGGGCCACATAGCAAATGGCTTATTTCTTGCCGCAGGTATTAGTGCCGGTTTTTTCGCTGTCAAAGCCGCTTTTACTGCGCTTCGCAGCGGGCTGATTGACATTGAAAGCTTGATGGTTCTGGCTGGCGTTGGCGCAGCACTCATGGGCGCTATCTTCGAAGGTGCGTTCCTCCTTTTCTTATTCAGTTTCGGGCACGCCCTCGAACATCGTGCAATTGACAAAGCCCGTAAAGCAATCGATGCTCTCGGTCAGCTCCGTGCCGAAACCGCTCGCGTGCGCAGGGATGGCACCATAAAGGAACTGCCAGTCTCTGAAGTATTGCGCGGTGACATAATGCTTGTTCGCCCTGGTGATCGCATTGCACTTGATGGATTGATCAAGGAAGGACAAACATCAATCGACGAGTCGACAATTACTGGCGAATCGATTCCGGTCGCTAAGGAAGCCGGCGCAGAGGTATTCGCCGGAACCTGCAATGTCGATGCTCTAATCGAAGTCGAGGTTACTCGCCTCTCGTCCGAGACAGTTCTTAGCCGCATCATCGAGATGGTCTCTGATGCTGAAGCACAAAAGGGCAATAGCCAGAAGATGGCTAAGAAAATCGAGAGAACTCTTGTGCCAATAGTTTTAGGTGGTGCACCGCTGTTGGTGATCACGCTACTTGCGACTGGAATGGAATTCAAAGCTGCAATGTTGCGGGGCATCTCATTGTTGGTCGCCGCATCGCCTTGTGCTCTCGCCATTGCCACACCTGCTGCTGTTCTGTCTGCCATCGGACGCGCGGCGCATAGTGGCATTCTTTTCAAAGGTGGTGCTTATCTTGAAATGTTGGGATCAATCGATACGATTGCATTCGACAAGACGGGCACACTCACAGTTGGAAGCCCTCATGTTATGACTGTGATGACAGTATCCGATGTGACGCAGCCAGACTTGCTCAAGATCGCGGCGACTGCTGAGTCTCACTCGACTCATCCGATAGCAATCGCAATCGTCAAGGCGGCGAACGAACGCGGTGTTAAGTACGGTGATTGCACCCAAGTCACCGCTGTTCACGGCAAAGGGCTGCGCGCACAGTGGGAAGGCACCGAGATTAGCTTAGGCAGCATGGAGATGTTCGAAAACGACAATGTTCCTGCCGAGCTGAAGACCCAAGCGGAGGACCTAGAGAAGCTTGGACAGACCGTAATTGTGGTGAAAAATGGTAGCAAGTTCATGGGCGTTCTTGGCGTCGCTGACAAGATTCGGCCGGAAGCAAAAAATGCCCTTTCCGCGCTGAAATCACTCGGCATCAAAAAGAATGTAATGCTCTCCGGAGATAATCAGCGTGTTGCCGATGCTATCGGGCAACAAGCTGGAATCGACGAAGCCTTTGCTCAATTATTGCCAGAAGAAAAAGTCGCCAAACTCCGCACGCTTGCAAAAGCGGACACCGGCGTGGCAATGGTTGGCGACGGTGTTAACGACGCACCAGCATTGGCCGCAGCTACGATCGGCATAGCCATGGGCGGAACTGGATCCGACGTCGCGCTTGAAACCGCAGATATTGTACTGATGAGCCACGGACTAGGCCGTCTCCCATTTGCTATCAAGCTAGCTCGCGAAGCGACCAGAACAATCCATCAAAACGTTTTTGTAGCCATTGCGGTTGGTGCAGTCCTCGTTCTCGCATCCATCTTTGGCTGGGTACAAGTAAGCAGCGCCGTCATCCTCCACGAAGGCAGCACCCTAGTTGTTCTACTCAACGGCTTGCGTTTGCTCACCCTCAAAGAAGACTAAGAGGACAAATACGTGGGTCTGTAGTTTTGGCTCTTGTCCTAACTATGACCGTTCACCGTCACGATATATGATGAAACGTCATCAGTTAATGCTGCGACCCGCAAACGCCCCTACTAGGACCGATCACTGTTATGGCATGCCTATAAATTAGGATTCCGGATTCCAAAGGAGTTGTATGTATGCCAGAATTCTCCGAAAGTGCCTCTTTCAAAGCGGAAGGCAGCGCGCTGTCTGCACCGGTTTCCTTTGCAGATGTTGTCGACGATTCTGCCAGACTAAATTTGAGGCTGAGTGAACAAGCTTCGCGAGGAACTGCAGACGCTTACCTTACCAATCTGCAGATTGATGGAGGTGATTTGGCTTTTGGGCTCAGTGATTCTAAACCCAGGACATTCACTACAAAAAATGGCTCAACGCAGACTGACTTTTACTTCAACAACAAGGTCATCTTTTCGGATGTGAGCACAAAAGATGGTTTGCGCGTTCGCACATCCTTTACCGCCGATGGAAGATTTGAGGGACAGCAAGTTGATAGTGGAAAATCCTCAATGGCCGACTTTACAGACGGTTTGAATAGCTTCAAAGTAGTGAAGACCGAGAAAGGAACAGATGTCTTGCAGAAGGATGATTTGACCGGCAAATACACTAAAGTCGAGGATGAATACGACAGATCCCGAGTTTTGAAGTTGCAGAAAGAGATGTTCTCGACACCGAAGGTGGTGCTCGGTACATAGATTCCCGTCGATGGATTCGGAGTCAATTCCGTTAGAGAGTCCAGAGGACTTTGATCAATCCACTTGCTCAACTTGTGGCATCTTCACGGGGACCTTGAGTGTTTGGGAATTGTTTTGTAACAGCAGCACCAGATTTTTTGAGGACCCGACTCCCAAAACTCTCACAGTAACCATCGTGGTTTCACTTGCTCCTAAGGTCAGTTTCGTGCCGGACTTGTCTAACTGTGCCGGAGGCAGAGGGGCTTTGTATTTTGGTTTTGACGATTCGGGCGTAGTCTCTCGAAGAATGCCTTTCTTGTCATAGGAAAAGGAGCGTACCACAGGGGCGAGGGCCTCATTTGATATGTATGTCTCGAATCTTGGACCCATCTCTTGCAAGGACCCATCAACCACGATCTTGGATTGCAAGTTTAACTCGCATTTTGCTTTTGAAATGTTCTTGATCTTAAGTGTGACGAGCGTCGTTTGACCACTAGTTCGAATTGGAACCGGTGAAGGCATGTTGTTTTGCCAGCTGTATGTATTCTCAACTGAGATAGAGAGAGCCTGTGTTCCTGCCGACGGACCATTGCTATGCGCGGACTTACTAGCTTTCACCACTAGTGTTTCCGCAGCACAGTTTTGCGCCTCTTTCGCTCGGACTGATTTTGTGTCGATGGCAAAAGAAAGAATGCAGCTCATTGCGTAAAACACTGCAAGGCTCTGTCTCAATTTGGTCTTGTGATGCACTCAACAGCCTCATTATTTTAGATCTTGAATCTCTTCTTAAATCTCTTCTTGAAGAAATTCTATCATCACGACTTTGTTTCGCACTTTGGCTGTTCATGGTTCCCGAGCAAGAGTGATCCGTGGAGCATGAATACTCATCTCTTTTGGAAGACGTGTCTCTCGGATAAATTAGCCAGTTCCTGGTTGAAATTTAGCCGTTTGGTGGTTGAAATTTAGCCGCTTGGTGGTTAAAATGTAGAAATGCTATATCCGAGGAATCTGAAAACTATGCTGCTGGAGGCTTCGCGGGTCTCCAGAGTGATTCTTCTAAATGGGGCCAGGCAGACTGGAAAGAGCACTTTACTCCAGGGGCTGTTTGAAGGGGCTGACGAACCAGTCTATGTGAGTCTTGATGATCTTTCTTCGCTTGATGCAGCGAAGCGAACGCCAAAATCATTCTTGCAGCAGTTTAACGGACCAGTCATTATCGATGAAATACAACGTGCACCCGAACTCTTCCTGCCCATGAAAGAAATTGTTGATCAGGACAAAAGCCCTGGCCGATTCTTTTTGAGCGGTTCTGCTAGTGTTCTTGGTTTGCCAAAATTGGCCGATTCACTTGCTGGTCGAATGGATATTCATTCGCTCTGGACATTGTCTCAGGGGGAGATGAATGGCTACCATGAGTTATTTGTTGATTCCGCTTTTCAGAAAGAGAAAATCAAAAGAGTCAAAGGTGTTAAATTGGGAGCGCTGCTCCAGAAAATAGTTGCAGGTGGTTATCCAGAAGTTTTGATGAGACCGACCGAAACTGCAAGGACTATTTGGTACGAGAGCTATTTGAAAACAATATTAGAGCGGGACGTTCGTGATCTGAGCAATATTGAAGGAATCACAATGCTTCCGAATTTATTGGCATTAATCGCGTCGCGTGCTGGCAATCTGGTCAACACTTCGGATCTTTCGCGTTCACTCACAATTCCGAATACAAGTCTCAAGCGATACCTGTCGCTTTTGCAAGCTGTCTTTCTTACAGTTCCTATTCAACCTTGGTTTGGAAACATCGGGAAGCGGATTGTAAAATCACCAAAAGTATTCCTGAATGATACCGGACTGCTGTGTCACTTGCTTGGACAAAATGTTGATTCACTCATGGGAGCAAATCACACTTTACTGGGTCCCGTCTTTGAAAATTTTGTGATGATGGAGCTTTGCAAACAAATATCATGGAGCAAAACTAGACCGAAGCTTTATCATTACAGGACTTCAACAGGTGAAGAAGTAGATTTCGTTTTGGAGTCTAGAGACGGACGTTTGGTTGGTATTGAATGTAAGACCTCCGCAAGCGTTGACCACAATAGTTTTAAAGGTCTGCGTTCGTTGGAAGCAGCTCTTGGAGCTAAGCTCCACAGAGGAATTGTCATTTACACCGGCTCTGAGACGCTTGCATTTGGCGATAAGTTCGACGCAGTCCCGGTTAACGCAATCTGGGAGACTACGAGCAATGCACCTTCGTAAATCCATCGCAGTTTGTGGGTTCCGGCGAACATAATATTTTGGAGTAAAGTTGAAAAAAAGCAGGGTCACTTGCGTCGAAGCAATCCTATCATCGCGACTCTGTTGTCGCTCTTTGACCCTTCACTGTTAACAGCAAGAGTGATCCGTCTTGAGCACGAACACTGTTCTCTCTCTCCTCTGCATGACCGAATTCAACACAGCTGCAATTCCGCATTAACTGCGAGTCAGGCATGATTTAAAGAAGATATACTTCTGGCGCTGAAGGTACTTGGGAGGTTTTATGTCCGAAGATTTTGATGCTAAATACCACATTGATCAGCTTAACAAGACTGACAACGAGATTTCTAAGCGACTTTCCAAAGCAGAAAGCGCGCTCAAGGCAATTTTTGAAGCAGTTTCACGTATGAACGAAGCGACAAATCCTGCTATTCAAAAAAAGCTCAACGAAGCCTTCGAATACTTGAAGTAGAGATAGCCCGCAAGAATTGGTATTAGCACTCAATGCTAGCTTTCGGGGATATGTAGCCGATATGTCACCATCGCTGCTTATGTGTGTCGAGGTGTCGATCGCAGCAAAATGTAAGTAGCCCATTGAATGTGCTCAAGAGTGATGATTGTTAATCCGAGTAATTTGTGTACCTCCGCCTCCAGGCTTAGGATAGTTTTTGGCGAATAGATCGTCTAATGCATGCCCGTTCTCTGCAAATCTCCGATAAATGCTTGTGTTTGGTCGGCAAGAAATTGTTGTTACTCGATTTCTATCGGTATAATGACTTTGAACTCTTGACCTGAATTTAGCGTCTTTCTAGTAGAAGGCTCTTCGGAGCCAAGTTTCGCAGAAAGAGGAGATGTTTCATGAAGACTTTCACGACTTTCAATACCTTCGAGGACATCCGAAATGGCGACAATATGAGCCAAGAGGAGTTTCACACGCTCTATGAGCAAAAACCAGATTGTTTTCGAGCCGAGCTTCTTGCCGGTACTGTTTACGTCTGCGAGCCCTTGTCAGAGTTCCATGCTGATATCCACACGGAATTGGCTGCATTGTTTGGTGCTTATCGGGCATATACACCCGGTGTCCAGGCTCTGATTGACGCCACTGTGATTTTGGGCGAATCCGATGAGGTTCAGCCTGACATGACTCTAAGGGTTTTGCCTGAATATCAGGGGCAGACCAGTGATTACATATACAAGAAAGGACGAAAGGCGAGTGGTCCTTACATAAAGGGAGCACCAGAGTTGGTGGCGGAGATTTCCTTCAGCAGTAGGTCCATGGACTTGCATGTTAAGCGTAAGCGCTATGAGCAAGCTGGAGTCCTTGAGTATTTAGTCATAAGTTTGCAGGACGAGGAATTGTTCTGGTTTGATCTTGCCAATGGCACGTCAATTAAGCCAAGCAAAGGCATATTCAAGTCAAGGATTTTTCCGGGATTGTGGATTCATAAATCTGCGCTCTTCGGCATGAGATATGAACTAATGATGGATACAGTGCAAAGAGGATTGAGTTCCGCAGAGCATAAATCCTTTCTGAGTCATCTAAGGGAATTGCGAGCTAATAAGAAACCTAGTAACTAATCTTTCGTTCCGAGCTTTAAGGCATAAGCAGCCCTGATTGAAGATCATCTATCGCGCCGTCATGTCATTGGCGACTGTGTACCAACTTTGGTGCTAGCTACCGAAACCGATTCTAGGCCTATACTAGCTGCGTTCGCTACACGCGAAGCACGCCCCTTGCCGAAAAACGCAGAAAAAGGTGTACACTTGTAGGCAAATCAAAAGTTAGAATGTCGCTGGTCAGTTGAAATAATTGCGGAGAAAAATCCCATGAGCGTAAAGTTAGCACCTCATTCATGCGCTATTCTTTTCGCAATGCTTACTTTGCCACCAATAACCCACGCTGAAAGTTCGAAGCCGGAGAAGGTCCATCAGGCTCATCAAGCGCCTAAGCCAGCAGTTGCCTCAACAGAATCCACGAAAGCAGCAACAACTATCCCTTCCATAATACCAGCCACAAATTCTGGGAAAACAGCAAGTTCTCCATTGAAACCACCTAATCCTGCAGTTGTTTCTGCCAGTAATCTTTTCGGATTTGATCTCCTCAAACATTTGTTGAAAAAAGGTTGTAGCCAGAACATTGTTATCTCACCCACTGGACTCAATTTGGCGTTAGCTATGGCCGCTGGGGGCGCTAGCGGGAGTACGAAGAATGCGATGTTAAACACGTTAAGGCTGTCGAACGTCCCTACGGGAGAAATAAGAAACAGCCATAATTCCTTACTTCAACAACTCCTCAAGGGCGCAGACGCCGACGTCACAATAAATATTGCAGACAGCATTTGGACGGACAATAGAACACTCGTACAACCGACATTCATCAGCCAGAACCAAAAACTCTACGACGCCGAAATTAGGAGCGCCGATTTTTCGAAAGCAAGCACGGTCAATTCCATTAACGACTGGGTTTCGAATAAAACCAGGGGGAGAATTCGAACTATCATCGATCACCTTGAACCTGCCAGTAAGTTAGTAATACTGAACGCTGTTTACTTCAAGGGCGGATGGTACAGCCCCTTCGAGCAGAAAGAAACAAAGCAGAAAGAGTTCACGCTTCTCAGCGGTAACAAAAAAAAGCTTCCTATGATGGAAGATACACGCTATACATACTACATGAAAGGAAAAGACTTTCAAGCATTGAGATTGCCCTATGGTTCCGGAGCCAGATTCGATATGTGGCTATTTCTGCCCGACGAAAAACCGGGCTCTTTCCGTGCACCATGGCAGAGGTCAATCGAAAAAATGTACGAAGACTTTCTCAATGACATCACTCAATCTGACTGGAGCAGCATCACCGGTGCCTTCGCCTCAGAGCGCGTACATATCGTTCTTCCGCGCTTTAAGGTGGAGATGGCGAAAACTGTTGGCGACAATCTAAAATCAATGGGAATGAATATTGCCTTCGATAAAGAAAAGGCCAATTTCAGCGAAATGATAAGCCTTGGTCCTCACGATCAAGCATGGATAGAAGAGGTACTGCACAAAACATTCATTGAGGTGAACGAAAAGGGCACCGAAGCGGCAGCTGCCACAGGAGTAATCATGGGAGTAAACACCTGCGGCACCATTAAAGAACCTCCACCTCCCAAGGAATTCATCGCAGATCATCCTTTCGTACTCGGCATCAGGGATTCGTCCACAGGCGCTATTCTCTTTCTCGGGTCGATCGCAGATCCTGGCTAAAGCATGCTTGCGATTGCAAGGCAATGCGTGCATCTACAAAAGAACCATGGATAAAGCCTAAATCCCCCGATGTCATGTTCCTTCTTAGCCCCTATGGACTTTGAGATTTTTGTAGGACTACAATCGTTCCTACAGAAGCTTGTTAGACCTTATGAGTCGGGGTTGTGTGAGTCAGTACAAATTAACGAGTATTTAGGAAGGCAATATTCGCTCAAATCTGTTACAACGAGCTTTGGAAACCTTCTTGATTTGGGCATGAATTTTAGTATGCCCTTCATGCATGGACCACATGAATGACTGAATTAGAGAAAAATGAATCTTCAACTGATGGCGCGAAATCAACAGCTCTCAATTACATGGAAGCTGAAACGCCTACAATGACACTTAAGTCGTCAGATAACTGTTCTGAAGATCCTGGCTCCGGCGATCAAGACCGTGGCAACACAAAGGATGGCATGCATGACTCAGAAAAGAGCAGCAAGGGCACCGGAAAAGAACAACAAGGAGATGGCGGAGAGCAGACTCAGTTTCTCTCCAAGAAGGCAAGACGGGAGCTGGAACAAGGATTCAATTTAACAGAGGAGGGTCCGAATCACCACCGCTACGATGAACTTTCTAAGAGCGTACTCGACCTCGATAAACAAAGTGCCTTCAGACGAAATAACTCTCCTGGGTACGTGAGACATCGAATCATTGTAGCTACTTGTTTTATTTTTTCTGCCAGCATTGTCGCCCTTAGCGCGCTGGACCTGAAGCCGCTGATTGAGCGCATTGGATACCTAGATAAAAGCGGACACGTCACCTATGAGAAAGCTCGTCCTGAACTACCTGCAAATATCAGCTTTGCCGCAGAAGATGCTGGCGAGGGTTTGTTCGGCATCGCCGAATCCACCTGGGGTGGGGAAAAATATGGATTTGCAGATGAATCCGGGAAGATTGTCATAGAACCGAAATTCGCGGACGTATCCGCATTCAGCGACGGATTAGCAGCAGCAAAACCCCTCGGCAAAGAGGAAAAGAATGGGTTCATAGATAAGAAAGGAAATTGGAGAATTCCCGCTCAATACGACATTGCTGGTGCATTCAAAAACGGAATCGGCTCAGCTTCCATCGGTTCTGATCAGTTTGTTCTTGACCGCAACGGAAAAGTTTTGGAAAGCTCCAAATCAAGAACAGCCCCGTCACCAGCAGGCAACGGCCTCGTTGTCGAGAAGAATGGCAAATATGGATTTGTTACGTTGGCAAAGGGCGGCTTCGTTATCAAACCGGAGTATGACTCGATAAGACCATTGAACTTTGACGAGCCTCAATACTTTTACCGTCAAGAATTATTCTCTGATACTGGAATTGATAACGACAAAATGCTCTTGCTTTGCAAAGACGGGAAATACGGACTAGCAGATGCGGACGGCAAGATTATCTTTGGAGCGCAATACGACGACATCAAATCATACAACCGCGGCTATGCTGTTTTTGAAAAAAGCAAAGCATTTCGTGGAGACGAATACGATACGCACGGGAAAAGACTGGATGGCGATAAATACGGAATACTCAAACCAGATGGAACAACATTGCTGGAAGCCAAATATGACTCCATCACTCCCTATGACGATCTAATGGCGGTGACCAACAATGGAGCTTTGAGCTTTATTAATAGTAATGGAACACCCATCAAAACACCAAAAGTTGAGTCCATAGTCGCCGATTCGAGAGGAGACTGGCTAAAAGATGGACTCGGAGCCGTCGTTATTGATAACAAGTTCTATTTCTTGAATACCAAAGGACAACTGGCATTTCCCAGGGGATTTGTTTTCGCTACGCCGTTCCAAGAAGGATATGCAGCTGTCTGGGATGGAAGTTGGTGGAGGTACATAAATACCAGGGGAGAACTCGTTTTTCACAAGAAATTCGCGAAACTAGAATTATTCAAGAACGGCAAAGCCAAAGTCTCTAGCCCTGGACCTCTATTTGGCTTTACTCATCCAACTGCGGCGCGCGGCACCAATAACAATATAAAGAGTACATATACTCACGAAAAACAACAAAATGACTAACATACAGAAATCAAAAACGATTGATTACGGTGACTTCAAGTCCCATGTGTTTCTTTGGCAAAAAGCAATCACGCTGGTGCCACTTTGGGCAATCGTGGCAATCCCAATTTTTGGTTTTTTGTGCAGAGCGTTTGGAAATGTACCGACACAGCTCGGCTACGGGGTAATGATCTGCTTGTTCGTCGGTTACTTTCTTGAAGATCTACTCAAACGCAAGATTCGGATGGACGACGAGTTCATTTACTTTGGTTATCGGGCGATTCCGATCGTCTCCATCGTAGATGTCGATGTTCTCTATAAAAAAGGAAAGTTTTTGCCCAACTCTTTGTGTCTCACACAGCAATCCGGGCGCAAACTGAAGCTGAGCCTTAACGGTTTGAATAGTGAGGGTGCTGCGACGCTTCTAAAACACCTGGATGCGCGCAATTCAACATTGAATACATCTCCTGTGCTCAATACGTTGATGAAATGCCAGAGCGCAAAAAGGAAAATAAATTCAAAATCCGACAAAATTGCGCTGTCATACCACTCGCGCCAACTGCTGGACGAATCGATTGATGCTTTCAAGAGTTCTGCGCACTCATGGGCTCGGGTGGGTCCGGTAATTGTATTTATTCTCCTCGGTACATTCTGGATGAACATGGTTGCAGGAATGTTCGTTTGCCTTCAACCTCATGCGGTGACGCAAATTGAGAATTTGAATATGCACGCCTTCATGATCCAGATTCTCGAAGGCATTCGCGATCTGACTTTTAGAAGTGCAGGTGAGGTCTTTGAGTCGTCGCGTCTACTTTCACAGAATATAGTTATCGCGATCGCTGCTATCAGTTCGCTGGTGGCATTCATCTTCTTGGTCTTGCGTGCGCTATTGAGTCCAAACTTTGTCAAAGCCGATACGCGGGGGCTATCTCTGGCATTAAGCCTTGGGGAGGTTTCGCTGCCAGTGGCGAGCATTTCTTGGAAAGACGTCACAAACATCGATCTCAAGAAAACGACTAAGGGACCAGGCGTTATTCAACTCAAAAGGGCTAATGGTAAAAAGACAGATGTGTCTTTGGACTGTCTAACAACAGAAGACAGAGGAATTTTGCTTAAACATTTGGAACGCTTCGTTCCCCACGGCAAGATCGATCACAATCTAACTCAGGCAATGCTTCCGAAATCCGATATGAGCTACACTGAAATCTGGCTACAGTCCTTGACACAAGCACCCGAGAGGAAGACTCTGGACCCGCTGGAACCAGGACAGCTAATTGCAACTAATCGCTTTGAGGTTCTAAGAAGTATTGGGGTTGGGGGACAGGGCACTGCTTATCTGTGCCGTTCCCTCGAATCCAACGCAGATGATTATGCCGATACCAATGCAAGGAAGAATGTTGTTCTCAAAGAAACAATCATTCCAGTGTTCGGAAGTGGGGAGCTACGGCGCAAGGCTCTCGAGGGATTCGAGAAAGAAGCGGCACTTCTCAAGCAGCTGAACCATCCTGGTGTGGTGCAGCTGCTGGATTATTTCGTGGATGACCACCGGGCCTATCTTGTGCTTGAACATCTTGACGGTTGTGATCTCCGCGAGTTGGTGAGGCGGGAAGGCCCACTTTCTGAAAGTCGGGCTCGCGAAGTGGCTTTTCAAATGTGCGAGATACTCAAATTCTTACATGAGAATTCGATTGTGCACCGAGATTTCACCCCCGACAATCTGATTTTCGATTCTAAGGGACGACTGAAAGTTATTGATTTCAACGTCGCCCAAAACATGTTGGCAAAATCAACTGGAACCATTGTTGGTAAACATGCATACTTGCCCCCGGAACAATTCAGAGGGAAAGCAAACACGCAAAGCGATCTTTATGCATTCGGCGCTACTTTGTTTTATTTATTGACAGGCAAAGATCCAGCACCAATTTCACAATCATCTCCAATCGCTGAGCATGTTGCAATCAGCAAAGAATTAGACCAAATAATCAAAGACGCAACAGCTCTTGATTTGAAGAAACGATTCCAATCGATTCAAGACATAGAACATGCGTTACACGCAGGCGAATCGCGAGTCGATGCCGAGGCGGAAAAAAAAGAATGTCTAGATCCACGAGTGCAAGTGTCAGAAAATAATGCAACAACGACGAGCGCAGAAAATACGATTGCGTTTCAAACAATCGTCGACGAGCTGCAAGAAATCAATGGAGAGACCGAGACGATCGCTGGAGAAGCACCGGTGTCAATTTGTCTGGAACCAGAGGTGCATAAAGAGGAACTGGAGGTATTGCAGTAGATGGCAGAACTTGTTGTCAGAACGAAAACCAAAAGTTCGTTGAGAAATGTGCTAGATAGAGGTCTTAGTGGCACCTTTCCCCTGTGGGGTATAGTCGCTCCGTTTTTAGCATTGGTTTGTATTGGCGGAGTTGTTTCTTATACGCAGCAGCACGATCCTGTGCGCGTCTGGGAATTCATTTACTTCGTCCTCGCCCTAATGAGCTTCAGCGTTTGCTCGTTACTGCTAAAACGGCTAGCTTCCTATGACAGTCTTATTGTCGATAAACAAGGAATAAAGCTTCCAGTGATAATGGGAACGGGGCTGACTTTCAATTCCTTCATTGCCTGGAAGAGTGTGGACTCAGTAAAAGCAATCGTAAGCAGTAGCGATATTGGCAAATCCTACATCACAATAAATCGCAAAAAGGGACGACCGGTAAAAATTTCTTTGAATCAGCTAGAGCCTGATTTTGTCGAACAATTATTACTTGCAACACAGATGTGGTCACCGTCCTCGTACCATCCGAGTCTTGAGAGCTTACAATCAGCGTTGCGTGCTGAGGCGCGAGTAGGATCTACAGCGAGCCACACGGATCTGTGGGAAGAAGAACTCGGCAGACGTTTTGCTCCGACCAACTATGTCCCACTTGAAACAGGCAAAGTGCTTCGCAATAGCACACTTCAGGTTGTGCGTCAGCTTGCCTCAGGTGGCTTGTCGGCTCTATATCTTTGCCAGGTCGACGGCAAGCAATTGGTTGTTCTAAAAGAAGCAATGATTCCAAAGTTGGCCTCTGAAAGTGTCCAGCAGAAAGCGAAGGAACTCTTCGAACGAGAGTCGAGACTGCTTATGCGTGTCGAACATTCTAGCATCGTTAGAATCCTGGACTGCTTTACCGAAGGAGAGCGGAACTACATGTTGCTCGAATACGTGAATGGAATCGACTTGCACCAAATGGTTCAACAAAATGGACCTCAAAAGGAGAGCGAGGTACTTGAGTGGGCTGTCCAGATAGCACTGGCAATTAAGTACTTGCACGAAAGAGAAGAACCAATAATTCATAGAGATCTGACACCAGATAATATTGTCTTGCGCAATGACGGAAAAATTGTCATCGTTGACTTTGGAGCAGCAAATGAACTAATCGGAAACGCAACCGGCACCTTCGTCGGCAAGCACGCCTTCATCGCCCCGGAGCAGCTTCGCGGTAAAGCAACTGCTCAAAGCGACATATACGCTTTCGGTTGCACAGTGTTTTATTTGCTCACGGGCGCAGAGCCTGAGGCACTCAGCCAGTCCAGCCCGCGTGCGCTAAATGAATTTATTTCGGAAGAATTGTCTGAATTGGTTGAAACCTGCACACAGCTCGAATGCAGCGAACGTTACCAAACGATCGCACAACTACTGCCAGTTCTCCGTCGCCTGGCTGCGCAGACAAAAGTTAGTTAACCATCTAGCAATCGCTCTGTGCCAGTTGAATTCAACGACTGCATTGATGAAGGGCGCCTAGGGAGCATTCTACTTTTCGACTGAGGCTTTCTTGCCGTGTAACACTTTGGATTCTTTATTTAACAAAAAGAAGGCGGATCCTTGTGTCAGAATGAGTTCCTCATGCGCACCGTTGTCCTTGAAGCCGAGCCTGCTGTCCTCTTTCTTCATTCCCGATTCCGTTCTGAAAGCAGGTCCATGCCACTCACCAATCCTCATCTCCTTGTCAACGTCGCCGCTGAAGAAAAGTCCTTGCTCTTTAACAGTCATTTTGATCTTGTCGCCCTTGTCGACAACATGGTTGTGATTGCTATCGACGATTGTGAGATTGGTGACTCCGTATGGCTCGAGAGCATTCTTTAGCGCAGCCAGATTTGGCGCCATTATTTCGTTGCTGCACTTTTGAAAGTTACCATTTTTGATGTCTTGCATGTATTCTTCAACCATATAGGCCACGGAATTTTCCTTTACGAACTTTCCAGCTTCTGCGTGTGTGTCGTAGTGGCTTATGACGCTTTTTGCGTATTTTTCAGCTTGCTCGCCCATTTGTTTCCCCTCCATTGCCGATGGAAACAGAATAAACTGCCAGAAGGTCTGGAACGGTTCCAAAATGTCACATTATTTGGTCAGTATATTAGTTGTCGTGCCGGAACTAAGACAATCGAGTCGATGAAATCCTTCGGGAAGCTATGTAGGCTAGTTAGTAGAAGACGAAATTAGCTCCCGATGGAAGAACACGAACTGGAGTCGATTTGCAAGATAGTGTGTAGAAATCGCGTAGGCAACAGTGGTGCCTACAATTCTCGTTCATCTCTCGCTGGATGCATTCCGCTCTCCCTTGTTCTAGCTGCATTGATAGCTTGATCAGAGCCGAGCTATTTTTCAAGCATGTGTTTGGTGGAACGCTTATACTGACAAAACAATCCTGCAGAACTTATTTTGCAACCTGCCGTCGATCGATTTTGTCAGAGTCTTGATTAAGAAGCCACTCGCCCGTCTGGTAGTGTTTGAACGCAAAGTATGTCGTGTCGTGATCGGCGAAGTTCACATAACCCTTGTAGCCGTATTGAGTTGAAGGTTGTTCGTCGACACAAACCGTGTACTTCGTTTTTACGTCGTACACTTGTGTGCCTTGTTTTCCGCCGGGTCCGTCGGGACTGCCAGTGTGATAGGCATAAGCTCCGGGCATTCTGTATGGGCGAGGTCCCGATATAGAGAAATTGTGAAAGGTGATCGTGGCAGGATATCGTCCCACATCAAAAGATCTTCCGTTTTCCATATAGCGATCACGAATTGTCTGTTTACAGATTGCCTCCAAAGATGTACCAGACAAATCCGCTTGAGGAGGACAACAACTTTGCCCCGGTTGTTTTGGCGAAGTATCTTTCACCGTAGCTGGTGCGGGGCCGACGGATAAATTACCAGCAGTTGATATGTTAGTTGGTACGCCAGTAGCTGCAACAGCATGACCTGTAATAATTGGTACGCCCGTAGCAGCAGCTGTAGTAGTTTGCACTGCACCGGTGTAAGGCTTTATGTCGCTCGGACCAGATATGATGTACACGCCACCCGGGCGCCCGTTCCCTGCTTCTACTTGCACTCTTAACAGTCCACCTGGGGGATTCTCCACCACAGTCGCTTTCCGCCAATCCGTGCTATCGCTAACAGGCGATACCCAAACGGTTTCACCTATCTTGAAACTAGAAAGCGCGGATCTCGAGAATGAGTTTCCACCTTGCGATGTTGAGGTGTGATGCGGTGCACTATGAGCAGCAATATTGGCAGGAGTTGCATTGGCAGGAGTTGCATTGACCGGAGCACCTTGGATTGAGGCTGTGAGCGGCTTAATATCGCTAGGACCAGAAATGATGTACACGCCACCCGGACGCCCGTTCCCTGCTTCCACTTTCACCCGCAACAGCCCGCCGGGGACATTCTCCACAACAGTGGCTTTCCGCCAGTCAGAGCTGTCACTAACAGGTGACGCAATTACGTTCGAGCCGACCGGATACTGGTCTCTCCACGCATCGTCCCATGCTTTGGCTGCGCCTGTGGAGACCAGAAAGAAAAAAATAAGAAGGAGCAATGTAGGCAAGAATATTCGCACCACTAGTTATCTCAACTGTTAAGGAAAGCAGTTACTATACCTTAACTAGCATTTCCGCCGATGAGAATAAGAGGAAATTTCCCGTTCGTCATTCCGCTTGCTGGCTGTTCGGAACAACACTGAATTGATTTAGCTTTGCAAAAATATCTCATTCGGTAACGAATGCAGCGATCCACCCGAGCCGCGCGTAATGCTTTGCGTCCATCTACTCCGTTTCTATCGTGATGAAGATATTACGGGGTTCGCAATTCGCGTTTCGCCAAAGTACAAATCTTACTTTGGAAAAGCGTGTGGATGGTTCAAACAAGCGATACATCATTGGTAAGTGTAGCCAAATGTCATTTGAAGCTGCACGAAAAGAAACCTGCATGATGATCGGCGACATAGCCAGGGGACTCGATCCAAAACCGGTCAGCGCATCAACTACGCAGAGTGTCGTATGAATAGTCGAAACTTGCTAATGTCTTTCCTGACTTCTGATTCACTAAGCTCAGTTTGCCTTCTCTGGCGCTATTTCCGTGAGGACCATTCGCAATTCGATGATCGATTTTTACTTCAAGCCCATGAGCGGCTAGCAACTTATTGTATTGCTGTTCGAGTTCTTTTACAGATCTTGCTCCTCCACCAGCAATGTCTGAAATCAAGGCGCTTTCCAGGGTCTTTGATATGGTTGGTTTGTCGGCGGCGGCTGCTTCTTTCAAACCGTCGGCAATTACTTTTGTGCGCTGATCCTGAATGTCTTTATACGATATCCCGATTGAAGTATCTGTTTGACTTGCTGTCTTGATTTTGTCGTAATTGGCAATGACATCACTTAGCGCCTTGATTGATTTTTCGCGCTCTTGGGCTTGTTTCTGGTCCTCTGCCTTTGCTTCTGTTGTTTCTTTATGTGCTGTGTTCTTAAATTGCTCAAGCTCTTCTTTTGTGAGTTTTCCATCGCCATCTTTGTCGATGGATGAACCCTTGCTGTTCAGGAATTTAGTGGCAGGGTCATTGTTATCGCGTGCTAACGTACGCAAATCAATTGATGGTTGGAGTTCTCCTTTTACCGGAGCAAGTCCTTGTATTTTGTCAAAATTGGCAATTGCATAATCCAGTTTTGCGATTTTATCCTTCGCGATATCTTTCAAGATCGAATCGTTCTTGAATCGATTTGCTAGATCTGCAATTTCAGTTTTGGTTAAACTGCCATCGTTATTCTTATCCAAACCGTAAGAGTTTTGCAGTTCCTTTACTGCTTCTGCCAATTTGGGATCTTCTATTTTGCTTGTATCCAGCGTCTTAAGTGCTTTGGTATCCAATCCATTCTTTCGCTCTGGATCGTCAGACCTGGTGGCAAGTTTGTCAAACGCTGCCAATGCCCGAGCTGCTCCGGCTTCTTGTTGCTCTGCCTGCTCAGCTCTGTAACTAGGCCGGGTGTTCGCCGACTTCAACCTGTTCAATCCATATTCAAGGGCTTGTTTGCTTGCAGTTTCCAAATAATCACCAAGCTCATTTTTGATTACAGATTGAGCCTGAGCAAGTAAGGGGTCGTCTTTACCTGCCAGTCCTGACATTACGATATGATCTAATGGTTGCGAGTTTGCCATTTCAGCAAAATGCTTGTCGAGATATGCTTTGTTTTCCTTGCTGCTTTCGTTGTATGGTTTATAGGCATCCAGTTCTTTCTTTGTAATTCGACCATCGTTATCTTTATCCATGCCCGAGAAAGAGCGATCTAAGTCCGCGAGTGAATTCAATTCATTCTCTAGTTTGGTCTCTGCGTTCTTCGGGGATTCGAAAGCAGTCTCCAGCGAGGGAAATCCATTCGGTACCTCAGTGTTGCGCATGCTTCTGATTAGTGCATTATCTTGCGGCGTCGTGGTTGCTGCTCTCTCCAAGGGATTTGCAGCAGATGGCTCAAGTGCTTGTCCCTCAACCCGTTCATTTGCTGGCTTTTCGATTTCTGCCATAAGATTTTATCCCCACATCCATCAGCCTGTTTTTAACATAAGGCAATAATGTGGCAATAAGGTGCCTTCTTTCGAGCTTGGAGCTCAAGCATTTTCTCTTCAATCGTTCCAGATCCTGCGCTATTGCCCTATCGCTGGTATAAGGGGTTTTGTGTTTGCGCGGACACCGCAGCAATACAGGCGCAGCAATCGCAAGAAGATCCTGATATTAGACGACGGGCCCGGTGGAGTCTTTCTGACGGTTCGAGTTTGTAGCTTGCAACGCCGGTAGCAAAATGCTACCATGGCAATTATGAGTCAACCAGTGAAATTATCAGATGAACTAGTTCTCGATGCTCGACTTACGGCGGAGATTGCCGAGCGCTCAATTGCTGGGCAAATTGAGTTCTGGGCCCGTATTGGTCGTGCACTTGAAGGTCTGATTAATGGTGATACGGCGCTCGCATTAAAGAAACGAGGCGATTTGCGGCCGTTATCAACTCTTATCTCAACAATCGATTCAGAAGAGGGGCGTAGTCGTCTCAAGGAAGTCCTCGATGCGCATCCTTACCCGCGGTATGAAGTAATTCCTGACCAACCAAATTTACTGCTGCGCACGGAAAAGAATGGAAAGCGTTCGATCGGAAAGTTTGTTAGAAGGGAATTTCAGGTTATCGAATACTTGAACCCAGAGTCGGGCAAACGCAAGAAGCAATGAATTGGGAATGGCTAGATCAGCGCCCAATTATTGTCGCAATTGCAGGTCCCAATGGTTCTGGTAAAACTACATTTTACCGTGCACACATAGAAGCATCTGGAATGAAATTCATCAACGCTGATTTGCTTGCCGCCGAGTTGCACATCGATGCATATGCAGCAGCAGCCCTGAGCTCCGAGCTAAGAAAGGAGCTGGTTCGACAGAAGGAGAGTTTTGCTTTCGAAACTGTTCTTTCAGATCCTGTAGGCGAGAAAATTGATTTTCTGAGGTCGGCAGTCAATGCTGGTTACAACGTTGCACTTTGTTTTGTTGGATTGTCGTCTTGGGAAATCTCGGAACAACGAGTCGCGATGCGTGTGACCCAAGGAGGGCATGACGTTCCTACAAACAAGTTGGAGGAACGATATCCCCGTTCGCTAAACAATCTCAGGAAAGCCCTAGAGCAACTTCCTCGCGTCTTGGTCTTCGACAATAGCTATCTCTCCAACCCTTACGCACCAATTGCTTTTTCCCAAAACGGAACACTCATTTTCAAAGCAGAGCCTCTGCCCAAGTGGTTTCGCGAAATTTTCTAGAACGCCATTACATGCATGCGCACCGTTAATCCATTTTGATCCACACAGACGGTCCGTGGAATGTGCTAGATTGTTAGGTATCGAGGGGCATGTATTTCGATAGTTCAAGGCTTGAAAGTCGTTTTCCTAGCTATTCACTATGGAAGGCCGTGCAATTGTGAAGAGTCCTGTAGTGAACGACCGCGGAAAAATCATCCTATTAGTAGTGTGCATTCTGCTCCGACCAGGGTTTAAATCAAATCGCGCCCAGATATTCTGTTTGGAACAATTTGTCCTCGCAGGCAGTTGAAAGAAAATGGTGCACCCTAAACCTTATATGTCAGCGTGGAACACCAAGTTTCTGGAAAGATGAGTCGATTTTGGATATCGAAGGATGGAATTTTTATTTCCATTAATTCCAAACGGCGCAAGTAAAGTAGCGGCTTATTCGCTTGCAATTGAGATGATCTTTTGGCGTACCCAGCTGTGGATTGGGTTATTTTCGCTGCGAATGTGCCAGTAGATGTAGATTGAGAAGCTCGGGACCTGAAAAGGTAAGTCGAGTGGTGCGAATTGCTTTGATTCAAGGAAGAGTTTTCCCAATCCCCGCGGTATCGTGAGAATTAGATCTGAGTTTGCGACGATGTATGATGCTGCCAAAAATTGTGGGATGGTTACAACCGCTTTGCGTTCGAGGCCCATCTGAGCTAATGCTGCGTCGACGATGCCGCTGCGATAATTCGTGAAAGTGATTATGCAATGACGCATCGCTAGATAGGATTCCATCGTCAGTTTCTTTTTTGCGACGCCCTGCTCAGCCGAAACCACGCACATAAAGTTGTCTGAGAATAGAGTTTTTCGTGAAAGTGTCGATGACTTTCTGTCTGTGCCAGCTATGACGAAATCTACTTCGTGCCGATCGAGTGGGCTGAGATCGTCGCCGAACATGGGGACGATTCTTATCGTTAAGCCAGGCGCTTCTTCGGCTATTGCTTTGATTGCTTGTGGAAGAACGGCGGCCATTTCGTAGTCGCGAGTCGCTATCACTATGTCGCCAGTCATTTCGGCTGGCTCGAATGTCGGTGCGGTCATAATCTGGTTGATGTCGTTCAGGATCTTCTGCACCGGCTGAACAAGTTCACTCGCACGCGCTGTGAGCGTCATACCTGTAGCGCCTTTGACTAGCAACTGATCTTTGAACATGACTCGCAGGCGGCCGAGTGCTCGGCTCATTGCTGGCTGGCTCAATCCGATCTTGTCGGCGGCCCTGGTTACGTGGCGCTCGTCCAGCAAAGCTTTCAGGGCGACAAGGAGGTTTAGATCGAGAGAGCTGATATTCACTTCGCGCATGGGTGCAATATAGACTATGCGCTTTGGGAATGCAACTGGCGATCTGTTTATCCACGGGCTATGCATGGCATTGGCCGCCGAGATCTAGCTTACTTAAGAGGGATCTTTCCATGTCGATTTGATCCACCAGCGTTTTATTGCGGGCAGCGATAGCGTCGAAAGGAAAAATCCGACGACTGGCATCAGCGCGCCTAAGAATGGGCGGTCTGCATTGATGGCGTAAAGTAGTGCGACGGCCGTAGCGTAGGTAATGGCGCAAATGCTTCCAATTCGGTAGGGGCTGGTTTCCCAAGCTTTATCAGCTTCAACTCTGATATTGCGCTGTTTGATCTGGTCCAGATCGCTTTCCAGTTGCTTCAATCGCTCTTCAACTTCAGCCATAATGTCTCCGTCAAACTTGTGATCGTCGTTTGAGAAGGGTACCGCAAACCGAGCCAGATTTACAGAAGGCATGCAAGCGTTAAGCCCCCAAAGAGCTTGTGCAAACGAATCCCCTGTAATCGAAGCACGGTATGCCACCACTTGCAGTGTTGGGAAAGATATCACACTGTTTGAAGTGATATAAGAGCATCCCGCACCGTCCAGCTTTGCAATGTGAATAACTGCGATTCGCTAATACTTATGTCGCAGGCTGCGGGCTGCTCAAAGTTGAGGAACTACTCTTCACCATATTCAAAAGGATACTCAGTGCGTTCGCTCCATGAACAACCTTCGTTAGCGCAAACGAGTGTAACTCTGAAGCCAAGCGAATCAATCTCCTGGACATTGAATCCATCTCTCACTGCGTCGATCGTTTCTGCATACTTTTCGTACTTTTGGATCGGTTTCTTGCACTTTGGACAAATCAGCTTCTTGTTGTTAATGGCTTCTTTGATAGCCTGCTGCGACATAATTCTTCTCCGCGTTCTGTTTGGAAACCTTCCAGCAATCGCATGATTGTACCAGAGCTGTGAATATCGAAGTTGTTTCGAAGGCACTTGTGCGCTCAGCCCGTCCGCCTCTTACTGCTTAGCAAAAACCGCTTGGCTTGTTACGCTCGAATCACCCGCGTTCTCAGCAAGCTTTAGCATCTTCCCTCTGATTGCTAAAGCTTCTGGAAAATCCTTCATTAGCAATTGGAAACCATGTTTGGCTCTCTCCCAGGAGAGCGATGGAAATTCTTGAAAGAGATTCTTGTACATTTCGCCATCGTCGAGCTGATAGATAATGCGTGCATAGAATCTATCGCCGTCGTCACCGCTAATTCGATCCGCCTCATTTTTCAACCATTCTTCGAATTCGCCCTGCTCACCGTGCCAGCGAGGTTGCAGCCAATAAGCCTTGTCATAGTAGATTTCTTCAGCCGTTGGAAATGCTTTGATTCCTTCGTTATACGCTTTCTCATAATCTTCATCTGAAGAGCTTTGCCCAAGAAGAACGGTGAGTTTAGTGCCATACCAATGCTCGTCGATCGGTCCAGTTTTTTTTGCCCGTTCCAATATGGTGTCGGCATCAGCAAGATGCGTTGCCAAACCTTTCCAGCCTTCTTCCGTGACATACTGTGCATAGGCTGTGCCCCGGGCTTTCCAGGCAATTGATTTTTGCGCATCAGCCAGCGCGATCAAGGCTGCCGTTGATTTCGGTTTTGCTTTTGACCATTTCTCAACAAGCTCGGCATGGTGCACATAACCAGCCATACTTTCTTCACTTATCGCGCTTCGAATTCCTTCATAAAATCCGTAGATCCTACGATATCCCTTTGCGTTTACCCATTGATCCTTTCGGAGAGTGTCCGCCAGCGACTCCAGCTTGTCATAATCCATAGCATTGAAAAGCTCGCGAGCCACTGCCATGTTCTTTCGCCACTCTTTGCTAATCGGATCATGAAATTGCAACCAGCTGTTGTATAGATTCCAGTAGCTGTGAGTTTTACCATCCCGGCTTGGCATTTGATGCGCTTTTTTCAGGAAAGCAAAACTCTCATTGTATTTGCCGCGGCAAAGCTCCAAGTAGCTTTGTTCTAGCAAATCATTCGAAACGGGAGTTTGGTTTCCGATAGCATCTTTAATTGCAGCTTCTGCTTTGTCAAACTGACCGAGCGTGGAATAAACATGTGCCAGGGTGCGCTTGGCTGTTGCGGCTTCCCGCCCCTCTGGTTGGAGCTTGAGCCCCTCTTCGAGCAGTTCAATATCTTCCTGAGTGACGGTATCGTCTTTGACGTCACATCTGGCCGCCTTGAACCTTCCCTCCGCCTGCCATTGCGAGCTCTTTGTTTTTGCTCCTAGATCGCAAATGAGGAGGTAGAGCTTCTTTGCTTCTTTGTAGCGCTCTTTGTCAAAAAGCCATTGAGCCAGGGCGCTAGCGATACCGATCGATGTATGAGGATTCCCTTGCTTTTCCGAGGCAGCTAAAGCTTGTCTCATTACGGTCTCGCCCCGCGGGTCACGGTTCTTAAGCATGTCAGAGGCTTGCCGATATAGACCCATGGGGGATTGGTCTTGCGAGGTGTTCTGCTGTACCTGGCCCGGTGAACTGCAGGAATTCAACAGGAGCGTAATGGCGGATACTGAAAACAGGATGACCGATCCGCCTGTCCGCAACTTGGAGAGAACCAAATCAGCCGCTTTGCTGATCCTATCTTGCAGACTCATGTCTAGAATTTTTCTACACATTTGAACGACTCCCGTTTAAGTGTCTCCCTATTTTAGTCCTTATGGGACTTACAAGTTCGCAAGTACTCTGGTTGGAAATCTCCACTGTAGATCAAATTACTGGTACTTACACATCTATATAACTTTGCGAAGTGCTTCCTGCCGAAGCTTTGAGGTTTTGTAAATCCGGAAAGCCCCTGACCGTCGTGGATGGTCAAGGGCCTATTGCTTTTGAGGGAGAGGAAGACGCTCGCCGGGAACTCGAAATATAGCAATAGAGGCGCTTTTGAGGTGCCTCTATTCCTATGAGTTTCAGTTGTTAGTGGTCCGTTTCCGCAACTTCATGAAAGCAAAGTCGGCGTGCGAAGGACGTGCAATGGAGCTGGATTATTGTTCAATGTTATTTTCTGGCCCAGGAAACGAAGAGTGCATCCATAACCAGGCTGTCTGATCCGAATTCTTCCAACTGCTTTATTGCAGCTGTGCGAGCCGCGCTGTCGGCGGCTGGAAGTCCCAGCATTTCTGCTGCTGGTCCCATGTAAAATCCCTTCAGATTTGAGACGATTGCAGAATACCTGTCTTGTTCACTCGCGCTTGCAATGATCGGAAAAAACTTGGAGTCGACCTGGCTGAATCCAGCTTTCTTCAGTCCTGTTGCGACCTTGCTCCCGATGTAAGTATCCATTCCCGCGTTAAAGATTGCTTTGTCCCACTTATTCATCCAGGTTTTCAATGCCGGTTTTTCGGGATAGATTTCGATCATGTCGTTGGCTGGTTCCATTGCGTAGAAGGTCCCTCCGGGAGACA
Source organism: Candidatus Obscuribacterales bacterium (assembly GCA_019747875.1). Lineage (GTDB taxonomy): Bacteria > Cyanobacteriota > Vampirovibrionia > Obscuribacterales > Obscuribacteraceae > JAIEPM01. The sequence continues at coordinate 25,176 of JAIEQI010000104.1, forward strand.
GCAGTCGCAATGCCTCTTTCAGGACCACTGTCCAGGCCGGCCCAATGGACCACAAAACCAATTTTGTGAATACGAGATCAAAGGATTCATTGGGGAGATCAATCGACGCACCATCCATTTGTATGAACTGTGCATTGGCGTCATCGTGAAAACGCTTGCGCGCCTCAGCCACTGCATCTGGTGCGATGTCGATCCCGGTGTATCTGAAATCTGGATTTGACTGGCGTAACAGTTTGAGGTTCGAACCATTCCCACAGCCTATCTCTAATACTGACTTCGCCTCTGAAACAAGCTTCTCTAATAATGGATCTTGGAGGAGCATTGCTTGCAGATCCAGGCGATCCAGTTCCGTCTGTGTATGACCAAGCGGGTAGTTTACTCCATTCATTAGTTGAGCCTCCCAAGTTCGTTTGCTAATACATCGATTGCAGACAGGAATTCTGCCTCTGGTTTGAGTAATGCGAACCGAGCAAAGTTAGTCGTCGCGGCTGTACCTTTCTTGCTCCAGAAGAATTGTCTGCCTGGAAGCAAAACCAGATTCTTCTCTTGAAAGAACTCACTGAGGTCAAGATCATGCTTAAAGTGATCTTGAATCATTACCCATTCCACACTGATCATTGAGTCGAGTGATTCTGGATGAATTGTCAAAGCCGTCCCGGCGAGTTTATTCCTGAACAGTTTTCTTCTTGCGGCAACACCGTTCCACACTGCCTGATCAAGTCCCCTTACATGTGCGTCATTCAAAAATTCAGCAAGAATTCCGAGAGCAAAATTCGAATGGCAAAGGAAGATTTCATCATAGATTATGTGGACTTCCTTGATGATGTTTTCTGATGTGAACAGCAAGCTTGCCTTGATTTCCTGGGTCGGCCAGACTTTTCCCGTGTCCTCAATGGAAAGGAACGTGACGCCTGAGTCGAGCAAAATCTTGTAAGTATCATAAAGTTGCGGCACAAAGAACCTGAAGGTATTGTCCAGAATCAGAACCTTGCCAGTTTCGGCGCAAGTTTCGACGATTGAGCTGAATTGCTCTTTTGTCAATACTTTGCCTGTCGGATTGTTTGGGTTTACAAGGAAGATGGCATCGACTTCTTTGAAGAGTTCTTTGTACGCAGTTTTGTATGCGGCATTCGAACCCTGGGACAGCGGTGAAAAATCCAGTGCTGTATCGGGTAAGTTGTGCAAAGACTCTTCAGAAAGAGAACTCAACTCGACGCCTCTTCTCTTTAGAATCAGGAACAGATTGTCGAAGGTCGGTTCAATCAATGCAGTCTTGAGTTGCTTCTCAGCGAGCCATGTGGCTACTGTGTCGATGGAGTTTGATGCCGTCGGGCAGATTTTGAAATGTTCGTGATTGATCAAAGAAGGTGTGTTGGCTAATTTGAGGAACGCGTTCTTGAACATTGCCTCTGCATCTTTCGATTTCTGCTTGGCGGCCTTAGCCCATATCTCCGGCAGGCTTGCGATGATGCGTTGTTGGGAAAGGGCGAGTTCCTGGGACGCGTGCCCATTTGCTAAGTCGTGTTGGCTGGCTAACCCGAGTGCCTCTATTTCCGTCAATGCTTTATCCTCACCTGTTGTGAATATGTGCTTTGCTTCAGTTGCTGTGATCATGGTCCTCAATCTCCGAGTGTGTTCAGCCCATTACGTTCAACCTGAACGTAACGAGTCGTTTTGTTTATATGCCGAGGCGCTCACTTGTGCCTTCAGCGAAGTTGTTTGTGAGCAACCGCCTGCTCTTGTCCGCTTTCAACACTGAACAGTTTACGAAAGGGGGGCGATAAAGTAAAATTGATGGATTGGATAGACTCATAAGTTATTCTTATAACCCTGTGGACCTTGCCTCTCACGAACTTCAAGCATTTCGTATGGTTGCTCAGACCTTGAGTTTTTCGCAGGCTGCTGAGCGAATCCATATAACTCAGCCTGCGTTATCCCAGAGAATTCAGAGTCTGGAGAAGAATCTGGGGCTGACATTGTTTGTGCGCGATCCTAAAGGTGTGAAGCTGACGGAGGCTGGACTTCGCTTATTGCGTTATTGCCAGATCAAGGATCACCTTGAATCCGAACTTCTGAACGATCTAGTCAAAGCACCGGATGGCAGACTCGGTGGGCGTTTGCGGATTGCGGCGTATTCGACGGTGCTGCATTCTGTGGTCATGCCGGCACTAGCACCGCTCTTGCGGGAGAATCCTGCAGTTCAGTTTGAATTCAATATGTATGAAATGGATGATTTGATTGGCGTGCTTGAGCGTGCCGAGTCAGATTTTGTTGTGATGGATAGAACCATTGAGCGGAGCAATATACAGAATCTTGCTCTGGGTGAAGAGAAGTACGTATTGATACAGAGTCGTGACTTTCCGGTGCGCGAGGTTTATCTAGATCATGACCCGAATGATCAAACAAGTGAGCAATTTTTCAAAACCCAGGGGGAGAAACGTCCTGAGCTTGTTCGATCGTATGTCGATGATATAGAAGGAATTCTCAGGGGCGTTGCCTTGGGGTTGGGACAGGGTGTGGTACCCAGGCATCTGGTCGACGAGCACCGCCCACTGCGGATCGCAAAAGGGCATCGGCTCATGCATGTGCCAGTTGTCTTGCACTACTTTCGGCAGTCATATTATTCGAATCTGCAGAAAGCTACAATCGAAGCCCTCAAACTCAATTCATCAAAATTTCTGCGATAGCACGTGCAAGTTGTGCTGGTGCTAATTGAAGAAGAGCGCGAAGCCGGGGAAGTTGTCACCGAAGACACTCCTCCACTTGTTCCAGTCATTACCTTGTGTCAATCTACCTGTCTCCAAAAATGGTGCTGCGCCGGTGCCTTGAACCCACATAACGAGATCAAGCTTGCGTGGTTCCATGAAGACTTTCCGCACATTGAGTCCAGTTCCTGTTAATGGCGCTGCACGTGTAATCAGTTCTTTCGCGCTGCGCTCCGAATCATTGGCGAACTCAGGGCTACGCCAAAATGGAATTAATCGCTCGCCTTTCAGAACGAGATCAAGTTCATCCATGATGCTTCCCCATGATTGGACCATTTCGTTGCTGACTTTGAGATTTGGAATTACGCAATCTTGTTTCGGATTTGGCAGCCATTCTCTGTCGTTGTCAGTCTCAGACATGATGAATCGCCACGATATCCGGCTCTGTCGCACGACCTCTTCCCAGTCGTGGAGTGCTGCTTCCATGCGTTGTGGTTCGACCACATCCCAATTGATTAAGTGAATTAGCGCTACTACATCAACAATATCTACGTCCGATGATCTGATCTGAAAATGTGTTTGCCGTTTTTCAAAAACTTGTATGGTGAATCCACGTCTCTGAAGAACACATGTGCTGTTCGTTCAAACATTTCCTTGGTGTCATGTGCCAGGTAAATCTCGCAGAACGAGGAAAGTAGGTGGCAATATCCTTTAAGCCAATGAACATCACCTCTGTCAAAGCCGATTGTGAATTGTTCCGCCAGCTCCGGCTTGATGTGTGAATTCCGAGTGATGTGCGAGTATATTTTCCACAGGGTCTCGCCTTCACCGACTTTGCCATCACCATCGAGATCGAGTTTGATCAATCCGAAATGTAATGGAACTTTGACGTTTGGATCTTTTATCGCATCCAATGTTTCGGCGGACTGCAAAAGCTTTTTGTTCAGATCGTCCATCATTGTCCGAGCTTTCGAATATGTCAGCGTCTCTGGATTCGGGTTTGATGGAATCTCTAAGCGCAGGAACGGCAAGCGAAGATCGTGATCGGCTGGATCTCGCAATCCATACCTATATAGATCCTGCGAGAGTTTTTGCACGGCGCCCAAGAACTGCACGATTCCTAAGCCGAAGCGCAGATTATCATCGCTGGGATTCTGTTCTAATTGTGCGCTTAGCTCACGCTCTCCTTCTGCGAGCTTGCCCTCTTCCAAGAATGTTTCGACAAGTGGGACCGTTTTCGACGAGTTGGCGTGTATTCTTTTTGCCGGACTTCCACTTGCATGATGTCGGGTATGAAGTCTGCTCGACTTGGTCGCACGTTGCAGTTTCGCTGTGTGACCGGTCTTATTCTGGCTTGCTGCCGGATCTCTTTGAACTTTTTCGATTGCAGTTGAATCTAATTCAGGATTGGACTGTTCCGACTTTGTGTTCTTCTGTTGCTTCTGCTTTGTTAACTTTTTGAGCATCTTGGGCGGAGTGACTGTAACTGTCGCCGCAGTCGGCGGCTTCGGCGGAGTCATGCTCAATGTAGTACTGTTCTCCGCGCCCAAGGCTGGCAATGCTAAAAGGGATGTTATTGCAATACTGGTAAGGAATGAGTTCAGTTTTTTGTAAGTTCTCATAGCGCTCCTGGGGATTGTTGATTTCGCTAATTTACAAACTATCGTATCCGTTGCCGCCGGGAGAACTTAGGGACAAAGTACAGTTTGAAAATTGTTTGGTCACCTTTTCGCGATCTGTTGAATCTTTCTCATTTCAGCCATTCATTAGTATTTTCCACAAAGGCATAATCGCGGGTCGCTGTTACAGTGGCATTCTGGGGTTCAATTTGGGTTCGATTAGGGTTTGCATCCACACGCCCCCTTCTGGATGCAATCATTGTCGGGGGTCTTTATGTCCACGGTTGCGGCGGAATTGGAGTCTGGGAAGCCATCCTTTAATGGTTTGCGCGAGCACGGCAGTAATAGCACTGATGTTTTGCGCGAAGACGCATTCGGAAAGCCGGCTCTTGCGCCGGCTGAAAATGCTACAAGAACCTTGTTGCCGCGCAATGCCAACTTCAGCCTGGAGCTGCAAAAGGGTTGGGGTCCATATCAAGCATTAAAGAACATGAGGGATACGGGCCGGATCGATTTGTCTGATTCGGAGTTGTTGAAGGAGTCGCGGCGAATTCGAGATCGCGATCAGAAGGAACGCGGAATTGTTCATTACGATAAGAGTCCTGTTCCGCGCTGGTCGGACAAAGAAATTGTTGGAATGGTAAAGACCGCAGTAAGTAAAGCGGTTAACAACGAAGCGAAGAACGCAATCCCCTCATACGAATCATGGAAGCAAATAAAAGAAGACAACTCGCCAGAGAACGTCCGAGTTCTTACGTTCAATATTGGTCAAGGCAATTTTGGTCTGCCCGGTGTTATTGAATTAATAAGAAGTTCTGGCGCGGATGTTGTTGGTTTGCAGGAATCTGCGCCGAATGCGGCAAAGATTGCGCAAGAGCTGGGTTACAACTATATCCAAACTGGATACAGCACAATTCTTACTCGATTCAATATTGAATCGGTAACGCCGGGCGGCAGTGGCATCATCGCGCGCACCGATGGCGGGAAGCAATTCGCGTTTTTCGACAAGCACATGTTTTATAAACCCTATCAGCCGTATCAGTTGTTGCAAATTCCGTATGAAGGTGCGCCCTTCATCAGTACGGAAAAGGAAGCCATCGACGAAGCAAACAAAGCTCGCCGTGCCGATGTCGAGGATTTGCAGAAAGATATTGACTCGCTGAAAGATGCCGGACTTCCAACCATTGTTGTGGGTGATTTTAACGAGCCTTCTCACTTAGACTGGACCGATGCAACAGCGAAGATTGGGCGGCATCCTATTAAGGTCGATTGGCCGGCCAGTAAGGCTATGGAAGCGGACGGCTTTAAGGATGCATACCGGCAGATATTGCCGGACGAAGTAAAACACCCGGGTTATACATGGACGCCTTTGACGAAGCCAACTGATCCTAAGGATCATCATGACCGCATAGATTTTATCCACTACCGGGGTGATGACATCGATGTTAAGTCCGTAGCAATTATCGGCGAAGACGCCGCTCACGCCGACCAGGTCGTCACGCCCTTCCCCTCCGATCACCGCGCAGTCACGGCAGTTTTCGAACTCAGCGGCGCCTCAAAATAATCAAGGTCATGCCGCATAGCCGGAGGTCTCGCCGCTTGAGTTTGTGGTCTTGCCTCTTGAGTTAGGTTGCTCTTGAATTGGTGTTCTTGTCGTTTGAGTTAGGTTGCTCTTGAATTGGTGTTCTTGTCGTTTGAGTTAGGTTGCTCTTGAATTGGTATTCTTGTCGTTTGAGTTAGGTTGCTCTTGGTGTTCTTTTTGTCGCTTGAGTTAGTCTCTTAAGTTGGGTTGCCACTTAGCTGGTGATCTAGATGGTGGCATTGCCGCTAAGTGTGATTGACTTGCCGCTAGGTATGGAGCGCGGACATCTTGTCCGCCTATAAGTATGGGCAGCGGACGTCCCGTCCGCTCTTTCGCGAACTGCTTATTGAAGCTTGGGGGGCTCTTTTTGTGTTTAATCTAAAATGCGAACTTGCGCTAATTGTTGCGATTCGTCGCACTCTTGATATGCGGCTTTGAATTAACGGCCGTATCGGTGGGGGCAACCCGACTACCTGCGTGGGGCTAGTCGTTGCTTGTAAGTTTAAGCTGTTTGTTGAAATAGAACGTACCTTACCTCACAAGGTGGTATATCAGGATCGTCGACGCACTAGAGGCTGAAAATGACAAAACACGCGCACCATCTCCAACTGGACAGCAGCATGATCGAAGGCGCAACAGTCGCTCTTTTACCTGGAGATCCAGGGCGAGTGCCATTAATCGCTGCCTATTTGGATAACAGCAAAGAACTTGCGTTCGCGCGTGAGTTCCGTTCGTTCCTTGGCGAAAAGAACGGTGTCAAGGTTCTTGTTACATCCACGGGCTGCGGAGGACCTTCTTTGTCCGTTTGCGTCGAAGAATTGGCACAAATCGGATTGCGAACATTCATTAGAGTAGGCACGACCGGGTCGATTCAGGAACATATTGAGGTCGGAGATCTCGTCATCTCCAATGCCGCTGTACGCTTGGATGGTGCGAGTAAGAGCTTTGCGCCAATTGAATATCCCGCGGTGTCTGACATCACTGTCACAAATGCATTGATAAAGGCAGCTTCCGAGATGCAGGTCCGATTTCATGTCGGCATTACAGCATCGACTGATACCTTTTATCAGGGGCAAGAACGATACGACAGCTACACTGGATTCGTTCCAGAGCACCTTCGGGGCAGCCGCGCGGAATGGCAAGCCTTGAAGGTAGCTAATTTTGAAATGGAATCAGCAACTCTTTTCACGATGTGCTCTACGATGGGACTTCGAGCTGGCACCGTATGCGGTGCCGTTGCAAAGCGAACGGTTGGCGAAAAGGTTATGTCGCGAGAAGCGTTCAAAAAAGCAGAGGAGGAAACCGCCCTCGTAGCAGTCAATGCGGCTGTGGCCCTCGCATCAGCTTTGCAGCCGGTGGAGTAGTTTTTACCAGGGAAAAATGATGAATCTGAAAGTGGGCGATGGCAATCACCAGAGCTAAGGTGTTTCGCAGTAGCCGAAGTAGTCTTCTTGGGTGATACCAGATTCAGTATCGACGAGATCTTGGAATGCATTTAGGCGCTCTTGCGGTGTTTTCAATTGTTCGGCTGCTGCTTTTACTTCCGGATGGTTCAAGAATCTGGAAAGCGCTTCTTTGATACTTTTGTTTCCTTCGGGGCTGAACATTCCGAACTCATCTGGTAGCACATACCCTTTTTCTGGTGCGATGAATGATTTATGCACAGCTTCGAACATTTGCTCGCGAACATCCGTATCGCCGATTTCGTCGTTCTCTTTTTCGATCTCGCTTAGTGCATCTACAAGTTCGATTAATGCCTTGTTCATGTTCGCTCCTAACGCCGAACCTCACGGTCCGGACATCGCGTAGTCTAATGACTTCCAGGGCATATTATAAGCCCAGCCTACCCCAAGGGATCACTTGACCATGTTTTCATGAAGAGATGAAGCCGCGAGCTTTGTGCTCGCGGCTTCGGTCATCCATCCATAAAAGCGCGTTACTTTGCGGCGATTTCTACCTTTACTCCGTCAACCCACTGTTTGTGTTCGTCGGTGTAATAGAGGTAGGCTCTGCTAGCCGGACCTGTGTAAGTGCCAGGGACAGCAGCGATGACGTTAAGTGGTACTTCAACTTTCGCTTCGCTCGGCAACGTGCGCCAGTAGAGTACCACTTCGCGACCGATTACTTCGTAGGCATCAATTGTGCCCTTCTTCACCAACTCCTTGAGTTGATCGTGTCGAGCTTCCAGTCCGCCCGGCAGTCCGACAATCGCAACTGGATTCGGCAATACGTCCTTCGTTTTGTTTATGACGGTAACTTTTGCCTCAGTCGCCACACCTTCGGCGATTTTGTCTTGCGACATTTTGACGCCGATGTCGAGTTTGCATTCCTTCGCGCTTGCTGGGGTTAATGCATTGTATTTAACTGCGATTGCGTAAGGCATCGGCCCGCCGCCTTCCATGCGTAGTTCGAGCTTGTGCTCGCCCGGCGTCATCAATTCACTCAAATCTGGCAACTTGATTGCACCTTCTGTAGTCTGGTCGAATTCGCGCCAATCCCCTATTGATTGTCCATCAACATACAAACGTACTTTGCCTGGAGCTTTGGGACGGGAGCGCATCTTGTCGTAGGTGACAATCGCGCGCAACGCGAGCACTGTTGATTGGGTGGAACCATAGCGGCCGGCTTTGCACGAATCTGCGAGGAACTTAATGCTCTTCTCTACATTCCCGGCATATGCTGGCTCTCGCAGCCAGGCAAGCGTTGCAAGCGAAGCCCCTTCGATTTGTAGGGCTTCACCACCTGAACCCACGATGGAACTCTTGACACCATCCACGCTACCATCAGCTTTTTGTTTGCTGGCAAGGCGATCCATCAACTTCTTCGCTACCGCTTTCTCACCTGCAAGATGAAGCGCATTGGCCGCAAGTGCTACAGCATACAAGTCTTGCGTGTTTGTGGCAGCTACTTTGATCGCGTCCAACTCTGGTTTGAGGTCTGCTACCGGTTGTCCGGATTCAAGAAGAGCCCACAAAATATATGCGTTAGAACAATCTTTATCTTCCGACCAGGTGTGCAATGAGCGACGGTTGCGGGTAAATCCGCCTTTTCCATCTTTCTGTTTCATAAGCCATGTTCGAGTTGTCGCAATCATGTTCTTATCGACTTCGCGAACTTGTGCCATATCAGTAAAGTGCATCAAGCCGAATGCGGTGAGCGCTTCGTGACCAGGATTCTCGCCGAACCACTCGTAGCCTCGGTCAGGGCACCAGAAGCCGACCAGGCGTTTGTAACCGGCGTCTAGTTTTGTACGAGATGTTTGAATCAACTCCGGTTTTATACCTGTGTGCGACAGAAAGTATTGTTGCGCCATCGTCAATGGATAGCTAGTTGAAGAGGTCTGCTCGAAGCATCCATACGGATCGCAAATCAGTCGCTCCAGCGCTTCTGTTAAATTTGCCAGCGGCGTTGGGTAAACGGCTGAGTTGGAGCTGATGCTCTCAGCAACTACATTGTTTGGAATGACAATCGTGTGTGTAACAGTCTTGCCTGGTTCCAACATTCCACCGAAGGGAGCTTCGATTGGGAATCCTTTCGGTTTGACAGATAGTTTTCGCTGCACTTTGTCAGAGAATGAACCAGCCGATGTAGTTAAGACGAAGTCCTTCTCGCCGTTGCCAGCTCCAATATCGATGGGCTGTATGCAGCGTATGCGCTGACCGCCTCCGATCGCGTTCTGGCCGTTTTCGAGCGCGAGCAATTTGAAATCGCCCTTCAGGTCTACATTGACGTTTGCGCCACTCAGGCTGTCTTCCGTTGCATTTACCAAGCTGATCGGAAGAAGCACTTTGTCTCCAGCCGTTACTTCTAATGGAAGCTTCGCTTCTGCATAGAATGGTTGAACGGCCTCAACACCGATCGCCGCTGAACCCACTTCGCCACCATCGGCGAAGGCGTCAGCAAAAACTTTGAATGTTGTAACGCTGTCATTGAGAGCAAAGCTAACCTTGGCTTCTCCGGTTTTCTCTTCAGTGCGAACACCCGCGTTCCAATAAACTGTTTCGGTGAAATCCACACGATCTGTAGGATTTCGATCGGGGCGAGCTTGATGGGCAAACTCACGAACAATCGCAAGGCTGCTCATTTGTTGGGATATTTCGTCGGCCATGAAGGCGCGTTTCTTTTCCATTTCCTTTGCTTGTCCCAGGGCTTTCTGCAGTTTTCCCTGCATCTCTTGCGCCGGCACGGGCTGATTCATCGGAGCTTCCCTGAAGTCTCGGACTGCTGGGCGCTGATCCACTATCTGTATTTGACGAGGAGCAACCAAGTTCATAGGTGCGGCGGCTGCTTTTGGTGCCGGAACTGCCGCAGCTAATTGGGCAAATCCATCAGCATCGCCATCAAAACCTACAGGACCTGGGGCAGCCCCTGGAGGTACCGGACCTCCCCGGAATCGAACCATGCCGTTGCCACCGGCACCGGCCATTGCCGAGAATGCGAGCACCTCTTGTTGCGATTGAATTTTGAGAGCAACAGCACGACGCGCCTTGTCTCCATGTTCTGCGATAAAGCTGCTCAGATCGACAAGGGCGAAGCGACGCCATCCTTGTGTGCCCAAAAGCAAGTCTGTCGCAAGCGGCGCTTTGGTATTCTTCGGATCAAGATAGACGTGAGCATCAGCAAGATCTTCTACTTCGGGCTCCAGGAATACCATGACCGGCAGTCTCGGAGACTGCTCGCGTTTCTCAATCATTTCGAGAACGCTATCGTCTGTCACTGTCATACCGACCACGGCGGATACTGGCTTGCCATCACCGTTGGTGGCTTTAATTGTCAGCTCGGTTTTGTCCCCTGGTACGTAGTTCTTCTTGTCTGCAGTGATGCTGACATTGATCGGTTTTGCTGGGCGGCGGAAAATGAGCCTCTCAGCGAGCGGTACATTCTTGTCTCCGTAAACGGTGACGGTCAAGACTCCGTCGACATCTGCTGGCGCGTCAAATGTAATGGAATGCAGGTCATTCGATCCTTTTTCGAGGTCTACTTTGCTGGCCGCAATCTCCACTTCGCGTTTTGATAATGCAACGCGATAGGATTTTGCAGGACATCCGACGTGCACAGTAATTGGTGTGTCTTTCTCATAGACGTTTTGTGTGCTGTGAATGACCGCCCCTGTCGATTTGACTTCAGGAAGTTTGTAGGTGGTTTTGATTCCTGCTGGTTCTGAAATGGTCAGGTAATACTGTTTATTTGCTTCCGGTGTGAACTCAAAGCGTCCGCGCCCCTCGTGTTCGGTGCGAAACTCTGTGAGCGCTCCACCCTGTTCCACCATCAGTTTGCCGACTAAGTCGGCTGGCTTGCCGTTGGGCTGTTTCGCCTGGATGTAAACGCGGTTGTTGTATCCAGCGATGAGATCACCGCCTTCCGGGAACACCTTCAGGTCTACGGTTTGCAAAAGGATGGGAATCGTTTTTGATGCTGTTTCAACCACACCGCCATCTTCAATGACCAGAGCCAAGGTTCCTTCGCCACGTGGAATCTCGCGCGGTAGATCGAGACTAACGCTGCATAGACCGTCTGCGTCTACCTTTGCCGTTCCGCCGCTAACTTCTGTTCCATCAACAACAGCTGTGACAGTTACGCGGGCACCTACTGGCACACCACCTTCCGCTCGTTTTACATCGAGGGTCGCCTGAACCTTATCGCCAGGTGCATAGCCATCGCGCAGAAATGTAATTTGCGATTTCAATCTCGGTGGACGATATGCGCGAATGTCGAATTTCCTTTCAGCCGGGGCATGCCCATCCCACGGATAAGTGACGGCGATTTTGTACTCTCCGCCTGCTTGACCTTGAGGGATGTCCCAACCGAAAGACCAAACGCTATCCTGTGTTTGAGCGCTTCCACCTGCAATAATGTCGCCCTTCGGTCCTTTGATCTGAATGGTCGCATTTGCAGGGCGATCCTTATTGAGCGGCTTATGATTAGCTGCGTTGAGAATCGTGCCTCTTACATAAACACGTTCACCTATTTTATAGATGGGTTTGTCCGTGCTGACGAAAGTTTGATAGCGCTCAGCGCCGCCAAGGTTTTCCGTTTGTTCTTTATTATTTTGCGGAACATCTGTTTTTCCCACGGGCGTTATCTCCGTATGACGAGAGTTTGCACAGGCATTCCATCCGAAGGCCACAGCGCAGCATGCGGTGGCGACCGATAGACCCCGACGAATCCATTGGCGAGACATTATATACACTCCTAATCCAACTCAGCCATTATGGCATCCAAGATTAAAAGCCCACAGGTTGAAACGGAGGAGCTATTGCCAGGGTAAACCCGACGTCAAGAAGGAGGGAAACGACTCACGTGGCAGCGATGGGTGCCTATAAGTTGATACCTCTTCAATTCTGACCTTCAGTTCACCACTGGCTGCCGCAGGTGGTGAATAATGTTCAAGGAAGGTGGAAGAAATTAATGCAGAATCAGGAAAGAAAAAGCCACTGGGTTAGAGAGCTGAAAGTATATTTGCTCGTTATTGGTGGTGTCTGTCTTTGTGGAATGATCGGTCTCGTTTCCCTCGTAGGCAACATCTTCGCCGATTTCTGTGGCAACAAACAAGTTGGATTGTCCTACTCGACGGATGAGAAATACAAAGCAATTGTTTTTTCTCGCGACTGCGGAGCCACCACCGGTTACTCAACTCATGTAGCCGTAGTGCCCGCTAAAGAGCAGCTGAATGACCAGACCGTTGGAAATGCATTCGTGATCGATGGCGGCGGTCCACCTGAACCGGAGCACGTTATTGCTGCATGGACTGGTCCACGAAGTTTGGAGATTTCTCACTACGGCGGCCCGAGAGTTTTCCATAAGAAGGAAGAAGTCTCGTTCTTGGAACCCATGGCGATTGCCAAACAAGGTACCTTCGTTGATACCATAACCATCTCGTATAAAATAAAGTGATTGGTCACCGCCAGAAGGCCAACGACAACAAAGCAAATAGAGTTACTACGGAAAGAGAACATACAATTCTTGCTTTTTTGATCAGACCCTCTTTCTCTGCTGGAGTCATGCGGTTGAACTGTTCCTTAAGCACGCTTTTATAGCTATTCCAAAATTGCCAGCTAGGCCTTGGTTCACCACCAAATGAGCTGAAGTCATCTGCTCCAGCTCCAACGCCAGTTCTTCCAGGGGGATTTCCACCGCCAGCCGCTGCGCCGGTTTCAAGAATCTCGTCCTTAGCATCCATGCGAATACCCAAAGGATCCTGTACTGAGTCTAGCATAGCCGTGGTTTGTTCTGCTCAGTCAACGTAGTCACGCAATCTGCGGCTTCTATTGGGATGCCTTAGTTTTCGTAAAGCCTTTGCTTCGATTTGACGAATGCGTTCACGTGTGACGCCGAAAAGCTGCCCTACTTCTTCTAGGGTTCGCTGTCTGCCATCATCAAGTCCAAATCGAAGACGCAGTACGTCCCGCTCCCTCGGCGAGAGTCCGGCCATAACTTCAATGATGTCATCCCTAAGTAGCCCGTGTGTTACAGCCATCGCGGGAGTTGCAGCATCTACATCTGGGAGCAAATCGCCAAGCTTGCTATCCTCTTCTTTTCCGATTGGAGTTTCCAGCGAAACCGGCTCTTGTGCCGTCTTGACCAATTCACGCAACTTTGTCACTGAAATTTCCAATGCTTCGGCAATTTCTTCTTCAGTGGGTTTGCGGCCATTTTCTTGCTCGAGCTTTCGCGTAATCTTTTTGATCTTGTTAAGTGATTCCACGACATGAACCGGTATTCGGATTGTTCTTGCTTGGTCCGCAATTGCCCGAGTAATTGCTTGCCTTATCCACCATGTTGCGTATGTGCTAAATTTATAGCCTCGGCTGTGGTCGAACTTTTCTGCCGACTTGATGAGACCAAGGTTTCCTTCTTGGATTAGATCGAGAAACATCATCCCTCGCCCCAAATATTTCTTTGCGATAGAAACAACCAATCGTAAGTTCGCTCTCACGAGCTTTCTTTTAGCCAAGGCGCCTGTTGATCCTCCTTGCTGTATTGCTCGGGCAAGCGATATCTCGTCTGATGCTTTTAATAGCGGTATCTTGCCAATTTCTCTTAAATACAGTCTGACGGGATCGCTTGAAGCTAATCCTTGATTCATCTCATCTTGTTCTAATACTCTCGGTTCATCATCATCATCATCATCACTGAGAACTGATTCGCAATCGGACGTGTCTCCTACACAATCTAGGCTCTCCTCCGAATGGATGGGCGCGAGCCAATCGTCACTGCACGTGGCTAATTTGACAGTATCAGAGTCAGCGTTACTTCCTTTGTTCGGTATCAGGGCTGCAATTACAGAATGCTTCGGGACTAAGAGCTTACGAATCTTTGCGGGTAGAGACGTCGGCATCTTGATTGTTTCCCTCAGAAGGTAGAGCCTTTCTCGCGCAGCAACAGTCTGTTTCCAGGCGTTATTACAAGAAGGGCATTGTTCTATGTGGCGAGAAAATGGTAAGGCACTTGCGTTCTGAGTTTGATCTTCCCATTGGGTCTCTATAATCAATAGTGTTTCAGCGCAATTCATAGCGTCGACCTCTTTTTTTCTTCTGGTCACGACTAATTGTTTCGTTGTCATCGCGTTTATGTGCAGTTAAATTCTCTCGCAGCTTAGCTCTGGCACGAGAAAGTCTGGACATTACCGTTCCTTTTGGAATGTCTAAGATTTGTGCAATTTCCTCATAAGAGGCTTCATAAACATCCTTTAGAATAAGCGGAGTGAGAAACGGTTCTGCCAATGTTTTCAATGCTCTTAGCAAATCCGAATCTATTTCTTTATTACAGAGCTGCTCTTCTGGGCCTGGCACGGATTTTACTTCAATCTCTTCCTCAATATTCACAATCGGAACCATTCGTCCAATCTTGCGGAAGTGGTCATTCGCAGTATTGATTAGGATTCGAGTAAGCCAGGTTTTTACATGTGATTGCTCTTTGAAAGAACCGAATGCATGAAACGCCTTCAAGTAAGTTTCTTGAACAATATCCTCTGCATCGGAGCTGTTTCCAACTCTAGCTACAGCCAGCCTGAAAAGCTGTTTCATGTAGCAGAAAGTCATTTCTTCAAAGAGCAAATGGTCCGGTTTGTCTTGCATCACGCTTATGACCATCAAAGTGCTTTCAATGAATTAGACGCCGCAGTCAATTACGATATTCCCTTGTTTCATTAAATGTTTGTATGCGTTTTGTCTATTGCTGTGGATGGGGACCGCTAGATAGGTCCTGTTTACCGTTTACAAACTTGGGCGCCGTTTTGGACAGGGTATAACAAGACTATATGGATTGGGAATTCAACTGTGATAGTCCTTAACGAGATCTTGTATGAGTCGTTTCGCAAAGGCGCTTCAAACGTATTTTTGAAGGTTGGAATTCCGCCGATGTTTCGGATAGCTGAACACTTGCAATCATCAGATTCTGATCCGGTCAGCAAGGTTGAAATTGAAGAGCTTGTGGAATCCTTGTTGACGGATACCCTGAAGGACAAGTTGCAAGCCGAGCATGATGTAAGCTTTACATATTTGATTGAGAATGCTGGATTGTTTTATCTAACCATTTCAAAAGCAGACGGTACATTCTGTCTTGCAACTAAATTCATTCCTTCGAAAATTCCGAGCATTTCGGCATTAAATTTGCCGTTAATTTTGGAGAAGGTTCTTACAAGCAATAGCGGGCTAATCCTTGTAACCGGTCCGGCGGGCTCTGGCCGATCAACGACAATTGCCGCTTGCATCGATTGGATCAATCGGAGTCGGACTGAGCATATAATTTCTGTAGAGAGTCCAATTGAGTATGCTCATAAATCGCGGAAGTCGATTGTAAGCCATCTCGAGCAAATCGAAGGTGAAAGTAATATCTCGCTGTTTAGGAGAGCGCGGAAGTTATCACCTGATGTTATTCAGTTCGGAACTTTGGAAAGTCAGGACGATGTCGTTGAGCTGTTGTCGATAGCGGAATCAGGAGTTCTTGTGGTTGCATCAATGAACACCCTGAGTTCTGCGAGAACAATTGATCGGATAGTAGACATGTTTCCCGAGAGTGAACATCCTAGTATTCGAACTCGCTTGTCCAGTAGTTTAGTCGCAGTTCTGAGCCAGATTCTTGTGGGCAGGCGAAGCTGCGTTGCCGATAGTTTGCTAGAGCCGTGTTTTCAAAAGCAGGTTGCAGCTAGTGAGCTGATGATTAATACACCTGCAATTGCCAACTTAATTAGAGAAGGAAAATCTGCCCAAATCTATTCTGCAATTCAAATGAGCGTTAACCAGGGGATGCAAACTCTCGAAGCCTCATTGGCCTCGCTCGTGAAAACTGGACAAATAGACCACGAAGAAGCCCTGTTGAAGACCACCCGTCCTGATGACCTCAATCGATTTGTCGCTCCGAAAGGACCGCAAGGACCAGAGGACAATCCACCGGGTGCAGCAGCCCTACGACGGCCTAGTGCTTAAGTTCGTTTTGTATTCCCTGCCGATGTCAAACAGTACAAGCTGCGCCTCTTAGATATTAGGATTAGGCTATTTAGCGATTTCTGCTGAATCGTGTGACCGTTACGAACCTGTTGATGTCTGGGCTTTGCCCGTCGATGATCAGCTGATTCAAGAACTTTTCTCTTTGTGGACTGTTTGAGGGGTTCGCCTCTAAATAGGACTGAAGGTGTTTCTTGTTTTCGTTCCCCTTAACCAAAGTCAGTCTGTCTGCTGGTATTGCAAATGGTGCTCTAACTGAGTTCGGTTGGAAAACCAGCACCTCGCCAGCCTTTTCTGTCCAAGCCATTCCAATCTTGCCTTCGAATTTTGAGACAACTTGGCCGCTCCGGACAATGTCATAATCGCCGTTCTTGTTGAGTTGTAATCTCAAGAAATTCTTGCCGCTAAAGGATATGGAATCGATTACCCCTTCTCTACTGTAACCAATATGTGTGGCACTGCTGTTCCCATAACTCTTCAGATAATCCATGTTTGGCGGCATCTGTTCAAAAGGCAGATGTTCTTTTACTTGCGTCAACCTACCTCTTGAATCGTAGATCGTCCCAACATAGCGCCCGTACATGTTGCTTGCCGCGGCGATACCATCTTTGTCCATATATTTGGTAACGAACTTGCCTTCCTTTGGGTTTATGAGTATTTTGAATGTGTTTGCTTCAAGAAGCAACGAACCAGAGTCTAGAGCTCGGAAGTTTGAGTCTTTGTATGTTGCTAGAGTGTTCCTTATGAAGTAGTCCCCTGGATGTGAATGAACGACCCGCGTATCCCAGGCTCCATTGCCCATTTTTGTCATTTCCAATGGATAGTTTGTGTTTAGTCTTACCCTGAAAGCGTCGCCTTGGTTATCCGTCCACACGCTAAGAGTGTTGTACTTATGAAACTTATCCCGTTGAGCCGCATTCGGCTCTAGCGTATAACTGGTTGGCTCGGGGTTTCGATGCTTCAAATATGAGTATTGAATGGCACTGAAGGCAGCACCAAAAGCGGCGTACTCAACCGTTCGAGATAAGAGGTCCTGTTTTGCGGGCAGCTCGCCGGTTTTTGAAAGCGAATCGGCTGTTGCGTTAATAACTCCACCGGCGGCACCAGAGAGTCCACCATATGCCAAATGTCCTGACAGAGTCCGTCCTGATGCCACAGCGAATAGCCCCGTTTTGTCAAGCAATGCAGCACTGCCAGCCATACCAGCAAATGTTGTTGCGCTGAGTGCACCATTTCTCATCCTATCTTGCCAGAACGATTGGCTGCTCGGATCGCTCGGTTGGAATATCGCCGAGTGCGCAAAGCCAATTCCAGCTGCGCGTAGCGTTGTAGCTGCTGCTCCATCGCCTCCGATCCGTTTTGTAGCCAACGCGAGTCCTGCAACGGGAAGTGCACTTCCAATCATGTATCCGAATGTGTTAGCTCCGGATTTTAGATTACCCAGATCAGATTTTTGTTCTGGATTGGCACCGCTGATTTTGTTTTCAATTTGGGCGACAGCAACTGCAGGATGTATGATTACGCCTTTAAAAATTCCATCGAAAAAGTCAGCGGCGTCTGCGGCCGTTTGTCGTTTCTCCGGGGCGTCGAGCAAGTCTGTAGTTCTGTCACGGAATGATGTGTCCATGACGTATTCTCCTGGCGATGAGATCCGCAGGCGATGGCGATTAGTGGTATTGCGGAAAGAATGAACTTATCCTAATTTCTCAAGTTGGCTTGGACTAGGCGCGGCGATGAAAATTCTGCCTGTTATCGCCGTATTGTCCGCCGCCAATTCCGGTCACTCCAGTTGGATTTCGTTTCCTCGTGTCATCTTCTTGTTGCTGTTTTAAGTAACTCAAGAAAACGCGGGTGAACTTCGGTATTTTCTTTTCTGACGTGTTCATCCATGTCTTGTGATAGTGCGGAGACAGACATCGCAACTCTCTCCTGTAGTTCCGATGGTGGCAGATCGGAAAGCATTTGATGCAGCAGTTTCAACGCGTTGCCGCAGTTGTCGTGTTCTTTTTCCATCGGCGCAAGTCTTCATCCAAGGACAGCTGATTGGGGAAGTACTGCAGCTCAGTTAGGTGGCTTCGCCGGTGCTACAGTTACGAGGAGTGGTGATACGCTCACATTCACAATAACAAACACTGCTGGGACTCATTCCTTTTTTGGTCATCTCCCGCCAGATCTCCCAGATGCATGGGGGGGGGCCGTTCGCTACTATTAGGCAGACCTTCACATGGAAGGAGCCTTTCCAGCCCAATCGCGTTAGAGGCCGTGTACAAACTGACGGCTGTGGTGGAAACTCTACATTTTAGGCTACGGCTTGACTATAATACGTGGAGTTATTTCAAAAGAGGACGACGCGGTGGAACTTTTTGGATTAATCGCGCTGCTGATATGGATGGGATTTTGCTTCACCGTCATCAGTGTCCGATTTATCAAGGAGTCTACCACTTCGACAGTTTCTGTTTTGTTCCAAATCTACTTAGCTCTCTCCCTTCTCTTGGCTATGTGGCTGTTCTTATCAAACATCATGTTCCTTGCTCGCTGGGATTGTGAGTTGCGTTCATGGGATTGGCTTTCTCGCCTCTGGTTCCTAGCATGGTCCCCAGTTTCACTCTTAATGACATTTTTTAGTCGCCGGGAATTATGGGATTTACCGGCTTCTTATATAGTGCTTGAAGCACTGCTCTTTACTTGTGCTTCTCTAGGAATAAACGACAGTCAACCCGATCCACCTTGGCTGCATGTGGGATTTGTAGTAGTAAGTATTATCTTTTTCGCCCACACTGTTTGCACCTGTTTCAGGTACTTCCGAATGGATCATTTTCTCGCTTCGACTAGTGATACCAGCATTGGTAGCAAAGACTAATCCCGCTTCCGCCAAACCAGTGCTACATTGGTTACGTGGCTGATTTCCCTCAAACCCCTTCACACGGGGCGCTATGGGACTTGTGCTATATACTTGGACACCCTGGCATCGTATGGGAAAACCGGACCGATAGCCACGGAATGTGTCAACAACTTTGAGACACTACGACGAGAAATTTAGCGAATGCGCTTACGTATAACTTGGCAGCCGACATTTCAACAAAATCGCAGAGTCGATTTTGCTAAAATGCCGGCTTTTTAGGGTCCCCAAAAATGACGTCGAAAAATGTATTGTTCCGAAACAGGCTCAGGAAGCCATCCGTCCGATAGTTTCATGAACCATAAGTAGAGTTTACGAGAAGCCTAAGATTTCCATGGCTCTGCCGCCACAGGCAGAATCTCTTCTAATGGTGAAGTGCAGTCTGCGAATTTGAAGGCCTCTGCCTGTGCTGAAAAGGACTTACTCGTAATCGATGACTCCGGTTTGTTTGCTCTGACAGAAGATCAGCGGCAAGATTTGATGACAGTCGTTGAATCGATACTGTAAAAGTCAAAATCAGGTGAGAGCGAAGATTATCGATCTGCGGCCGCGAGGTAACGCTCATCCTTTGCACCGTGTACTGGCAAGGGATTGATAATCAAGCTGGAAATATATGTTTTTGTATGAATCCCAATTTTATGCAAAGTGTTTTGAAAGTTTCCTTCGGGTGTAATGGATGCGGGAGCGGACGGTGCCGAGACTCATGTTTAGTATCAAAGCGATTTGGTGCTGGAACTCACACAGCCCCGATTCAATAAGGTTTAACAAGCCTCTGTAGGAACGATTGTAGTCCTACAAGGATC
>JAIEQI010000085.1 GCA_019747875.1 Candidatus Obscuribacterales bacterium
GAAAATGACGAAAAGCGCCAGTAACTGCTTGCTCCTGGACACTTCTCGTGGCGACCTGTGGTCGCCGAATACTTACTTTCATAGTAACCGAAATCGTGGATGGAAACGATGTTCGGATGGTCAACCATACTTGCTGCCTGCGCTTCGCGTTGGAAGCGCCGATAATCCTGCGATGAGGCGGACGTGTTGGGCTGCAACATCATTTTGATAGCAACAATCTTGTCCATGTGAATGTGCTGGGCCTTGTACACAACCCCCATCCCACCATGTCCCAGAATGTCTATGATGCGGTAACGATCAGCTATTACGCTGCCCGGCTCCAGCACTATAGGTCCACTATCCAACTCCGCATCTGCCGTCACTGCCACATCCTCCGGTAGTGTTGTGCCCGGAAAGACCTAAAAACCCCCATTTAATGTCGAGTTTGAAACTAATTTCAGGTTTCTTTAAGCGTCAGGCTCGTCTTCGAAAAAGAACTCGATATCGTTCCCCTCCAAGTCTTTTACGGAAAAGGTTTGATAATCACCGTAATCTTCAAGCTTGGATGGCTCAAGAGATTGATCAAGCAAACGCTGATGCCAAAGCTGCAACTGCTCCGGTGAGCGAAGGCGAAAACCAAAATGCCAATGTTCGTTTACAATCGGCGTCCCCGCCATAATAGTTATCACAGATCCATTGCACCAGAGCTGTGCCCCTTTGGACTTACATCCAAAGTGATCGACATACCACTGGCGAAGCTTTTCCGGATCTCGCGCAGGCAATGCTAAATGACTCAGGGACAGAGACTCGATCATTTTCCGGCCTTTATGGCTAGATCTTCCTCATTTTGAATTGCCGTTGCACCATGCGCTGAGTTTTCGCCGTTAGGCGCAGCAGTGGCATCGGCCTTTTCACTTTGTCTTAACTTCGAAAGTACTCCAGCCAATATGTTCAGCAACATGATTATGACCTGGAAGTCGAACAACAATTTGGGAGAAAGCGAAAGCCCCATCGCATTAAGCGAACCTATGGCTAGCGATTTGGTCATTTTGGAAAAGCCAGCGCGACTTGTTTCCAGACGTCCATTGACCATCAAGGTGTCGAATCCGAAGTCATTCTTCAGAATGAACATCAGTGAGGAAGAATGCATCTTCATGTCGGCAGCATCACGCAAGTCTTGCTTTGACAATTGCTCCATACCGTTCAAGACAGAGAAAGATAACAAAGTATTTGTGTCGTACAGGTCTATTGTCAGAGGTTGAAACGCTTTCAATGGTTTCATCATCGCGACCAACTGAATGAGCCATTTTGAATTCTTGGCAAAAACGCGATTTCTATACTCCTCAAATGCAGCCGTCAGCTCATTCCAGCTAGCGGACTTTCCAGCATCGCGCAGCGGAAGTTTATCGACCGATTCGTAGCATTTTTGATATTTTGCAAGAGCCGACGAATTATCGTGAGCTTCTGCCAAATCCCATGAATCAGCGGGATACAGAACAAGAGGCTTGGACCCATTCTCGCTAATAACCATGGCGGCCTTAGCAGGAGTATTGACGAGATCGTTCATGTAGCTATTTTCGACGTTTGAAAAATAGATCATGCTGGCAAACGGGAAGGTGAACTGCGGTTTGAGCAGGCGGACCTGCCTTGCCAATGTCTCTAACTTTTGCCGCGCTGCTGTTGCTCTGTAATGAGTGTTTTCCTTAGCCCCCTTCCACGAAGCGTAGCTAAACTGTGACAGCAGTAAGGTCGGCCGCGGAATGAACGGTATGATTTTTTCAGTTACATCTTTATCTGCGCGAGTGTGACAGTCGTTCAAATTTAGAATTGAGTTCTTGCCATCAGAAATGTTCAACCATGAGTCGTAGAAATCAGTGACACCACATATAACACTAACGTCATCACTTAGTTTCGTCGGAACACGATCTTCGAGCTC
Source organism: Candidatus Obscuribacterales bacterium (assembly GCA_019747875.1). Lineage (GTDB taxonomy): Bacteria > Cyanobacteriota > Vampirovibrionia > Obscuribacterales > Obscuribacteraceae > JAIEPM01. The sequence continues at coordinate 1,916 of JAIEQI010000085.1, forward strand.
CTGGTATTTCAAGCCCTGAGAAGCGCAAAAGTTGACGACTCGATGGTCGCGTGTCTTTTGAAATAGAATTGTGACCTTGTCCTTGTGTGTTTTTGCAAGGCGAATCAAAAATGGCACAGAAAAGTGATCAGGATGTTCATGCGAAATCCATACATAGTTCACGCCATCCATGATCTCATCAAAACTAAAAGGCGTCGGAATCAGCAAATCCCAGCCAAAGTTGAAGGCCGGTCCCTCCATCCAGGTATCCATCAGAATTCCGATAGATTTTGCCTGCACCTTACAAGAAGCGTGATTTATGAACGTAACTTTCATGATAGACCTCTAGAAGGTTGGCCTTACTTTCTCAGTGCCGGCTCGTTCGCTTTTTGGCTGACAAGCTCTGATGATGATTGGGGAGAAGTAAAATCAACGCTGTTGGTGTCGACAACCGCTTCTACACTCTTAGCAGGCAATATTTGCTGGAGGGCCGAGAGGATGATGAATACACCGGCTCGGCACCATATTGCTAAATAGACGGCCCAATTGATCGGTGCCCAATACTTTCTTGCCAAATGTTTGCGGTAAAAAACTTCCATTCCTTTGTGCAAGTTGATCGTCGCGCCAATCCGTCGAAACCGACTTGAAGCACCATGGTAGTGATACACAACTGCAGCAGGCTCATAGATTACGGTCCATCCAGCCTGCTTAACACGCCAACACCAGTCGATATCCTCTCCAAACATGAAGATGTCTTCGTCAAGCAAACCAACTTGATCGATTGCGTTTTTTCTCACCATCATGAACGCCCCAGAAAGTGCATCGACTTCCAGCACGTCTTTGGGATCTGCGTAAGTAAGATTGTATTTTGCAACAAGTGGGTGTTTTGGAAAAATCAAGCTCAAATATGTGAGCCTAAAAAATGAGGCACCAAGATCTGGAAAAGATCGCCTGCAAGACAGTTGTAAGCTACCGTCAGGGTTGTTAACGCGAGGACCAACAGCACCGCACTCAGGATGTTTATCCATATAATCCAACAAAGTGCTTACAGCGCCCTTAGACGCGAACGTGTCTGGGTTCACCAATAAAACATGCTCACCAGTACACATGGGGATTACTTGATTGCAAGCTCGCCCAAAGCCGACGTTATCGGCATTGGCTATCGTGTTGACTTCTGGAAAATCCCGCTGGAACATTTCAACGGAGCCATCGCCGGAATTGTTGTCCACGACCCAGATCTCAAACGAACCGGACTGGGGATCTTGCAAAATGGATCGCAACGCCTCTGCTGTTAGCTTTGGCGTTTTCCAATTGACAACAACGATTGATACTCTTGGCTTGCTCACAAAGCCGATTCAATCATATAAAGAGCGCGTTTCACTGAGCAACACTTAATTTTGGCTGCAAAGTAGCTAAGAATCTCTACATCTGCTTGCCATACGCTCAAAGCCCTTGCCAAGCAAGTGAATTGGCGTTTTCTCTTCGTTCTCATTATATACTAATCTTTTAGCAGAAATTTAGAAAAACGAGGTCATATGCAGCCTGAATTAGCAGAGCGAACTTGGAATACAAACTCGACTATGAAGACGCTGCAAAAGAGCTTCCCAATTTTGTCTTTCACTCTAATGCTTCTGACAGGATGCGGCGGGTCGAGTGATGAACTAGCAAATCTCAAAGCTGAAAACGAAAAGCTCAAAGCAGAAAACAAACAACTTTTGGCCAGCCTGGAGAGAGCCAAAAATTCATCTGCCACGACACCTGCTACGAGTTCAAGTTCGACAAGCAGCACAGCGACGTCAACAGATTCCGCTACCGAATCCAGCAATGCAGCTAGTGACCAGGCTACGACCTATGCCGATATTTCAGGAGCCTTCGGTGAAAAGGAAATTCAAGATTTGATAAACGTCGGGGTATTTAAGGTCGACAGTCCCAATTTCGAGCCGAGTAAACCAGTGACTAGAGGTGAGTTCTGCAAATGGCTCGTAGAATCAAATAACATAATCCGTCCCAAGAAATATTACATCCGAACAGCCGATCCGGGCTCGCCTTCGAGTTTTACAGACATGACTGATGCTAATCCATATTTCAAGTATGTACAAGGTTTAGCCGATGCCGGATGGTCCGTAGGATTTCCTGATAAGACATTTCGGCCAAATGCGGTACTGACACGCGAACAAATGATCGGAATTAAAAATCCCATTGATTGGAATTCAGAACAATACAGCGGATATGAAAAACAATGGTCCGATGGAAACAAAATCAACCCGCACTTCTTAAAGCAGATGAGCACAGAAGCGTTTGCTTATTATCAATGCAAGCACCAGAACAATTGGGCGAGACTCTACGGTGCCACCAAAGTTTGTCAACCGCAAAAGCCTGTCAGCAGAGCTGAGGCGGCCGCGTGCGTGTGGAGCATCGGTCGCAATCCCGAGCACGGATTTTCGGCAGCGAAGGGAAAGGCGACGGAATAGCGTATCAACACAATGCATATGGCGAATCGAGGCGCAGTAATTATTTCGACAAGAAATAATTTGCCTGTATCAGCTCAAAGCACTCGGACTTTTTCAACTCGTTTGTAACATGCTGCTCTTGTCCATCGGGGACTTCAATAACAAAAACGCGCACGTATGCAAACAACAGGCGTTCCCTTACTTTGCAGGCCAGTGCCTTGATCGTTTCAAGAATACGAGAATCAGGCACATCCAGACGGGCCTGACACAAAAGCGTGTTAGCCTGCCGCGCTTGAGCCGGCGGAGTGATTTGCAATGACTGTGGTATTGAAATGAGACTTCCTATGCCGTTCAACATCCAAGAGAGCATTGCGAACTCCTCCATTCAAACGCTGTTCTACCATGCGTAAAATGTAGTTCTGTCTGATGAAGTTATAGTATCTCCAAAGTGAAGTCTTTGTTGAGACTGCTTGAAATTCCGTCAGTAAGGACGACTTGATTTTGTGCCTTTTGCGCCGCCGGCAGCTAATTCGTCCTCTGAATTTTGACCATCCTTTGGCTTTGGTAGCAGCTTGCCCTTGTTGCGCCAGACAAGAATTGCAGCTATCGGCGTGCCGATCGCAATTAAAGCCGCAGCTAGATAAATCGAAGTAAGAACCATCGTTATCAAATTACGCAACTCGACAATCTCTTTGTGCAATCCAGAGATTTCTCTATCGACTCCACTCATACTTTTGTCGAGACTGACGATTGGTTTCTCCATGTGGACAAGCGGCGGCTTTATTTGACGTATGTTAGAGCTTACGCTCATAACCTGTTTATCCAGATTATGGATAGGACCAACAATTGATTGGAGGGGCTTGTGCACACGGATAATCGGATCTCGAATGCTGCCAATATCTTTCCTTACTGTGGCAAGGTCGGGGCGCATTTGTTGCAGCTCTCCATAGGTCCCCTTGAGTGATCCCTGGATGGAACTCATTTGCGAAGATACTTTGACCATACTCTTATCGACGCCTCTCATGTGTTGAAGAGTGCTATCGAGGCGGCCCGAAATCGCCTGCATATCTGACCGAACATCGCGCAATTCCTTTTGCACGCCGTCCATTTGCACCCCCATGGAATCAACACGCTGCCTTAGTTTAAGCATGGCAGGCTGAAGCGCGGCAATCGGTCCTGTTAGCTTCATCATCTGCTGCTGCAAGCGGACCGTCTGCTCTTGCAACTTAATCACAGGACCGAATATCCATTTAATTGGGTTTAGTGAAAAACCTTTTTTCTTTGCAGACTTTTCTTTGAGATCGGAAGGCGCCACATTTACTCCCGGGACCGTGTTAACGGCTTCAGCCTGTTCCTCTACGAACTGATTGGACTGCCGCGTGGCGGCTTCGTCCACATTCTTTTCAGTCTCCGTTACTTCAGTATCATTTGCATTAATTTGAGGCCGTGCCACGGTCAAAGGAGTTTGCAGCTGAGCCTTTCTGGTTCCGTTTTGCACATGGTCAGCGGAATTCGCCGCTGTCGTGATCAATAATGTTGTAGAAATTAGTAAGAATAATTGCGCCTTGTTGTTCATCTGCTACACCCCAACCTATCAGCGGGGTTGATGTCCAGAAAAGAAAATAGTTCCAACAAAATTCGGCGCAGCAGCGCACCGAATGTGCACTTTTAATTGCGGCGGCATTTTGGTCTTTGAACCTGGACTTTTTGGTCCGGCAAAAAAGCCGTTGCGAAAAACAGACAATGTCCTGAATCTCGTCAACTACGTTGAGTTGCATTTAGACTATCGGGACGACAGGATTTGAACCTGCGACCTATTGCTCCCAAAGCAACCGCGCTACCAAGCTGCGCCACGTCCCGCTCGTCACAATATATCATGAAGGCGCTTGGGCTTCACACCTGCAACCAGCAAATATTGCAGATTGGAACACACTGAACGCGCGCTTGCCAAGATGTATCTTAAACGAGTATCGGCTTTATCCATACAAGAAGGGCGCAAATCCAGCCAAGGCTTGCGCTCTTCTTATTTGTCTAGGGAGTGTTCTGGAAAAAAGCTTCGATGCTGCAATCATATGAACTACTTCTGAAGTACTTGTAGAGTTCTTCAGAAGTCTTTGTTACCAGAAGATGGAAGAAAATTAGAATTGACCGCGGCGATTGGACGCAAACCCACCTTAAGGGACGAATTCTGGCGGCGTTTCGACTTCGGAGCTCGCACCCGGATCGGGTGCGATTTTGTTTGCAGACACAGCGCCTAACGCGTCCTTATGTACCCAGCCAACTCGACCATCCGACAAGCGCACCTTGTATCGCTCGTTCTTCATCGAACCCAGCACAACCACGTGATCGCCAGGCTGGACAACGCCAATCTTTCTTCGGCTATCATCACGTACATTCATAGGTCGACGAATTACTGAGCTATTTCCAGAATCTGTCGAGGCACTTGAAGAAACAGCAGGCGGCTGGCTATTTCTTACAGCCTGCGCTTTAGCGTTCTGCTTAGGCTTGCTGTCCTGCTTTTCTGGAACGACAGCAGTTTTCTGAGCTTGAGATGTGTCTGCAGCTTTGCTGGATGTACTAACTAGTGGACCAAAAACATAACCCGTCTTTCCAGCATATCGAATCCGATACCAACCCTTTTCCTGCCCCAAGATTTGGATGACGGCACCATTAGGTATTTCTGTCATGGTCCGCTTGCCCAAACCAGGTCCGCTCCTCATCCTGACCGATGACGTAGCCCCGGAAATAGTGCCTGCACTAGCAGCAGACTCGGCGGGCTTTGATTCCTTCTGCTGGTTCTTCTTGTTCTTCTCACTATTCTTTTCTGATTCTAAATTCTTCTTCACCGCCGGTGGTATTACAGCGACATGTTTTGGAGCTGCCTTATTTTCATCATCATTTCCAAGCCAACTTGTGCCCGTACCTTTGTCCGCATTCTTTGCATGGTTATCGAGTTTTAGGTTCTTGCCAGCAGATGCTGGGCCTGGCATGGCAGCAATCAATGTAGCTGGCAATACTTTTGCAGGGGAAATACTCTTGCCGGCATCAACGCTTTTTGATGGCAAAACAATTGGCGTTGTCTGGGTATTCGTGGTTCCAGGGGATGAAACCGGCTTGCTCGCCGACGTGTTACTTGAGGGATCGGTCGTTGCAGAAACACTTGTGGCTACGCTCGCGGGGGGAGATTCAATCACAGTTTTGGTATCTGTAAGTACTGGATCGGAAACTGCTTTTGTATCGCTTGTGGCGGCACCATTTGCTAGATTTGGATTGACGCTTTCACTTACTTTATAGCCGGCGAGCTGCCAAAGTGCACCGGCAGGTTTCAAATCGAGATCAAATTTCTTGTTGGCAGCTTGCATTACAAATGATTGTACGCCTTTCTTGTCGGCGACCTTTTTCACATCAACCGAGGCAATTTGCGGAGATGAATGGTCCTTCAAAAGTTTTGTAGCAGACGGTCCTAAGTAGGCAGCGGATGCCGGCCAATACTCCGGATACTTCATATTGCGAGCTAATAGTAAAAGGTAAGATTGGGGATCCGCTGCAGCACTTATTTCTGGCTGATATTTGGCATCTTTCCAACGTAAGATTAAGCGAAGTGTTTTATCAGAGCCAGGCGGCGGTGAGACGCTAAGCTTCTCAGCCTGGGCAACTGAACTAGCCGACAATTCGATATTGATGTCACCAGAGTCCTTGGCAAACTTTGCAGTCCCCTCTCCCAAGAAAGCCGGCACCATGTTCTTGCTATCGTCCTCGATAGAATCAGGCAGCAAGGCATAAGTACGCACAATTGGACGGTGTGGAAGCTGTCCACCTGAATGTCCGAGCAAAACGATAACCGGCCCAGCCTGATCGCTTACAGCACGCGCATCATCGAACACTTCAAATCCCGGCAAGCGAAATACTTTCGTGTCGTTAGTCCCCTTCATTACAACAAAATCCGATGCTTGCAAAATGGTGTCGATTTCGACAAGCTTGAGCCCCTTAGGTAGGTCGACAACGAGAACTTCGAAAGCTGTCGCTGGTAAAAGCGCTTTCAGTTTGTTTGACAAAACAATAGGATTATCGCTTCCGTAGCGTTTGAGCATCTTCTCAACAGCACCATCAAAAGCTTCTTTGATAACTTTTGCATCCTCAGCGGACTTAGGCCCTGCCGCAACACGCTTAGCAGCAGCGCTCAATTGCTCTGCAGGATCAACCATTTTCGGCAGCTGCAGCGTGAAAAAAATGATTCCGACAAGAGTTACACCTGCGACGAGCAAGGTGATCTTCTTGCCTAGCGGCATGCTTTTGCGCTTGAACTTAGCTCCGCAAAATTTGCATTTTCTTGCCGCTACTGAATTTCGTTGTTCGCATTCAGGACAGCGCATAGCGCCAAAACACCCATGTCAATGGCATAGTTTTCATTGCGAATCCCAGGCCTTAAAGCTTCCAGACTTCATTATTACGTCATTTTCGAATAAATGCTGGATTATCCAAGATTAACCATTAGTTCTAATATGAGGCTTGCGTAGACAAACCCCACCTGACATCCCCTAAAACCCTTTGACTGTTTGGCTTTTCGATTCATGGGCAAGATTCAGCCCCTTCGGGATGCCTGCCGTTAAAATTATCAGAATGAATCCGCCAGCTATGAGCTTGGATGGAAGGGGTACTACCTGAGCAATAGGTAAAGGTCTTGTCTTCCGCGTCAGAGCATAGAAAAGATTTGATAGAAGTATGCCGCCTTGCATATCAGCGCGGCTACCTTTGCGGTACCGAAGGCAACCTTAGTATCCGCATAAGCGAAAGAACAATCCTTTCAACAGCAAGCGCAACTTGTAAAGGACGAATTGAAGATGCTGACCTCTTGATCTGTGATCAAGAAGGCAACCTGATCCCCTCCTCGTCTCAGCGAAACGGAGCAAGGCTCTCAACAGAATTGAAGATGCACCTGAGGGCTTACAGCGAACGCCCTGACATTTTTGCAATCGTACATGCACATCCGGTGACTGCAGTCGGATTTACAGTTGCTGGCAAGAGCTTAGAGCAAGCGGTATTGCCGGAGGTTGTTTGTACAATGGGGTCAATACCAACGGCACCATATGCAACACCAAGCACAGACGAAGTTCCTGATAGTATTGGCGAGCTAGCCCGTACCCATGACGCAATATTATTGGACCACCACGGCGCAATTACGTTTGGAGCCGATATTTGGAGCGCCTTTTATAAAATGGAAACATTAGAGCATTTTGCGAAAACAATAATGGTTGCTGAACTATTGGGTGGAACGCAGGCGTTACCCAAACAGAGAGTCGAACAGCTATTAAGCATTCGATCAGTATACGGACTTACACGACCAGTGATCGTAAAGGAGTAGTAAACTTGGGCGAATCACTGCATCCGGAAGAACAGATTACAAGCGTCATTTTTTTGCGTCACGGGCACACAAAAGAGACAGAGGCTGGGAAACTGTACAACGACCCGAGTTCGATGCTAACCGAACGCGGCGTAGAACAAGCACAACGTGCCGCCAGGTGGTTAAAACAGGAAGAAGTCAATTTGCTGCTCTGTAGTCCCGCTCAGCGAGTCTTAGCTACCGCTCAGATGCTATCCCAAGAACTACAACTAACACCGCATACAGTACCAGATCTAAACGAACAATTCGTTGGAGATTGGGAAGGTCGGACATATCTGGAAATAAAGAAAAATGAGCCAGAGGTGTACCGCGCATGGAGCTCAGATCCCATACGGAATAGACCTCCAAATGGTGAGTCGATTAATGATGTATTTGACCGTGTCAAAATCGATTTACAAAAGATAATTGCGGAGCATGCAGGGAGGAAAATAATATTAGTTACTCATGCAGGAGTAATTCGCTCGGCCGTAGTTGAAGCTCTCGGCATGCCATTGGACAACTTTTGGCGTCTATCTATCCCTACAGGCTCTATTAGCCGCGTTGATTTCAGTAATAACTTTGCAACGCTGCACTACTTGGCGCATCGTCCATAAATAAGTTAAAGCTCTCGCGGACTCGGATCTTGCTTTTGGCGTTCTCGCATCAAACTCACTAATTTTTCATTCTGCTCTTGGGACAGAACCGAACGAATCTTCAGCATCAATTTTATACGCTCCGTGTTCAACGTGGCTTGGAGCTCATTGATATCGTTCTGTAGGGAAAGGGCCTTGACTTCATCTATTGCTGGCTGAAATGACATCTCCCGCAGTTGCTTCGAAAGATTCTTGAGGCGCTCAACCCTTACTTTTGCCACCTGCTCAAATTCCTGAGCAATCTGCCTGATTTTGGATTCCTGTTCCTCGCTGGCCCCTGCTTCACGGTAAATGAGAACCGGATCCTTTCTTACATCAGTCTTCTTGTCAGCACTCACCAGATCAGGCTGTGCGCTTACAGCTACCGCACAGTGAAACGCTATTACCGAACAAACTATCGCTCCGCGAAGAACAAAATTCATCACTATATGGGAACCCCAGAACTACAGTTGAATCATAGCTGATGGACTTTGTTTTCCGCAAATTGGCATCCCCTTACCAAATGTGAGGATAGGGACCACGGTAAACTTTACATGCGGTTTAAATTCTAGCGTTTTTTCCGCCCTCGCCACCCTATAGAATTTCCACAGAAATTATTCTGTCTAAGGACTCCACCCCGGTAAAATTTCCGCAGTTTTTCTTCGCCAGTGCCGCCCGCAAAATTTCCACAGAAATTATTCTGCCTGAGGATTCCACCGCGGTAAAATTTCCGCAGTTTTTCTTCGCCAGTGCCGCCCGCAAAATTTCCACAGAAATTATTCTGCCTGAGGATTCCACCGCGGTAAAATTTCCGCAGTTTTTCTTCGCCAGTGCCGCCCGCAAAATTTCCGCAGAAATTATTCTGCCTTACCGGAAATTGCCGTGATCGTTTTACTTCCAAAAGTTCTTCAAAAATTCCGCAGAAATTTTTCTCTCTTGCCGAGGCGCATAGAGAGGGACTTCCCAAGTGGTTAAATATCCCAACTCCACTCAGAATTTTTGAACTTTTTCCTCCATCAAAACGTTTAAAGGAAAGAGACATTTGTTGGTCCTTCAACGAGGAGGTTTGCCTATGCCTACTATCGGTATAGTAAAAAGCCGCATCCTGACTTTCTTTGAAGAGTTAGGAGCAGGTATCCCCATCTCTGTTCGAATGTTATTTTGTTTTGGAAAAGAATCCCAAGTCTACAAAATAGCTAGCGAGTTAGCAAAGAGAGATCGACTCGCTCGTGTGGTCTGGGGCGTTTACATGCTCCCCAACGAGGATGGTTCGATGCCATCGGCAGAGGCAATCGCTTTAGCAAAAGCACAAGGCTTCGGAAAAGCTATATTTGATCTAGATGAGGACTTAAAGCACAATATGCGGAATCTTAAACTGATGTGCGGAAATCCCGTTGCTCTGTTCGCAACCAGTGGAGCCAGTAGTTCTTTCAAATATAAAAACGGAACTATTGTTTTCTACAAAGTGGCTAATCGCAAAATTGAGCTTCTAAAAGAGCGGATTGGTATGGCTTTCGCTACGTTCTGGAAACTATTCACTCGTAGAAAAGGTGAAATGGATCATCGGTTTGAGAAATCACAGATTTCTGAAATAGACAAGAAAAGCACTCCACACTTATTAGAATTGATGCCCATGTGGCTCAAGACCGACTTGCGCGAGTTGTACGAGGAATTCCCATGGGAACTTGGTATTAATGACGCTCTCTTCAACGCAAGAAACAAAAAGATGCATAAACACTCCAGCCCAAGGACTTCTGATTACCTTCGGCTCACGTCTTGAATTGTCGTGCGAAACCACATGATCGTAAGCACCATCACCATCAAGCAAAATGACTTCATAAGGAGATCGCTTGCGTGATGGGGATAACTGTGGCTTGCAATTTGAAATGAAGAGATCAGCATTAGCAGCTGACACAAAAGTGAGAACAGCTTTGCATATTTTTCGCCTGCCATAATTTTTGCAGGCTGTGTAAAGCTGGAACTCTGGTGGGCTTCTGAATGGCTCAATTTTCGCTGGACATCAATGCTACTCATAGTCCAAGCCTCAGTCTATGCCGAGGTGAATGAATGGAGCCCAAGCATGGATAGGTTGAGACTCTCGCAATGCTTTCAACTGCGCTTCTCTCAGAGAGCCTGCGATGCTGCTCTTTCCAGCTTGCCAGATCTGATGAAAATCTTGCATAAGTTGAGCGGTTGATCGATCCGCAACTTCCCACAAGCTTGAAATGAGATTCGGCATTCCGGCGTAGAATAGAGCACGCGCTAAGCCAACAATTTCGCCACCACTGGTAATGACATTTACCCCTGTCTGGCATGCTGATAGAACCAGTAGTTTTCCCTTCTCCGTTCGAAATGAAGAATCCTGTAAGATTCTTGCGGCAGTAAGTACGCTGCCATCTGCAAGGACCAATCCGGAGGCAAGGGGCTCCTCGGGATTGAATACAGCGTGACCAGCAAAATGAATCACGGAAAAATCGCGAAACTGTTCGAGCAATCCATCTTTAACTTCGTCATTGGTCAAGAACTTCGCTTGGGTGCCCATGCTTGAAGCAAGACTATAGACAGTCTTTCCTTCTTCCAAGGTATAGCCTAGATCTTCTAAACCAGCCGATGATCTCAACCTTGCACTGAACTGGATGCCTTCGTTCCTGGTAGCAGAATAATCACTGATGGCCGACACAAGATACCGATCACTTTCAGCGCTCAGCACTCCAGAACGCTTATCTCCAAGCAACTTAATTAGACTGGCAGACGGTAGTACACTCAAGGCATATTTCTCGATCAAATATGTTTGGCCGTCATTTAGAGCTGCAAACGGCAACTTGTGCAACATTCCGTGAGGCACCAAAATGAGGTGCTCAATATTTTCCGGTAAGGTCGCAATTACATCGGACAAAAGCTTATCGTATAAGCGTTTGCATAAACTTACCGGAACATCCCAACCTTCGGTAGCTGACATTTCAAGGAAATCGTAAAGGTCTGATTCCAATTCGCCGAGTTCAGAAAATGGCAGAATGCTCGTAAGCGGTTGAGCAACCCCCTTCCACACTGCAGCGCTAAGAAAATACTCCTCCGCCCAGAAGAATTCTATGATCGCGTCATTGTCTTTAAGCAATGGTCGCTCTGTACTCCAAAGCTCAGCCAAACCGCTGAAGCTTAGGGTATCAACTGACACCATGCTGGCATATGAGGGATGGCGTCGGCGCAATTGATCGACCACATCGTGCCACTCTTGATAGAGCTTAGGCACATCCTCCTGGGTGGCAACGGCACTTCTGTGTCCTAAATCGCCATCGGTCTGCCCAAACATGCGTTCTAAAGCAGCTATTTGACCGCGCAACTCCAGTTCTCGTTCGATCAATCGGGAAATTGATTTGTCATCCACATTCTGCAGATCAGCAATATCTATCGGCGAATTCGCTAGCAAATCGAGCATGGCACGAGACTTGGCACGCCCGACGAACTCCAGAGCCTCAATACGCTTACCCGACTTAATGCAAAGTGAGATCGCATCCCGGTATATGTGTTGCCCGGCAGCCACAAACGACGTTTTCTTGATATCAGATTGTATGCGGGCACGTTGTTCCTCGAACAAGGAAGCTGCAGCTGACAGCTCCTCCAAAGCATCATCAGTTCGGCCTAGCTCCATCAATGCCTTTCCTTGATTAGCGCGATAGACCCTCTCACCAAGGCGATCGCAGATTTTCATTGATTCAGCCAGCGCCATTTTGTAGTGCTCCAGCGCTTTCTCGTGCTCACCCTCTTGAGATAGACAATCTCCAATACTATCCAGGTGGGCGGCAGCGCTACGACTGTCACCTTCCTGGCGTGCTATATCCAAAGCTTGAGAGCAAAACGATGTAGCCTCTTCAATGCGCCCTAGCCTTAAATAGACATTTCCAAGGTTGCCCAACCAGCAGGACTCAGCACGGCGGTCCTTGGTTCGGCGCGATAGTTCCAATGCTTCCTCCAGGCACTTAAGAGCCTGCTCTGTTTGCCCCTCTTCCAAATGGGCCAATCCTTCACTGGCTAAGCAGCGAGATTGCGCCTTAAGATCATCTCGGCTGATTGCAAGCTCGAGCGCTTGCTTGAAGCGAGGTAAGGCACCTCGCAAGTCACCCATTTCAGCCAAGGTCTGGGCTAAATTGCCTAACCAGGCAAGCGAGTTGTCACCTTCCGGCAGCAGTTCGTACGCCTGCCTAAAGCATTCCGCAGCTTGCTCAAGCCATCCCCGATTGCGATAGATTTCTCCAAGCTTGGCAAGGCTGACCTCGGCTGTTGCCGAATCATTAGCCTCTAGCGATGAATCCAATGCACGCCATAAAGCTGAAATGGCAGCGCTCTCGTCGCCTTCTGCCTCATCCAACTCAGCAATGAAATAGCAAACGTGACCAATCACACGAGAATCGCCTTCGTTCTCGGCCAAAGCAAGAGACTCGTTTAACAGCTCCCTAGCCCGTTTAGCTTCCCCACATTCCTTGTGAGCTGATGCCAAATAGCTTTTGAATACAGCCTCGGCAATTTTATCTCCGAGAGAAACAGCCACAGCGGCCGCTTCACTATACTTTTCCCGCGCCAACGCAAAGTCTTCATCCGCAAGAGCCTGCCAGCCTTCATCCGAGGCCTTGTTCATCTGTTCCCTGCTATCTGTCGAGGTCACTCTTGCCAGCTCCTGCTGTCCTGTTTCCTGTTAATCCAAATAAGCTCGAAATCCGCTTCTTTGAGGGTATCTACCCACAGGCGGAGGTTTTTGGACATTTGAATCTTATATATGGAATTCATCGACTGAAAAAGCCAAAAAAGAAACGGACGGCTATAAAAGTCGATCTCGGTAAAGTCAGTCTAAACCACGCGAGGATTTCCAGGCCCGTTACCACTTTACGGCGAACCACTCCGAAATTTCTGTAGGACTGCTCCCAATGGCTGAAATCTAATAGCGCAGGTAGGGCGCATAGCTCGCGGCTTTTGGTTCGACGATTTGCGGTTTCGCAGCTGCCGCATGCTTGGCTTGTGGCGCAACAATGCTGCTGTGAGCGTGATGGCTAGCAACTTTGCTTGCTTGTCTGCCGGTCTTGCGTGATCCGTGCGAATGGTTCACTTTGATCGATGCCGGTCCCATCATGTGGACAGGAACGTAAGTATGGAAGCCGGCTGAAGCTAGATTTGAAGACCCGCCGTGCCACGATCCGAATCGTGCCTGCTGCCCAATCGGCATGGCGCCGGGCGACATTACATGCCCGCCCATGCGTCCTTGCATCGGATTAACACTCAACGGGAATGGCGATGGGCCTGCCCCGGCTAACCCCGGATTACCCTGATGCGCTCTCATATCTCCGTTGAAGCCTTGGTTGTATACGTTCCCAGGCATATTGCTGTCAACAATACGCTGGAGCCTCGATTGCTCGTAATTCGTCAACGAGGGTGCCGGCACCACATATGGTGCAGCAGCAACGTTAGAATGTGCCGGTTGTGGTTGAGGAACCTGCACTGGGGGAGAAGCCATATTGCCTGGCTGAGGAATCTGAACAGGCAATGAATTGTAATTGGTGGGCTCCGGAACTATACCTTTTGCCGCTTGTCCAATTTGCCCAGGAAGTACTGCGGCTAGACCCGGCACAGCACGCGGCGACGAGGCAAACTGTTTTGCGACCTGCTTGGCCTTTTGCACTGCAGCTGAGATTTTTGGCATGTAATCAGCACGCGACATTGGATAGCTAGGTGCCTGATATGCGCTTGGATAAGTTGGCGCAGACCGCTCGCCCATGTAGCTGACGGATCCAGTCATAGTTCCTGATGGATCGAATTGGGGCGGTAAGCTCTGATATGCGGACTCCGCATCACGCTTTGCGGCAAGCTCGGCCTCCGACGGCAGGTAGCGACCCGGCTTGAAGTTCCGCACTTTGACACCGTCAACAATCGGTGCCATCGCCACGTAAGAGCGATGTGAAGTTGAACGCGCAGTCGAGCGCTTCGGCGGCGTACTGCGTGGCGCTTTCACAGCCGTGCTTCGAGCTGCAGGCTTCGAACTGAGCGCGTCAGCCAGGAACGATGCCGTATCGTCAGCATTCGCTGGCAATTGTGACGCCGCAACCAAATTCACGCTTATCAGTACGACCGCAGATAGCTTCATGTATTTACCAATACCAACAGGAGCGGGATGCTTGTTCGTAAGCAATTTCGATGTCAGCTAATCTAGCTCTTTTCTCTCTCATATGTAACTGGGAGAACTACGCACAAGCGGTCTTTTTGATCGTTTGCGGTGGGGAAAATACCACCTTTGCAAGCTTCAAGTTTTTTAAGATGTCTCAAAGCTTAAAGATTGCCCAGAAATGGGTGGCTCTGCCCAGAATCTCGGAACTCTACAGCGGAAGTCGGTGACGACACCATATGCGGTGGCATAGAGTTCAGCAAAGCTTGAAAAGGTACATTACTGTTAGCACAGGCGAAGAAGGATCCCGTTTTTAGCACCGGCTATGCACGCTGCTATTCCCAGATAAATCGATAACCCACACCGCGAACGGTGAGGATGTGTTTGGGGTGACTGGGATCAACCTCGAGTTTTTCACGAAGATAACGAATGTGAACGTCAACAGTGCGGCTTTCTCCCAAAAAATTTGAGCCCCAAACTTGGGAGAACAACTGATCCCGAGTAAAAACACGATTTGGCTGCCTGGCCATCGTTGCTAACAGCTCGAATTCTTTGTAGGTAAGCTCAATGGCTTCGCCTTTTACTTTCACAATGCGGCTGTCCAGATCGATGGTCAGCTCGCCGTACTTAATCTCTCTGTTGGTAGGCTTTTCGGTGGGCATTTCACGCAAGTGCGCCTTTACACGAGCAACTAGCTCACGCAGACGAACAGGCTTGGCTATGTAATCATTTGCACCCAACTCCAGCCCTACGACAGTGTCGACTTCAGAGGTTCTGGCAGTCAGCATTAGAATCGGAGTCTTTTTATCAGTAGCCCGAACTCGACGACAAACTTCGTAACCGTCGATACCCGGCATCATGACATCAAGGATAACCAGATCCGGGTGCTGATTTTCAATCACCTGCATCGCTTGAAGCCCGTCGTGTGCCAGCAGGATCGAAAACCCTTCCTGCTTGAGAACATACTGAATCGAATTGGCTATATCGACTTCATCGTCAACTATCAAGATACTTTTCATACTGGCAACAATTTCGTTTCCCAACACTGATGGCGCATTCATAGTATCATCGAGAAACTCCTTTATATCTGCTGAAAAATCGTCCCGTTATCGTGGAAGATGTCATAGAGAGGCGTTGTTTTTTTGCGTGGCACAGCGTTGCAGCTGAAGTGAAGACATTGCAATTTCCGGAAAATAAACTTGTTCTAGCTATTTTTCTCAGTGCCCTTGTAGCATTGGAGACCAACGTTGCTCAAGCTGCTTCGGCAAAAACAGGAGGCAACAAGCAAAAGTCTCCGGCGTTGGTAGCTCAATTTGCGCCTTATCCTCTCATGGTCAACCCAGTTCGGATTGGTTTGTCCGTACGGGCCGCTAACGCCCGCTTTGCAATCTGGGCGCCCGGATTCGTTTTCCTTAATGGATTTCCGGTTTTTGAGCTAAAACCGGGTCTGCCATACATCATCTCCGGCGGCAAAATCACCGAACTTGGGACTGGTCGTTCATATCAAATTCCCGGCGACCAAAGAGTTCATGTCACGGCACAAGATTATCGGGTCTGGGCGAATAATCGTTGGTACAGAGGCAGTCTCGAACTGATTAATCTAATGGGACGGGTAACGGTGATTAATCTTTTGGATCTGGAGGACTACCTGCTTGGTGTGGTTCCGTCAGAAATGCCGGCGAGTTGGCATCCCGAAGCTCTGAAAGCACAGGCGGTCGCAGCCCGAAGTTATGCCTGGGCGCACCTTGGGCCCGGCTCAAAGTGGAAGAGCCAGGGCTTTGATCTAGTACCTGATGTAAATGACCAAGCCTATAAGGGGTTGGGGGCTGAGGCAAAAACCACATTTACCGCCGTTCAAATGACACGTGGTCTCATTTTGAAGGACTCCGGAAAAGTAAAACCTGGATTCTATAGGGCATGGGTTGGCGATGCCTTTGAAAATCTGAATATCAGAAAAAACACGGTGCCGAAATCACGGCTCGAGTCTCTTACCGGAGTTCCAAAAATAGTCGGGGTCACAGTCAAGCGTTGGGGACCAACTGGAAACGCAGAATCCATTCAGGTGATGGGTCAGAAAAAGACTCGGGAAGTCGACGGCGTAATGTTGGCTAAGATGCTTGGACTTTCTACAGCTGGCATTCTCGATGTGACGGAGGCTGGTAACAACTGGATTTTCACATATCGAGGACCAGGAAACGGCGCACGCGGGCTAAGTCAGCATGGTGCCAATATGCTGGCAAGCAATGGCTGGAGATTTGATCAAATATTGCAACAGTACTACCAGGATTCAGATGGGCAGCTAAGATTGGATTATGTGAATAACTTCCGAGCGGCACACAAATAGCTGAAATAACAGAGAAGAAAGAGGAAACAGCATGGCCGAAATGTCAGCGCAAGAGCATCTAAAAATCGCTCGTAGACTACACTTCCAAGGCTCTACCGACGAAGCAATCAGACAATACGAAATGGTGCTGGAGCTCGATCCGGATAACGGCGATGCCATTTCTGGATTACGGGCTCTGGGAGTCGAACCGACCTTAAAAGATGATTTTTCGTCAGGCGAAATTGGTCATGCTGGCGGTTTAAAAACTAATTTTCTAGCGAACCAATCAAAAGGCAGCACTACAGGTGGTGCCACCGCCCAGATTTTCAAATTCATCGTAATTGCCTTGGGTATTGGCGCCTGCTACGGGCTTTATGTCCTGGCTACCTACTTAATGAATTATGACAACGTCGAAGCTATGAACAACGTCGAAGTTACCTTTGAGAAACCAAAAATGCGCGATGGTGTGGCAATGGTGAATGTCGATGTTGTGAATCTAAACCCGGCGCCTGTTAAACACATGAAAGTTTCGTACAGAATCGCTGACGCGACTGACAGCACGTTGAAAGAAGGTATAGTTGAACTTCCGGGTCAAGTGCCGGCCGGAGACCGCCGGACATTTGCGGACACAAGCCTGGGGGAGGTAAAAGGCCATCCAGCGAAATTGAATCCAAAACTTGAAGCTCTTATCTATGGGCCTAAGCCGAAGCTTAAAGACAAGTATGTAGACAAATTCAAGGCCGCCGCAGCCATACGAGATAAAGACGCTTTGGAAACATACGAAGACTTGGTCTCAGAGACCGAAGATTTTGCGCCGGCCTACGTCGGTCTCGGACGAGCTTGGGCTGCAAAAGGAAAAATGGATAAAGCTTTGGAATGGTACAAAAAAGCGCTCGATATTGATCCGCAAAATGCAAATGCTCACTTTTATTCTGCGGTCGCTTTTTATTATTTGAATAAGAAGGAAGAAGCCAAAAAAGAAATTGACGCTGCCATGCTGATTGCTCCAGATGATCCGGAAATAGCATGGAACCAAAAGTATCTCTTCTCACTCAAAGACAAGCCAAAAGACAGCAAAGATGCGAAAGATCCAAAAGCCGGAGACAAAGCTCCCGCCGAAAAGAAATAGCGTGGCGACGCCAGAATATAGAATTTCTCTTATTAGCGGAGGAGTTGAGAGGGGCGACAGCCCAGCGAAACTCGGGAGAGCATTGGCTTAAGAGCCCAGCGAAAATCCGGAGCTCTTACTTCTTGGTATCGGCCTGTACAAAATCAAAGCGTTCGGTCCAATAGGGTGCTGCAATCTGCCCTTTATCGATTCTATTGAGCAAGGCTTCTTCGGTGACGTTGCCGTACTGCTCATAATAAGTGTAGACAGCACCGCGTGCTAAGGTCCAATCACGGGTCGCTTTGTTTTGAAGAATAATGTATAGCAAGCCCGGGCGACCGATGGCCATCGTAAATCCTGGGTGTTCTGCTGCGGCCGACTCCTTCTCACTGGTAGTCGCGGGGGCGGTTTTCGTTTTGGCTGCAGCGAAGGTGGCTTGTGGTTGAATAGGGACAACCGCAGGTAGTGGTAGATCAATCTTCTCCAAAATCATATCGATATTGCCGAGCAGGGAAAGATCTGCCGGAGCCAGAGGCTTCGCCTCAAGCTCATCTTTGGCTATTTTGGCAAATCGCTGAAAGAGCCTGACATAGTCTTCCAATCCACGCTTCAAGTTCTGTTCAAGCGGAAACCCGAGAGCCGTCAATTCTTTGTCAGTTCGTTGCGCATCTTGCTCTAATTTCTGGTAGAGATCATAGTAGGGGTCCAGAAAATGTCCTCGCGAGGCCCGTCTGGCAGTAGGAGTTCTGGCTTTCATCGTCGCACTTGCTGCAGCTGTACCAACTCCAGCAGCCACAGCTCCAGCCGCCTTGTGATTAGCAACACTACTTTGGACGGGGCTATTCGACGAAAACGAGTTAAGAATCGAGTCGGTGGAGTTATCCAAGTTCGAGTGAGAAAGAGGTTTCAGCGGAACTTGAGGCTTGACGAATTGCACCTTAGGTCTTGAGTCAGAAGTTCCTTTCTGATTGCCTTCGGAGACATGATGTTTGATGGAGCCGCTGACGCTGTTTACTGTCCGGACAGGAGCACTCGGCACCGGCGGCGGTGCGATAGATACGATACTATCTAGCCATGCGCAAAAAGCTGTCTCCATTTTCCTGTTAGCCCACATTTCGCCGCGCACCACAGTTTGAATTCCATCAGGCAAAAGTCGCCAACTCGGGGAAAGCAAACTCCAGAAGCGATTTTCAACGGCTTGCACATGTCCGCCGAGCAGCCGGCGAAGTACCCACTTCTTCAACTCGGTTACCGCCAATGGCACATTCTCATCCATTGCCCAACTACTGTCGAGCAAGAAGTTCGAAGCCTGGGGAACGCCCCAAGAGTTCAAATCTAGCAATGCAATCGGAAAAAGATTCGTATTCAAGCTCGGTCTCGGATACATGCGCGCAGCCCAGCGCATCCAAGGTTCCTCTGGAGATCCGACAACTGGAAACAAGCGAAACACGGCGATGGTTTGCTGAGTCGAACTCTGATCGTCCATATCGAAGATAGAAGTGGTGCCCAGGCTTAGCGGTTTTTGTTTTCGCACCGCCAGCAAAAGTTTAGTTCTGTACAATGGCTCTGAAAGGGCGCTCAATGTCATGCGCAAGTCTGTCGAATTAGTCCTGAACGTAGACTTGTAATCATGTGGATACAAGTTTTTCTCCTGCCAGCTTTCGACTTGCCCGCCAAGGATAAACAATCCTTTTACCAGTCGAGTCCAAGAATCAAAAGCAGGCTTTCCATCAACGTGAGCAAGGTCCAAACATCGATAGAGGAGAACGGACCGCCTGAAGTTATTAACCTGGCTGCCGGCGCCATCAAAGGATACATCGTTGATTGGATAATTAAGGCGTGACAGCCAAGTCTTGGCGCGATAAAACGCCACTAGTTCCGGAGCTGTGCGATACCAGCCTTGCGGTCTGTAAGCCGCAAAATCTTCGTTACGGTCGAGAATTGAACTGAATCCAGGTCTTGCAAATACGACTGAATCGTAATCAGCAAGCACCATTTGTCCGACTCGACCGATTTGTGGAATCTGAAATGAGGAATCCAGCAATTTTAGTCCGAGGCTCAAGAAAGCTATATTTCCTTCGATGTCGGATCGAACATCTCCATCATCGGCTTGCTTGTAGTCAACCAGCGCAATCTGCAGCATGGCATTCAACAAGTTCTTCATTAGTGGCAACAGGTAACGCTTGCACGTTTCGGCGTGAACTCTATTTGTGTAAGCGATGTAGGGATGGAGGACACAATCGATTGTCACATAGTTTGCTTTGCCTGCGCTGCGATTATCTTTGTACAAATCGCTCATTTTGATTGTGCTGGTATTGCTACGCACAACAAAATAGTTTTCTCCCAGTGATTGAACTGCTTTTGGTCCAAGTCCACTAATTGCAATACCTTGCATTGGAATCATCGGTGGAAATCCATAAGGAATTTCCTGCCTTTCAATCATGTCTTCAAGCTTCTGTGTTTTGCGATCCACCTTAATCGCAGGCATGTTACGTGAAGAATTCGTTTTTAATGAACCGGTCAACGTATCGACATCAAGCGCGGCTGAGCTTGGTGCTAAACAAAGTGAACCCAGCATGGGGCTCAGGATTGCAATCAATCCGGCCCCCCTGATTCGCTCACTTCTCGAACGTTTAGCCATTTTCCTACCTTAAGCGCACAGCTTCACGCGGCAGATGGTCTAGCGACACGAATCGTGCCAGGTGAATACCATCGGCTGTATCAATTTTCGAGAGAAGATTTTTTTGGATTGGATCATCCAATCCCATAACCATAACAGCATCTTCACGGACGCCCCGGCGAGCCACAGACATGGTGCTGATGTTGACGTCAAATTGACCTAGCAAGCCCGCGACCTTCGCAACCATCCCCGGTTGATCTCGATGACTTGTGAACAACATGTAGCGCTGTGGAGTGAGGTTAATGGGGAAATCGTTAATGCGAGTAATGAGCGGCTCATCCCCTGCGACAATCGTTCCAGTCAATCTGGACTCGCCGTTATCACCTGACAAAATCAGTGTTAGTTCTGACTCTGTCGAAGTTCCGAAGTTGGATTGTTTTACCTGAACCCCATGATTTTTCGCTACGATTGGCGCGTTAACATAAGTGACGCCTTCCATACGCGATGCAAACAATCCGCGCAAGGCTGCTGTGGCGAGCGGTGAACAGTCCTTCTGCGAGATCTCACCGCCAATAACGATCTCCAATTCCTTAATGTTGCCTTGCAAAAATTCGCCGGCAATCGCAGCCATCGCCTCAGCTAGCCAAACGAACTTGCCCAGTTGCTTAAGTACTTCCGGACGCATGGATGGCAGATTGACCGGACTCTTAACATGTTTACCGGTGAGGTAATCGCTGATTTGCTCTGCGGTATCGATTGCAACATTGAATTGCGCCTCTTCAGTCGAGGCCCCCAAATGCGGTGTCAATACAATTTTCGAACCAAGCTCACGCAAGGGTGAATCCTTAAGTGGTTCATCATTGAAAACATCAAGGCCAGCGCCGGCCACCTTGCCTTCCTTTATCGCTTCTGCAAGTGCGTGTTCGTCAATCAAGCCACCGCGAGCAGCGTTA
The DNA here is from genome assembly GCA_019747875.1 of Candidatus Obscuribacterales bacterium. Taxonomy (GTDB): domain Bacteria; phylum Cyanobacteriota; class Vampirovibrionia; order Obscuribacterales; family Obscuribacteraceae; genus JAIEPM01. The sequence continues at coordinate 23,509 of JAIEQI010000085.1, forward strand.
ACAATGCGAACGCCCTTCTTCATTTTGCTGATCACCTCTGCGTTGATCAGTCCCGTTGTGTCACGAGTTTTCGGTGTGTGCAATGTGATGTAATCAGAATCAGTCCAGATTTCATCTAGCGAGACCAGGCGTACATTAAGTTCAGCTGCACGCTCGACACTCATGAAAGGATCGTAGGCAATCACTTTCATTCCCAAAGCTTGTGCTGCGTTCGCGACGCGACTGCCAATTTTTCCCAGGCCAACAACTCCAAGGGTTTTATTAAAGAGCTCCGAACCCAGATATTTATTGCGTTCCCATTTACCGTCCTTCATTGATGAGTCCGCGGTCGGAATAAAGCGCGACAAAGACATCATCAAGGCAAGCGTATGCTCAGAGGCGCTTGCTGTATTTCCCTCTGGTGAATTAATAACAAGGACTCCCTTTTCAGTTGCAGCCTGCAAGTCAATGTTATCCACGCCGACGCCTGCTCTTCCAACGATTCTCAACTTGTCGGCTTTCTCGAGCACTTCCTTGGTTACCTTGCAGCGGCTGCGAACAAGCAATGCCTCGTACTGCCCGATGATCTTTAATAGCTCCTCCGAACTAACTTCCGGAAGATAATCAACATCAACTGCGCGGCGGAGAATCTCCAGACCCTCTCCACTAATTTCATCTGCAACAAGAACTTTGGGCATGATCAGCCTTATCCCCCTATTTGTAGCCGGGTGCAGCAAGATAGAATTTCTGCCTGCACTGTTTATCAATTTGTGTTTCCGAAAAAGCAATTGGCAGAGGATCAGCCTTCAGCCATGACTTAAGTTGATCTTGCCGATTTTGCGAAAGATAGTGACCTGATTGTCCCGGAGCTAAACTGCCGTAGATGACATCGTTATCGGCCAGATCGATCAGGAGGCGAACACTTGGTCCATTTAAGGATTGGAAGATGCCACCAATAGAATTTCTGTCAACATCACAGGAATTCAAAGTATCGCTATCACCGCCGACACCGATGCCTGCAATATCGAGCATCGAACGCAGAACTGCTAGCTGCTCGAAACCGATGGCTTTGAATTTTGCGATGTGAGCTTTATCCCAGGTCCAAGCATCGACTTTATCGCTTTTGAACAAGAGCTTCAAGCGCGTATTTGATTTGGCAAATGTAGTAAGCATGAAAGTGTCGTGGGTTCTTTCTTCCGTGGGAAGCATATCCTTTGGTTTATTGCGCAGATAATCCTCGACAAGCGTAATCCAGAGCGGCCAGCGCTGGAAGTAATCATTTGCCAGTTCTCTAGCTAGTTTCGGCTGGTTTCCTCCAAGCTTCGGTTCAATTAAACGACGAGCTAAGACGCCGACGAATGACTCGTAAACACTGGCAGCAGGACTATCCTTTTTCAAACTTCCATCCCAGTTCTGCATCATCTGCAAGGCGCTTATCTGCGTCGCATCAATAGACTTATTTGCATCCATTGATTTTTTCAGCTCATCACGAACGAATGGTCCGATCATATTGAGCTCATCGCCCTGGTATGCATTGAAATCAAAGAGATCAAGTTTCTGAGCGTTTTTTCCGCGAGGCAGGGACAAAGCCAGCCTGTTTGCGCGGTAAGGCGCTTGCCACTGATGCCCCCAAAGCATTGCAGCCGGTGCTACCAGTTTCTGACCTGCTGCCACGCAAAAATCACCGGCGACTCTACCGACGGTGCCAGCAGGTACATATGTTTGAGGCAAATCATCAAAGTTTATAGTCGAGATCCACTCGCCTTTAGCAAGCCATCCCTCGGACATGGATGTACCATCGCCACCAGCTCCGCGAACGGGAATGATACCAGCAGCATGGCAACCGACGTTACCGCGGCGGTCAGCAAAAACAAACAATTGCGGTGATCCGGAATAGTTTCGCAAAGCTTGGTTGAAACTGAGCCAATCGCTCGCTTTGTTCATCGCGTAAAGTGAATTCAAATTCGGCAGCTTAGTCTGAAAGCCGGACCAAGACAGCGCCACTGCACTCTCTTTGTCACGCAACAAGACTGGTCCATGTTTAGTCATGGTGACTTTATGCTCGACATCTTTTCCGAAGCGAACCGGAATGACTTCGCGGCTCTCGACTGCGGTTTCTACCTTGCTAATAGCCTTGTATTTGGAGCCGAACTCGCTATCGAAATGCTCAACAAAAAGGTCTTGCACATCAGCGCGCATCGATGAGCCCGACCAGGCAATTTGCTCATTGCGGCCTAACATGATACCTGGCACGCCTGGCAATGCGGCCCCAACAAGATGTAGCCCGGGAGAGCTAAGTGATATCAGAAAATATTCAGCAGGAGTCGTAAGCTTTGCGTGCTTATCTCCAGCCAAAAGAGCGCCACCGGATTTAGAAAATGACGGTGACAGAACCCAGGCTGTACTTCCCCAATTTGGAGCCGGCTTCCTGAATAAGGACTCTTGTCTAGAAAGCGCAATCAGCCTTCTGCTCAGCGCAGGACTCAGCTTTAGACTGCTCCGATTAGGAGGCACCGTAGTTGGCGCGCTGCGAAGGTCAGGGGTCCAAGAGGACAAAGCATAGTCATCTTTAAACAAGCGCTTTGCAAAATTATCACCAACAAGAGGAATCACGCGAAAACGCAATTCGTCAAGTTTCCAGGATTCATCAAGCTCATAGCTCAGATACTTCATCACGGCTAAAGTATCAACTTCACGCCAGGGCTCCGGCTTATAGCCCAGCAAAGTAAACTCTAACGGCAACTTATCTGATGAATCTGCCAGGTAGGCATTAACGCCGCGGCAATAAGATTCAAGTGCCGTCTTAACCTCCGGTCTCAAGAATTTGATTTCTTCAGCGGCTAATCGATCGAAGCCAATCGTTCGCATCAGGCGATCAGCCGGCAGGGCTGTAATGCCGAAGATTTCCGCAGTTCTACCTTCGGCAGCGCGGCGAAGCATATCCATCTGGAACATACGTTCGCGAGCAACAACGTAGCCCTGCGCGGCAAACACATCGTCTTCGCTTTCAGCCTTCAGATAGGGAATGGCACGCGAGTCATATCGCACCAGAACAGGCTTATGAAGCCCGGCGATTTCACCGACCCCATCTAAAACAGGAACAGGTCGTTGGGCGAACCACCAGCTTGCAGCTGGTGCCAAAATCAAAATGACAAAGAATAGAGCCAGAAAAACTTTGATCATTTGCATATCGCCCTGACATACTTCAAGCGAATATTCGCATTGAAGCCCTCCCGCCGGTTTCGATCCTCAAAGTCCTTTAATGTCAGCGCACAGACGCTTTTGTTAGTTTTTAAGAGGAGATGAGCCGGACTCGTGCCCATCTAGTCTAATTCATGAGAGCCACAAAACTGGGCAAATAAACGGCTGGTAAAGATGAGAAAACGTTCCGCGCAAATAATCGCCATCTGCGGTGGATCCGGCTCCGGCAAATCGACGCTGGCAAAGAAATTTGTCGGAGCGTCTATAGTCGCGACGGATCACTTCTACAAGAGCCTGGACAAACTCGACCTTAATCCTGATGGCTCATATGATTTCGACCATCCATCCGCTGTTGATCTGGAGGCTTGCGCGCAAGCCTTGCTGAAACTGTCTGAAGGAGAGGATGTTTGGATTCCGGTATACGATATGCGTACATGCCGAAGGATGGGCACCCAGCTAATTCCAGCTCCCAGCAGAGGGATTTGCATAGTTGAGGGAATCTTTGCTTTCCATAGTCCGCTGGATGAAATTTGCAGCCTAAGAATATTTATAGATACGCCGGTAGATCAGCGCATGGCAAGACGGATACGGCGAGATGTCGAGCGGGGACGTAACACAATAGAGACCATAAAACATAGTATTCATGTAGAAGAGGCTTACACGCGTTATATTGAACCGATGCGCCAACTTGCAGACTTGGTGCTAATGGGTGATGAGATAAAGGGTGTCGTTATCTAAGATTGCGAAGATAAGCAGACACTTAAGTAAAGGAATTCTCAGAAACACAGATGGGTCTGGATACAAAAACCACTACCGACCAAATTTCGCTGAATGCGGCTTCTCATGATCACATCTTATTGGATGATCAGCGAGTCGAACAACTGCGTCAAAAGAAAACAAGTTTTTCAAGCACAGAAGAATTTGTCTGTCTTCTCGGAATCTTCTTCATGGTGCGCTTACCCTGGTTATTTATGATACCAATGGTAGAGGCACCAGATGAATTTGCGCACTATTGGGTAATCAAATTTCTTCGAGAACATTGGCGCTTACCGCACGCTCAAGAGGTGTTTGCAGGCGGACCATCAGCCGTGTATGGGTCGATGCCTCAATTGGGATATATCCCGCATGTTTTTAGCAGCTTGTTTATGCCTTATGAGGACATAGCACTGTCAGGGCGTTTTGGCAGCTTGCTCATGGGCAGCCTGATGCTTTTTGCGGCTTTTAGAATAGGATGCTTACTATTTAAGGAAAACAAGTTAATGGCACTGGCACTGCCATTAGCAATAGTTTTCCATCCGCAACTCATCTTTCTTCATAGCTATGCCAACAATGATTCAACCTCATCGGCATTAGCAAGTATCCTCATTCTGCTTGCATTTGAATCAGTGGCACGCGGTATCGCTTTCAAACGCACGGTCTTAATGGGCGCGATTGTCGGATGGGTAGCGATTACTAAATACTCCGGACTAGCAATTATTCCGGTTATGGGGGTTGCAGTACTTGCCTCAATATTCATCCATGGAACAGCAATTAGCACTGCTGCAAGCTCAATATTGTGCGCGGGTCTAGTAGCGGCGGCGGTCAGCTTGTGGTGGTTTGTGCAGAACGGGGTGGAATATCCTGGGGATCCGATGGGCACCAAGACCATGTACAAGTCCTGGGCTTCGACATTTCATCGTGATCTCAACTACTACCTGCCTGTATCCCACATCATCAAATCACTAAAATGGTGGCGCATGATGTTCTTCAGTTTCTGGGGAATGTTCGGCTACATGAATAAGTATCTTTGGCGTCCTGTCTATCTCGTATATACTGCAATGCTTATCGCAGCAGTCCTTGGTTGGTTGAATGGTATGCGGAAGTTCGCATTTCAAAAAGCAAGGACCTTCAAATTCACAAGAACAAATAGCAAGGACATAGTGATGTGGTCCTGCCTTGTGCTGACAGTGCTAATCAATCTAGCTTCCATGATCTGGGCATCAGTCTACAATCTCGGAGGACCGCAGGGACGATATCTGTTCACCTCAGAAATCCCAGTGATGGCTTTGCTAATCGGGGGGATGAACTTGCTTGGAGAAAAGAAAGCGGGAAGAATCGCAGTCTGCATTTTTCTTGCCTTCAATCTTGCCGTCGCGGTTGGTTCATGGATTTACTTGTTCAGACTATATGGCGGCTGGCATATCAACCCTCTGCAATAGCGGTTAGAACCGCCCCCCTGAGCGTCACCGCATATGGTGCCGCTGCAATTGCATTTAATGCTACGACCAAAAAAAATCACAAGTCCGTCCCAAAAAGATCCCGGGCTGAGAATAATCTCAAACTCACATAACGAGCTTTGCGTCACTGCAGGATGACCGCAACTCATAAAGCTGGAAGTGGGGCAGATGTCCCGGACTTCTCAGCGTTAATAAGGGAAGGTTTCAGTTACGGTGAGGACGCATCATGGGTGAGCATCAACTAAACGAAGTTATTCTGAGCAAAGAAGACTCTAAAGGCAATAATATTGAAAAACAACTAGCCCAGACGGTTCAAGCACTTTGGGAAGATACTCACAAAGAGAAATGCAGAAACAAGCAACTGCAAGATCAAGAATTTTCAGCGAAGCTAGAAATTCTAGATCGTAAGCTACATCAAGAAGGCGGCGTACTGTCTGGAAAGAATGCAAAGGACTTGCACCTGGTTGGCTTAGGACACAAGAACGGTGAGGCGAAGCTACTCTTTTCCGATAAGAAGAAAGGTGAATCGGAAGGAGAAAACTTATACCTGGTAGATGAATCAGGAAAGATTGTAGCCAGCAGTGAACTTAAAGAGCGAAAAGCAACCAGCTGGAAAACAGTAGGAGATAAAGGGTCAGCTAAGACAAACATTGACCCATCCGGTGAATCTCCAAAAGCCGAGGCAGAGACATCGCCTGCTACATCAAGACCAGATCGATACAATGAGCACCAGGGTCCTTCCGAAAGTCCGCCTGAAGCACCGCAGGAGCCGTCAAGCTCCAACGACGGGAAGGTCGAAGTTAAGCTCAGTAAAAAAATCAGTATGAACTTCGGTTCTGAGAATACTGAACCTGAAAGTGTCACCATCAAACAAAATGATAAAAGCGGAGATCTGGTTCTCAAACGTATTGGTAAGAACGACTATATAGCCCAAGGCAGTGACAGTGACAAACATTATTCCGTGAACTATGACAAGCAAACCGGAGACTTTACCTACAGCAGAAAAATCGAGAATGTATATGATCCCTCTGCACCAGGAGAGCGTGACATCACAATAAAAGCTGATGGATCGGAAATCAGAACCTTTATCGGGGACGACTCACAGGTGAGCAGCGACGGACGACACAGAAGTGCAATCAGATTCCTCGAAGTGCAAACTCTCGATCCTAAAGGTCAAATCCAGTCTGACATTCGATATTCAGGCATGGACGGCAGCCACCCATCTCAAGCAACTATCCGCATGTCCGATGGACATTATGCGAGCATGACAGCAAGCTCCGTGTGGCAAGATTCAATGCAGTCGGAAGATGGAAACTGGTACAAAGTATCCTTCGACAATAAAACGGGTGTGACAAAACTCCTTGGCGAATCACAAGTTACAGAAGTGTACCCGCATGGAGTTGCTACGCTTACCCCCTTGGATAACAATCAGGAACTCCACGACTATTACAAACAGATCCGCATTGGCGCTCGCATATGGAACAAGCAACGAGGTTCAAGTGCCTATGTTGCCCGAAACGGAGAGCGAGCAGATATCGAAATAGACGCGCAAGGAAGAGCGACTGTCAAACCCAGAGCATAGCATCAAAGTTTTCCCCCGCCCAGAACCCCAGAAAATAAGAGGAGAAGCCCGCCCGCTTCTCCTTCTTATTTGTTTAGAGCACAAATTCAAGGTAGGGGGACCTGAGCTAACCTGTAGTCGTCAACATGCCTCGGGCGGCAGAAGTTGGATCAAACTTCCAGTAGATCGCCTTTCCTCTTCTTCAGCGTCGAGGTTAAATTGGGTGCTTTCGAGATTGGCATTGGCAGGACCATCAATAACAGTTCCTACAGCATTGAAGCGGGACCCATGAGCTGGACAATCCCAGCTTTTTTCACTGCTATTCCAAGTGACAATGCCTTTTAAATGAGGACAAATTGCTGAGCATTGAAATACTCGTCCCTGCTCGTCTCGATATACGGCAAGCTTATGTCCATCGTGGACTAGAACGGCACCTTCACCAAGCGGAATATCGGCAGCACTTGAAACTTCTCCCCCCTTTAGATAATCAACATACTGCGCAGCGCTATTCAAATTTTCCGCCAAATAATCAGCTGTTTTTATCAAAGATTTTCTGGTGGGATCATAGAGTTCAACCCATTCATTAGGACTACGCAAAATAAGATCGGAAATGATCTTCCCTGCCAGCGTGCCTTGCGTCATGCCCACTCCGGAGAAGCCGGTTGCGACGTTGATGTTTGGCGCATGATTGGGATCTCTTCCGATGTAAGCTAGACCATCGACAGGTTCATAGATCTGACCTGACCATCGATACTTAACTTGACCCATAATTGGCAGCATTTCGCGCGCCCAGGCTTCCAATTCTTGATAGCGCGCTTCATAATCGCTGATCTGTCCCGTTTTATGGTCCCCGCCGCCCACCAGCACATACTCTTTATCGCCCATCACAAAAGTTCGAATGTAATGATACGGATCTTCAGTATCCCAAAATAGTGCTTGCGGAATCGCATCTCGTTCAATTTCAGCGGCTATGACGTAACTTCGATAAGCCGCCATTTTTGTGTGAATGGCAACTATGTTGCTGACTGGACTGTTGGTTGCTACGACCACTTCCCGTGCCTGAACTCTGTGATTTGTGTCCGTGACGAGTTTGGCGGGATGCCCATCTACAATTTCCGTGATATGAGTATGGCAATAAATTCGTCCACCCATGCGGGAGATTGCTTGGGCCAGTCCGCTAATGTATTTTGTCACGTGAAACTGTGCTTGCCTGGAGACGCGAATGGAAGGCAATTGCCGGCAAGTCATCGGCGTGTACTCTAGCAATGTTGCATCAGAAATGCCTGCCCGGTGCATCGCCTCTAACTCTTTCTCAAGTTCTTCTCTTTGGACATTTCGTCCTAAGAATAGATAGCCGTCAACTCTTTTGAAATCACACTGGATCTTCTCTGCGCGCACGATGCTCTCAATCATATTTATGGCCGCGTACTGGCTGGCTGCAATTTTGCGCGTCCTGTCCAAGCCATGAATTCGCTCAAGTTCATGATAACGAAGATCAAGCAAGGAACTTATCTGTGCCGTTGTACGGATGGTTTCACCACCGGCGATTTCACCATCATCAATGAGCACCACGTGGGCGCCACGCTTTGCCATCATATAAGCCGTGGACATTCCAGCAATGCCTGCACCAATGATAGCCACATCACAGTAGACATCGTCATCCAGAGGACGGAAATCTGGAGAAGCGCTGGTACCCATCCAAAGAGAAGTCGTAGGGCGGGATCGTGTCATGGCACACCTCATCAAATGGTAGACACCGCTGATTGCCGTCGAAGACGGGAGCGTCCTTCAAAAGTTCCTCCAAAATGGCGCATTCATACAAGAAAAATAGGACAATTTAACGGCTTAAAGGATGTCATAAAGATATAGTTTTGACATTGCATCGACTGCAAACTCGGGGGGGACCACATTGCCCGACATAAATAGTTATGAGGGTGGCGCGATTCTGCTCTGCTTAGTAACGTTGTTGCATTATTGATCTCACTGAATCTGTACCTTTTATGCTCTTAGGCTATCCATTTTCGGGTTCGTTGAAAGTACCATGCGAAGCGTTTGAAACTGACATCGAGATCTTTGAGAATAAGCTGAGTACGACATCAACCGCTCTCTAGCGGCTGTTTAAGGAGGAGGAATCTTGGAAGTGGATTCGATATTTGGAGGAGCTCTACTGGTCTTTGCTGCAACCGGATTAGCGATTTTGGGACTGCTCGCAGCACGCAAAATGTTCGACTTACAAAAGTTGCGTGAATCCCACGAGGTCGGCGGCTATCTCCTTTCTGTGGTCGGAACACTTTACGCCGTGTTGCTCGGTCTGATAGTAGTAGATGCGATGGCAAAGTTTCAGACTGCCAGAACAGTGACTGAGGAGGAAGCAAATAATCTTGCTGATGTATTTGTGCTTGCGGCATCTTTACCCAAAGAAATGTGCAATCACATCAGGAAAGACTGCATCGACTATACAAACCAGGTTATAAAATCAGAATGGGCAAAAATGGACAAGGGTGAAGTCGATGTCGAGGCTCGCAGAATCATTGTCCATATGAACGTGGAACTTAGTTCCTTTGAACCACAAACCGAAAATCAGAAAGCGATATATCCACTATTGCTGGGTGCGGCTAGCGATGTCTGGCACACAAGACGCGAACGTACTAATTTTGCGATTCACGGTCCACCAGTAGTGGAATGGGTTTCACTCGTAATCGGCAGCATCATCACAGTGTTTTTTACGTACTTCTTCAATTCTGAACATTTCAAGATACAAGTCGTGATGACCTCAATGGTTGCTTTGTTGATCTCACTCAATTTGTATCTGTTTCTTCTATTCAGCTACCCCTTCTCGGGGGATGTCTGCGTTGGGGCCGACCCATTTGAGGTTGACCTGATGATATTTCAGCATCGATTTTCTGATCGTTCAGGAGCGCCAGCGGTTGAAGACTAGGATGCTAGTCGTGCATTAGAGCCTTAAACTGTATTAGTCTGCGGGCCGATCGCGGCGCAATGGTGTCGGTAAACGGATTCCCAATTCCTCCAAAGCGTCATCAAGGCTGATGCGATGGCGCTGTGCATAGAGAAGTGCTTGCACCGAATCATCCACTGCGATGGCCTTATTTCTGAGAAGGAATTGACTTCTTAAGGCAGCTAACAGAGTGCCTTCATCTATAGCTCCGGCAACAACCAGCATTTTCCCAATCATGGCCGGATACTTAGAACTCAACTCGATTGCCTGCTGAATGTCCTCATTATCAACAAGCCCAGTCATCTTGAGCAAATCACCCAGGCGCACAGGTTCGTCGTCCTCGCTAAAGGGCTTATTCTTTGGATCAACAGCCTTTCCGGTGCTTGCCATTTCTTGCAGAGATGATGCGGCACTCCGAATGTCGATCATATCTTTTGAAATCATTTCTTGAAGTGATAGTGCCATATCCAGCACTGCGCGCGACACCAATCCCATTTCCATGAGTATGTCGCCCAATGGTTTTGGACTGGTTAAACCCATTTCCAAAACATTCAACATATCCCCTTCCGTGAGTACTCCCGAGAGCATAAGAAGTTCGCCAAGGCGCACACGCTTGCTCTCTTGTTGCGAAAGTCCACGCTGTTCCGCGGACTGTTCAACTGGCAAAACGCGCAAACTTTCTGCCTTCAAAAGTTGAATCGCTTCGCTGTGACTCATCTTGTTCTCGCGGAGCATTACTTGAATTTCTAAAGCTCGAGCAAGGACACTGTGATTGATTCTGCCTGAGACCACCAGCATTCGACCTACCGGTGTTCCAGTTTCGTATCCAATCTTGACTGCTTCCTCTATGTCCTCTTCCGATACCAGGCCTGCATCCAGGAGCAAGTTAGCAAGCTTACTGCGCTGCATTTTATCGTCGGGGCCAGGCTTGTGCGCGACGCCGCATTTTTGCAAAGCTGCCGAGAGGGTCAGTCCTTCAAAACGAACGGCTTTTAGCACATTGCTGGCAGTGGGCATGTCGAGAACATGGTCTTTGAGCAAAGATTGTATTTGAAGAACTATGCGTAGCTGTTCTTCCCGGAGCTTGTTGGAAAGAATCAAAGCTCGACCCAAAGGTAATCCAATCTGGACGGCAATTTGAACTGTTTCTCGAATTTCCTCTTCAGTGAAAACACCGAGATCCACAAGCAATTCGCCTAGCTTGCGCGCACTGGCAGTCTCAGTCATAAGCCTCCGAAGATTATCTGGAACGCAAAAGTCTAATTAATCTAGCACATTCGCCCAGATTTGGAGCACGTCGCAAGCTTGACTATGAGATGTCACTGGCAAAGAACAATAACGAGCTAAAGGAGCACTTAAGCGATTACAGCCAAAAGAACGCCGGTAACTGCAGCAGACACAAGACCGAGGGCAATCAAGGATTTGAACTTGTTTGTCATCGCAAATCTGACAGCAGCCGTAGCACCGCCGAGGCAGTAAAGGAGACCAGCGAAAGCACAAAGAATGGTGGTGGATTCATCTAACAAGAGTTGTGAAGTTGCGCCGTTAGTCAATACATTGGCGGTCGCAAACACGGCGATGAAACAGACGATAACGGCAAAAGCGGAGATACCAGAAACGACACCGTCTTGGATCTCAGCAGCCAGGGCCTCAGCGTTCGGCTTAGCGAAGGTGGCAGTTTGTTTGATCGTGACTTGGTGAAACATTTGCGCTCTCTCCCGTTGGTTGATGGGGTTAATTTAGCCGCTCCTCCTGAAAACCATCTGAAAGTCTTCGGGGTTTTTATTAAATGCGGCACCCATGAGTTGAGAATATGCGAGAGTGCGTGACAAGGATGTGACAGTTGCCAAGAAATCCAAAATACCAGCCGCAAAGCCCGGGTTAAAGCGGTCAACGGGCTCAGACAAGGCGGAAGGCTGTTTCCGGCATCACAAGATGTAGAGGATGACTAACAGGCTTCCCGAACCGGGATGACTCACCACGATGGCTCTCGGGGGAAGCCGCCTGCCCGCGCCGACGCGTCACGACCCTAGAGCCCTGCAGCAGTAGAGCTGGGGTGACTGCGGTCAGCACCCTGATGGTGGTAGCTACTGATTGGCGGTGCTTTCTTGGGTTTCCCAAAGTTTTCGGGGCGAGAAGATCCGGCTGTGAGTATCTGAGACGTGCTCGCCTTCGCTTTTTTGAGCCCCTGTGACTTCGGCTGCCGAAGCGGAGTGGGGCTCTGGCTGAAGCGACTCGTTCTGCGGCTCCCCGGCAGTGCCTGAACGATCGGGGTGCCGAACTGTAGCATCCTGCGTTTTTGGCTCGCCACTGCCCCGGGGTACTCGTGGAGTGCTCGGCTGCAACGCAGAGGAAGCCTCAGTCGGTTCGGGAATCGGATCGGAGTCCTCCGATTCGGCTGTAACGCTGCCCTTGGCCGTGCTTGGGAGCTTCTGTTCAATCGCAGAGGCGTCATTCAGCAAGTCTTTGGCGTTGGCATCTTGTCCTTGTTCTGAGTAAAGTGCTGCAAGTTTTCGCAGAGCTTCGGCATGCTGCATCGATTCACGTCCAAATTCCGACTTTTGGATTTCGACGGCACGTCGCAAAAGCACCTCTGCTTCTGGATGGTCGCCATGGACATTGTACAAAGCCGCCAGGCGGTTCAAACTAGGAACAACTCGAGAACTTTTCTGCCCATATGTTTGTTCACGAAGCGCCAAAACTTTCTTATAGGTCGCGATGGCGTCCTCATATTTTTTCTCCACCCTGTACCCTTCAGCCATATTGTCAAGAGCTCGGTCGAGAGCGCCTTTTAATGCCCCCCGGTCACTTGAATTGTGATCGTTGCGAGCAATCGATTCCAGGGCTGATACAGTACCTGGACTTGCAAAAACTGCTGCCACCCTGGCCGCCAATTTTGCATTTCCCAATGATGATATTGCCAGAACTGCGGCGCGTTTGCTTTTTTCATCTCCAAGCAAGTGCGGGATGAATCGCTCAATTGTTTGTACTTCCTGCAATTTGAGCTGCTGCTCGTTATAAATGGTAGTGAAATATGCGCCACCAAGGGCGATGATGGTACCACTAAGAATTGGCGCAATCGCCGCTACACGATCCCAAAAATCTTTTTTCCCTTGCTGCTTTTGAGTACTAGTTAACTGGCTCAGGATAAGATTCTGCTGCTCCAGTAATTTATTCTGCTGCTCAGTAATTTTTCGCAAATCCATTTTGAGATTACTATTCTCGATCTCAAATGAATCTAGTGCTGTTAACTTCTCTTCTTGAATAAGAGGCATGTCGGCTCCCTTCGAATCTCAAAAAGCCGCCCAGAGCTCACTTTCGAGATTCACAATTGCAATGTTCAAGATACACACTGAACAAAGCACAAATGAATAATAACTCTTATCAAGAGAGTGCGCAGTAGTTTGTGTCTGGATTTAAGTCAACATTTACGCATTAGTTGGCCAAAACGAACAATCGATCCCACAAAGACCTGGCACACAAGCGATTTCAGTACTTTAAGATTAGGTAAGAAAGCGGTTTGGAATGAGTTAGAGCAAAACCGCAACCTTGCTAACGCCTTCCTCCTTGCTGACTGAAATTTGTATCGGAAACATTTCTTTCACTTCTGCAATGTGCGTAACAACAATAATCCGCGCGAAGTCCTGCCGTATGGAGCCAATCGCTTGTATGAGTTTCGCCCTACTGTACTCGTCTTGAGAGCCGAATCCTTCATCGATAATTAGAGTCTCAAGCTTAGCGTTAGCACGACGAGCTAGCAGTCTCGATAAGGCAACACGAATCGCGAAATTGACTTTGAAGGCTTCGCCTCCGCTATAAAGCTCATAGCTACGTGTTCCTAAATCATCGGCAATTAAGATCTCTAACGTTTCGACTGGATTTCCTTGCCTTGTCCTTTGCTGAGTCACAATAGCTACGTGCATCTGGTTATCCGTTAAACGGCTCAAAATGCGGTTTGTTTCCTCTTCGATCTCCGGAATTGCATTTTCAATTATTATTGCTTGCAAGCCCTTCTTTCCGAAGGCTTCGGCAAGCAGGTTGTAATCGCTCATTTCTTTCATTGCTTCGGCAAGGCTTTTTCTCTTCAAATCCAGGGCCGATCGATCCTGTGCCAATTGCTCCACACGTGTTTCGAGGACTAATTTTCGCCGCTTTAAATCATCCAACTGCTCATAGAGTTGAATATGTTGCCTTTCGGCCTCTTCAAATTGCTCTTTTAGAACCGGTAATTCATCAAGCCTGTTTGCTCTTTCTGACTCTTCATCATCCAGTTTTATTAGCTCTTCGCTGCGCGAGTTAACCATGGCAGCTAGTTGCTCGAAGTTGCGTTCAAGTTCCGGCAATTCTGCAACTGCCTTTTTTATGTCGCGAGCCTTCTCCGCAAAAGGCAATAATTCAATCAACTTTCGTTTCAGTTCCTGGTGTGCGGTTTTGTCATAGGCCAACTCGAAGATCGCATCTTCTAGCTTTGAAATTTCTTCTCGGTGTTCGGGACCAAACTCCTCCTCATCGAGATCCTTTTGCATCTGATCACGCCGAGCAATTAATTGCGGCAATTCCTGATTTAGCTCATTCAACTCCTTGAGGTCACGCTGAATTTGCTGGTAGCGCACTTCGACATGTCGCTGCGCGCGCATTTGTGCTTGTACATTTGAAAATATGATCGGGTCAAAATCCAGTTTGCTAATTTCAGCTTTGACACGAATTAGACTTTCTCTTTCGATCGGAGCGAAACTTTGATCAGCCAGTCTTTGCTTGCTGATTAAGATCGCCTTTTCTAATTCTTCCTTGGTCCCAGCAGCTCTTTCAACGGCCAGCTTGCGTTCATTGAATTCACCGATCTTCCGATCTAATCGCTTTCTAGCTTCCAACTTATTTCGCAATTCAATGTATTGGCGCCTAAGTTCGTCTCGTTCGCCTTCCAATTCAATGAATTTGGATTCTAAATTCCCGATTTCATTATTTACATTTGCACTATCTTGATTGTAGCGATCCAAGACCGCCTTCCCGTCCACTATAGGAGCTCGGCAAAGCGGACAACTGCTCAAGTCAGGCGTATCACATAATTCATTTACCTTTTCGCTATTTTCTTTGAGATGTTTTCTGAGCTGAACGATTTCTTGTTGAGTCAATTCCATTAACGATTTGATCCTCAGACCCTTTTCCTCGACTAGCTCAAACTGAGTCTCAACACGATCAAGCTCTAGAGCTTCTGTTTCAAGGTTTTTCTGCTCATCGAGAATTTGCTCCTTCAGAGAAATGATTTGCTCCAGTTCCACCAGCAGACCTTCCTTCTGAAAGATATCGGCCTCAAGCCGAACTCGTGCTTCGGAAATCATGGATTGAAGTTCATCCGCTCTCAAAGATAGCGCGGAAAAAGATTCTCGCCGCCTCGACATTTCCAATTCCAGATCCATCAGCTTCTTATATTCAGCAAACGAATCGCCCAATTTTTCCTTGTCTCGCGTGCTCTTTTCCAGCGCCGCCTGGCGCGTTAGTTTGGCATCAATAGTTTGCTTCAAATGGTGAAGCTCGACTTCCAACCTTCCTTGTATCATGGCTAGACGAGAGCGTGCCTCTGCACGCTTCGAAGACAACTCTGTATAAACCTGCAAACTGAAATCGAGCTTCTCCGAACGGGCCTTATACTCTTCGAAGTAGCTGTTCTGCTGGTTAACAAACGGGGCTTGCTCAAGCAAATTCTGCAAGCGTTTTTTTTGCGTCGTCAAATCTGCAAGCTGACTTTCAAGGCTGAAGAGATCTGCCCGTAATTCTGTTTGTCTTGCCTTGGCCGTTTCGGCCCGGATCTGGAGGTAATTCAATTTGGCTATCTGAGAATCAATTTCAGAGATCCGTTCTTTTGCTTCGGCATAAGCTAGTTCAGCAGATGTTATTTGTAGAGCCAGCACTTCCATGTCAGCACATGAATCCTGGTAGCCTCGCTCCAATTCATTTCCATCGCCCAAGGTTGACTCCAGAATTTGAATCTTCCCTTTGCGTTCTCTTGCTTCTTCCCTGGCCAGTTCTTGCAAGCGATCAAAATAATCTAAACCAAGAATGTCTGCCAGAACCTGCTTTCGGTCGTTGGCCGAGCGCGTGGTAAATTCATCGGCTCGACCTTGTTTTAAATAAACGCTGCTAATGAACGTTTCATAGTCCATACGCAATAGCTCACGCAGCCGCTTTTGCGTTTCTCTAAGGCTAGGTGCTGACAAGCTGCGCCAGCGACCTTCGGAGCCGTTGCGATCGCGAGCAAGCCAACTTTCTTCATCGCCGTCCCAAACTTGAACATATAGCTGTCCACGGGAGCTTATCTGATTGCCATTGCGACCGTAAGTTTTCTGCCTGGAGCGGCGAACCCGATAAACTTGATTCTCAAGAGTAAAACAGAGATCAATCCACATTTCAGATTGACCCAGACGAACGAGTTCATCGGAAGACGCGCGAGCCGACTCCCATAAAGCCCAGGTAATTGCATCAAGCAGGGCTGATTTGCCAGCCCCGTTTAAACCAGTCAAACAAGCGACAGCAACCGAAGTCAAGTCGACGGTGGCGTCGGCATAACTCATGAAGTTATGAAGAACTAGAGTGTTTATTATCACAGCACTGATCTTATCCAAATATTGTATTCCACCATATAAAGACGTCTAAGCCAGGCAGAAAGTTCATCCACTGACATCTCCCGACAAGGAGTTCAGAAATGTCATTTGAGACAGTTCTATAATGTTGTCACCATGTTTCACCGAACAACAATTTGTTGGCTCTTCTTCTTCTCAGGCTTTGCAAGCCTAATTTTCGAGATCGTTTTTTCAAGACAACTGACGCGGATCTTGGGGTCGGGAATGAGTGCAAACGCATGCGTCTTTGCCGCCTTTATGGCCGGGTGCGGACTTGGAGCATATCTTTCTGTTCGAGAACCGAAACTATTGAAGTGGATCGATAGATTCCCCTCTGGAAACAAAGAAGCATGGTCTGGCGGGGCACTGAACAGCCTAAGAACATATGGACGACTGGAATTGTTATGTGCCGGCTCTGGAGCGCTACTGTTTTTCTTTCTTGGCAGCAAAGGTGCTGACTTTATTTCAGTGCTAGCCGGTCTGATTGCCATTCGATTGCCCGGGTTAGTAGATACGGTGCGTTTTGCAATTTGTTATTTCTTGCTTTTAATTCCGTGTACATGTATGGGATCAACCTTTGCTGTAATCGGAAATGCATTCTCGGAAAGCTCGCCCAGGCATGGAAAGAAGTCCTTTCCCCTTTTTTATGGAATCAACACAGTCGGCGCCGCAGCGGGATCCTTCGTTGCAGGATTTATGTTGTTGCCAACATCGGGGCTAAGCATCACATGTCTTTTTGCTGTCGCTCTCTATGTACTGATATTTATTTACTGTGAGTTCAGAAGCCAAAATAAAGAACCGGGCTTAGAGGCGCAAGAAGTCAACGAGCAAGAATCAATTTCTTCAAGGACTAATACCCTTTGGCTCGCGCTTGCATTTCTATCGGGTTTCCTGGCAATTTTTCTGGAGATCACCTGGACGCGCATCTTCTCTCTTCTTTTGGGCGGCTCGGTTTACTCTTTGACTATCGTATTAATTGTCATTTTGTGCGCACTGGGAGCAGCATCACTGGCAGTATCACTAGCAAAACCAGAGCCGAGACTAGCGAAGTTTCTAATAGCGGCTTGTTTAATGGATACAGCGTTATGCTTGTTGCTGAACACGTCCATGAGCAACTACCTTATCTGGTCATTTTTTGCAGTTAGCTCTCACATAGCGCCAAAAATAATCGCGGACCCGTTTTGGCAAGCAATCATCACCCGAGGGATTGTTGCATTCGTATTTATATTTCCCTCTTCTTTTTTTCTGGGGGCGATATTACCGCTTGCATCTGGAATCTCGAATCGAGGAACGGGCAGCCTTTTCTACTCGGCAAACTGTATCGGCTCCGTCCTTGCGTGCTTGGTATTTGTCGCATTCTTCTACTCGGGGATCACAGCTGTAAGCAATTCGCTGATGATGTCGGCTTTGATTTTTTCGGCAGTCGTTGCAGCAATTGCGGCAGCAACCATGTTTCTGCGAATCGCTATTTCAAGCAAAGCCGCGCAGCGTTTGATCTATGGAGCTGCCACATTATCCTGCATTTTGATTCCTTGCAGCCTCCTTGTTCTACGTCCCGAATGGCGAAGCTCAATAATGAGTTCTGGGTCCCTCATCTACAAAAATGGCGCTTCCGCCAACAGCACCCAAGATCTCGGATCAATAGATGCACAGGATTTTGAGCCGTTGCAATTTTATAAAGAGGGTCTGAATAGCACCGTCAGTGTTCAAATGAATAAGATCGCGAACACGATTAGTTTTGCAAACGATGGTAAGACTGAAGCAACATTGCCTATTGACGCCAGCTTAATTTCAGCAGGAAGCGACCATAGCACCCATATTCTGCTGGCTTCGTTACCGATGCTGATGCATAAAGGAAAGGTCACCGATGCGCTTCTCATCGGTGCCGGAAGTGGAATGTCAGCCTCAACATTCCTTTCATATGCAGAGTTATCGAAACTAACCGTAGCTGAAATAGAACCAGCGGTTATTGAAGCCTGCCAGAAATTCTCTCTGTACAATGGCGGGCCATTTAGCAATTCCATGCTACTCAGTGGACGAATCAATATTCAACCGTATGATGCAAGATTCGTTCTCGTTTCCTCTGAGAAGAAATTCGATGTTATTTCGTCACAACCGGCAGACCCATGGGTGAGCGGAGCTGCGGATCTTTTTACCATCGATTTCTGGAGGCTAGCTTCAGAGCGACTTCGATCAGGCGGCATCTTTTGCCAATGGCTACAGTTATATGCGATACCGCAAGAGGATTTGATATCTCTGGTCAAATCATTCGAAACTGTGTTTCCTCATGCTATGCTGTTCCATCCACCAGGAGCTGGCGAGATCCTGTTGCTAGGCTTTAAAGATGGAATCGATCAGCGAGAATGCCTTCGTAATATAGAGACAAAGCTAATAGCAAACCATTCCTGGTTTGAAGCCGTATCCGGTATTAGCAATGCTTACGATTGTTTAGCTCTTTCCATAGCCAATAGTGACCAGCTGAGGCGCTGGAGCGGAGAGAAAGCGATCAGATTGTGTACAGATGATCTGCCGTTTGTAGAATATTCGACCGCCAAGAAGATGCTCACATCCAGCAGCGCTCTTGCTGAGAATCTTGAGTTTCTCAGTTCGTCGTTAAGGCACTCCAAGTCAGAAGAAGCTAATTGGGATGCGGTCACTGCCAGCAATTTGGCCCGAGCATACGCAAGACAATACATTCAAGACAGCACTCCGTTCCAAATGATGAACAAAGAGCGATCTCTTTCGCTTAGTACAAAAGCATTCGAGAATTCACCACGCCCATTAACAGGTTGGCAGGACTACATCATCAGAAAAGCTCTCGGTTCAACGACAAATGACCGAACTAAGATAGCTGAACTAAAGCTGGTCGACGAAGCGGATCGCATTGCTTTATTCGACGACTACTTCGAAAAAGGCGATCTGTCAAATTGCTCGAAGACTTTGGACTCTTGCAAAAGTGAAACAAAAGCCGCCTGGACCTGGAAGCTTCGTCATGCATTTCTACAACTTCGCCAAGACCAAACAAAACAAGCTGAAAAGGAATTTCTTGATCTGCTGCTCCACCGGGAGCATTCGCTTCCTGCATTGTTAGGAGCAACATATGCTTCTATCCAAACGAAAAATTTAGTCAACGCCAGAATGTGTTTGACACGATATTTGTCCGTGAATCCATGGGATGCTCAAAGCCAAGAATTGCTGGCACTCTTATTGGCAGACGATGATTTAGCCTATGATCACGCCAAAAACGCTGCTCTTTTGCGAGAAGGCGACGCTTCAGCTTTTATTCCGCTATTGGCAATTACCAGTGGCAACTCGCCCAAAGCCTTCACTCAAATATTGCAGAACGCATCAAAACTGGCGCCAAACAGCAAAGAATTGGCGCTTGTTGATAGGATTACTACAAACGGAAAGCATCCGGAGATTTTGCTCAAGAACGCTGACTTTATCCAACTTGTTAAGGAAATCCAATCAAAAGCAGAAGATGCAAATTCTGGGTACAAAATTCTGGGGGAACCTTAAATTCAGCGGAAATCCTTGGCACGGAACCAGAGCAGCGCTTTCAAGTCCTTTTGCAGGAATTGAAAAGGCTGCCAAATCGGTGGAGAGTTAGATATGCCCTTTCGTCTGTTACTCATAGAAGACAGTCCGACGCAGCTATTGAGTATCCGAAAAGTCCTGGAACAAGAAGGATATGAAATCATGGCTGCCCGAAATGGCGCCGAAGGTCTGGTCATGGCCTATAACGAAAGCCCGGACCTTATTATTTCTGACGTCGTTATGTCGGGGATTAATGGCTATCAAGTCTGCCGCCTGGTGAAGAGCGACCCGGACCTCATGTCCACTCCCATGATACTGCTGACAAGACTCGATGGTTCGATTGACCGATTCTGGGGGATGAAGTCCGGAGCCGACAAGTACATTCCAAAAGAACCCGGTTTTAGCAGTCTTACAAAAGCTATAAAAGAGATTCTATCGGATTCTACTGTCAGACCTCGACTGCGCGCGGTAGCAGATCCTCACAGAACTCCCAGCGTTGAGGAAATCACAAGCAGGCTCAACCAGCTGTTGGAACGTCTACTGTTCGAAGCCACAATCGCAGACGAAGTAAGAAAAATCGCTGATGATATCGGCGATATCGAGATAATTGCTGAAAAGCTGTTTGTTCTTCTTGGCTCGTTCGCAGACTATCAGGCATGCGCACTCGTAGTTAATCACGGGACGTATTCAGTGATGCACACGGATGTCGCCCGCCCAGGCATGGAGTCGGCGATGACGTCATACACAATGAAGATCGCAAATCAGCTCGGCTTGCCGCCCCTAAAGGAAGAAACGGCTCGCTCCAGTCAAGTTTTCGACAATGCAATAACTCAACCAATCGACTCCTCGGGCATAAGACTCGGGCTTTTGGTGATCGCACCGCCTCAGGGACAAGCCTACAAGCCGGGAGATCAAAAGGTAATTCGGCTGGTATGTGAACAACTTTCCACAGTCATCCGATTGTACTTATCATACGTCCAACGGCAAGGCGTGCCAGTTCCAACATCTCCATTCGGCGCCATCTAGTCATCACCAGCCCAGCCTACGTTCTTAGACACAAGAGCGTGAAGATCGCTCGTTGCTAGGCTTGCACGCGTTTCAGCGGCAGGCAGTGCCGATGCCACCCAACTCTGCCTTAATCGCCGTCGCCATCCTCTGATTTGTCCGAGTCTGCTTTTTGCTCCTGAATTGCAGCAGATTCAATTTCAGCAATAGACTTGTCAATCTCATTCATCAAGTCATGAACGGACTTTTCGATCGGTTCGATCACAAACTCCAGCTCTTTCATCTTAACCTTTTGTCCAACCAACGACGGCGTGTTTTCGTTATTCGGCTTGTCCTGATTGTTATTTATCTCGTCGTCCGAAGAACTCACGCCGGAACCTATCAAACTTGCGGCCATATTTGATTTGAGTGTTTTCGCTAACGCATCAGCAATATCTATCGAACGATCCCCTTCTTCCTGATCAACAAGAAGACCACTTGCAAAATCATCCCGCTCAGGAAGTTCATCTTCATTGCGGCGAGGGCGTTCAATTGCACTAAATACGGTATCATCTACAACATTGGTTGCTGCAAGCGGGTCTGTTGTCGAGTCTTTTCGTTGTATGTTTACTACTGAATCGACTTCAGTCGATTCGACAATACCTTCAACTGAATCTTCAGGGCTACTGGCATTCTCTACCGCATTTTCATGCCCCGCCTCCCACACATCGCTCATGCCGTAATCCTGCTGTACAGGCGATGCAGGTAACTCTGAGTCATGGCTCAGCACTGCCTTACTTACTGCATTAGTCGGATCAGCTTCTGCTTCTAGATCTTGATTAGCTACCTCCTTAGCCTCCACAGGTGGTGCGACCGCTTCTGGCATCGCTTGCTCAATCGATGGTGCTTCGAGCTGGTCGACATATTGTATAGCGTCCTGGTAGCTTGCTAGATCGCCGGGTTCGTATTCTGAGGAAGTCACATTAAGCTGAGCGTTAGCCGCATCTGCAAGCTTCGAATAATCCAAATGATCTATCAGGTTTGAAGTTTGGCTTTCATCCTCACCAACACTGGGACCGGGATCGGCTGGGTGCGGAAATGGCGAATGTCCCTCACCGGCGGAGGAATCTGAAAGCTCAGCAGAATCACCCCAATCCATCCAACTTGGCATACTTGCAGCGACGTTAAACTCAGCTGTGCCTTTTTGAACCGGCAAGACTTTTGTCTCAACAAACTTAGGAGCCTCTGGTAACTCCTCTTCATCTGGAGTATTTGCGAACTGTTGCAAATCCTCAATTCGAATCCAGCCGGCTTGAAGAAGAATCTCCAGAATCTGCTGTTGGTGAGCTCGCGCGAAATGGAAAGCCTGTTCGAACTGATTGACGGAAACCAGTCCATTGGTAATAAGCTTGTATCCCGAGCGAATTGAATCGAGCTCCACTTGTGATAACAAGCCTGATTCAGCCAGATAACTCCAGAATCGATCTTCCGAAAGCAATCGACTTGCATTCACAATAGCTAGCATTTGCTCTGAGTCGAAAATTCGGCAAAGAATAAGCAGTTCGTGAAAAGCAATTCTGACTTTGCCACCGGCCTCAGGTAGTTTTGCGTCTTCAGGGATTGTCAGACCATGACCCCAGGCCGGCTCGCGAAGACCAAGCTGCCGTAGATCATAATCCACGCGAATTCCTGGATCCATCAGGACGTTGTAGGCAATTCCCATATTGCGCAAAACACGCCTGTAATCATGTACACCGAGTGCAGACTCTTTGATCTGCTGGCGCTGTAGCACCTGACGCACGGCTCTGAAATAGCAGAGATGCAAAACAAAAAACGGATCGGTGCTTTCGCCGCCAATCCAGCTATACATTAGTTCGGCATCCGGATCCGGTGCAGGACGTTGAGCAAGCAAAGAAGCCAAAGACATAGCTTCGGAGGACTGAGTAGCTGGTTCATCAGGCTCAAAGTCAATCTGCGCATAAATACTTGGAGAATCCGGAACCGGCTCGACAAGGGGCAACGAGCTAGCTGATGCTTCCTCTTGAGGGGTTTCCGACTCATCGACGGTAAAGTCGAGATATTGAGCTGGAGTTGAAAACTCAGTAGACGCTAATGTGTTACCTGCAGTAGCTTCATGGGAAATGGGAGGAGAAGAAAGGTCAACAGGCAACTCTTCAACTGCTGAGTCTTCCTGACTTGTAAAATCAATATGCGGATAGACAGGTTCCGCTTCACTGCTCGGCTCAAGCACCACATTTGGTGCTCCACCTGCCCACTGCTGGAATGCAAAGTCTGAGGTGTTTGAAGAACTTTGCTCAAGCTCCGCTGGGAGCTGAAAAGCTTGAGTCGCTTGAGCAGAATTAATAAACTCTGCATTTTCAGAGGGGACGAAGGTTTCGACTTCCGCGGCCGGTTCAAAGTTCTCATCAGAAGCTTCTTTGAGCTGCGAAACGGGTTCCACCTCCTGAACTGTGGTCGGCTCTGCGGATATGAGCTCAGGGGTATCAGCCTCCGCCAACGGTTCCAGTGCCTCAGCTTTCGTAACCTGCTCAAAGTCAGCAATCTTTGCCGCTGACTCCAGTTCTTCAACCGACGCTACTGGGTCTTCAAGGATCGCCACGGGCTCCGTCTTCGCTAGCGATTCCAGCCCATCAATTGCCGCTGCCGGATCCGGCTCTTTGCCTTCCACGGACGGCTCCACCGCTTCAACTGCCGTGGCTGTCTCCAGATCTTCGGTGTCCAGAGGCGGCTCCACCGCCTCAGCCTTCGCAACTGGCTCCAACTCTTCAGCCTTCGCAACTGGCTCCAACTCTTCAGCCTTCACCACCGGCTCCAGCTCTTCTGCCCTCACCACTGGCTCCAGCTCTTCAGCCTTCACCACCGGCTCCAGCTCTTCAGCCTTCACCACCGGCTCCAGCTCTTCAGCCTTCAC
>JAIEQI010000143.1 GCA_019747875.1 Candidatus Obscuribacterales bacterium
TATAAGTAATATTTTTCGAAAATATCAGTTATAAGGAATATTTGACATCTCTTTTTTATTCCATTTTTGAGTATCGCATTTCTTTGGCGAATGTTTAGGTGCTGTGACCTGGTCGCCCCCAATCATTGATTGAGGTCAAACGGGGAAAAGCGAATTTGATGTTGGATGTCTTAAGCTTGTGTATCGCGGTGAAGGCGTGCGACACAGGCTGATCTAATCTCGCGCGCTCTGATGTCCATCTTATTGGCCAATTGCGGCCGCTTCGTTTTGCGCAGTAATGCTGCATAAGTCTCGACGCAAGCCGCTACTGATGGGTGCTCAACCCCATGGCAGCGGACGCGTGTTTTCATTGCTTGCTTCACTAGTGGCTCAGCATCCGAATACTTTCTAAGTGCCAAGTACATGTTGCTCAGATTCAATGCAAGGCGGGCCAGCTCTGCATCTGCCTTATCGTAAAACAGTTCACGAATCGAGATTGCGCGCTTGTAGATCGATTCGGCTTGCTTGAATTTCTTCTGCCCACGCATAAATTCAGCCAGCATGGTCAAAGTGTCGGCTGCTTTTGGATTGTGCGGCCAAAAGGAATCTTCGCACTCAAGCATCGTACAAGCTACTAGTTCGTGGGCTTCTTTCAGGCGTTGCTGACCGAAATACAGGTTTATGATTTCCGCAAGACTGAGATAGTCGACCATGTATCCGATAGCACATTTATCCCTGATGATTTCAGCGGCGCGATCGGCGAAGTCCTTTGAAGTATTGCTATCG
Source organism: Candidatus Obscuribacterales bacterium (assembly GCA_019747875.1). GTDB lineage: Bacteria > Cyanobacteriota > Vampirovibrionia > Obscuribacterales > Obscuribacteraceae > JAIEPM01. Next base: position 766 of record JAIEQI010000143.1, read on the forward strand.
TCCTGGACAGAGTTTATTACTGCAAGGGCAATCAAGCAAAACGCTGATTGATAGCTATTTTGTTGGCCGTCTTTTTGGTAGATGTTCAAGAGCTTTAACAGATTATCTTCAGCTTGTTGCAGTTCATTCAGGGAGAGATAGAAATATATTCGGCATCGAATCGCGTGCGCGATACTCTCTTCGCTTGCTTCCCTGTCAGCCTCAATCACGTCCACGGCTCTATGAAAAAGCTCTTCTGCCTCATCCGTTCTATTTAAGATCATGCAAAGCCATGCTATCTTTTGCGTAGCAAGTTTAACCCGCTCACTTGAGCGCGGTGATTCGTTCTCGGTGAGGTCCAGGGCTCGGCGGAAAAGCGCTTCTGCCCTCTCGTAGTTTTTTGTTAGTAGATGGTGTTCAGCACACAAGTTGAGAGCCGGTAAAATCGCTGGCTCGTTTTGGCCAAGCTGAGCTTCAGCTTCTTCAAGCTGGCGTTCAAGCAATGCTGCTCGTTCGTCTTGCCACACTGGTCGTTCGTTCATCTTTGCAGGGTCTTACAACGGGTCGCCGGATGAGACATTATACTCGTCTTGGAGCATGCCATCTTTTTCGTAAGTGACCTTCAAGGCGCTTGAGATCAACTGCAATCGCTTGAGATCAACTAGATCATAGATCGTTTTGCTGTTTCGTTGCCTATTGAGCTTCCGGTGCCAGGGGTCTTTGCTCGCCTCGAAATACCTTGTCGCCTATGGTGCTGCTCTGTTTAGCCCGCAATAAAGCATCTTCAGCTTTTTATAGTTTGTGGACTTTTATGGTATCGCTCGAAATATAGTGACTATAGATATTGGCGGCATTTTTAGCTGAAGGTCTAAAGGAACCATAGTTCGAAAACCTAGTCTCTATCAACGACTACAGGAGGAGCGTTTGATATGTTTTTGAAAGCCGCAACATTAACAGCCTGTTTGGCAGCCACTTTTGGCACAATGGTCATCCCTGCCGAAGCACAATACTACGGTGACTACGGCGATTGGCGCTATCGTAATGGATTCCGCAGCAATCGTTTTGACAATAATTGGGGCATGCGCCGGGGACAATATCGTCGATATTGGAACCGTATGAGTTCCTATCGTCGCCGCATGTTGGAGAACCAACTGAGAGCCCAATGGATGCAGTTCCATCCAGGCTGGCGAGGTAATCTCAACTGGAATACATATAATGATCCAGCATTCTTCGATTACATGTATCGTTCAAATCCAGGTCTGATGACCACTCTCAGAACCTACCTCGGTTTCTAAATAGAAGCGAGCTAAATCTATAAGGTGAAAGTCGTCAGCAACTATTAGTTGCTGGCGATTTCTTTTGAGTTCTTAGCTTGTTGATGAGCTGCCAAGTCTGCTCTGTTCTTCGTAGCTATTCATCACGAGCTGGTGTGCTTCTTTTATCGAAATATTCCTAGCTGTCGCCATCGCTGCTAGATCGTCGAATTCAGGATGAACGTTTAGTACGTTCCCACTGCGATCCTTTGCAATTTTCACCTTAACTCTTGTGCTTTGATCAACAGTTACATCCACGAAACTGCGCTCTGCCACAAGCCTTTTCATATACTGAACCCGTGCGCCGATTGTTGTTGTGTGCGTCAGCAGTAACTCCTGAATCAGTGTTGCGTTCGAAGGATCGCAAATTACACTCAATGCATGACCGCTGCGTCCCTTTTTCATTAAACAGGGGCTTACAGTTACATCAAGCGCGCCAGATTGCCAGAGGCGATCAACGGCGTACGAAATCCCTTGCGGTGACTGATCATCTATGTTCGCTTCGACAACCGCTATCTGTTCCTCTCTAAAGCGTTGTGATGCGTTAGATTCTTCCGCTATTCCAACCAGCACACGGCAAACATTTGGCCAATGCTCCGAATCTTTATTGCCTGCTCCCGAGCCAGAGCCAATCACCTTTTCAAAGCCGAGATGCGCTCCCCAGCTGTCTGCGATTTCGCAAAGAATGGCGGCACCGGTTGGCGTGAGGCACTCATAAGGGATAGAGAAGTTTGATATCGCTGCTTGCGAATCAGCAATCAGTTTTTGCACAGCTGGGGCTGGCACGGGAAGATTTCCATGCTGTGTCAGAACAGTCCCACTACCAAGCGGCACTGCTGACACACTCGCTTTCTCTATCTTGCAGAGATCAAATGCAATTGCAAAACCAAGGATATCTACAATGGAATCAATGGCGCCGACTTCGTGGAAATGTACGTCTTCGATAGGTATTCCATGCACAAATGCTTCTGCCGTGCCCAGTCGATGAAAGATTCTATGCGCTAAATCCTTTGCACCAGGAGAAATTTCAGAGCGCTCAATAATGTCGAGAATCTCGGACAGATGCCGCTCTGTTGTTTGCGGTCCAACTGGAATGATATCTACTTTGTTCGTTTTCAAAGAGCAGCGCTCTACCCTTTTGATTGAAATTGTAAATGAGTTCTCTGGCAGAGCGATCTTTTGCACAGCATCGTGCCAATCCGCATATTCAAACAAGCCAGTATCTAACATGGCGGCAAGCAACATGTCGCCTGCCGCGCCAAACTGACAATCAAAATGAGCTGCTGTTTTCTTCATCTTCTCATCGCCAAAACGTCACGCCATACTACCAAACTAGTAACGAAACAGTTGTCCATCCCCTGCTTTAAGATCAATATTGAAACATCCCAAGTTGTCTGAACGAAGCTTCTTCCAGGATGAATCATCGCGGTCAAATCTCTCGATTTCAGATTTGTTCTTGACCTTGAATGTCAAAAGTTGATTCGAGTGGTAATCTCGGTTTACCACCATGAAAGCCTTGCCAATTTCTGAATCAAACAAACCTAGAACGAGTTCACCTTTTGACTCAATACTAACTGGTTCGGAACTTGGGATCGCTGTCCCTCCCGTCGGTATGGGACTTGTGTGAAAGATGGAGGTGGATTTTAGTTTCATCAGTTCCGGACCCAATGATTTAAGTTCTTTATTCAATTGGACAATGGGCGTGAGCAAAGACTCGGTTGGTTTTCCGTCTCGATATATGCCCATATACGATTTTGGACCCCAGTAAAGGAAGTAGCTAATCCCTCGCCCCCCGTATGCAAGAGTGGTATAAACCTGCCATCGAAGCTCTGCTTGGTTGGGTTCTCTGAAATTTGGAAGAAACTTGGAGGCTTGTATGATGTTTAGAAATGGAATATTGCCTTTCAGCGCGGCTTCTCTAACGATGGAGATATTTACGAAATAATTTTCTAAGTCATATGGCTTCCCATCATCTTTTTGAAAGAAGTTGTAGTAGTCATAGCTCAGAAGATCTGGTTTGACCGTTTCAATGTATTGGCACAGAAAATCCAAGTAGGTTCTGCCTGGGTCAGTTCCCCTTTTGCCTTCTACTGCATAAATTGGCAGCATATTTACAAATGAAAGATGGTTAGGATCGCGTTTTCGAATACGGTCGACAAGGGCAGCTACAGCATGAAAATGTGTTGGTTGAGGCTCGTCATAAACGTAGTATGCACCTAACGCTGGATGATCTTTTACCTTATCGATCAGCTCATCCAACTGTTCGAGTTTCTCTTTAGAGTATGCAGTTTCGGGATGGAGAAGTCCGTGTTCCAACATCACTTTGATGCCATGCTTTTCAGCAAAGTCTAGAGCTTCAATCCATGCTGGAACGAGATTGAAATTCTCGTTTTTTGCATTAATCATCGATTGTTCTATGGGGGGAGCTGAGCAGCAATAAGAGATAAGAAAGTCATTTTGTTTCCAGCCGGTCTTGTGGGCACCAATGATTCGCTTTGAACAACTGGTAGCGATAAAGCAAATTAACACAGCGACAACACAAATACAAAGAAGGTGTCGTCCGTTTCTCAAAGTCTAGCTCTCTATCTCACTGCTTTGCTGGGAGGCTTATTTCGGGCAGGTTGGTTTCGCCCGTTATTGTAACTTCGTGCTGGTATAGGGGTGAGAGTTTCGCATAGCGGTCGTTGCGGATTTCCATTACTTTCTTGCCCGGGGAAAGGAGAAGTGAGAAAGTGCCGTCTCCTTTTGTGGTTGTGTAGCCGCCACCGTGTATGGTATCGCTTCGGCTTGCTTTGTCGTGAGCGTTGAACTTGATGTCTATTCCTTTGAGCCCTTGTCCTGCTGATAGGATGCGACCGGTGACCCTGAAGCCCTGATGCAATTGAACGATGAAATGCTTGGATAGCTCACCTGTTACGTGCCCATAATGAGCGGGGCTCAGGTCCATTCTTGCTGGAGGAAGAACATCGAAAGCCAAATTCTTGCAAGGACTGTGCTCGACTTCGAATTCGCCTTTTGCATTTGACTTGCCGCTGTGATATTCGTCGTGGTCTTCGTCGTGAACCACGATCTTAGCACCGTTGACAGGCTTTCCGTGAGAGTCCATCACCTTTCCTTTGAGAAAGTGTGACTCCTCATCCTCGGCTATTGTCGGCTGTACGCTGAATAGCGAAACGCATAGTGTAACTAGAAGAATGCCGAAACGATCTGAGACCATGGAAACTGTTCTGCAGGGGCTTGGTTAAATATACAACGTTACGCTTCAATCTGCCAACGCACTGTCAGATTATCTGACTCGGCCGCTTAGAAGGTGAATGCCGGTAAGATGTTGGCGCTCACAGGATCGAACCGAAGATCGAAGCCGGCAAGATGCCGGCGCTCCCGGGATCGACTTTTATTTGGGCGACGCTCGCTATACCTGGGTAGTCGAACTCGCCGATCTTTTTCAACTCTTCGGTTCGTTCTTGAATGATGCGAATCCAATTGGCGAAGGGAGATTCCGGCTCTTCGTGAATTGCTTGAAGGCTTGGGAGAAACCACACGTAGCTGTTATTTTGTAAACGATTCTTATCGAGCTACTTTGAACACTGCTCCAAAAAACAGGCACAAAATTTCCAGTATGCAGAAAGACTCTCCACATGCGAGCGGGGATCAACAAACTCGTCCAGTAACCAGCGCATGATCACCAGTTGCGTGTATTCCATGTATTTGTCCAGAAGACGCATTTTTGAACCAGTTATGCGTGCGTACCTGCTGTAACCGTCAAGGAAAAACTCCATTCGTTGCGCGCTGATCGGTGGATCATACGGGCTCGATGGGAAGTCGAAACAGAACAAATACAGTGCATAACTTAAGTCGTAGAGCGGACTTCCGATGCACGCATATTCCCAATCGCAAACCAGTTTTATACCAGCTGGCGAGAAGATGATGTTGCTCGAATGGAAATCGCCGTGATTTACGACAAGTGCACTTTTCTGTTCGACTGCTGCGAGCTCTGCGCAGAGGATCGCAGCTCGCGCTGTTATTTTGTCCGAGTGCGAAAGTACTTTTTGTATTGCGTCAATCACGTCTGACGGGACGTCTTTGGAGGCTTTGATTTCGTGGGCGACGCATGGCGCTCCTACGTCTCCAGAATCGGATTTTAGAGTCGAGCCACCAGGATCGGATGGCGTTGCTCCTACAGGATCAAAAAATGCTTTTACTTCTGCGAGGCTTTTGCTCAATCGTCCCGGCTCCGACTCAATAAGCGCCTTTACCGTAAGCGCTTTCCCTTCGGAGTAAAGTTGCTCGGCAATGAAGTTGGATTTGGAATGCAGCGAACCCAAAGCTTCGCCTGCTTTACTACAGTGAATATTGCTGCAGTCGAATGACAGCCAATCGTAATGCACATCGGTCGGCACGAAAGACTGACAAGTCCAGAATTTATCGTCATGCCGGACACACCATTCACCATCACGACTGCGTTTAAACGTTGGGGTATAGATAAGCTCCGCCGCTTGCAACGCCCTGCAAAGTTCAATCTGTCTGCTTTCGTCTTTATCGCTGAACTTAATGAAGAGCCTTTCAGTCGTGGAGCTTCGGTCTTTGATGTCGACGAGGAAAATATGTGGAAAGCGCAGCCTGGTGACTGATATGGGGGAAAAGCCGAAACTCGAAGTGACGTCCTCCACAATCTTGAGAGAGTCCAAAACGCGGACATTTCTTAGCACGGACTCGACCTCATGATTACCTATGGACTAAAATGAAACATCGGACTATCGCCGCAGACAGTATAGAGGCAAACAATGGCAGTTCGCATCGGACCGCTATTTTTGAGAAGCAGGGTTTACGTACCGCCGATGGCTGGCGTCACGGACATAGTTTTTCGTGACATTGTCAGGCAAGTAGATCGTCACTGCTTGCTGTCTACTGAAATGGTCTCGAGCAAGGGTCTGCTCTATCGCAAAGAAAGCCACATCATGGATCTGGCTGAGGACGAGCATCCCATTGGTATTCAGATTTTCGGTCATGAGCCGGAAATCATGGCAAATGCGGCTCAAATGGCTCAAGCGCGAGGCGCTGACTTTATCGACATTAACATGGGTTGTCCTGTGCCGAAGATCACCAAAGGCAAGGATGGCTGTGCTTTGATGCGTGAACCGGAGCTTGCCAGCGAAATTATCAAAACAGTGAAAGCCGCGGTGCAAGTCCCAGTCACCGTCAAGTTCAGGCTTGGCTGGGACGACAACACAAGAAATGCAGTCGAGTTTGGGCTGATGGTACAGGACGCAGGCGCGTCTCTTGTTACTGTTCATGGACGCACCCGGCAGCAACTTTACTCCGGGAAGGCTGATTGGAGCTTCATTGCACAGGTGAAGAAGGCACTTGATATTCCCGTTTTCGGAAATGGTGATGTTTTTGAACCCCAGGATGCTCTCAAACTTTTGGAAATAGCAGGCGTAGATGGTGTTGCCGTCGCACGCGGCTCTCTCGGCAATCCATGGCTCATTCCGAGAATCACAAAATATCTGGACACTGGAATTCTTGACGATCCGCCTCATGAAGTAGAGCGGCTCATCATTGCTTTCAAGCATTGCCTGGGTCTTGTGCGATACAAAGGACTGCGAGTCGGAACGAGTGAAAGCCGCCGCCATCTCACTCACTACACCAAAGGAATAGTCGGTGGAGCAGTGTTCCGCAACCGTCTTACACAAACAAGTTCAGTCGAAGATGCGCTCAACACGCTCTCTGATCTGGCTGAGCATGTTGATGGAAAAGAAGGTAGACACAGATTCCTACTTGCTGTAGAGAATGATTATCTCGAATATTGCAAACATCCAGGCGAAGGGACACGCAATAGTAAACACGGTGTCCATGCCCCAGTTGATGTCGATGCCGTCGCGCCAGTCGCAGTACCATAACACTGCGTTAATAAAAGGCGTGATCGTCCAGCCCATTATCCCGGCCATGAAAGCGAATATTAGAAGTACGGCCCAAAAGTCCAACTGACACCTCGTGCTATTGGCGGGTAGCTGCCGATCAAGAAGAATATTACTTCTGAAAATATACATATGCAATAAACATGGGACTGCGCCGGCAAACAATTTATCCCTTTTAATGGGAATCCTCCCACTGAAGATGGGCTCTTTCGTTTCAAAGTATTGAGGATCGCCTCGACAGCAGGTCGATTCCAGTAATTTTTGCACCGAGCTTAGATTCGCCCGAGCTTAAGCTCGCCTCAGGTAGGGGAGAGAAATCAAATTGGCGAACTAATTGGTCGAAACAGAGAATCGATGCTTGCACCGGAGCAGTCGGATCGAAGTTCGGCGGCGCGAGCCAAGGGCTTTTGGATGCGGTGAGTGGTTATGGCAGCGGTATGGGTTAATTGCGAGCAAGAACCAGCGGAGAATCTACATTAGCTGCTAGTCAGCAGGGAGCGGTCTTCCCTCCGGCACCATTGGCGGTGCTGGTGTAATGGGTACATCTTTACTGTTCATTTATGCATCCAGCGACGTAGTTTTTCACAGCGGATTCATGTCTGTTGCTGTTCTTCGATTCCGCTGGGATTGCGAGGAACTAGGCGGACTCGCACATGGTTTCGGCACTTAACTTTTTGCAGAATAGGCAACAAGAGGAAGGACCCGCAGGAGAAACGACGCCATGCCGAATGATGAAGTTGAGAACAAGCACAAGGAAGCGCCAGCCGTTACAGATGATGCCGCCGCAGCCGCCAAAGACTCGGAATCATCATCAGCTGCGGACGCGTTTCGCAGTGAAAGCTTTAGCGACATGAAGAAGGAATCCGGCGGCAAGATCGCAAGACCTGATGAGCCGAAGGAGTTAGATTTTGGCCCCAAGAGCGACAAAGGTGATAAGGCGAAGGACGTAGAGAAACCTGAAAAAGAGAAGAATCCATTTTACGAATGGCGCGAGCAAATGCGCCAACAGGTGGAGAAAGAGCGCCAGGAAAACATCAACAAGATTGTCGAGTCGTTAGCCAAAGACGGGCGTCTGCCGGACAACGTACAAGACATGTTCCGCGATTTTGAGCCGAGAATGAACGCTGGCTACCATGGCGACGCCGAGGGGCTGAAGGATTATGTGAACGAGATCAACAAAAAACTTCGAGAAGCCGGAGCTCCTTACAGTCTTGATGTTACCCAACTGCAACAGCATGCCGATCCCCGCAGAGGAATGGGTGGTGGTGCCTATCAGTCATGGACGGAGAACGTTATCACTGTTCGCCACAATAAGAACGGTCGCGCGACCGAAAGCCTCAGTGTAATCACCGACCCCATTGCTAAGCCTGGCATACGTTTTTAGACCAGATAACTTTCAGAGAGATCTTCGATAAAGTTCAGAGAGGCCTCCTGCTTATAGTTCTTAGTGAACTAAAGGGGAGGCTTCGGACATGGACAAGCAATCGCAAGAACAGGATGTTTCGATAGAGAAGAACGAATCACGCAATACTAACGCCGTGGCGGCGAGCGAAAAGTTTGCTGATGAGATCTATGGTCGTCCGAACAACAGCGATGCCACTGGCAAGGATAGGTCCGGCCAATCACCGGATGGCGAATTCTTGCGCTCCAATCCGGAGCCCCCCGAGACCGAAAGTCCCTACTCTGAATTAAAAGGCAAGCTCAACAAAGAAAAGGAGAAATCGAACTCGACCGACAGTGGGCATGACCGTTCCCAGCCTCAATTGCCCGAGGTGGAAGGTCCCTACAGCGGCACAAATAACAAACTGCGAAAAGACAAACCCTCTATCTCTGAAGATCCAGGGCACATGCGCCCTGAGCCAAAATTAAAGGGTGACGAACCCGACGAGCGTGAATACAAGCTCTGGCAAGATCCAGAAGACAAAGACGAACCTCAGGAGGAAACCGACGAACCAAAGGATGAATCCGACGAAGAAGGGATACTCAAAACGGAGCCTGAAGAACCAGCGGAGGAGCCGTTCTCAAAGGACGCACCACGGGATGATGAGAGAGTAATTGAAGATAATCCCTTCGAATCGATCAAATACATCGATGAACATGATTCCGTCTCATCGAATCTCGGAAAGCTCTGGATCGATGACGCCGAGTTTTTCCAAAATAAATCGGCTAACAATAATCTGAAGAGGAGCACTGGCAAGCCAGCTGGCCCCGGTCGCGTTCTTCCTTCGATTCAAATTCGATACTAGACCTAGACGCGGCTCCATTCTCTAATCGATGTAAGCGCCACGCGCTAGGAGTGAACCCTATTGAGCGGGTCCCATCATGTGCTCCTAAGATCGATAACCCTAGAACTGCACCCTTTGATTAGATCGAGACGCGTTGCATCACTGTCGCAAACCATAGGGCAGTGAACGAGATAGTCAAATCCAGGCTACACCTTCTGTGTCGCCTCGGAAACCTCTATCAGAAACCTGTAAAGGAAGGGAGTCTCTAGTAGACGCGGAAATCGCCCGGCCCGGCTGTGGAGATCAAAATGGTTCCGTCGCCTTCAGCTGCAACCATTTGCAGAGCCTGAATCACGGGATTGGTAGCGCGTGGTTGATCGCGAGTTTCACTCTTAATCTGCTTTGCGCGCTGAGCCACTTTCAAAACCAACTCATAACGGTTGGTGTGGCTGTCAAGGAGTTGGTCCAGAATGCGAGTTGTGCTCATTTGAATAAATGACCGTTATTTCTTGCGTATACGACATCTCTCAGCATACACGATGTGGATGAGATTTTGCACCGACAGCTCAATATCGTCGTTAATAACTTCATAGTGGAAGTTATGACGCTGCTTTAGCTCTCTCTCAGCTTTCTCCAGTCGCTCTACGATCTTTTCGGGTGTTTCCGTTGCCCGTCCTTGAAGTCGCGCCCTTAGTTCGTCGAAAGACGGCGGCGAAACGAATATCAAAAGTGACTGCGGACGGCTCTCTGAGACCTGATTGGCGCCCTGGACTTCAATCTCCAGAAGCACATCATTGCCCTGTTCTAGCTGTTCGTCCACCCAACCGCGCGGCGTTCCATACCAATTTCCGGCGAATTGAGCATGCTCCATGAGTTCGTTGTGTTGACACATAAGATCGAACTCATCTTTGCTTCGGAAGAAATAGTCGACTCCGTCTTGCTCTCCTGGGCGCTGTTTTCGTGTCGTCACCGATACCGACTTCACGAGTTTTGGAACTGCCGGGAGAAGCTTAGCGGTCAGTGTTCCCTTGCCAACCCCGGACGGGCCGGTCAAAACGATTAAATTTCCAGGTCGTAATGTGGGGGATAAGCGGTTGGACGAAGTCTCTTCGCCCTTCTTTGCCTGCTTCTTGTTAGCCTCAGCCAATTGATTGCCTTGCTTCACGATTTTTGATCCACAAATAGTCCCAGATTTCTCCAAAGTAACTGATGATCAGGCTCTAGTAAAGAGCTGGACAAGATATAAAGTGGAAATTCTCTGGAAAATCCTACCGCCTGTCCGTTACTATTCTCAGGTGAGCTCCCTGCGGCCCCCTTGTATATATGCAACCATTTGACGCGCTCACAATGAGTGCGATATTAACAGAAGCAAAGCCAATTCTTTTAAATCGCAGAGTCGAAAAGATTCAGCAAATTGGCAGAGATGAAGTGGTGCTTTCATTGCGCTCGAAGGCTGGCACCTGCCATTTAATGGTGTCCGCGCAGGCCTCCTTTGGTCGGATTTGTTTGGTGATGAATCCTCCGCAGCCGCGCAGTCAGAACCCTCCTCCTTTCTGCCAATTACTGCGCAAGCATCTTGGTTCGGCGACACTCACTGGTCTTGAACAGCTCCCTGGCGAACGGGTTGTCGACCTGATTTTTGCCTGTGTCGACGAGCTAGGAAATCGGTCAACTAAAGTTTTGACTGCCGAAATAATGGGGCGACACAGCAACCTCATTTTGTGGGAGCAGGGTGAGGCTCAGAAGATTCTTGCCGCATCTCATAATGTGACTCAGGAGATGAGCAGGCAGCGTGAAGTCGCTTTAGGACTGAGATATGTGCGACCACCCAAGCAGGAAAAGACCGCTATCTTTTCGGTAAGTGAGTCCGATTTCAAACAGCTTTTCCAAAATATTCCTGCTGCACTCTCCGCCTCCAAAGATGGGGAATCTCTAGAGGCGCCTGAAGCGCCCAGGAAGGATGAGCCCGCCGCTGGAAAAGTTCGCGAAGGAAACAACGACAACAAAGGTTTCGATCATTGGTTGATGTTCAACTTCGGTGGCTTGGGCCGGCATCTTGCTGAGGAAATTGTTGAAGCCGCGCGCTTGCCAAAAGTAATTACTCCTGACGTGATTACCGATGAGAATGCGGATGCTTTGTGGCAGAAAGTAAATGCATTGCAGAAGAACAGTGAATACAAACCGTCCATGAAAAACGATTTGACCAGGTTCTCTGTTCTTTCCTGGTGGAAAGATCTAAGTGCCGAGGAAAGCGCCGAGTGGAAGGCTTTTCCTTCAGTGAATGATCTGGTAGATGCGTATTTCCGTGGAGTGCAACAACGCACTGAAATGCAGCAACTTAAAGATCGTATTCGTTCAGAACTAAAAACAGAACAAGAGAAGCTCGAAGGGCGGCTCAACTCGGCTAACAAGCTGCTAGAAACTGCTACCGATCACGATCGCTACAAGCAGTATGGAGACATGATTTTTGCTCATGTCGGTGAGATTAACCCTGGTCAGGAACGGTTAGAGTGCAGCGACCTTTATTCCGACAACGGCAAGTCCGTGAGCATTGAGTTGAATCCAAATCTGACCGCCTCTCAAAATGCTCAGCACTATTATCGCCTCTTTGCAAAATCGCGCGTGCGTTCCAAAACAGCACTGGTTTCCAAAGAAGATGCTCTCAAGAAGCTGGAGGACGTCAATTCATGTTCTCGCGATTTGGAACGCGCGGACACGATGCAAGACTTGCAGCTCCTGAAAGAGAAAGTGCTTGATCGAGGCAAGAAATCCGAACCAGCTCACAAACCGCCGCCGGTTCAATCGCATCAACCAAAGGAAAAATCTGGGCACCAGCGGCTCATGAGCACCCGCTCCTCCGACGGGTTCACCATTATTGTCGGGCGAAATAAGCAAGAGAATGACTTGCTTGTCACCAAGCTGACACAGGCACACGATATTTGGATGCATGCTCAAGGGCTAGAAGGTGCGCATGTGGTCGTGAAGTTGCCCAATCGCAAAGATCCACCGCAAACGACTTTGAAGGAAGCTGCACAGCTGGCTGCGCGATTCTCGCGTACAGGTCTTGGTGGCAAAATAAAAGTTGCGTATACCTATGGCAAGTACGTCCATAAAGTGGGTAAGGATAAACCAGGGCTTGTTCGTTATGAAAACGAGAAGACGCTCGAAGTCGATACTGCAGCGCCTATGCCTCCGTCATTGCGAAGACTTTTCTCCTGAGTTTGTTGAATAAAGAGCATGCAAAACCCGCAGCCGACTTCGGAAGATAACCCAGGCCGGCGGCAGCGCAAATTCGGTGTCCTGTTTAAAGGCATCTTGATTGTTGGCCTGCCGCTCATTTTTCAAATGTTTTTTTTCGGCATGCTTATCTTGCAGATTCAGAAGCTTGAAGTCGAGGTCGCCCGTGAGACGCGTGCTCGTCGAATCATGCAGACCATGAGCAAGCTCACTGAGCTTACCTACGAGATAGCGGCGGCTGCTGTTCAATTGAAATCTCAGGTGATGAATTCAGATAAGGAAAAATTGAAGACGTTCTTTGAAGTGATCACTATTGGTCGAGAAAAGATACAAGGACGTATGAAGGAGCTAAAAGGACTCATAAAAGGCTATCCGGATGAGGAGAAGGGATTTGAACAGCTAGATCGCTTTTATCAGAAGAGCGACAAGATGTTCGAATTGATCACTGAGGGACTTCAGGGGGGTGCATCAGCTATTCCTGCGCTCCAACAGTTGACGGAATATCGCAACATGCGAAAGGGACTGCTCAATGAGTTGACGGAAGGCGCCAAGGATTTCATGCATCGCTACGAGAAGATTGAGCGGGGCAGCCCTGAAGCACAAAAACGTTTGCGTGATTCGCAGAAAGGTGTGATCTTATTTGGAATTGCAGGAAATTTTGTGATTGCAATAATCCTGGTTCTCTATTTCTCGCGAAGTATCACCGACCGCTTAAAGGTGATGACACTAAATACGATGCTGCTTGCAAAACGCCAGCCCTTGATGCCGAGGATCTCGGGCACTGACGAGATAGCACAATTAGATGGTGTTTTTCATTCCATGGCCGAAGCCCTGGAGCAGGCCTCGCGGGAGAAGCAGGAGTTCCTTGAGTTGGTTTCGCATGATATTCGCTCTCCGATGACGGCGATTCTAGGTAACGTCGTCCTTCTGAATATGGGAAAACTCGGTGAAATTTCTCCAGAAGCGAAGCAAAGAATGAGTTCTGCCGAAGACAATTCGAGGCGACTGATTACATTGATAAACGATTTGCTTGATCTGGAGAAATTGGAATCGGGGCAGACTGATTTCAACAAATCGGATGTGCGCATCGAAGGATTGCTTGAAGCTTGTTTGCAAAACGCTGAGGTTCTTGCCGATAAAGTAGGTGTATCCATCGACCTGGATGTATCAGATGAGACACTAACTGTAAGTGCCAACGAAGCTCGGCTGGCACAGGTTGTCGAAAATTTGCTGAGCAACTCGATCATATTTGCCGGCGCAAAGAAACGAATCCTGGTTAGAGCCGCTCGTCTAGGCGAACTGGTCGAAATCAGCGTTATCGATAAGTCTCGCATAGTGCCTCCTGAGTTGCTAAATTACGCTTTTGAGAGAAGGAGTTCTGAACACACGAAGGAAATTCGCCGATTCTTTGGTAAAGGTGTGGCTTTGCCCTTGAGTAAGCTTATTATTGAGGCGATGGACGGAAAAATAGGTGTAAAGGCCGCTGAAGGGGAAGGAACCTGCTTTTGGATTAATTTGGCGGCGGTTCAAACGCCAATGCCTCTTGTCCAAGCTGCCGAATCGGAATGAAACAATCTGGGCATATTGTCCACGGTGGCCTTTGCTAAAATGAGGGACGACCATCGCGATCTTTCGGAGCGTCTCAAGAGTAAATGGCAAAGGTCTTAGTAGTTGAAGATGACAATGACGTGGCTGGCGTTGTCCGCGATGTATTGCATGCAGACAATTTCGTTGTTGACGTGGCAAGCACAATTCAGGATGCCAGACATTTCTTGAAAGTTGCCAGCTACGACTTATTGGTATTGGATTGGGAATTACCCGATGGAGCTGGGGTGGATCTTTGCAGGGAAATCAAACAAACTGGTGAGCCAATTCCGATCCTCATGCTGACAGGACGTTCGTCTACAAGCGATCGAATACAGGGTCTTGATAGCGGTGCCGACGATTATTTGACAAAGCCATTTGAGTGTTCTGAACTATTAGCTAGGCTGCGAAGCTTCATGCGACGTCTTTGGGTAAAAAAGGCGGAGACCTTGAAGAACGGAGTCCTGGAAATGGAGATTCAAACGCGCAAAGTTTTTCGAGATGGCGAAGAAATTCGCCTGCTGAAAAAGGAATTTGATTTGCTTGAGCTCTTCATGCGAAACCCAACTGAACGGTTCTCAACCGAATATCTATTGGATAAGCTCTGGGGAGAGGATAGCGATGCGGGAAATGATGCCGTTTTCCAGTGTATTCGCCGTCTGCGTCGCAAACTTGACAAACCGGATATGGCCTCCGTTATTGCACTTGATCATGGCTATGGCTACAGACTGAATTCAGAAAACTGAGACGAAAGAAAGCTTTTTAGGTCCGGCAAATGCCTCCTGATATCGTCGAGATCTTTATTTCTTGTTACTAACTAATTGATCTTAAGCCTTCGAATTTGTCTACTTTGGCTATTGAGTTGCAGCATATGTGGGTGATTCTGGCGCCTTAAAACCATATTCAAAAGGTCTTATTTGTATAGTTCTCTCCTTGCCCGCAAGCCTATTACGATTGCCTTGATCAATCGGCGCATCTATCTTAGGATCGAATTCACGATGGTTGTTAGTACCAGAAGTGGTGCGGCAGGGAAAGGCGAAAAATATGTCTTTTGTAAATACAAATGTCAGCCCCTTCGACGGAGAGGCTCTGGAAGAGTCAGCTCCGCGCTGCAGGCTAATGGAAAAGTATTTCACGCTTTTTCCAAGCCGTTTGGAAAGCGGTGTCAAAAGGGAAACAGAAGCTACTTGGCGCTTCATGAGTAAGTATCATACGCTTTCCGATTTGGAGGTTGAGCAATCTTTGGAAAAGGACGCGAATCTTTTGAGGGCATTTAGCGTCGAAGCAAAATCAGATTTCCTGGTTGTTTCCTTTGCTGAAAAAAGCACCTATCACAGTGCAGCTTTTGTCACCAACATTATGTCTGCTCTTAAGGCGCGTGGTATCAAGACCTGCTTGTATGAGTTTCACGGCGACTGGTTCTTGTTTCTATACTTTGGTGTGCAGATCGAAACAACGCCTTTTTGCGAACTGTTTGCCAATTGGTGTGAAACATTAGGCATGAAAACCGGGGCTGAGGGAATTTGCATTCATGACGTCGGTTCACTAGTTCCTTTTCCGGTTCAATCCGGATTTTACTGGCTGAACGAGCGCTGCCAAAAACTAGTGAAGCGCGAGGAGTTAAGCCTTGAGAAATCTCTCTTCTTCCTAATTTCGGAAGCAGCTAAGCAAAAGAATGATCCAGACGTATTCAAGAACACCTTTAAGATCAGCGCGTTGTCAAAACGCTCCAAGCTTCTTCAAGCACCAGTCGCTGCCGTTGTGGAAGTGAGCTCCGTAAGCGCCTCGACAATTTCAGATCAAGCGCAGATTATTGAAGGCAATGCAAAAGATTTTTCAGTACCGCAAGACGAAGCTGTTTCGGTGCAACTCTCCGCAGCAGATCAAAGCGCGATTGAAGACGCAGTCGAAGAAGCAACAGCTTCCAACGTCACAATGCCAGCAACATCAGTGCAATTAGCCTCGTAGCCCATCCTGTTTACATTTTCAGGAACAAGCGAAGTAGTAATTCGATTCCGATGGCGCTTGTGAATAGTCTTTCCTTGCGATCGTTCAAGAGCTTTTGAATCCAGGGGCAGGCGCCGCCGTCGGAAACCATTTGCCAGGCAGACTCAGCTTCGGCCTTCAGTCTGATGTGAAAACATGGGCCAGAATAATAATGGATTCCGGTTAAACGCTGCAGGTCTATTTTGAAATCAACATCTTGATGAAGAGATCTCAATTCTGCCAGCATGGTATTCAATTCACGCAAGCGGGATTTGCTTGCTTCGGAAAGATTGAGTTCTTTCAAGTCTTTGTCGGGATCATCAATCAATCTGGGCCACTTCGCATTGTGCTCTTGCAGAAGCCGTTCGGAACTTTCTGAATCACCAGCACGCACGTTCTTGCGCACTGATTCATTTGTAATTCCAGCAGAGCTAATCAGCTCCTTTATCACTGACGGATCGCATACCTTCACTTGTAAGGCACTGAATGTCAGTAATCCGTTGCTCCTGCAATTTTGAAGAAAGCGGATGTAAGTTTCGATATGCTTGCTCAGTTCCCTGATTTCAAAGCTTTGCGAATCTTGATTCCTGCCGGCTGAAACCATAGCAAACAATTTGAAATGTGATGTGAATCCTTTTGTTTTTGGCAACGGGAATCGAACCACCCGCTGCGAACTGCAGAGGCGAATCGAGTTTGTTCGAGTGTTCACGTGTTTGCGCCGCTTTGCACATTCCAGCGCCAATGCGCTTGTTGGGTCCGAGCAGAGTTCAAATGCCCTCAAAGTGCTCAGCACATTTCCCTGATCCAAATCTGCCAATGCGTTCACTGTTCCTAAAGGAACCAGCGGAGACAGTTCGATGTTTTCGAACTCTGGAGCTGCATCGAAGGCGATGTTTTCAATCGTTCGGATCAGCGATGCCGGCAAACTGCAGGGATCAGAGACGGGAGATTGCACTAATAGTTCTTTGGGCGAGAGATCGCTTAAGCGTGTTTTATAAATGGCAAGAAGTAGCGAATTGAGGTCCGATTGTGGCAACGAGCTCAGCTTTCCGATCAGATCATCGACCTGCAATTCATTCTTTATTCTCTCGAGAATCGCGTCATTCATTGGTTTTGCCGCTCGGTTCGTTATCAATTATTGGAGCAAATGGCCCCGCACGTGGGTGAGATGGCGCTAATAAACTGCTCATCCCCTGTCTCTTCATTTGCAAAAAGTGCCAAGGTGAGCAGTTAATAATCTCCGAAAGCCGCTCTGGGCGGTCCTACTTAGTATTTCTACCACTGACAAGTCTATACCCTTGTCATACGCTACGGATACGTTTGTATACGGCTACGCATTTTTTGGGGAAGCTATGGAGTTCGATAAGCCATCGGAAACTACAGTTAAAAGTAATGAGGCGGACAAGAATGTCCTAAACCTCGCAACTTTGACTGCAGAGGCTGACAGACTAGCTAAACCAGTTCAACGCGTAGCTATTGAACCCAAGAGTGGTGATTCATTTGGGCAGCGTCCAGGTGAGTGGACTCCGCTTCCGTTTCCCGGTATTCCGGGCGGGCAGTGGGGCGGCAACGGCTGGCCCGATGGTGGCATAATTTTGCGGGGACCAGGTAACAATGGTGGTCCTGATCCCAGAGATACAAGAGATCCTCGAATTCCCCGTAACCCGGAGCCGCGAAGCCCGGGCGATCAGGTTGACCCAAACTGTCCGTGTAAAAAGCGTGACAGGCCACCGGCGCAAGAATGGGGACCGATAACGGCGGAAGACCCGCTCAGAAGTAAGTTATGGCGAGAAACCATCGTGATCGGTGGCGGTGTCGGCGAGAGTTTCTTGTATGGAACTGCAAACCTGCACAAGCGCTTGCCCGAAATTGGTACGTCTATGGCTATTGGCGCCGGTCTTTCGGCAATCACTAAATCCGGTAAAGGTGGAGCTGCGGCAGCAGCTATCGTAGGCGTTTATTTTGCGGCTCGTTTCATAGCGAATACTATCAATGATGACGAGCGCTGGACCCGGGCTGGTAATGCGGTTGTTGACACTTGGAACAACAAGGACAACACCACTCGCAACATGCACGAGTTTTCTCTTACAGCCGGTAATTTTGTGTTTGACAGTTCGCTTTCGATTGGAGCGGGCTACATTGGATACCACAACAAGCCGCTTGCTGATTTAATCTTCCAACTGTTGAGATTCCCGATGCCTCTTCCGGCGCCGGTTCCAGTTACGCCTGGTGGATCGCCGCAGCCGCGCGCTCCGGAACCGAGATTCCCGATACCACAGTTAGGCAACTTGCCAATGTGGTTGGAGATCACTCCGCCTTTTGCTTCACTCCCAGCGCCGGACGATATCATTCCGGATTGGCGTAAGCGCTGGCTTGAGAAACATAAGAACGACCGAAGAACAATCAAAGAGAACGTCGACGAAAATCTGTCCAAGCCTGCAGTTGAGATAAAGCCCGAGCCGCAGAAGTCAGTCGAGCAGCCAAAGCCGGAAGTAAAACCTGAGCCTCAAAAAGAGCAGCCCAAACCGGCCGACGATTTCAAATTCGATCCGGCTGAGCGCAACAAGGCTCTATTCGGGCCGGCGATGCACAGCCGCCGAAACGGAATTGAATTCGTGCCGCTCTCACTTCAAAAGAAATAGATCGATTCGAAGTTTTAAAATGGGCCCAGTCGCTGGTATCTCAGAAACCATTGTGTGCGCAGGTTCATGAAGTGGAGTTCGTCAGCAGTGGCGCCGGTTGCTTTGAGAAGTTCAGCACCCCGGCTCGATTTCTGGAATTGCGCGAATTTGTCTACAGCACTATAGGTTTTGTTTGAGAAGAACAATCCCTGTAAGCTAATCATGTTGGGTGCCGCCGGCTTTGCCACCAACTCGAAAGCCTGATTCATATCGAGGTTGCCGACTGCAACTTGTTTGTTTCTCAGAGCAGCAGCGAAGTTAGCTGGCGTTGAATCGAAGTCGCCCAATATGCCTCGTTGCACTTGAGTCTGTTCCAATTGACGTCTAAAATGCGGGCTGTTCTTCAAATAGTTCGAGAAACTTGCAGGCACCGTGCTGTAGTCCCATTCTTTTGCTGCACCAAACAGTCGCCTGTCAGCTTGCGCGGCCAAGTCTTCCAGAGACAAGCCCATCCTTTGCTGAATGACGATGTCCGGTTTTCGCAAGACGGTAACGGGCGTGTAGTTGTTGAATGTCATCATCTCGCTGATGCTCGCGGCCTTCATTTCAATTTGAGCTTTCACTGGCGAGAGCGTTCGTTCGATGATTGGAACTGCTTCTCCTGACCGCGTTTGTATAACTCCGGTTTTTATGTGATTAAATGCCTGAAGCTCGGCCGGCTTTTCAGTGTACTTTATGCTTCCGTTTGCCAGAATGTCTTTAAGCTCAGCTCTTGTAAAATTTGGAAGCGCATGCGCCCCAGAGAGCACGCTGCTCATAGCACTTTGCACTTCTCGTGGCGTCAGGGCCAAACTCTCGGCCGTTCCTGACCATGCCATCGCTGATAGCTTCTCGCCTGCTTTTAGCTCGGCAGATTCGGCACCGGCCCGCCCCAAAGTCGAGAAAAACAGTCTGGTAGCGGATTCTGCTGCTTTCACGTAACCCCTTTCGAGTGGTCCTAAAGATATGTTATCTGGCCAGGGCTTAAGCGCCATACGCATTTATGCGTCAGCTCTACACAATCGTGCAAACTGCTTGCACAATTCCCTCTCTATTAAGCGGATGTCCCCTCTTCGTAGCATGTATCGGCGCTAAGAATTCGAGTCAGAGACAAAGCATCTCAGAAATATCGATGCTGAGTATTTGGCATGGTATATGTCGAATGCTCAACAAATTCCTGAAGGGTCGGAAGGTCCAAAGAATGTGCTCCATGGTTGGGGTGAACTTCCAGTAGATATCGGTGCGCATGAGAGCTAGTCACCACATCCGGTGCTCAATGGCAATCAGTAAATGGTAAGCAGGGATGGCTGAAAGTTCAGCAAGCCTTGGGACGCAATGCTCATGATGCCACCAGCAGGTTGGCGCTGCCACCATAGGGTTGAGGCCAAACATCTTTGACATTGACAACTCTTGCTCGAAAAAAGGATGGTGCCAGAAAGCCTTGGTGCACAATGAGAAACAGCTTCGGTGAAAACGATGTCGACGTTGTTCGATGTACAACATCTTTGACGTGCACTGGGGTTGGCCGAACTAGCTCCAATGATCGTTCATTTTTAGGATCCTGGTAGAAGCGCGCGCTTCTAAGCTAGCCTCTATCTCTGTTTGCAAAAGTAGGGGCACGCCCATGCGTCGCCCCACTTTTGCGCCGCTCTACTTCTTCAATTCTTTCTCGATTGCGCCTACCAGATCGGGATCGGTTGGAGTCGTCTTCGGGCTGAAGCGTGCAACCACTTCGCCTTTGCGATCTACGAGAAACTTTTCGAAGTTCCAGGAAATTTCGTCGGGTGTCCCGTTTGCTCCGCCGCCCACCTTAGGTTGCTTCTTGATCAAGAAGGAGTAGAGCGGATGTGTGTCTTGTCCTTTTACGACAATCTTTTCGAACATCGGAAAATCGACGCCGAAGTTTGAGCGGCAAAACTGCTGGATCTCCGAATTGCTTCCAGGCTCTTGAGCACCAAACTCATTAGCCGGAAATCCAAGAACTTCAAAACCTTGGTTTTTGTATTGGGCGTAAATTTTTTCCAGACCTTCATATTGTGGGGTCAGCCCACATTTTGAAGCTACGTTGACGATAAGCAGAACTTTCCCCTTGAATTCGTCCAGTTTTTTCTCGGTGCCGTCAATCAGGCGCATCTTAAAGTCATAAATTTGGCTCATTGTCCCTTCAGAAGTAGTCATGTGCGTCTCCTATCTGCGTAAGTGAAAAGAAATACCGCGGCCTTGCCGGCTTCCTGTTCCGGGGGGCGCCAAATATGAAAACTTGCGCAGGTGCCCGAATATTGAGCCAAGATCATTGCAGAAACAATCGTTGAGTTCAACTAAACGCTCTGGAGTTTCTCAGGGCTGTTGTCCCTCTCGGCTCATGCGCTAATTTAAGGGAGGATTTTTACAAATAATCTGCCGCGAAGTAACATTAAGGCGCTAATCTCAGTCTTCTTCTGAAATTCGTGGGTCCGCATGTCAACAATCATGTCAACTATAGCTTTTGAAGTCTCCATAATTTTGCTGCTCATTGTCGCCAATGGAGTACTTTCCATGTCCGAGATGGCAATCGTCTCGTCCAGAAAGGCGCGACTTTTGCAGCTGGCAGAGCATGGCGATAAAGGAGCTGCCAGTGCTTTGCAGCTGGCTGATTCGCCCAACGATTTTCTTTCGACCGTGCAAATCGGAATAACCATGGTCGGTATCTTGACTGGTGCGTTTGGTGGCGCGACTTTGGCTGATGAAATCACGCTTCTGCTGAAACCACTGGTTGGTGGTGCACAGCATTATGCAAACGCAATTGCAATCGGTATTGTAGTTAGTATCACTACTTTTCTTTCGTTGATTGTTGGAGAACTCGTACCGAAGCGATTGGCGCTACATTCGCCTGAAAAGGTGGCGAGCATGGTTGCAAGACCAATGCGAAAGCTTTCGGCCTGTGTTAGTCCACTCGTCCATCTACTAGGACGTTCTACAAACTTGATCCTGGATCTCTTCGGAATTAAGGAATCGACTGACCCGCAAGTCACTGAAGCAGAGATCCATGTACTGGTTGAACAAGCAGCAGAAGCTGGAATCGTGGAGGAGTCAGAGCAAGAGATGGTTGCTGAAGTATTGCGCCTCGGTGATCGGCGCGTAACTTCAATTATGACTCCCCGAACTGAAATAGCATGGCTTGATGTTAACAGCACTGTGGAAGAAATCATCGAGTTTATAGCCGAAAACAAGCATACCCGCTTTCCTGTGGCAGACGGTTCTCTTGATACAGTGCATGGTATTGTCGAGACAAAGGATTTACTGCCGGCCATTATCAAAAAACAACCTATCAATTTGGCGGAGTTCTCACATGAACCGCTGGTGATACCAGAGAGTCTATCTGCACTTGATGTGCTGGAGCGCTTAAGAGATGAGCGGGCGAAAATTGCGTTGATTATGAGTGAATATGGTGGACTCCAGGGGCTAATCACTAGCGAGGACATCTTCCATGCAATCGTTGGACATTTGCCTGAGGCAGGGTCGACGCCGAGATGGGAAGCAGTGCAGCGAGAGGATGGTTCCTGGTTACTTGATGGTCAAATGCCAATTGATGAGTTTCAGGAGATGTTCGATCTCTCTCATATTGTTACTCATGATTTGGATGCTGATGGTAAGAGTGAGTCAGAGGGCGATTTCCATTTCGAAACACTTGCCGGCTTTATTCTCGCGCAGCTTCAGCGAATTCCAAAAACAGGTGAGAAATTCCAATGGCGCGATCTCCACTTTGAGATTGTAGACTTGGACCGCCACCGCATAGACAAAGTCATGGTTCGTAGATCCGTCGATCCTGCCTAGTTCTAGATTGTCGGGAGCACTCCATCGGTGGGTCACTCGTTCTTTGAGTTCGATCCTGGGAGCGCCGAAATCCTGTCAGCTTCAATTCTGCAAGCGACTCGCTCTCTCGGGCGACGCTTAGCATCGCCCGCAGAGAACTAAGTGCAAAGATTTCGCTACTTATGTTCTCTAAGGAACGATTTCGATTAGAACTAAAGTTTGAGGAGCTAGGGTCATCTTCAGTTCTGAGTTTTGATCCAGAGGCAAGGTCTGTGGCTCAGACAATTCCGCTGCTTTCATCAATTCCGCTTGCTGCTGTCTTGTTGGAAATTGCGGTTTACCCATGCGCTCCCAAGCCGTCAATGCAGAACCGTGATCTTTGTCTACGATGTGAATCCGTGCTTTGTTTGAATTAGGAACACCGTTGAATCGAA
Organism: Candidatus Obscuribacterales bacterium; assembly: GCA_019747875.1. Taxonomy (GTDB): domain Bacteria; phylum Cyanobacteriota; class Vampirovibrionia; order Obscuribacterales; family Obscuribacteraceae; genus JAIEPM01. The sequence continues at coordinate 23,894 of JAIEQI010000143.1, forward strand.
CTGTGAAGTCTTTCGTTGTTCCTGGCTTTTCCGCCGGTCCATAGTTCCAGAGTGCAAGCTTTAGATCGCCTTGCTTGTCGCGCGTTGCAATCACAGAGTTAGATTCCACGGGTAAACGCACATCACCTAATTTGTGCAAGAGTTTGAGCGCATTAAATGATGCTTTCGGAATACCGCCTGGTGCAATCAGGCCAAATCCGCCATAGAAAGGTGTTTTCGCGGGGCCGGATTCCTCAAACACATCGGAGAACGTCCACAGCGACATACCGGATGCAAGTCCATCACATTGGCGAATGTTGTTTGCAAGCCATGGACCCATGAATGGTGAATCGGTAACATTGACCTCGTTCATCCAGCTCGCATTGTATTCACTCCAAATAATCGGTACATCAGGACGTTTCGAAGCTTTCACAATGTCGTAGATTTTTTTGACATTATTCGCAGTGACATCGCTCCGTGGCGCCGGTTTCTCTTTGTACGCTTTCTCGTCTGATTCGTTGGCATAATTATGTGTTGAAACGAAATCCATGGGTACGTTTTCTTTGACGCAATGCTCTATAAAATCAGCCATCCACTCTTGTGTTGCAGTAGAGGGGCCGCCCACGCGCAAGCGCTTGTCGCAGCGTTTTATTGCTTGCACCGCTGTGTCGTATAACTTGAAGTAAGTTTCTTTCTTTGGTTCGCCTTTCCAGAAATCGAGGTCAGGTTCATTCCAAACTTCGAAATACCATTGAGAAACTTCATCGATCCCGTAGCGCTCGACAAGATGTTTTACAAACTGATAATTTAAGTCGCCCCATTTCTGCCAGTCTTTGGGTGGGCCAACCAGCGGTTTATACCAAAATTCGTGTACTTCTGGCGGGGTATTGCTAAGTTTGGCTGGCATGAAACTTAATTCGACGAACGGGCGCACGCCCAGATCAAGTAAACCATCATAGATCTGGTCGACATAGGTAAAGTTGTAGATCGGCTTTCCGTCTTTATCTTCGTCGTAGACGCCGACTTCGTCGTGGAAAATGTTATGAAAGCGAATGTATTTTACGTCGGCGACGGTTTTCGTTTTGCGCAAGTCATTTCTGTAGCTTTCGCGCAAGCTAAGAATAGCGCGACCTGATCCAAACATATGCTCCCACATATGAATGAATGGCTTTCCAGGCGCCTTGCTGTCAACGACAATTGTCTCGCTTGTCACAGCGTTCGCCATAGCAGGTAGACCAGCAAAGGAGAGGAATAGAAGCGCGACCTTTATTGCGCGCTGCAGTTTCGAAGTAATCATGTGCAAATTCCCGTTCTGTCGTGCGCAGCTATTGTAACCCAGCAAGAGTGACTGACGATTGCTGCTTGCTCTCTTTGTAGCCGCCTGTGTGTATGGGCTGCTGGCTGGGACCGCCGACGACTTGGCTGTCACATTGGTTGATCGGATTGCTGTTGTTGGATGTTTCGGAACTGTTAAATTGTGCACGAATGGATGCCAATATCGGCAATCCAAGGTCAGTATAGCTCCGACGAAAGTTTGGGAGATCGCACACGGTAATGTCGAGAGAGTTCAGGGAGAATTTCTTTGGCAGTGGATGTGAAATTCAGGATTGTCCACGAGGAAGAATAAATATGACAGCAGATAAAGAAATCGATCAAATCAAAGAACCGCAAACTACTGTTGAAGAGCAGAAACCAATAGTTGAATTTCCAAAGTCAACCGAAGAGCTGAAGAGCTTTCTCTCCGCCGCAGAGAAGGCTGGAGCTTCTAGTGAGAAAACACCGGACGAAAAGAAGGGCTGCGTTTTTGGCATTTACTTGGAGCCAGGAACGACAATGGACGTCGATAAAGACTGTAATTTCAAGATTCGTCCGATGACAAAAGAGGAGCGCGACGCCGACACGAAGCGTCGAGAATATGAGGCGTCGCCCCAAGGACAAAAGGACAGAGAACGAATCCTTCGAGAATTTAGATAGCGATTCATTACGCGTAGATAGTACAGTTCAACAGCATTCTTGGAATTAAGTCGGATGGCGCTGGAGGCAACCAGTGTCTCGCCGGCTTTATTCTTTTCTTCAAACCATTCAAACCATTCAAACCAAATCTACTGGAATGATCCGACGCAGGCAGGACGTTCGGGCGGCGACGTATGCTAGCTCAAGAAGTCAGCTACTACCGTTAGGTCCTGCACGAAGTGATCGAACTCGCGTTCGCGCTCCTCTGATGAGCGTTGTCGAAGAATTGACGATGGGTGCACTGTTGCCATTGTCGATGCGGCGAAAGGGCTTGCGAAAATCTTGCCGCGTTCCTTTGTGACTCGAAAAACTTTTCCCAACAGGGCTTGAGCAGCGGTGGCGCCGAGAAGAACAAGAATTTCCGGCTTGATAAGTGCTATTTCCTCCTCAAGCCAGGGAAGACAAGCGCCGACTTCGCGGGCGCTCGGTTTCTTATGCAGTCTGAGCTTGCCTTTTGGCTCCCATTTGAAGTGTTTGACTACATTGCTTACGTAAGCATCGACCCTGTCAATTCCTGCGGCTGCAAGTGCCTTGTCGAGAAGCTTTCCTGCTGGTCCGACGAAGGGTTTTCCGGCGAGGTCCTCATCGTTACCAGGTTGCTCACCGATTAACATTATGCGTGACTTCAGTCGTCCTTCGCCAAAGACTGTTTGCGTTCCAAGCTTGTATAATTCGCATGCTTTGCAATGTTCGGCTGCTTGCTGAAGCTTGCGCAGTGTAGGATGTTCAGGAATATAGTTTCGAGCAGTATCCTGCTCTTTCCTGGTGACCATGCTGAACTCCTGATTGTTATGTAATAACTCAATTATATATCGATGTATATTCCGCTACATGTCTACAGTGATTTTTCGCTCGGTGTCGGGACGGCTTCTCCTGCGGATCTTCCGATGCGTGCGTTGGAATTAGAGCTGCCGGCCATTGCATTGACTGATATTGAAACGCTTGCTGGCCAGATTCGATTTCATCATGAGTGCAAAAGTCGTGGCGTCAAGGCGATATCGGGCGTGGAGCTGAGAGCGGGTTTTCTCATTGAGAATCCGATCGGAAATGACGCTGGGCGTATTGTGCTGATCGCTCGAAATGAGCATGGCTATGAAACGCTTTGCCGGATAGTGAGCGCAAGGCGTGGCGGGATGAAGCCTGATGAGGCACCTCCTGTAGTGCGTGTCGGCGATTTCGCTTCGGACATAAAAGATAATCTTTTTGTTCTGTCAGATGATCCATCTTCGATGGAGGATCTGCTAAATCGTGGCTTCGCTGCTTCGGATTTGCGCTTGTTATTGATCCGTCCGTACACAGGATTGCGCGAGGAGCTTATTCTTGCGTGTGCGAAAAAGAATGGCATAAGCGTCGTTGCAGATCCTCATGTAGTCATGTTGAAACCTGAGGATCGTCCATTGCATCTTTTGCAGATGGCGATCAGGCTGCAAATGCCAATCGACAAGATTAGGGCGATGGCACATCCAAGTGATAGGCATTTGATTGCGCCGGACAAGTTTTCAATGCTTTTCTCGGATAATCCGGAAGCGATACAAGCCACTTTTGATCTTGCCGATCAATGTGTTCTGGATCTCACCGGCACCCGACATATTTTTCCGAAGATCGATTTGGACTTCTTGCGCACAACTTCAAGAAAGAACAGTACAAGTAGAGAGCGAGAAATGGATAACGACGTGCCGGATGAGTCCGTCCGCCGTGCCGAGCAAGAGTTTCTCTCTGCGTGTTGTTTTGCAGGACTCAAGCAGAAGAAACTTGAAAATGAACCTGCTTATGTTGAACGTCTGGGCAACGAATTAGATGTTATCTCGAAGCATGGTTTTGCTCCATATTTTCTGGTAGTTGCAGAAATCGTGGAGCAAGCCCGCTCGATGGGACTGGAAATTGCGGCGAGAGGCTCGGGCGTCAGTTCGCTTGTCACCTTCGTGATGGGAATTACTAATATAGACCCCGTAAAAAACGGATTATTTTTCGAGCGATTTTTGCACCAGCATCGGATGGAATTGCCGGACATTGATCTGGATTTCGATTCAAACAGACGTGATGAGATTATCGAATGGGTCTTTCGCAGATTCGGTCGCGATCGAGTCGCAATGGTTTGCTCCTACATGACGTTCCAGCGCCGCTCAGCGCTGCGTGAGGGACTTAAAGCCCTGGGAATGTCTTTGAAGGAGATTGATCAATTCTGCAAGACCGTGCCGTTGGAAGAGCTCTCCAGGGAAGAGCAGGATTTGTTTGCGCGGAAAAATCTTGATGATCCCTTCGAGATTCCTGTGGAAAATTTGGTGGAACCGTATCGCTCCTTTCTGCCGTGGGTTCTAAAACTGATCGGCAAACCTCATCACATTTCAATCCATCCGGGTGGCCTGGTAATTGCAGATCGGGAGATTGCAAGATGCGCGCCGATTGAACGGGCACCAAAAGGAATTCGCGTAACTCAATATGAGATGCGCGCTGCAGAATTGGCTGGCTTGGTGAAAATCGATTTGCTCGGAAATCGGTGTTTGAGTGAGCTGCAGGAAACGATCGAGCTGGTAAAAGAACGATGCGCCAGAGAATCTGCCTCCGGAAATTCAGCGCCGCTTAGCAACGAGCGAAAGCGTGAAGAGGAACTGCGCGCGTCGTTGAAATCAATCCGCGATATTCCTTTGGACGATCCCGAGACTCTTGAATTGATCTCGGAAGCAAAAACAGTTGGTTGCTTTCAAATTGAAACTCCGGTCATGCGCGCGATTCTCTCCCGCATGCCGATCAGAGGCGTGCACGACGTGGTCGCCGCTCTGGCGATTGCGCGCCCGGGACCAGCGGCAGGAAAAGCAAAGAGTGCTTTTTTGAAGCGGGCACGCGGAGAAGACCAAGCGAAACAACTGCATAGCTTTCTTGAGGAGTGTTTGCGGGACACCTATGGACTTCCACTTTATGATGAGCAAATTATGCTCATGATCTCTGGAATGTCGGGCTGGCCGCTAGCGGAAGCTGACTCTATGCGTGAGCAAATTATTCACGCCCAGCTCGATCCTGGAGCGCAGGAAAAACTGCGCACCCGATTTGTCGAAGCAGCACTTGCGCATGGTGCTACTGCATCTGGTGCTGATGAAGTTTGGAAAACTGTAGATAATTTCGCAGCCTATTCTTTCAACAAGGCTCATGCTTGCAGTTATGCTTTGCTTGCCTATCAGTCGGCGTTCATGAAAGCCCATGTACCTGCCGAATTTGCTTGTTCCGTGCTCAACAACCACGGTGGATTGTATGCACTGCGATCGCTTGCTTCCGATTTTCAACGCTGCGGTGTGAGGATTCTAGCACCTAATGTAAATCACTCATTCGCCAGATGCTCCATGGAAGGTCAGGCTGTGCGAATTGGATTCGATCAAATAAAGTATCTGACCCAGGCCTCTAAACGTAAGATAATCACGTTGCGAGAAGCGTCGGGACCATTCAAGACGCTGGCGGAATTTTTGAAGAAAATTCCTCTTTCTGCCCGCGAGATTGAAGCACTGGTTCTTGCCGGTGTTTGTGATGGATTGGCTCCATTGGCTGCAGATCTCTATCCGTTTGCGCATGAGGGCGTGCTCAAAGCTTTAGGTAAGCCGGCGGATCCCGACCGCTTGCAAACGTTCCAGGTGGGCGGCGTCATTGTCGAGAACAATGAGCAGCTAAAACAGCTAGATCGCTACCGCAGTCTTGTTCGCGTATCAAACGAACTCAAGTTCTTTCATATGCATATTTCAGATCATCCGTTACGCATTTTGCGTTCCGAAGCTGATAAGCATACTTGTTTACCAATTTCGGAGTTGTTCAGCCACACGGGAGAGCTAGTAAAGATAGCCGGTATGATTGCCGCGAGCCGCCGTGTAGTTACTCGCAGCGGGCTCGTTGTGCACTACCTGAGCTTCGAGGATGAGCATGGAATAATTGAATCTGTGCTTTCTCCGGCGGTTTATCGCCATCTTGAGGAGTTGATACAAAATCCAGGTCCCTATCTAATAGAAGGAAAGGTTGAGCTGGAGGGCGGGGACATCAGATTGAACGTTCACAAGTTGGGACCATTTCACAAACGGGATCGTCATTAGCTTTAACGCATTGGCGACTTCTGCCTGCTTGAAACTTTAACAATCGGGACAGACCCGAAAATACCCACTACAATGTACATCTGGGCCTGGAGTAAAAGAATGTTTTCGAACAAGAGTTTTCGGTATGGCTTGATGGCAGCGAGCTTGTTTGGGCTGCTGCAGGCGGCAACTGCCAGTGCTGCGCCACCGATCTTCAAAGATTTGCAACTGGATGCGGCTAAAACCAGCGCAAAGCAGGGCGGCAAATTTCTCGTTATAGACTTTACTGCCTCCTGGTGTGGACCCTGCCATCGGATGGATGAGACTACGTGGGTTGATCCAGCCGTAAAAAAGTGGATGGATGAAAATGCGATTGCAATTCAGATTGATGTAGACAAAGAACGAGACACAGCGTCAAAGATGAAAATTGCAGCGATGCCTTCTGTTGTTGTGTTTTCACCCAAAGATGACAACAAGGAATTCGATCGCCAGGTTGGATATCAAACCGGCACCGAACTTCTCAAATGGTTGGGTGGCGTTAAAAAAGGCGAGACATCCATCGATATGCTTCGCCATGATCTTGAAGGATACTTTGGTAAGGGCGGCACTGATGAAGTGAATGCGCGGCACAAGCTGGCGGCTACCCAGGCGCGCGCAGGAAACTATGAGGATTCGACTGAGCACTTCATATGGCTCTGGCAAAACATGGAAAAACACGATCCAAAGTTGGGCAGTGTGCGCGTAACTTTTCTTGCTAAAGAACTAGAGAACCTGGCCAAACATTCACCTGCGGCAAAACAAAAGCTTGTTGAGATGCGCAACGATGCAGAAGGAAAAAATGTTCTGGACTTTATTGTATTGAATGAGATTCTCGGTCAAAGCGAGCGGACGCTAGCTTGGTATGACAAAGCAAAAGATGATCGTTCTCAACTTGCGACTTTGCAGAAATACAACTTTAGGCTGGAGCCGCTGTTGATTAACGCCGGCAAATGGAAGGACGCTGCCATAATGTATCCGGATGCGCTTGCAGAATTGGATAAGCGCGCCGAGTTCGCTAAAGTGATGCGTGAAACGATGAAGGCGCGTCTTGGGAAATACGATCCATTCACCCAGGGTGCAGGGCGTTTGTACGCGATTCTTTTATCGGCAGGAAGAAATTCTGATGCGAAAAAGGTCGCTGCCGCGGCGCTGAAGAAAACTGATTCTCCCGACATGAAGAGAGAGCTTGTGCTTTATGCGATTGATGCCGGACAAGCGCGCAAAGACATGTTTGAGTGGACCAAAGGTGATGATGAACTCACCGAGCAACTCAGAGATTATTTGAAACAGAAAGCTGTGAAAGTTCCAAGTAAACACAATTAGATTGGACTAGAACAGAACAGCTAAGCGTCAGCTCCTACGCTAAAAAAAGAGCTTCGGACTTCAAGCAACAGCGGACGGGACGTCCGCGCTCCATACGACCGGGATCTTCAAGGGATTTTTTTTGATCCCTTCTGTAAATGGCTTTGCGGCTAACGGATTACATCTTGCGGAAGAGGGCTACGACAACACCCTGGATGTGCAAGTCGTTGAGTGAATCAACGTAGATCGGATCCATGGCGGAATTTGCCGGCTGCAAGCGGAAGCGATTTTTCTCTTTGAAGAATCGCTTCAACGTGGTTGTGCCGTCTTCAAGATATGCCACTACAATTTCGCCATTTGTGGGTGAGGGTTTTGGTTTCACGATGACGTAGTCGCCATCGTAAATGCCATCTTCGATCATCGATTCGCCTTTTACTTTGAGCGCGAAGCAACCATCGGCTGTATAGCGAGAGTCAATTTCCAGATATTCGTCTGTTTGCACAGCGTCGATTGGACCGCCGGCTGCGATCTTTCCGGCCATTGGTATGCCTCGTGGCGGCAAGTCGTCTTCATCCTCGAAGTGGTTTTCGCCATCGCCATTTGCATCCATGGTCATGACCGGCTTGCCGCTGCTGGCTTCGTTGCCATCGATGACTCGGAGTGAGCGATTGAGACCGGGCTCCCATTTGACGATGCCCTTTTTCTTCAAGGCTGCAACGTGTTGGTGCACAGTCATCCGATTGCGCAAGCCCATCGATTTGGCTAGCTCCGCCAGTGTTGGGGGGTAGCCATGCTCATCTGTCAGCTCGACAATCAGCCTGACGACTTCCCTCTGACGTGGGGGCAGGGAGTCTAGATCGATCACAAAATTCTCCTTTTCGATGGAATAGAACAAACCTTTTTGTAGGATGTGATACATACGTAAGTATAGTATCGGGTTTACGAATTGTCTAGTCCCTTTATTTTTGGATTGGTAAATTTGCTCCCAATGTTTCAAAGGTGCACCGACTCGGCCCAAAAAAACGAATCGCTGATAAACATTTCGCTATGCTTGTCCTCGCTTCGAGGAAATTACATGAATCTTGATCCGCTTCTGTTGTCGCGAATTCAGTTCGCACTGACGATCATGTTCCATTACATCTTTCCGCCTCTGACGATTGGGCTGGGTGTTTTGATGGTGATTATTGAAGGGCTATGGTTGAAAACGAACAATCCAATCTACGAGTCTATGGCTCGATTTTGGACGAAGATCTTCGCGGTGAATTTTGCGATGGGTGTTGCCACCGGTATCGTCATGGAGTTCGAATTCGGAACTAATTGGAGCCACTATTCCAAATTCGTTGGCGATGTCTTTGGCTCTGCCCTTGCTGCTGAAGGGATATTCGCCTTCTTCCTGGAGTCCGGCTTCCTATCTGTTTTGGTTTTTGGCTGGGGCAAAGTGTCGAAGCCTGTGCATTTTTTCGCGACATTGATGGTTTGTTTGGGCTCGATATTTTCGTCGATTTGGATCACCATCGCAAACTCCTGGCAGCAAACGCCGGCTGGTTACAAGCTGGTGCAGAGTGCAGAAGGTTTCATGCGCGCGGAGATAGTTGATTTCTGGGCAATGGTTTTCAATCCCTCGACTATTCCGAGATTGTTGCACGTGTGGATCGGCGCTTTTGTGCTCGGCGCATTCTTCGCGATGAGTGTGTCGGCGTTTTACATTTTGAAAAATCGGCATGTCGAGTTTGCGGAGCGCAGTTTTAAGATCTCCCTTGTTTATGCCGCGATCGTTTCGATGCTTGCTGGTGCTACGGGGCACCTGCAGGCTTGCGAGGTTGCTGATAATCAGCCGGAGAAGCTGGCTGCGATGGAGGCGCATTTTGAAACCGGCACTGGTGGCACGGGGCTTTACTTGTTTGGGATTCCCGATCCTAAGAATCGAACCGTTAATGCCGGCGTCCAAGTTCCGTATTTACTCAGTTTGCTTGTCCATTTCGATCCCAATAAACCAGTAACGGGCCTGGATAAATTTGCAGAGCGTGACTGGCCGCCGGTGGCGATACCATTTACAGCCTTCCACTTAATGGTTGGATTGGGTGGATACTTCGTGGCGGTGACGATCTTGGCGCTGTTTTTGTGGTGGCGCAAGAAGCTCTTCACGACGCGGTGGTTGCTCTGGGCCTTCGTCTTCTCTACGATTCCAGCAATCGCGGCTAACGAGTTAGGCTGGGTCACTGCAGAAGTTGGGCGGCAACCGTGGATCGTTTATCACCTTTTGCGCACGTCTGAAGGTTTATCCAAATCAGTCGCCGCCAGCCACGTGCTAGCGTCAATTATTATGTTCTCCGCAATTTATGCGATGCTCTTTGTTTTGTGGATATACGTGTTGCACCAGAAAATTTTGCATGGACCAGAGCCGGCCTCTGTGCCACCAGTGGCGGGTTCCTCTCAAGGTCTGATGGACGCCGCGACTGAGCTAAACGATCCCTCCGGCGATTCGATGACATCTGCTAAGCAACGAAAATCTTCCTCGACAAGCGGGGAGGAGCCGGCGTAATGGACATGCATGTAGTCTGGTTCGTTTTGCTTGGTGTTCTTTTAGCTGGCTATGGCGTGCTCGACGGATTCGATCTCGGCGTGGGAATTTTGCATTTTTGCGCCAAGAACGATGAAGAACGTCGCATCTTCATGCATTCAATCGGACCGGTTTGGGACGGTAACGAAGTTTGGCTTGTAACTTTTGGTGGTGCCCTTTTCGCAGCGTTTCCCAACGCTTATGCTGCCGCTTTCTCAGGATTCTATCTGCCATTCATGGCTTTGCTCTGTGCGCTTATCTTTCGTGGAATATCGATTGAATTTCGCAGCAAGCACGAACACAAACTCTGGCGCGGCTTCTTCGATCTCGCGTTCTGTCTATCTTCAATCTGGATCTGCCTTTTGTTTGGTGTTGCTGTCGGTGATACCATTCTCGGTTTGCCTGTTGAATCCCACGGCGACTTTGTTGGAACGCTGCAAGATGTGTTTCGCCCCTATGCCTTGTTGGTTGGTGCTTTTGCGGTGTCCGTTTGCGCAATGCACGGCTCAATTTACCTTTATCTGAAAACTGAAGGGGCTTTGCAAAACCGTATGCACTCGGTTATGTGGACAACCTTCGGCATATTCCTTGTTCTCTACATGGTGACAACTTTGTTGACTGTCATCACGATTCCGAATTCGATAGCGAACTTCCAGCGCTTCCCGTGGGCATGGGGCATAGCATTCCTGAATATTTTGGCTATCGCTAACATTCCGCGCTGCATTTTTACTTTGAAGCCCGGTCAAGCGTTCCTTTCCTCCGCTGCTACCATAATGGGATTGACCGCATTGTTTGGCGTTGCTCTTTTCCCTAACCTGCTTCGTTCCACCATCAAGGAATCGTGGAGCCTGACTATTTACAATGCTGCATCGTCCGAAACTACTCTTTGGATAATGTTCTGGATCGCGATTATGGGAATACCATTCGTCATCGCTTATACTTGTATCGTTTACTGGGTCTTCCGTGGCAAAGTAAAGCGCGAAGATATTCTTTATTAACGGGCAGCCATGCGCATTTTTGAAAGTGCCGCAAAACATCCAATAATCACGATCTCAACCCTCGTTGGCCTGAATGTGTTGGCTGTTCTTATTCTCGTACTGATGTTCCCTATCGGCCGCATTCTCAATGGCGAGCAAATTGGTGCGGATACTTCCCCGGATTTCTTGCCGGAGAGATACGATCATTCGATGAATGCTGAATCAACGCAAGAGCTTGTTCAGAAACTCGAGGATGCCGGAGCCAATGTTTCAAACGTTGATTTCATGAAATTGCTCGAGCAACTGGGTGATGCCTATTTATCGGAGTCGAATTATAAGGAAGCAATTGCAAACTATCAGCGTGCCTTGTCGTTGCGCTCGAAGTTGAATTTAGCTGATGACGATCAAAAAGCAAGAACGCTTATTGGGTTAGCAGCTTCTCATGAGTTCCTTGGTCAATATGATCAGGCTGCTGTACATGCAAAGGAAGCGTTGAAAATCCGCGAGAAAGTATCAGGCAAAGATAGTGCGCTTGCCTATGTTGCTTTGATGCGCTTGGGTGAGATATATCGCTGGGGAGGAAAAACCAAGGACTGCGAAGATGCGTACGGGCAAGCCGCGGAAAACGCCAAGAAGCGCCAAGAATGGTATTACGTCCTTTATGCAAAGCAACGGCTAGCTGAGTATTTAGAGGAGATTGATCAACTGGACAAGGCAGAAACAATTGCTGTTGAAGTTTTGGATCTGGCTGAGAGCCAGTTCGCAAATGATGATAACGAGAAAGTGAAAGCCTTAAATTCGCTTGCTGAAATTCAAAGCAGGCAAAAAGAAAATAAGGAAGCCGAAGAGAATTTCACTAAAGCTCTTTCGTTAATCGACAACGCTGACTTCGATAACAGTGTTGATGCCATTGATGCATACACCCTTTTCCTTTGGGAGAATAATCGAAAGGAGGAGGCGAAGAAAAAACTGAAAGAGTTCTGTGCGAAGTTGGAAAACAGATATCGAGATGAGCAAGGGACGCTCTGCAGCGTTTTGGAGAGCTTGCACACCCGGCTGTATGGTTACACTCAAACTGAGCTCGGAACATTTTCTGCAGAAAAATACGTGGAGCAGTGCAAGAAGTATTTCGGTAATCGCTCAGAGGAATACATAAAGGCGATGGGCATGCTCGCCACTTCCTATGCGAAATTAGATCCCAAAAAGTTCAAATCAACGATTGAGTCGGCAATCAAGCTTGCCAACGATAACTTACCGGAAAAATCACCTGCAAGGGAAGATCTGCATGAGCGATATGCAGATGTATTGGCAGAACAACAAAGCTTTGACGCTGCTGAAAAAGAGTACATGCAGGCATATCGCGAAACTGAGTCCAATGATCATTCAACAGCCGCTAAGTTACTTTCAGCTCGGGCTTCCATGCTTCGCTCGCTGAACAAGAGTCAAGAAGCACGTGATGCATATGCAACTGCAATTTCAGAGGCAGAAAAAGCGCAACAGGACGCGGAACACTACCAGCTCAATCTTGCTCTGATCGAAATGGATGCATTCAAGAACTATAAGGTTGCAGCTGAGCTTTTAGAAAAGTCCATTCATCAGAATGAACAACACCTGGGGCATGGCTATTCAATCGAGGCTGTCAGACCGCTGATCGAATGCTATGAAAAATTAGGCAAGAAAGAATCCATTGCCGACATTAAGAAGAAGCTGACGGATACTTACTTGAAGGCTTTGGCTTTGGATGAGGACAAGTATGGCTCTGAAAATAGCCGATTGATCGATGATTTGGAATACTGTGGCGACGCATATTTTACCGTTGGCGAATTTCAGCAAGCGGAACAATACTATTTGCGCTCGATGAAGCTAATGCTAAAAGTCGATAGTAAAGAAGCCTATGCTGAACAGCACAAAAACAATTGCAAGCTTTTGATGGCAATGTGTCAGGCGAAGCTCGGCAGAAATGACGAGGCTGCGACGAATTTTCAGCAAGCATTCCAATTCTTCGATACCCATAAGGACGAGAATCTAGATACTGAAGAGAACGTCGCTTTGGAAACATATGCGTCCGTGCTCAAGAAGCTCAATCGAAAAAGCGAGGCGGTTGCAATCGAAAAAAGGATTGCAGCTAAAAGATCTGCTTAGCAGTTGCGGTCTCTTTTAAGAATCCCGATCAGGGGTTGGCAGCAACAGCTCGCGGCACTTTAAAGATGAGCCGGCTCTCAACTTATGCCACCGATTTAATGCATTCCGGGTCGCGGGTGTAGGGGCGAGTACTCCAACCATGAAATAACCGTTTATTTCCTTAAGATCGGTTGTCATATGGTGTATAAACGCAAGAGATATATTCTCTTGGGCTTTTGGGGAGCGGAGCTAGATATGGTTAAGGCCGGTCTTGAAGACATAGTTGCTACAGACTCGACAATTTGTTTCCTGGATGGAAAGGAAGGCCGCCTGCTATATCAGGGCTACGACATCCATGATCTTGCCGAACATTCAACGTTTGAAGAAGTCGTCTATCTCTTGTGGTTCGGGCGTTTACCGAACAAAGGTGAATTAGAGACAATCAACAGAGAGTTACGAGTCAATCGTCGCCTTCCCGATGATGTCGTGAAGATGATGAAGCAAATGCCCAAGAAGGCATTGCCGATGGAAGTGCTGAGAACGGTTGTTTCGATGCTGTCGATGTATGATCCCGATGGCGATGATCACGGACGCGAAGCAGCAATCCGCAAAGCAACAAGATTGACGGCTCAAATGCCCACAATAGTTGCCTACTGGGACAACATTCGCAACGATAAAGAAGTTTTGGCACCGCTTGAAGATTGCAATCTTGCTGCCAATTTCCTTTATATGCTCAATCACAAGAAGCCTGATGAAGTAAGCACACGCTCCCTGGATATTGCATTGATTCTGCACGCAGACCACGAGTTGAACGCTTCTACGTTTGCAGCTCGTGTGGCAGCTGGTACCGAAACTGACCTTCATTCGGCTGTAACAGCAGCGATTGGAACCTTGAAGGGACCGCTGCATGGTGGTGCCAATCAGGAAGTTATCAAAATGCTCTTGAAGATCAGCGAACCGAAAGACGCTGAGATGTTCATCAAGAAGCAGCTCGACGAGCACAAGAAAATCATGGGCTTCGGACATCGCGTCTACCGCACCGACGATCCGCGCGCATCTCACCTGCGCAAGATGTCGGAAGAACTGGGCAAGCGCATGGGCGACACCAAGTGGTTCGAAATGTCGCGCACAATTGAAGAGACCGTCTTCCGCGAGAAGCATCTCTACGCTAACGTCGACTTCTACTCCGCATCGGTCTATTACATGCTCGGCATTCCAGTCGATCTGTTCACACCGATTTTCGCGATGAGCCGCATGTCCGGCTGGGCTGCTCACATTCTCGAGCAACTTGCAAACAACCGCTTGATTCGTCCACGAGCAGAATACGTCGGACCGACCAACGCAAAATACGAGTCCGTCGAAAAGCGCTAAGCTTGTAGAATCGGCGCATTCATCGCTCCTTCGAGATTATTATTTTGTGCGGAGCCGTGCGCCGCAGCGCCCTAACATATTCTACAAGTGTCAATCCTGTTATACTTGTTAGCGCAAGTAGCACGCCAGAAACTTATGAAACTGGGAATAGCTCGAAAAGGATTGATCGTGGTGGCAGTGCCGCTGATCTTTCAACTTCTTTTTCTGCTGACACTTGCATTTTTTCTTTGGGATAATTTTGAAAAAATGCGTGTTGAAACACACGCACGAAATGTGTTATTTTCGCTGAATGAGATATATAGCTCGGTTCGCGATGCTGCTACCTCTCTGGCAAGCTACAAGTCCAACCATGACGACCAGGCGTTAAACGTTTACGATCGAAAAGTAGTTCAAGTAAAAAAGCAACTTAAGCATCTAAAGCGTGTCGTCAGCGAACGGTATGCGGAGATCAGTGAATCGGATCGTAAAAAGGACATGCATCTGGTTGATCGCATTGAGATTGCGGTAGCTAAGGTCGAAGGCTTACTTGAAGAATGCAAACAGAACCTGATGAGCGGAAATCAGTTTGTAGCCATGGGATCGATGCCTGTGTTGTTCAAGGTAGCTGACAAGATTAGTGTTTGGAGTGATGAGCTAAGACAGCGTTATGAACAGAAGGATGAGCAAGCTCCAAAAAAGCAGATGCAACGCAATATGAACATAACGATCATTGTCCTTGGTGGCACTTTGATCAACATAGCAATTGGGATTGGCTTCGCCTTGTTTTTTGGCAGAACCATTTCAAACCGTTTGATCGTTCTTGCGGATAACAGCGACCGCCTGGCAAAGGGGCTGGAGTTGAATCCGCCCATCGATGGCAACGATGAGATTAACGAACTGGATAAGTCATTTCGAAAAATGTCCGAAGAATTGAAGGCGGCACAAGAGGAGCAAAAGGCGCTAACAGCTTCAGCTGTTGCCAGCGAAGAGCGCACAAGATCCGTAATTGAGAACATGCCAATTGGGATCGTCATAATCGACGCAGAGAATCGAATCGAGTCTCTAAATCCGCAAGCAGAGCAAATGTTTGGAGCTGACACAGAGAAACTCTTAGGGCATCCTCTATCGGAGATCTTGCCGAGTCATCAGTCACAAGAAGTGAAGAAGAAAACCAATGAAATCAGGAAAGGCTCTGGACCTTCCGCAGTAACTCTAGCTGGTGATTCTGAGGCGCTACGCGTCACAGGCGAAAGCTTTCCCGCCGAGTTACATGTAAGTAAGTTCAGCACACAGGAAGGGAAACACTTCCTCGTTACGGTGCAAGATGTTACCGAACGGCATGAAATGGAAAAGCTAAAGCGCGAGTTCGTATCGATGGTGAGTCACGATCTCAGAACGCCCTTAACTGCTGTTCAAGGAACGCTGGATCTCCTTGAAGAAGATACCTATGGTGAGCTGACCGAGCAAGGGCATAAGCGCGTTAAGGTTGCAAATGAAAGTGTTGATCGTCTGATCAATTTGATTAACGACTTGCTGGATATTGAGAAGATGGAAGCAGGCAAGATGCGTCTTGAGGCTAAGCCGACATCGCTTCTTAAAATACTAAATAATTCGATTGAGTCAGTGCGCACCTTTGCTGAGCGCCATCAGGTTTCTCTTGAGCTCAAAATCGACGAGGATATTATTGTCGCTGCCGACCGCGACCGTGTGATCCAGGTTGTGGTGAACCTTTTGTCGAATGCTGTGAAGTTCTCTCCCGCTGAGTCATTGGTGACAGTTGCGGCAGAGAAAGATGGTGCGTTTGCATTGGTAAGGGTCATCGATCGCGGACGCGGTATTCCGAAGGAACATGTCGATTCACTTTTCCAGAGGTTCAAGCAAGTAAAAGCCGCTGATGGAGCACGAAAGAAAGGGACCGGGCTCGGTTTGGCAATTTGCAAAGCAATTGTTGAAAGTCACAACGGCAGTATTTCCATCCGCAGTGAAGAAGGCAAAGGCAGCGAGTTTTATTTCACGCTGCCTCTTTCGTAGTCTATTCGTCTGTTATAGAGGTCACAGGCGACTCCAATCGCTCTCGTCGCAGTCGAGTTCATCTCCCGACGAGACGATGTTGCTGCGATCTCATTCTCCTTAAGTCGTATTCTAGATGTCGCACACCAATGTAGGGGCGCATTGAATGCGCCCTACGCCTCGAGAGAAATAGTAGTAGCTTTGATTAGGTCGCCAGTGGGGCGAGACGCCGATGCTCCACGCAATACTTATCTCTTTGGTCCAAAATCGATGCTGATTGGTGGTAAGTCCTGCACGCGTATTCCGCCTAGAGTTCCAGGCTTGCCAACGGGCCATCCTATCGGGCGGGGAACAGGTCCGAAACAGTCCGATGTCACGTTACCGTTTTCGTCGTAAGTGGTGACGATTCCGTGCTTGATGTCACCGCCAGCAAGACCTCGAATCGCCTTATTGTCCATGCCACCAAGATCTGGGATAACGTGCTCGGGACGATTGATGAGAATATCTCCGAAACGATCATTTCCAGTTCCTGTCTTGGACGATCCTCGCAGCATCTCTTGTGGAATCGTGTCAGAGCCCTTAGGTTCCGGGCGATTTACTAGAACGTTGGGATCACCAAATGCATCATCTCGAAAAGCGGATGCGGCGCCTTCCGCCGCTGCTGCACCCGCTGCCTTACCCGCTTCGCTAATACTCTTTTCTGCTATTTCATCAGCCATTGTTCTTCTCCCGAAAATGCACAACCATCCTGACACCCATAATCGTTTCTTTCGGCTGAGCCTTCCATACGCAAAGGCACAAGCCTGAATCTGAGGATTGCTTACTTGGCGTGTGCGGATTTCATCAATTGCCTACATGAAAGTGCAGGTGAGCTTGCCGCTTTCACGTAGGTACAATTTCAGTTTTGCGCTTGGAACAGATCGTGTTGCCAGTCATTTTTGCTCGTATAGGGTTGAGGCCAAACTTCTTTGACCATGACATCTTGCTCCGGAGAAAATGCGTATGCCCGAAATGCTTGAAGGGTAAGCTTAGGCAGCTCCGTATAAAGTGTCGTCGACTTTGTTCGATGTAAAACATCTTTGACGTGAAGTAGGGGTAGGCAAAATGACCTCTTCCACTCATTGATTTAAGAGCTTGCATGTATCTTGAATGGGCGCCCTCCGTCCCTCGTTGTTGGTGTGACGTGCTGAGAATTGATTCAGGATTTTTTGATCTCGGGAGGACTTTGGGAGATTCTATGCGTATATTAACAGCATGTTCCTGATTGAAATCGCAGATAACGACTGGCAAAGTTGGCGAGCTATTGAATCCTGCTAATGGTGTGGCGGGGGATGGGTAGGCGGAAAGGAGTGGCTCCTGGCGGGGGGCTGGTTTTTTTAGCGGAGGAGCGGGGAAGAAGTAACCTATCAGCCTCGCACTTTAGATTTCCTCGACCTTGTCCTACCTAGTCTCTGCTTGCCCTGGTCGAGGTGAAAGATCTTTCTCATCGACGATACTCTTCAGACCAAATCTCATGTCTGAAAAGGCTTGGTGCATAATACTTCAGAGATACGAGTCAAAATTAGTGGTTGGTTGTCAGTGTCCAAAAAGTTTCACGTAAACCTGGGGCATCAAAAGTACTCCAAGCTATCCATTAGCCGAGACTTCCTATGGATCGAAGCGATAGCCGATACCATGGACGGTGGCGATCATCGATGCTTCTCCCTCTGAATCTATTTTGTTCCGTAATCTATTTACATAGGTTCGAATCGCTCCCGGCGATGAATCGGAGTCTGTCGGCCAGACTCTATCTATCAAAGCTTCCGCCGAGAAAACCTGGTTCGGATGACGCATCAAGAATTCTAAGAGCGCGAACTCTTTAGGAAGGATATCCAATACCTTTTCACCCTTCATTACCTTATGCGTGGCTGGATCCAGCGAGATGTCGCGCGCCTTCAGGTCTTTACTGATCACCTGTGCAGGGCGCCGCAGCAGCGCTCTTACCCGCGCAGCAAGTTCTTTCATATGGAAGGGTTTGGTTAGATAATCATCGGCTCCGGCGTCTAACCCTAGTTCTTTATCATCAACTTCGCGCTTGCCTGTAAGCATTATTACCGGCGTTGCACCGCCAGCGGATCGAAAGGAGCGGCAAATGTCCGGTCCCTCCATGTTGGGGAGCTGCCAGTCCAGAACGACTAAATCGTAGCTATAGAACTTCAATCGGTCGAGGGCCTCTTTCCCGTCCTCGACCAAATCAACTTCATAGTTTTGTGCGCTCAGGTAGTCCACCACTACGTCGCTGAGTGCTCTTTCGTCTTCAACAACCAGAATCTTTGGCATTGGAACCCCGCCTGAATACCGAGTGCGCTGATCTTACACGAATTGGCTACGAAGATCCAAATGCCTTGATAATTGCCTATAGGCGGACTCTTGTATGTCTATGCTCTCAGCTTCTCGGGCTATTTTGCTTCTAACTCAGCGCGAGCGGTGTACGCCAAATAAACCTTTTCGAGGAATGTTTCTGCTGATTCACCCTTGCTTTCCGGACTCAATTTCAATCGGAAATAATCTTCCAATTGTTTTGCTAGAGTGAACCGGCTTTGGCTGTTCATCTGATGCCGCCGCCGCAGGAAGTTAACCAGCAAATAGTAATCATCCGGATTGAGCTGTCCGGCATCCACAAATGATGCATTCGGCGCTTCCGTTTGGATTCGCAGGTTGCGCTGAGAAAGATCGGGTGCTCGTTCTCTTATCACAAGCGTACCGCCGAGAAAGTCGCCCAGCCGCCGTTCGTTTTTGTCGAAGATCATAAAAACAACGCCGACCATGAAAACGAACATGTCCACGAAACGCACAAGGTTGCGAATGATTGACGCTGCCCAATTCAGCGGCTGACCGTTTGCCTCGATTACTCTGATCTGCGCAATGCGCTTGCCAGGCGTCTGTCCTTGCCACAGTTTTTCGAACAGAATGAAGTAACAGGTATAGATCGCGAAGGATAACAAACTAAGCGCAGCAATCAAATATAGGAAGAGCTGATTTTTAGCATCGCGAGTCGGAATGATTTGCTCAATTACTGCGGCGACAATCGCACCCACGAAAACAAGGAACAGGATGCTCAAGTAAATGAGCACGACGTCTATGAAAGCCGCCCATATACGATTGCCGACGCCCGCCAGCTCCAGGTGTAGGTCGACATTTTCCGGGGTAGAGATTAAATAGTCCGGTTTTTCCATTACAACCCTTTGTTGTCAATTGGCACGTCATGAATGTAGAACGTTGGGTCGCAGCCAGGCAGGCTCACTGGCAGAAGCTTGAAGACCTTTTGAAGCAGATAGAAACGCGCGGATTGCCAAGTCTTAGCCGCGAACAATTGCAATCGCTCGGAAGGCTTTATCGGTCTGCCGCCTCTGATCTCTCTCGGGCTAGAGCCATGGGGATTGGTCCCGATGTTGTTCGCTATTTGAATAATTTGGTGGTAAAAGGCCATAACCAAGTTTATCAAAATCAACGCAGCCGCTGGAGCGATCTCTGGCATTTCCTCTGGATAACATTCCCAAGGGTTTTCAGGGACAACTTCTTCTATGTTTTTGTCTCGTTTGTCCTGTTTGCAGGACCGATGGTAGCCACTTGGCTTTTTGTTCTTGACGACGTCAACTTCGCCCACCTCGAACTTCAACAAGGACGCCCCCTCGTTTCAGACGAACTCTGGGCTTACGTCGAGAAGAAAAAGCTCTGGACCGATTCGGTTGAGCAAGAGAGCCCAGCCGCTTCGAGCTTCATCGCGACCAACAATATCAAGGTCTCGCTCATCGCCTTTGTTATGGGCGTAACCTTTGGTTTGGGAACGCTCTACGTATTGATTACCAACGGAATGTTGATTGGTGGCACTTTCGCTGTTTGTCAGGTTTATGGCATGGCGGGTCGGCTTGCTGCTTTCGTGGCACCGCATGGCGTTTTTGAATTGAGCGCAATCTTCATTAGCGGCGGAGCAGGGTTGATGCTGGCTAAAGGAATGTTGTTTCCAGGACCACTTAAACGCACGGATTCTATGCGCTTGATGGCGAAGGAAGCCGCGATCCTTTTTCTTGGATGCGTACCACTCTTGTTGATCGCAGGAGCTATTGAAGGACATATCTCACCACGTACAGATCTCCCGCAAGAATTTAAATACACGGTTTCAATTGCCACGGCGTTGTTGCTTTTGTTGTATCTATTCCTGCCTCGCTCTGTTCGAGCTGCGGATAAGCCTGAGAGCCTCTCAGAAGGTAAGCCTGCAGAAGCCAATATCGCAATCACTCAATCGTCAGAGAAGCAATAGCAAAAAGCCCTAAGGCGGAGGTCGATCGCTTTTCGCTTTCGATCAGCCTCCACCATTGGGCTTATCATCCCTGTCATGAAAATCTTTGTGTTTTCCGGGCGACGCGCACGTGCCCACACTTTTTTCAGTCCGAGGTAGAGACTAATTCTCGTTTAGCCGAGGAGGCAACTCCATAGCTCTTATCTAAATTAGTCTCTACCTGGACGTCATCCCTCTAGTGAAACTTGTTCTTGTCTCCTGATTCGTACGGAAAGGTCGGACATTAGTGCCGGCATTCTTACGGATTCGTCTTGATGCCACATATGGTGCAGTCCTTCCATCTGGCAGCGAAGGTGAGTTCTTTGTTGAATCAGCTTGGCGCTGGAACTAACATATTCATTTCGACGTTCCTGATGAACTTTGTAATTTGTATTTTGTTTAGTTGCCATCTTTGCTGCCGTCCTGTTTGTTCGGTCCTACTTGGTAGAGGTTCATCTCGATTTGTTTTTTGAGTAACCTCTACCTTTTGGACTCACCCTCTTGTTTAACTTGCCTGGCGATTATCGCTAGTAATTTTGTTTCCCTTAGAATCCAGGCGGGCAGAGGGAATTTCACTTCACCTCCCCTATTAGACTCGCCCCTCTGCCTGGGATTCTGTTTGGCGCTCCTCTTGTCTGTCTCAGAAAAATTTACGTCAGAGTCAGCTTATTGTTGTCCTCTTTAGTGTTTGTTGGCGTACTTCGTTCTCTTTGACAAAGCTGCCTCTGACGAATTCCTTGAAGATTGCTCCTCGTAAATGGGATTGAACTTTTTCTTTGAACCTTGGTCGTGACACTCATTCGGTTTGTTTTTGTTTTCCATATCACTCCCAACGTTTCTATATTACTCAGCGCACGTTGGGAGCTTGTGAGGAGCCCGTGGGGGATTTGTGAGGATGGACAGGTTTAACCTTCGCATAGCATTGTATGGCACAGCTATAGCCACAACTAAGATAGTCGAGCTGATGGTTTTTGAGCTTGTCGTGGCATGTTATTAGGAACAAGGACCAAGGATAATGAATGACCCTGAATTGACAGTTGGCATTGCCAATCCACCGCAAATAGATGGCATTGAAATACTAGAGTTGCTCGGCAAAGGGGGCATGTCGATCGTTTATAAGGGCAGGCAAGCACAAGTTGACCGTATAGTAGCGGTGAAGGTCTTGTCCAACTTATCTATTCGCGGGGAAGAGAGCATCCGCCGCTTTCAATCAGAGGCAAAACTTACAAGCAATCTGCAACACCCGAACATCATCCAGACGATTGCATTTGGTATCTCAAAAGACGGCCAGGCATATCTGATTATGGAGTATCTCGAAGGTCTAACACTTGCTGATGAGCTTAGGAAGAATGGGCGCCTTTGCCTGGAGAAGTTCAAGAACATATTTTTGCCGATACTCTCGGCACTCGCGGAAGCTCATCGGGCTGGAATAGTACATCGCGATATTAAGCCGGGCAACATAATGTTATGTCGAGATTATTCCGGTAACGAACAAGTTAAGTTGCTTGACTTCGGCATTGCTAAGGCTTATGGAACGAGTGCAGAGCAGGGCGGCTTGACACAAACTGGTGCGATTCTTGGCTCGCCAACGTATATGAGCCCTGAACAGTGTACGGGAAAGCGGCTTGATGAGCGTTCAGACCTCTATTCGCTAGCATGTGTCATGTATGAAACGCTTTGTGGTGAACCACCTTTTGCTGGAGATACAGCTCTTGAAGTAATGCGGAAACATGCTGCGCAAGAGCCCCCTACTGTTTCTGACATGAGTAGGAAAATTGATATTCGAAAGGAATTGGCAAAAGTTACCCTTTCGGGATTGGCGAAGGATCCGGCAGCCAGACCGCAAAGCGCATCGGCTTTTGCGAGAACATTGAATGAAGTGTTGGAGAAAATTACTCTCGATAAAGTGCCCAGGATCAAAGATGCGGTCTCATCCAGACGTAACCTTAACATGGCGGTTCTGGCATTCGGAGCAATTCTGGTATTCTCGCTAGTAGGGTTTTTGGTACTCAGAACAAATGATCAACGCCAATTATATTCCGAGGAATTTGATCAAGCAGAATTATTGGTGGATCAGGGTAAATTCGCCAATGCAGTCAAAGACCTATCTGACTTATACAATTCGCTGAAGTCGTTGCCCGATTCGCAAAAAAAGAGCAGTGCTCTTGTACGCACTTGGGGACTGCTTCAACGGATTGCAGTCGATTCTCCGAAAAACCTTTGGGGGGAGATATTCGCGCTGGACCAGAAGATTCTAGACGTACTCCTTAACTCGAAACATCGTAGTGATGTTGACTTTAACCGATTGTGTGAATCAGCTGTAAATACCTTCAAAGCAAGCTTGCTAGAGCAACCCAAAGACGATATCGTTGCATACTTTCACTTGATTGAGACCTTTCTCAATCGAGCACAAATAAAGAAGCTTGCGCCACAACAAGACGTTGATTTAGTTTTGCTCTACGACAATGCTATTGATCGGCTTGGATTGTATGAAGAGTCAGTTCGATTCGGTAGGGTGCTCGAATCGCATTCCCATTCTACATTTTCCAAGTATGTATTAGCACGAGAGGAAGCCCATATGTATCCGGAAGAGTCTGAGCGCCTCTACAAGGAAGTTATGATGGATCAAAGTTTCGAGAAGGACAGAAGAGTTCTTAGCCATCTTTTCTTGGGTGCCCTCTACGTAAAGCAGAATCGCTTGAAGGAGGCGCTGGAAGTCACTTCGAGAGGGATGGAGCTGGATGGGAACAAGAATGATTTTTTTGAACTTGAGACGCAGAAATTGCTTATCTTGCATAGACTTCGAGATGCTAGCGCTGCAGATGCAGTAGCGAAGCACTTAAAGTTAGAGCTAAAGCAGAAGCAACTTAACAACTCCAGATTGTTGGAGCTTTGGTATAAGCTTCACATTTGCTTGATCAATTGTGGTAGGTATGCGGATGCTGCGGAGATCGTTCAATTCTTGCGAGAGCATCTGAGAGAAACTGGCAGTGTGCTCCCAGAGAGGACAGTCTACGAACTAACGGATAACTTACAACGTGGTTATGGAACCACGGAGCCAGAGCTGGCTAAGCAGCTTAGGCTGCTTTTGCAACAATCCAAGCGCAACGAAGCTAACCGCTGATGGAATCTTACATACACGCAATTTCTCGGAGAACGACTTAAACGAATCAATAGTTGAATCCGCACACAAATTTAGGCGTCGTTATCCTGACTGTCTTGATCCTTTAGATATGTGACCAAAATGTTTTCTTGAACACCGATCAAGTTCGTGTGAAACGAGCTAAGTGATTGGAGATAGTTTGCAACTACGGCGTCGGTGTCGGATGTTTTGGGTTCCAGTTCATTCGCAGTATTGTATGGAGCGCGATTCGATCTTGAGATAGGCTCGTCCGCGTATGGAGCGCGATTCGCTCTTGAGATAGGCTCGTCCGCGTATGGAGCGCGATTCG
>JAIEQI010000077.1 GCA_019747875.1 Candidatus Obscuribacterales bacterium
TAGAAGCCGGCAGGATGCCGGCGCTCCCGGGATCGAACTGTTCAATAACCTGGTCTACTTTCTACAGCCTGCGGATTCTAGAGGCCGGCAGATGCCGGCGCTCCCGGGATCGTACAGCGCCATAGCCTAGTCTTCGACGACTAGCAAATCTAGAAGTTCAGGAAACTCGTCGGTGCCCATGTTCTCGAGACAGAAATGTCCCGCATTCTCAAATTCACGGAAATAGCAATGCTTAACCGTATCTCGAATCAGAAACGCACTACTTTGAGTCAAGTCCTCATCATTGCTTGAATTGAAGATGCCAAATCCGTCAGTTCGCTTAGCCAGACCCGGATCTATTTCGAAGTTGAAGAAGTCCGTGGTGCGTCGCCTGGCGGGATCAAGCCACGGGGCAACCAGCACGACGCGCCCGACTTTGCGGTTTTTGTTCTCGCTCAGCCACCTTGTTATGAATCCACCACCACAGCTGTGGCCAACAAGAATCGTGTCCTCTTTAATTTCGTAACGCTCAAACTCCCGCAACCATATGTCGTATTGAGGATCAAAACAATACGGTATTTCCGGTGTATACGCCGCGATATCGCGAATCAAAAGTTGTTTTTGCAACCAGGGGATCCAGTGATGATTGCTTGCCGAAGGGCAATTCGGATCGTAATACTCTTCTTTGCTCGGAGCGCCGTGGAGGATGATTGCAGTCTTCATTACAAGTATCTGGTAGCCGACGAGCAAGACTATATCAAATTATCCATTTTCGGGCACATATAAGAAGGGAAGTGCGCATCAATGTCGTTAGTGCTTACAAGCGGGACGATACTTGACGAGAAGTATGAAATTCTCGAACTCGTTGGTCGTGGCGGCATCGGGGCAGTCTACAAAGCGCAGCAGCTTAAAGTAGGCCGAATGGTTGCGGTGAAATTCCTGCAGTTCGACCTGGCTGATGAGGAGAGCCGCGAGCGCTTCAGGCGCGAAGCAATGGTCATGTCCAGTCTCTCGCACAGAAACCTGCCCGTTTTTTACAGCTTTGGTCTATGGCAGCAAAGTATTCCGTTTATCGTCATGGAATTCTTGTCGGGCAGAACACTCAGAGCCGTACTTGCTGATTCGGTACTCGATTGGGGGAACGCCACAAGACTTATCTTGCAAGTCTGCGAGGGAGTCGGTTATGCGCATTCAGCGGGAGTTATTCACAGGGACCTGAAACCAGACAATATCTTCATCCTTGATTCGGCAGAGCACGGATACTCCACCAGCAATCGAGAGCTAGTCAAGATTTGCGACTTCGGACTCGCCAAGATCCTTCAACCAGAAGGAAGCGAATCAAAGCTAAAGACTCTTACAGAGACCGGCTTCCTGATTGGCACGGCGGACTACATGAGCCCTGAACAATGCCTGGGACGGAAGGCAGACCAACGGTCCGACATCTATTCGATAGCTTGCATACTGTTCCAAGCAATCACAGGTTCGGCGCCTTTTACAGCTGATTCCCCTATCGGGGTCATTCACAAACACGTCAACGATCCCCCTCCTCAAATAACGCAATCAGACATTCCGCCCGCACTGAATGCTGTAATGCAAAAAGCACTAGCAAAAGATCCCGATGAACGTTATCAAAGCACAACAGAGTTTTCACACGATCTTTCATGTGTATTGCAAGGCTCAGCGCTTCAATATGCAAAGCCTGCGGTAGTAAACAAGAATAAAAAATGGTTGCTGGCAGGCACCGCTGCCGGTGTCATAATTGTAGCTGGCGCCTCGACCGCAATATTTCTAAAGAGCACTGAAATCCCGAAATCAACTATTGCAAATGACATTGAAAGTGATTGGTCGTCATCCAAAAAGCAGCTAGCGGCTGCGAGATCTCAGTTCTATCAGGGTCATGGAGATATTGCTCTGAGAATCTTGGACAAAGTGCTCGACGGAAGAAAGAACAAGCAGAGTAGGAAAGAAAAACTTTTGACGGCAAAAATTTACTATACCTGCGTCGAGTACATGTTCAGAGCAAGTATCGACCCACCAAAAATGCGCAAATACTTAGATTTATCAGAGAAACTAATTGAAGACGACAGTTCCTCCGATGCGACGGAGTTGCGCGCGCTTTTGTTTGCATTTCAAGCACATCTTCCCGGAACACCTGCGGATCAAACAGAAACGTTTCTCAAGAATTCGCTCGACGCAAAACAGAAACTGCCCAAAGAGACTAATGCAAACCGAGCTCAACTAGCATTACTATTGGGTCGTGCAAAATTTAACCAGGGGAAATTCGAAGATGCAGAAGCCTTCTTAAAAGAATCATTAGCTATGCAAGATTCCGTTGTTGCAGCGGGAAAACCAGCAAGCCAGTCGGTCCTTTTTGATCAGCCTTACGATGAGATTTTGGCTTCACTCGGCCGCAGTTACGTAAGACAAGAAAAATATGAGGCGTTGGTCGCGGATTTTCTACCTCGGATAGACCACCTGCTCTCTGGCAAAAAGCGTTACGAGTTCAATGAGGCCGTCGTCGACCAACTATTGGCTAACGCGCTTAAGAATCTCAAGAGAAATGCAGAAGCTCAGAAGTACTTCAGTCGAAGTCTTCAGATCTACGATAGTGATACCCGGCTTGAGATTGAAAAGTTTGTCTTTGACTCAGCGGAAAATCTAGTTAATCTCGGAGAACCAGACAAAGCACAAAAAATTGTCTTGCAGAATCTCGGGCGGGTTGAACTAAGTACGGAGTATCTAGAGCGATATCTTAAGAGAATGATAGAGTTTGCTCGTTTTCTGCACAATGAAGGCAATGACAAACTGGCGGCTTCAATCGCAAAAGCAGCTTTGAAGTCATCAACATTGATTGAAGACAATCTTGAACTTCAAAAAACTTGCCTCCAACTGCTCGGTGAGCTATCAAGGAAATAGCTTCGAAATTAGTAGAATCGCTAAGCGATAAGCTAGTACGCGGCATCGTAATCATACAGAACAAGAATATCCCACTCCTCAGTTGAGGGATTATAGGCCAGACCAAATTGCTGACGATCGTTCGTATCTCGCGGGTCATAGTCCGTAATTTCGAACTCGCCCTCTTTATTGGTTTTCTTGACCATTCGATGAACTCGACCCGAATCGCCATGTTCGAGTTCTTTTACAGGTTCCTGGATATACCACTTAATTCCGGTAGAAGGATCATCGTGCGGTCCGTCAAGCAGCCGAGCGTCCCTTCCACCTTTGAATTTTCGTGTCCCCCAGTCATCCACCCAGTTCTTTTCTCCAATTTTCAGAACCGTGCCGTCCTTTAAACGGATTGCCATTTGGTTTCCGCCAGCGCCCAGAACCTCCGTTACTTTGAGTCCGTTATTTTCAATTATCCGAGCATATTCTTCTAAATCATGGCGGTGTACAAGTGGATGATCAGAGTCGTGCTTCCATTCTTCCAACAACTCTCGAATTGGCTTTACTGGAGCATCACCAAATTCCTCTCGCCAAGCCTCCCGCCGCAATTGGCGGAGACTCGGTCCATCACTTGACCCTCTGGCAAGTTGAATGTGAGGCGAATCCATAGCAGACCTATTGACGGGAATATGACCGCCACCATCAGCGCCGGCACCAGCCAGTGCCGGATGAGGACCGGATAAGTTGCTTCCGATTGATTCAAGTTCATCATCTAGAGCTTGCTTCAACTCAATGGACTTCCTTCTCAAAGCTTGAGCCCCAGAGCTTGCAGCATCGATGGCTGAACTCATTAAAGCTGGTGTTCCTAATGCAGAGTGAATTGCTAAGGCACCACCGGCACCATAAGCAGAGGCAACCAGTGCCTTCTCAGCGGCAATTTTTAGATTCGTCGCGATATCTTTGTTGTGATCCCAGTGAGCAAAACCGTCCAAGGCGCCCGCCGTCCCTGCACCAGCTGCACCTGCCGCAGTCGATAGAGTAGCCCGCTTCACCATGCCGGTTAGCGCCGCTTTGGATTCTTCCTCGATTGCCGCCTTCAAGTTGTCGCGCATAAGATTTGATAGTGTCTTAACAGCCGCTTCGCGTGAAGTCCCAGTCAACTCTGACGCCACCATTTTCTCAGCAAGAGCAGTAATCGCCGCAGGCTCAATCTCCTTGGCACCATTTGCGATTGCATGGTTCAACATAGAACTAGTGCCTGATTTAAGTACATCTGAGGCTTCAGCTTTCAAAGCTGTTTGCAGCCCTTCAGACAAAACTTGCTCCGTCGTCTTGGCTGTGGCCTTAAGCGCCGCCTGTTCTCCAACGCGGAAGAGTTGTCCCAATTCGCCGGGTCCCAAAACATTGAGTGTTCCCGATAAGAAACCTTCAGCTAACTGCCATTTGCT
Organism: Candidatus Obscuribacterales bacterium; assembly: GCA_019747875.1. Lineage (GTDB taxonomy): Bacteria > Cyanobacteriota > Vampirovibrionia > Obscuribacterales > Obscuribacteraceae > JAIEPM01. The sequence goes on from JAIEQI010000077.1 coordinate 4,314, forward strand.
AAATTCGTAATCAGAGGATTGAATAGCAGCACGCGCTGTAACTCTCAAGCCGGCACCAATGCTACCTACGGTTCCCAAAAGCGCTAGACTGACACCGCCGCTTGGTATGGCACCACCAATGGAGCCAATCAGCGTTCCCCCTGTCATTACTGCATCAACGAGGTGATCGGCGGCCGCCCCTTTGGATTCCTTGAATGCATCCAGTGCTCGCACCAGGCGTTCAGTCATTTGCTTCTTTTCGTTCTCTGGTAGCTCAGCAAATTTGCGATTGGATTCCTCTTGCACTTGTGCAAACTTATTGACGGCATCGCGAACCTGCGTGTCATCTGCAAAGAAGCTGCCGAGACCACCTGTTCTGTTGCTATATTGATCTAATGCCTCATTAAAATCAGCAGGCTTACTTGCCTGTTTTTGCGAATCAGCCGCTGCCTTCTTCGCCTCTGGCGTATTGGCTGGTGTTTTTTCAAACTTCTCGGCAGCGACTTTCTTATCCAACAACTGTTTGGCCGCAAGAAGTTCGTCTGCACTCAGATAGTTAGCTAGAGTCTCCTCTATTTGTTTGCGAAAGTGTGGTTGGACTTTCAGGCGCTGCCAGTCCGATTCCTTCATATTCTCGATCTTCGACATTACAGAGGATGCATCGTGGCGACCAAACACGCCTCGCTGCTCGGCCAATTCTGTTACCAAAGTGCTCCCTCTATTTATCAGCCGATCTTCCAGCTTTGCTACTTGAGTGTTGGCATCGCGAATGGTGACAGTATTCTCAAGAACAGAATGCAGTTTTTGATAATAAGACAGAAATTCGCCTTTTTGTTCTTCAGACAAACCTGGAATAACCTTCCCGCCTTGTGAAAGCTCTTTGCCAATCAAATACTTTGCACGCTCCGCCGAAGACATATTATCAATCGCGTTATTGATTTCACCTTCAGAGTTATGAAACGTGCCTGTTGCATGTTTCACCAACAGTTCAGCGCTGAGTTTGCCTGTCTGGGCATACTGCTTTGCTTGCAAATACTCATAAGTGTCGAGTCTAGGGATAGATTCTTCTTGCGCATAGATTCTTTCACAAAAGGCTTCCTGCATGCGTTCATCACCAGAGTGCTCCATAAATTCTTTTCGTGCACTGGCAGAAGCCCCGCGGAACGCTTCAGTGAACATGGCGATATTGCGGCTTTCCAAAGCAATTGCAGCCAACTTTAAGGTGTCCGCATCCGATCTATTCTCGCAGCCTTTCAGATAAATCTGCAGCGCATCCTTGCTCGCTTGCGACAGACTGGAATCCTGAATCGCTTTCCCAAAGCCAACACCGCCATTCTCCGCCGAGAAAGAAGCGCTCATCTGGCTGAGCTGTTCCCTCGTCATGGTGGATATCTTTTGTCTGATTACTTCCTCGAGCTTGTCGTTGGATCTACCGAAGACCCATTGCTCTCGCTCTTTCAATGCATTCTTCAAGAACGAAGCATCATTTTTTGCTGCATCTCTTTTGCCGTTGCCTTTGTCTTCCGAGCCATCAACAATCTCGGGTTTGCCGAACTGTCTGGAAACCGGACCGGCGGGGCGATCAGGATTTTTCTGATACTGACCTGCTTGTTTTTGACGCTCAACAAGATCTTCGCGATCTGTCTTAGTCAGCATCTCAGTGCTGTTCGGCTTCGCATCCTTGGACTTCGATTCAACAGAATCCAGCTGCTTCTCTGTGTCGCTCACAAGCAATTCCTCACCTGGTCATATCTCAGCGATTCTATGAAAGAACCAGTGACACCAGTGTGACTTGCATATCGAACTTTAAAACAAAGATTGTCTTAGGAACCGCTCACGTCAGACATCTGCCACTGAGGCGGAAATTGGTAAACGTTATTTTCGGTGGACATTCTACTTCTTGTTGCGTAGTAAGGCTCATCGTCATTAACATTATTCAAAACGGCATTATTGCGAGCTGCAAGTTTGCGGGCATATTCAAGCCACGACCACAAACCACAGGCGATACCACCAAGTGCGAAGGTCATCAGAAGATGGTGACCCTTCATCATGCTCAAGGAGACGCAAATTGTTAGCACCCCTGCTGCTGCAAGGGCGGTTCGGAACGGGGAAGCCATAGGCAAGCTCCTCTTCAGACATTTTTCGATTTAGACAGTGGATATACACTACACCCCTTTTTGATATAGCGGCCACTTGGAAATTCAAAATTCTTCGAAAATCTGATTAAATATAGCTTTCCAGAGTTAATATCCGACATTCGACTTATCAGAACCGGCTTCTGAAGCCAATTGTGCGCAAATAGTGACGTTATCAGCTACAGACTTAGTAGCTGTCGAAGTTTTCAGCCGGTGGGGGAGTTGCCGGCTTCTGCGTTGAATCGGGATTCGGAGTAGCACTTGGTGCCGCCGCCGGCGCCGGATCCCCGCTCAAGGGCGGTGGGTCACCCAGGCCGGGGGTTGGTCCAACGGTTCCGGGTCCACCACCTACACCGCCAAAGGCAGGGGCAGCGCCTTGCCCAAATGAAGGAGAAGAACCTTGCGCTCCTCCAAAAGCTTTCCCAGCCCCTTCCTGACCCGGCTGAGGCGCCGGTTTTATCAGACCCCCCTCAGACTTTTCGCTTTCCCAGATGCTGCCATCGGAAAAGCGAGCCATTAGCCCACGGATCATCACCTTCTTGGTCTTAGGGTGGACCTTGTCTCCACGCCACTTCCCGCGCCCACTCCCACCAGGTGGCAGCGAAGAACCGTCCGGAGCGTGAAAGGTTCCACAAACCTGATCTTCGGCATCTATATAACCTATACGAAAACGAACCCCTGACAGTGCCTTGTTCGACACATTGGTGTAGTCTATGTAGATGCGGCAGGCCATCGGCACTCCAACCGGATCGATCTCAAGAGTGGTCTTAGCCGAAATGACATCAACAGGACATCCTGGTTCTGACTTAAAAATATAGGGCACGTCTCGCAACTCGGGAGTGACTTGAGCCAGAGTAAACTGTGCAGCAAAACTGAGGAGGAGTCCAACGGACATGATGAAACCAGGTGCGAAGTTCTTAGCAAGTGAACTCATCATTACTATCGGCCTCCTCGGTTCTATACCGTTTATTGCCACAGATGCCGCAAAAGCAGCGCAGGCAAGTCAAGAGAACTTCACTATCACTATCTTACACAGCAACGACCTCCATTCGCATGAAGACTCTTTTCTGGAAAAGGGTCGCAACGTCGGTGGAATGTCCAGAATCGCCCACCTCATCAAGACAACGAAGAAAAATACAAAAAATGTCCTGGCAGTAGACGCCGGCGACATCTTCCAAGGGACTCCCTATTTTGAAACTTACAAGGGACAGGTCGAAGTCGAGAGTTTGAACAAAGCCGGCTATGACATTTACACAATCGGTAATCACGAGTTTGACGAGGGCTCAAAAAATCTCGGAGAGAAACTCAAGCTCGCAAAGTTCGATGTGATTTCGGCCAATCTTGACGCAAGTGCTGTCCCAGATTTAGCAGCGATAGTAAAACCATCGGTGATTAAAACAATCGATGGTCAGAAGGTTGCTTTCATCGGAATGATCACACCAGTGTTGAACGAAATGGCACCACGTTTAGATGGTGTGAAGGTCACAGGAACGGGAAGAAACTGGCTCGAGCCGCTCAAAGCTGAAGTCGCGAAGATGAAGAGCCAGGGAGTGAACAAAATATTTGTTGTTTCACACTGCGGCGTCGATCAAGAAAAGGAAATGGCAGAGAACATTCCGGACATCGATGTAGTGGTAGGCGGACACTCACACACACGGCTGGATAAACCAATCATAGTGAAACACGATGATGGCAGTTCCGCATTCGTTGTGCAAACAGGATGCTACGGCAGAACCCTGGGCAGATTGGATCTTGAATTTGACAAAGATGGCAAACTAGTCATGCCACAATCTAAGTATAGATTGATCAACATCACCGATAAGGTCTTCCAAGATGCTGATTTGCAGTCGTACCTCAACGAAATGGGCAAACCATTTGCCGCGCTAGCGACCACTTTCATTGCCAGCGCGAACGGTAATTTCGATAACAAGTTCAAAAACCATCCGTGGGATTCACCAATTGGTGATTTGATTTGCGATGCCCTCGCCGATTCGGGAGCCGAATATGGTGCCACCATTGCCTTGCAAAACCGAGGCGGCATCCGAGGACCATTAGAGCAAGGACCAGTTAGCATCCAACGTGTGCGCGAGATCTTGCCATTTGCAAATAGACTAATGGTTGCAACTTTGAAAGGCGACGCCCTTCTTCAAGTCCTGGAGAAAAGTGTGTCTGGAATGCTAGGCGCCCGTTTTCTCGACGTGAAGGGTTTGAAATTCGCATATGATCCGACATTGGAAACCGGCAAGCGAATCGTATTTGCATTTGCCCAGAACAAGGAAGGACAATGGGAAAGAATCGAAGCAAACGGCCTCTACCGCGTCGGAGTTAATGATTTCACATTTGGTGGCGGAGAGGGTTACGAATTTAAAGACCCTAAAGACGTGGTCGACACCAAGTTGAGACTTTCAACGGTGATGGAATCTTACCTCAAAAAGAAAAAGGAAGTCACACCGGAGCCACCATCAAGAATGATGCCCGTTAGCACAAACATTGCGAAACTCGATTCCGGCAAATCAAAAGCCATCCTTATCGATTATCCGGCACCGGGTGCCGAGCTGAACATCGTAAAAGGTTCAGGGCAGGGTGTAAGCTTCATGAAAAAGATTGGCATTGTGCCTTTGATGAACCCGAGCATTTATCAACAAGCGAAAATGGATGATGCAGGGCAATATAAGATTGATCTTGCCCAAGTCGCTGCGAAATCAAAGGGCGAAACCTGGGTTTCAGTAATCCTAAAAGCAAAAGACAATAACGGAAACACCACGCGCATCGCCAGCGCTCCAATTAAAGTCCAATAGCGTAGGGAACGCGGACGTCCCGTCCGCCCATAGCCTCCCTCAGCCATTTTTCTGTGTTCTGCTCAAGCCAGGGAAAGGCTGGCTTCCCACATTTGCCAATCATGGAAATAGGTTTTCAATTCGCTCAAGGGGAGTCATTTTGCGTTTAATCTAAAATGCGAACTTGCGCTAATTGTTGCGAACTGTTTGCAGGCTTGCTTGAAATACATCGTCGCGGCGGACAAGGCACATGACTGCAGCGAAATATCACGAGAACGTTCCGCCAGTACATAAACGGCGAAAAATCATTCGCCAAAATCTCGAAACTTGTAGGTTGCTGACGTCTAACGAACGTATCTCACAGCCTCCTTGGGTTCCAACCACAACTGCCATTGTGAATCGGGAGATCCCAGACTTCCATTTTTTTCGCAAGGCACAGGAACTGGTTTGTCTCCGCGATTTTTTGTGTGGAGAAGATCTCTGACCATGGTGCCTAGACTTCGATAGTTGATGAAATGGTGGAAGTTGGCACCACGTTTTGGAAACTCATCAATCAGATATCGCCCACCAGCTTTAATAACGGCATCGATGTCTTGTTTCCCAGCATCACCGACACGATCACCGCGCAGCCAGCGAGAGGCGAACATCAAGGCTTTGTCCTTGGGACTGCCAAGAACAACGGTATTTTCGGCGCTGGCCGTTATGAAGTTTCTTCCCTTGTCGTCTCGAACGCGAAACTTCTCAGTCTCCAAGTCAGGATGCGCAAACAGATCTCCATTAAGCTTTTTAGTATTTAGATCACCCATTGTTTCATGACGATGCTTCATATAAGCGGCATTGAATGCCGATCCCCGACTGAAAGCAACAAAAGCACAGCGGCTTGGATTCAGCCAAGCTACGGTTTGATCTAGATAAGGCTCAAACGCTTTTTCTTGATTGATGGCTCCAGAAAAATCAACTCCGTAACGAAAAAGTTTTGTCCATAAGCTTCCGGGAGTGGATCTCCAGTCAATGTTGATTGTTGGCACGCCACTCTCTGCCGCGATTCTCATAACATCATCATCAGACTGTCCAGCGGCTGCGAAAACTCCATGAGTGAAGAAACTCAACGGACCAGTCTGCGGAAGTAAATCATGAGCACCAGAAAGTTCTTGCTGAACAGCTTTTCTGTATTGATCGCCAGAGAGCAGCTCGCGCGGTCCCCGGCTTATAGTACATTGATCAAAGTTATGCGCCCCCTTAGGAACTTTGATGTGCATTTCACTCATAAAGAACTTAGGCTCAAAGTCACTGTCATTTCCTATTGAGCGATTGCTAATTCCGTAAATTGGAATGGTGTAAGTCTTAGCTCCGTCAGCATGAACTTCTGGCGGATAACGCCGGCTATAGCGATTCAAAAACGATTGGACAGAAGGAGTAAACTCACACTGCGTTCTCAGATACTTCTGTGGTCCTGTGAAGTAAGGTCCGTTCTCACTGCGATCCTTGCTAATCTGCTTGCTCAGTCGCAAAGTCAGACTCGGATTATCACTTGCAGCCAGCATATCAACATACTGCAAAGAGTTGTTCAGATCGCTTTCTGCTCGAGGTACGCTTTCATTCGGAGCAACTTCATTTTCAATGTCACCAGCCACGTCACTCAAACAAAGAACTGCTGTTGGGTCATCAACAACTTCGCCAATATCTTGACGGAAACCGCGTTCAATATTCATATTCGCCCTATCAAACTGCCCGCACCGATCTAAGCGACGCCTTCTGAAAATTGTTCGAAATGAAGTTGGCAAAAGTGGGAAAACCCGCCTTCAATTTTCGCATTTTTAGAAATCGAATCTGCAACAAAAAACTCTAGTCTAAAGTCACAACACTTATGACAAAAGTCATTCAGCATAGAAAGTTTATTGACCAGCCGATCCGAAAAAGATAAATTGGAATTGGAGCATTTTACTAATTTTATTTCGCCGGTATTCGTCTGTTCCTGCAGACAGCAAGGTGCGCATTGGCTCGTAATGCGCGCCTTGCTTTAAATCAAGCAATTCTCGAGCAGTTGCACTCGCAACAGGCACAAAAATTTGTAGGATTCGTCATCTCCGTCGTAGCACAATTTACCCAACGAATCATAGAAGCCACAAGGATGCTGGCGCTGGCCAGAGCGAATCACGTCGATAGAACTGACCGGGTCAAACAATGATATCGATAAACACCTTTACTGCCATCGAACCCATATTGAATGGAATTTGCTATTCCATTGAGATCATAGCTTTAGCATACGGAATTCCACAAATAGTAATTGGAATTCAGGCGTACAAAGACGGGCTTCAAAGGATTCGTGTCCAAGGAACCTTGCACAGAAGCAGTGGTCTCGGACGAATCGGACTCGGTATCGCACTTATTGTGTTAGGTATTCTCATTCCGTCGGTCGCCAATTGGGTGATTGCTTCAAACATTGAACCGGGTGCTGTGAGCTATAACCGCCCAGTCTCTTTCAAATGGACAAGCAGTCTGTCGAGAAATGGTACTTGCCCCGGATTTATTTTCGTGCGAGCTGTCTCGTAAGAGAAAAACTTTGCCATGTCGATTTCAGCGAACCATTGCTTCTTGCCTGATCGAGGTGGCCATTCGAGCTCAAACTTTTCACACAGTTCCTCTATGTTAGAAGCTTCAATCTCGTGCCTCAATTTCGAATCACATTCACAAGCCCACGCGAAAACTTGCTTGCCGCCTTTTTGCGTTATCTGCTCCAAGAAAATTCCAGGCATCGTTAACTTGACGCCGATCTCCTCTTTGAACTCCCGCCTTGCAGCAGTTTCCGGATCCTCCGCCGGATCGATCTCACCCTTAGGTATAGACCAAGAAGCGTCATCTTTTTTCTTAAAGAATGGTCCGCCCGGATGAACCAGCATGAACTCCAAGTCAGGTTCAACCTGGTAGAGCAAAATCCCAGCACTAATCTTCGTTACCAATTAAGGTTCCGCCGATGGTACTGCTGATGATTCGGGTACAAGCGCATCTTTCACAAAATCGCTGAAGTCTTGCTTGAATTGAATCAAGGCTGGCTTGTAAATATAAAGCATGTGTCCGCTGTCGTAATAGGTAATTTTCACGTTCTTACGAATCGAGGGGTCTAAGCCCATTTGATCAATCGTGTATTTCGCGGCGAAGTATGGTGTCGCCAGATCATAATAGCCGCAGCATAGCCACACCTTCAGGTATGGGTTGCGCGTCATTGCTTTGAATAGATCCTCTGCCACATTCAAATATTTATTGGTGGCATTTCGATAACTCCAGGGCCAAACGTTTGCAATCGTTTCGTAAGGCAACTCGCTTTCAAACTTGAGTTCTCGGCGAACGTAATCATTTAGCGTGGCGGTGAACGTTCCCGTAACGGCTTCGCCGCTCGGGTCAAACTCCATATCATCCCGACCGGGCTTGTAGCGAAGTCCTGTGAATCGGCTGTCGTATCGACCAATCTGCCGGTTGCGATCCATCAACAAATGAGTGAAGAACAAATCATCTGGAATACGTGTATCAAGCTGTTTCACATAACTTGCCGGCAGACCGGAAAAGTAAGCGACCTTCTCGGCAATCGCATTCTTTCTTTCACCACTCAATCTATCTCCTTCAAATAGAGACAGAACATATTCCTTGGAGGCGAATTCCTCAGCTTGCCGCAGTACCTCTAAGAGCGGCTTGCTTTGCAGCTCTGGACTTAAGCGTTTGTGATACCAGGCCGTCGCTGCATACGTAGGAAGATACAATGCATACGGACTATCGTTTCCTGGTGAGAAATCCAATGTCGCAAAATTCAAAACGGCAGACACAAGAACTATGCCATTAAGGTAAATGCCATATCGCCGCTGAAGGTAATCACTTAGACCCGCAGCACGGGTCGTACCGTAACTCTCACCGACGATAAACTTCGGAGAGGCCCATCGCTGATTCTTTGTGATGTACAAACGAATGAACTCCGCAACGCTTTCAATGTCTTCGCGGTAGCCATGGAAGTTTTTTGGATCCTCATCCGGCTCCGAACGGCTAAAACCAGTTGACACCGGATCGATAAAGACCAAATCGCTTTCGTCTATCCATGCATAATTATTGTCCTCAAGCTTGTATGGCGGTGGAAGCGCTTCTCCGCGGTCTGTGAGTTTTGCCCGGCGCGGTCCTAATCCACCCATGTGGAGCCAAACCGAAGCTGACCCGGGACCACCATTGAAAGAAAAGGTGACGGGGCGTTTGGCACTAGATCCCGCATCCTCGCGCGTGTACGCAATGAAAAACATCTTCGCGGTTGGTCGCGGATCCTTCTTCTTGTCCTTCTTGTCTTTCTCTTTATCGTCTTCTTTCCGTTTCTTATCGGAAAAGTCCTTCAAGACAACGAAGCCAGCCGTCGCTTTGTATTTAACGGGTTTGCCACCGATTGTTATCGTATGCTCGGTAACTGAAAGATTGGGCTCGTCATCTTTATCCTTTTTATCCTTATCGTCCTTGTCTTTTTCCTTGCTTGAATCTTTCTTGCTGTTGCTGCCAGTCTTGGAATCAGTCTTTGCCTTGCTTTTAGACTTTGAAGTAGCCTTATCGTCCGCCGACTTTTCTTCGGAATCCTCCGAGTCATCCGATTCGGATTCGTCAGCAGCGCACGCAGATGGCGAGCCCATCAGCTTTGGAGCGTAATCGCAAAAAACGAAACTCGGACAAAACAGCGTAAGCAGAGCCAGGCAAAATGCAATCAGATGCTTCGAAACTGGCACAGGCTGTATGCTTACCAGCATGCTTTTACAAAGTTGCGGCCGAACATCACTCTTTTGATCGTTTAGCGGAGCGCTATGACCACATGCGTCTTGCCGGATACGGATGGGGGTCGAATCCTCACATAGGCCAATCTGGATGGTTCTTGCTTCTTTCATACCGATTCCTAAAAACTCGTCGGCAATCTCCCGAAAGAGTTCGCTCTCTAAATACGCTGCAATTATTGCAATCATATAGATGTAGAACTAGACGCTCGAAATAAGCAAATTCGCATACACACTGTTAGTGTCAAAGACGTTGGCACAGTGCTCGTCGCACAAGGCTCTTCAGATTCACTAAAACAATGAGATTTTGGTTCAGCTGGAACTTATACGTTCCAAAATGTCCCGTTTTTTGGAACGTATAAGTTCCACTTTAATTCACATGAGTTGCTGAGCAAAAGCCAGCCCGCCCACTCTATTAAATCGCCCTCAGAAAAGTCGCGAAAAGCTTGCGTTTATGAGCGTTTGCTAAGCCGCGACTTCGTGATCTCCGCACTAAAAACAGTCAATTTGGGAATTCTCCCCCATGACAGTTATAGATAAAGCATATAGATTAATAGAGGGTTGAATTGAGTTTACAGAGAGCGGTAGGGATCGGCAGAGCTATGCCGGTCGTTTCTTTCTGTGCTTTCTGGGAAATTCGCAAGGAAATAATGATGGTGGAAAATCAACAGAGCGAGAAGACCGACAAGTCGGTTTCACCCGAAACGTCTTCAGCTAGAGAATCACTTATCAACGACGTGTTGAAGACGCAAGTTGCAGCCACCTCGGACCTTTTGGGACCTCCACCAGCGCCTGGCAGCGCCTTCAAAAGACATGGAATGGTCACTGCTCAAGGTATTTGGAATCTCCCGGTCGGCGTAATAAATAGTGCTTATCACCAAGTGACTCATCCAATGGAAACCCTGGAAATAGCCGGGGCAGCTGCAGCGATGGGCGCCGGATTGAAATTGATTTTGCCTGAAGCCGGTCCTGCTGGAAAGATAGCAGGGGCGGCAATCGGTATTTATTTCACCTATCAAGCTGCTAAGCCAATGATGGAAGCATACTCGCAGGCTCATAATGCGACCACACTTCCGCAGTTGAATGACGCAGGCTGGAAGCTCGGAAATGCAGGTGGCGAATTCATCGTTCATACCGGCATTGCGATGGCAGGCTATAAGGTTGGCGCTGGTGCTACTGAGCACGTCCTTCTTTCTGAGCGCTTCGACAAATTCGCAGACTGGAAACAAGGTAAGTGGGATAGCGTCACAAACACCTTCAAGTCAGCATACGATACGGCTCTTGGTAGAAACAAAGCGCCGCTGGACACTACAAACGTCCAGCCACGAAACGGAACTTCGCGATACTGGCCTTCAGATAAGAAGCTACCGGAAGGTGCACAGCCGAAAGGTGAGATTAATCCAGCATCCGAGATGGAAGCAACCGTAATGCTTAAGTCGAAAGGGACCGATCTGGCGATGGATCGAACCCTGAAACGGATTCATGCCGGGCGGCAGGGGTTCCTTACAGATCAACAGCTAACCGAGAAATTCGGACCTTCAGAAAAAGCCGTAACTGAAATCACAAAATTCGCCAACGATCACGGACTGAAGATGACAGCTGACCCGCGTTCCGGTCGAGTTGTCTTGACGGGGGAAGCCGGAAAATTCCAACACGCATTCCAGATTCCACTTAAGGAATACGCCACGCCGGATGGCACTACATTCCGTGGACGTCAGGGTGCCTTGGCGATCCCTGATACACTGCATCGCCACATCGAAGGAGTATACGGTCTGGACAATCGACCGCATGCTCGCTCCTATGCACGATTCTTGCCAATGCCCGACCAGCCGGCAGCAGCTGAGGCTGCAAAACCAAGCAAACTGGTCGAGCCGCGCGATGGAGGCAAGGGTTCGAAACCCGCCGCCGATGCACCAAAAGGAGACGCTCCGAAAGGTGGAGATGGAGCAAAGCCACCTGAAGCTGGTCCGGCCGAACCTCGCGCCAGAACTGGATATCTCTCCACAGAAATCGCAGACGCCTACAAATTCCCGAAACAAGGAATGGGCGAAAATACCAGCGTATCAATCATTCAGCTGGGCGGCGGAATGGACCCAATTAATGAGGCAGCGTACTACAAACAGCACGGACTGCCGCATCCCGAGATTAAACTGATCAGTGTCAGCGGTGCGCCGACAACACCGAGCGGCATTCCGCGTTATGACGGTGAAGTCGCACTCGACTCACAAATCATCGGAGGCATCGCTCCTAAAGCGCAACAGAAGATCATCTTCGCACCGAACACAGACGCAGGATTCATCGACGCCGTAACTCGTGGTACGTTCCATCAGGCAGGTGAACGTCCGACAACGGCGATCAGCATCAGCTGGGGACAAGCGGAAGAAGCTTGGACACCGCAGGCTATGCAAGGTCTAAGCACCGCATTCAAGAAAGCGGCGATGAAAGGAATTTCTATCTTCGCAGCCGCCGGAGATGACGGCGCCGTAGACAATGCACCATCTGGAAGATTCAACACGGATTATCCGGCATCGGATCCGAACGTCACCGCATCTGGTGGCACACGACTACTCATCGAAAGAGGTCAGATCTCTTCCGAGATGGCATGGAACAGTTCAGGCGGAGCCACCGGTGGTGGTATCAGCCAGAAATTCCCAAGACCAGATTTCCAAAAAGACCTGGCAATTCCAAAGAATCCGCAGAACCCGAACTTCCTCGGACGCGGAGTACCGGACATCTCAGGCAACGCCGATCCTGCAACAGGATGGAAGATCAAAGTCAACGGCGTCGACCAATTGAGCGGTGGAACCAGCGCCGTAGCCCCGATGTTCGCCGGACTCTCACTGCGCATCGCAAGCATTCTCGGACAAAACACCGGACCATGGAATCCATTCCTCTATAGGCAAGGCATGGGTGGTGGAGCCATCTACAACGATATCATCATGGGTCACAACAACGGCTACTCGACAGCATTCGGCTGGGATCCAGTTACCGGCTGGGGTTCAGTAAACGGCACCGCAATGCTAGACGCAATTCGCCTGGGCGGAATCAATCCAACAACACGCGTTCCGTTGATCCCAATGCCAATCGACGCAAATCTGACTAAGAACAAGAATCCATAAACCGCCAAAATGACAGAGCTCTGAATCCAAAATCGATGGAATCGCAATGCATGTTCCAACGATTAGCTTGTTTTGGCGAATCGGATAGTGCAGGTACCAACGCGAGTTCACTCTTCTAAAATCTGGATTGCAGTGATTACTACTTGCATCAAGTCAGTCTTTTCGTTTTTTCTTTGCGGCAGACTCAATCGCAGTTAACACTTGTGCTGCATCACTTGCTCGCTTCTTGCCTTTCAACCATTCAACATATTCTTTCTGCAGAAGGTCTTTCACTCTGACATAGACAGGTGTGTCGGGGTTAGAATCGATCAACATAGCAAAGGCGCTCTTGAACATCTTTTCAGCAGCCTTGCTATCACCTCTGCGCTCCTCGGCTATAGCTATACTAGCAATGGATTCAGCGAGCATTGGACGGCAATTGTTTCCATAGACCTTCTTACGCAATGCCAAGGCTTGCTCGAAGCTATCCTTCGCATAAGTAGGATTGCCCGACGCCAGATACAACTCGCCGCGGAGCTGATGCAGATTAGCGTAAAACGCATCGTGCGTTGGCTCCTCAAATCTCTGTCCCACGGCATAGGCTCGATTTAAAAGTGCAGTTGCTCGATCACCTGACTTGACGGAAGTAAGCTCTGCCAATTCGAGCATAACTTCACCTAACAATTGATACGGCTTCTTCACTTCATGCTCGCATAATCGCAAAGCCAGTTGCAGCAAGCGCTGCTCTTTGCCTATGCGGCCAAGGAAACTATATGCGGTGGCACAGTCCGTGTTGAATTTCGCATCCTTGGCCGCCTCGCAAATGTCAACGGCAGACTTAGCTTCCTGAACAGCCTTATCTTCAGAGCCAGCTGCTTCGTAAATCAAAGCCAGCTGAATCTTGCAATTCACAGCCTCGATACTATTCGGTCCATGCAGATGGCGGCTTAGCTGCTGCGCCACTCTGATGTTCTTCTCAGCGAGGTCCGGCTTGCCTGCACCAAGATAGGCACGACCCAACTCGTAATACGATCTTGCCATCAGAGGACTCAGACCGTCAGAGCTTTTGCCTTCCAGCTCAAGTGCCGATTTGAGAATCGTAATGGCCTGATTATAGTCGCCCTCTTCCAGCAGAAGTGTACCAAAGTTCTGAAAGCAGCGAGCTTTAGCGCTGGAAGCAGGAGGCACCCTGTCGAGCAATTCCCTGGTCTTCACAATTACAGTTCGTGCGCTTTTGAACTGACGCGCATCAAGCAATTCTCCAGCAACATCATTTGCTTTATCGCATACAGCTTGCACATCTCTTTCATCGCTCGCCCCTTCAGATTTCACAGCAAGTTTATCGATCGAGGAAACTAGAGCCTGCACATTAGGTGCACGCAGCGAAATTTCTTCCTTCAGACGCTGGTCATCGCCCTTGCCTCCTCCTTCAGCACGGGTTAAATCCAACAGCTCATTCAAGCTGGCCAGTTCAAGGTTGACGTCGCGCCCATCACGAGCCAAATGCAGTGACTCTTCGAACTGCTCTCGCGCTTCCTTGAGCTGGCCTTTATCAAAGTACTCTTGGCCAGCCACATCCCGTCTTTGCCAATTCTGAAAATCAACATTTGCAGCCGGCTGCGGTCTTTGAATCATCACGAATGTAGCAATAATCGCAGCCGCTACTGCCGTCGCAGCAACAAATTCTGCGATGCGACGCGGCCACCAGGTCTTCTTCTGGATGACTGTCTCAAGCTTTCCACCACCTCTATCTTGCTGTTCTTGGTCCAAGATCAGGTCCTCGTGCGACTACCCCAAGATAGCACAAAGAAAGTACTTCTAATGGGTCCGAGTTACACGACGAGAGAAGCATTACTTGCAATGCACTAAGAATGAGAGAAGCCAACTTGTAATACCGCAATTGCTCTCAAGAGCTCAGAAGCCGGCAAGATGCCGGCGCTCCCGGGATCGAACAGATCTTGCTGCGAGCGTCGCACTTACAAACAGAAGTGTCGATTCTGCCAGCGTAGATGCTATGCCATAGTTAGCGCGAAAGAGCGACTCTGTCCTAAGTATGGAGCGCGGACGTCTCGTCCGCCCATAAGTATGGGTAGCGGACGTCCCGTCCGCGTTTAACTAAAACAAAGCCAAAGAGCGAATCGCTCGACTAAGCACTCTTGCTGTTGTCAAAAGGCTTGGACTGCACAGACTTCATGAATGCGCGAACATAAAGCGGGGTGGACAGCCTATCTGCAATGATTGCGTCGCGGAAAAGCGACCCATCGAGCGATCCCCATCCCGTGGTGGCGTCCCAGCCTTTCGTTGTTGAGTAGCCGTTGTTGTTGCCGCCGATTATGTCGTTGTAGAACTTGGCTCCGGATAATCCGCTCTTGTAGAGGAATGGATTCCACGGACCAATCGGTCTTCCGAATTCGCCACTGATCCGGGCATCCAGTGCTGCCAGCATCGGTGCCACGGCACTTGTGCCTCCGATCACATCATCGACCCCGTTGACCTTTATCTTCCATCCTGTTCGCGGATCGGCATTGCCGGAAATGTCTGGAACACCGCGCCCTTTGAAGTTCGGATTCTGCGGATTTTGCGGGAGATCAACGCCCTTTTGGTATTCAGGTACGCCGAATTTCTGACTAATGCCACCGCCAGTAGCACCACCACTACTGTTCCATACCTTCTCGGATTTGATCTTTCCATCCGGTCCAATCTCTAACCTCGTGCCACCAGAAGCGGTGACATTCGGATCCGACGCCGGATAGTCCGCATTGAATTTTCCTGAAGGAGCTTTATCAACAGCGCCATCATCACCCGCTGCCGCAAATATAGAGATGCCCCTCAACGCAGCTTTCTTGAATGCCGCACTCATCCCCTTCAGACCCTGTTCAGTCCAACTTTCTTCGGGCGCCCCCCAACTGATACTTATCGAAGTTGTCGGCTTCTCACCCTTCTCAGGGAAGGTGGCGCGTGTGATTGCGTCAATGAAACCTTTGTCACTGTTCGGCGCAAAAATCACCTTTTGCTGAGCTTTCGGAGCAATAGCACCGATGATTTGCGAATCAAGGGAGACCTCACCATCGGCAGCTAAATTCGAACCAGTTTTGGTTGGCGCATTACCAACGCTAATGACCTGAATTTTTGGCTCCGGCAATCCATGCTGCTTGTAATAAGCTGCCTCATTAGCCAAGTTGATACCACCACCGAGCTGGATAACAGCCACAGTGGATCCTTCACCCATATTGTTCTTAGGGAAGTTATAGGCATCGGCCACCTCAGTTGGAAGGTAGCCGCCTGGTTTGGCAGCTTTCGGCGCCTCGCCCGCTTTCGGGGCCTCTCCTGTTTTTGGAACATCGCCTGCTTTCGGCGCTTCGGGAATCGGTCTGCTGGTATCCGGAATGCCTCGGTTCTGATCACCCAGGATCTTGGTCTCGCCGGGTTTGGTATCAGTCACAATGCGCGTCTCATTCTTTGACTGAAGCGCAGCTTGTGCCTTGTTGTAATCAGCCAAACTTACAGAATAATTCCTTGCATGCGGGCGATCGTCCAGACCGAACACACCCTCAATGTTGCGCTGCAATGTTTCAGGTAAAGCAAGCGCGCCTTCGCGACCTCGGAAGAGAATGCCATTACTTGTTCGATACTCGTTAAGTTGCGTATGAAACGCAGTTGTGAAGTCGGATGCGGTGCCTTTCAATACAACGCGGCCCGATCGCATGTCGGTTTCTGCAATTTTGAGATTGTTTGACTTAGCGAACTTGCTGACCTCTGTCAAAGCTTCTTCGCTGGCACCAAACTTCTCAACGAACTCTTGCTCAGTGAAAAAGCCACGCTGCCCGGATTTAACTCGACGCAAAGCTCTGTCCAGAGCCAAATCTGTTGCTTTGGATTTCAGCATTACAGTGGCTTCCATCTCTGCGCCAGGAGCGACTTCCCCCAGCAACGACCCATTCGGAGCCTTCTTATCAGAGGGCAAATAACGCGAGTAACCTTCCCGCAATTGCAGGCGCGGGTCTAAACTGACGGTATTGGCGAGTTTGACCGGCTCGACAGTTTTCGTGATACCAACTGCATCAGTTACGGTCGTGCCCGCTTTGACGATTTTGTCTTGCATGCCATCCCAAAACGCCTGCTTTGCATTTGCAAAGCCATCAAGCCGTTCAGAAAGCAAAACACGTTCGGTGACACCAGCGCCTACCTTGTAGCCGACGGCAGCAATTGCTGAACTGACGATAAACTCACCACCAGCATTGCCTAGCTTCATTGCGGCGTTATCGATTTCGCCCATCGTTTTCGCTTCGCCAGCCTCTTTGTAGGCGTCCATGACGGGACGTGCAGCTTGGTATGTGAAATACAAACCAATTGCTCCTGCGGCGACTTTTCCGGCAATGCCTGTTTCCGGAAGTACAGTCTTCAAAACAACGCCCATTGCAGCAGCCGCACCAAGAGTCTCCAGTGTCTCAAGCGGATGCGTGACACTATGAACAGTGGCATTCCAAACGCCTTCTGGAAGTTTCGAAATACCTTTGCCTGTCACCAACCCGTACTTGGCCAACTTTGAATCCGGCGCAGCAGCATTCGCGAGCAAATCATGCTTGCTGGCAATTTGCCGAAAAACAGCGTCGTTGACTAGCTTTTCTCTAGCCGCGGCGGCTCCATCATCCGCGGGCAATTTGGTGTCTAGTTCTGTAACTTTCTCACCCATGTTTTCCTCCGACCCCCCAGGACAGAAAACCACCGGCATCGCTGCCAGTGTGAAATCATTTTTCTGTCAAAGCCTTTCTCCTAACATCCGACTATATACTTTGAATCTAGATATGTCGACAAAGAATTTGCGCAGAAGCCCGTCCTCATTACGGTTATCACGCATGCGGATGAGTGACTGCTAATAAAACCGGCGTCAAAAGCCGGGTTTATTAACGCCGTCTGATTTTTCGCCCGGTTTTTCGTCGCTTTCTTAGACTGCGCTTACTTTCGCAGAACTTTCTTGAATGCTTTTTGTGTCACCAAAACTCTCAGCACAAATCACCGAAAACGCTTACCGAGACACCCTCGGCAGGCGCCAGGGCCCGCGGAGCAGCAGGGTGAGCCCCGCCACATGCCACTAAGGATGACACCATATAGCCAGCTAGGAAGCGATACCACCTATAGCGCCACCGTGCGCTTAGCAGCGTCAGTCCGTGATACCACCAACGGCACTACCCCCTAGACACGACCGCAGGGAAGCAGCAACAGTGACTATTTCAAACGAGCGCTAAGAGCATTGCGATCCGCATCGGACAGCAATTTGTTGTCCTTGAGATAGCTTTCAGCAGTTCCCCCCTTCGAATCACGAGCTTTCTTCTCTGCACCGGAATCCAATAGATGATTTATCAAGGGGGCACTGGCGAAAGCGCATGCATACATTAATGGCGTTCGCTTTCCGATAGTATAGTTATAAAAACAAGTATCATTTGCTTTACCAGCCCCCTCACCGTCAGCAGGTGCCATGCCCTCATTTATTTTCGCGCCGGCAGCCAGAAGAACTTTCACCGTATCCAGGGCATCATATTGTATTGCCTGGATCAATGCAGTTTTGCCAACCATGTTTTGATAATTGACGTCAGCACCAGCTTTAATGAGAACAGAAACGACGTCGGGCCGAAGAACGGACGAGAAGAGGGGCGATTCTCCACCCTCGAAGGCACCAACGGGTTCTTCTTGCGGTTTAGGATTCAGCACGGCGCCATTCTTTATTAGCGCTTCGATAACTTCCATCTTTGCATTGTTCAAAATGGAATAAGATAGGGCAGCAGTCGCCTCATCGGCATCAAGTGTTTTACCAGCCAAGGATACGTTCATTTGCTCAAGTGTCAATTGATCTCTCGTAAAACATTGATAGATCGGAGACGAAACTTGCTCTTTCAAAGTTTCAGACGAAAAAATGCTCAAATAAACAGACGTGATGTGCCAGAGTGCAACATTAGCCGCTTTCGTAGCATCGGCAGCAGAAAGCCCAAATTCCTTTACGTAGTAGTCAGCCAGCTCGCGTTCTGCAGAAGGAAGAAGTTGGTTCCAATTTCTCCATTGGACCTTGTTCCATAGCTCGACATTTGACCAACGAGTCAAAAATTTCCCAAGGTCTGGATCACAACCACCTTCACTTTCCTCTTGCGATTTCCCAGCCAAAAATATTCTCGGCGCCAGACTAGCCTTCATGTCGGAAAGTGCAATGCGTCGCAGATGCGCATAAATAATAGTGCCTGTGCAACTGGAAGGGGGATCGCCCAAAATCGCCGAGTCAATTTCGATCAGTTTTACAACCGACGGCAGTTTTGCAATCCCGCTATTCCTATTCCAAGTTGTTTCGAGATAGGAATCTCTCCTGGATCCCCAAAGGGAATCGAACGCAGCAAAAGCTTCTCGTGGATGATCTTTGAAAATAGAAACTGGAGCGGCCGGGGCCGTACTATAGGAAGCATCTGAAATCATGCGTAGATGCTTAAGGAGCGTAGCGAGACTGTCGTAATGATACTTCGTCTGCGGATCAATTTCCTCGCCAAACGCACTAGTATCATCTATCAGCTTAGAATGAATGGCTTTGTTCATGAGCGCATCGACCGTTCCTGCACGATTTTGCACCGGCACCTTATTCGTAAAATACATGTACGCAAGATAGGCATATGCGGTCGGCTTATCCGAGAGTTTAAACATCTGCTCCGCTTTGGCCGGATTCGAATCTATGAGATTTACGGCCTGCTGCAGCATTGATGGCGAAGTGTCACCGGCCAATGAAGCGTGCGAATAATTTACGCCAATGCTGATCGCGATCACGGCTCCCGACAAAACCTTTAACAGGAACTTGGACATTAGCTCTTTTTGCATAGCTCAATTCTCATATCAGCGGGTTCATCCAACAAGTCTAGTAAAACATCTTCGAAACAAAAAAGTGTGAAAGCAGGTTGCTTCGCGCCTGCGATTCGAAACCGTAGACGCCCATAAATCAGGCACTTTACACGCGCTTGACAAAACCAAAATTGAGAATTAACGACTAATCTCTGTTTTCAGCTCTCAGAACTTTTTCGACTTGATCGCGAGCAGCATCGCCCTCCGCGATTTTCACGCCCTTGTCATTGAAGATGATGTAAGCCGGCAACGAATGGATGTTATATCGTTTCGCAAGCGGCGAGCCCCAATCAATGCCATCCGAGCCTGGACGATCCACATCAAACGAACGCACTGCAATATCCGGACGGCTCATATATAAAGTCTCTAACAACGGTTGCATCGCTTTGCACTTTGGACAATACTCGCTAGTAAAATCCATTACGGTATATCGCCCAAATACAAGCGAGTTTTTGATGTCGATGTCCTGCCCGGGGTTGCCGGCGTTCACCAGAATGTAGCCCTCGGCTTTGACAGGTTTACCTGTCAATCGAGTTGACAGCGACGCGCACGAGCTTAGCGCAAGCACAAAAGCAACTGCGATAAGGCTTGTGCAAAGTGAATTTCCCTTACGCACTTATTCAGTCCTTCCCATTGCCTTAAGCAATGATTGCAAGTTGTGTTTTGCATCAGCAAAATTGGGACTAATCTTCAACGCAGATTTATATTCCGCCTCAGCTAAATCTACCTTGCCCAGTTTGGCATACGCAACACCAAGATTGTTGTGAGCTTTTGCATTTTGAGGCGCATATTTGATTGCCGCCTGGTAGTGCCCAACCGACTGCTGAACTTGCCCTTGCCTCTGATAAAGAATACCCAAATTATAATGGGCATCAGCATAGGCGGGATCAATCTTAAGAGCTTGCCGATACTCTTCAAAAGCCTTCTGCACATTGCCTTGCGTAAAATATGTGATACCAAGCATGGTGTGCGCTTGAGCATATCCAAGATTGCGTTGCGCCTCCGAGCAATCAGGATTGATCTTTAGTGCATTTTGAAATGCGGTTATCGACTCTGGGAATTTTCCAAGCGACTGATAGGCAACGCCCATATTATTGTAAGCTTCAACGTAATTGGGATTATACAAAATCGCCTGCTGATATTCAGCCACAGCCTTCTCGTTGTGACCGTCTTGCTGGTAGATTCGGCCTAGACAATACCTGGAATGAAAATGGTGGGGATCAACTTTCAGAACTCTATCAAAGCCATCGATTGCTCGGTCCTTTTTTCCTAGTCGATCAAGCGTCAACGCGTAATTATATAAATACTCAGTATTGTGTCCGTCCAACTTGCACGCATCATCGAGAAGCTTCTCGGCTTCCTTGTAATTGCCTTGATCAAAATAAGCCACACCCAAATTGTATTTGGCATCGGCTAGGCGCGGGTCATCTTCAATCGCCTTCTTGTACTCACTAAACGCAAGCTCTAACTTTCGTTGCTTGTGATAAATTTTGCCCAGCAAGTTATGCGCTTTTGCAAAGCGCGCATTGCTGGTGAGAATCGTAGACATATAACTTGCAGCTTCGCCAATTCGTCCCTGGTTGTACATTTGAAGTCCTTGCTCGTACAATCGCTCGGAATCTTCAGCCTGGGCGCCAGGCAAAAATCCAGTCAGTGCTACTGTACATGCAACAGCCAGAACAGCAGCAAAATGTCTTTTTGTCGGCGAAGTATTAGATCTCATTGACCAGCGCCAGGTGCTCCCCAGTTATCATGGACGCAATCGACAAGAGCGCAAACGTCCTTATACAAATAGTACACGACTTGTAATAAATACATGAATATCATTAAAATGCAAAGTGCAGCGTTAAAGCTCTACTGACTGGGCATGGTGTTGTGTGAACGGAACAATGCGGACATTAGGCATGAACAAGAAATTTTTGATTTCTCTGCTTGCGCTTAGTATTGCACTAAGTGCTAGTGCGGTGACGGATAAAAACCGGGTCTACGCCAGAAGCTCTAGTTCGGGGAACACCGTCCGAAGCAGTTCGAAAGAGGATAGCGCCGCTTGCCGTTCGTGCGTATCACAGGCCGCCAGCCTTTTTGCAGCCAACCAATTAGAGAAGTCAGCTGCACTTTTGAGGCAGTGGTCGTCGAAGTGTCCGAGCAATTCGCAATTACATCTTATGTTGTCCTCAATAATCGTCCGGCTTGGCGAAAAGGGCGATGAAGCGCAAAGAGAAGCCGCTCTAGCCTGCCTGGCAGCTCCAGATTCTCAAGCAGCGCACCTCCAGTATGCTATGACGCTGCAAACTGCGGAAAAATACAACCAGGCAGCGCAAGAGTTCGAATCCGTCACCAGCATCAATCCAGGCAGCTATGAAGCTTGGAGTGCGCTGGCGGACGTGTACAAAAGGCTTAGACAAGACGAAGATGCAAAAAATGCAGCGGCAAAAGCGGCCGCTCTTGAGCCGGGCTCCCAAGCCATACGCCTGCAGGTCCTGCAAAATCTGAAACGTTCAGGAAAGCAAACAGCCGCAAAGAAAGAGCTAAAAAGACTTATTGCAGAATCCACAAACGCACCGGAATTCGATCAATCATTAGCAACCGAGGCGCTGCAACTCGGTGCTTACGACGAAGCTTTGGAAGCTAGCGGAAGGGTCTTAAAAGCCTATCCGAGTTCGGCTGGAGCGCTCAAAATTGCGGCGATTTCGTATTTGCTCAAACACGACTATCCATCGGCAGAATCGAGTGCAGCTAAGATGCTTGGCGAGAAGCAAAAGGGGGGAGAGGCATTAGCGATTCGCGCCATCAGCCGCATGAAGATGGGTAAGAATGCCGAGTCTGAAAAGGATGTAGATTCCGCCATAGCACAAGAGCCCGCTTCGGGATTAGTCATGCTTGCAGATGGCTTGCGGAAGTTGTCGACTGGCGATTTCGAGAATGCGTCGGAACAGCTGAGGCTTGCCAGCGAATCGAGCACAAAAGGGTCCCCACTGGACAAGATTCCGCAAAGTCTTGCACACATTGCATTGTCGCAGCTATACAGGAAGCAAGGATTATTGATGGAATCGGTTCAAGAAGCTCATTCTGCAGGTGCAGACCGCCGCTTCGAATGCGACGCAATGGCTCTTGAGTCGCGCGCACTAGTTGACGATACATCACGTCCCGACAACCTGACGAACGCGGGTCGATTAGCCCAATCGGCTCTCAGCGTCGACGCTAACAATTCTGATGCGTTGTTATCACAATCTGTTGTTGATCTAAAAACGGGACATCTGGAAGCGGCGAAAAAGTCAGCAGAGAAGGCAGCACAACTCAATCCAATCAGTGCTGACGCCTTCCTTGTGCTTGCCCGAATATTGCAAACGCAGGGAAACAAGACTGAATTCGAACAATTGATCGAAAAGGGTCTCAGCGCGGAGCCAAAGGATCCCGAACTGCTATCAGAGAAAGCGCGTCTATTACTTGCACAAAGCAAAGCCGGGGAAGCGGAATCCTTGCTAAAACTGGCAATGGCACAGGTGGTCAGAAAACCGGATCTGACATTCATGCTGGCTGAGGCTTGCGAGAAAAGCGGGAAGCAAGAAGAATCGCTCAAGTATTACAAACAAAGCCTATCGCAAGGTCTAAGCGGCGACTTTTCCACCCAAGCGAAAGCAGCAATCAGCAGGCTCGAAGCGAAGTAGGGGCGACGCCATGAATGCCAACGCCTGAATTCCCACAAATGGCACGCCTACTCGCGATTACGGCCGGTGCCGGGCCCGTAGTAGCCAGGATAGGGCTGGAATCGTGGGCTCGTGCTTCTTGATTGTTCCTGCTGAGCCGTGGCGGCAAAGTTCCTCATCCAGGCAAGACGCTCCTCAGAGTTATTGAACTTAACTTCGGGATCACCACCGATGAAGGCAGCGCCAACCGGCAAGCGATTGCCGACCACCATATCCTGCTCCTGGTCGGATCTGAAGCCGATGAAGTTAGTCCGGAATGAGAGCTTGCGAGCCCATTGAGCCGCCTCAGCATCCCCGTTGCTGGCTGCAACATTGTTCCAATAGATGGCACGATCGCGGTTTTGCTCCACACCTACGCCAAACTGATAGGCACGCGCCAGTGCTGCTTGAGCTTGAACATTGCCAAGCCGAGCCCCTTTCTCGTACCAGTAAGCGGCATCATTCCAATTTTCTTGAACGCCCATGCCGTACTCATACAGTTGCCCGAGATTCTTCATCGCCTGAGGCTCGCCAAGCTTGGCAGCATCATAATAGTAGGCAGCAGCCTCTTCCCAGTCCTGGTCGACGCCGATCCCCTTTTCGTACATGTAGCCAAGCTTTAACTGGGCTGACGTATCGCCCGCTTTTGCGGCGTACTCCAAATATCGAAGGGCTTTGTCAGGCTGCCCCTGGTTATACAATTGTTCGCCTTGACGCAGGGCTTTAGCAACTTCACGTGGATCATATTGATTTGGGCGAAAATCACCGCTCGGCTGAGGCACATAGCCAGGCCCAACGTCCCGTCCAGGCTGTCCGGGCTGAATAAAGCCTGGAATATATACGCCCGGAACCTCAATCTGAACTTGGGGCGAAGCACCCATTCCGCGATCATACTGGCGATTATTGCCCCTTCCTGCATTTCCCCAATTCCCTGGCGTAATCAGTTCCCATGGAATTAGCGATTCTGCGACGTTTTTCGCGGATGCCAACGTTACCTGGTTATCGTCTCTATCAAATCTTTCAGCCATCTAACACCACTGCCACCCGGTCCAGCACAAAAATTGTGCGATCATTACTGATTAGAACCGTTGGTCCTCTCATCTACTCTTCCCCACAATAAGAATGACAGGAGGGGCATTATTAGAGAACCCGGTTATTCCCACAGCCACCCCGGTTGGACCGAGACCAAAGCCTACATCGCCCTATTGATTAGGGTCTAAGGCGCCAGGGACATAGATAAAACATGAAAGTAAGGGCATAATGAGCGGAGGAGTTATAAGGGGACTACGCCCCAGCCACACTCCGAGCGTCTTTATTCAATCATGTGGGCAGGCTCCGCAATAAAGCTGGAAAAATGAGCGACGAAACCGAAACAACCTACCCGACAACGTTTCAAGAGATTTTCGATGGCTTGCCTGGGCGAATTCTGCCCAAGCGATATCGCATCGATACACTCATGTCACTAAGTCCGTACACCGCCATTTTTCGGACATTTTACGAGCCGCTTGATCAAGTCGTCGTCATGCGCCTATTCAAAGTGCGCTCACACGAGGACGATTATCAGTACAAGCGTTTCTTGCAGGAAGCCAAACGCCTGTCCGGCTTTAAGCACCAGAACGTAATTAAGCTAATCGATTACGGCATTCTGGAAGAAGGCATTCCCTACATCGTCACTGAAAACATCAACGGGCCGACCCTCGAAGAAGTGCTCAATCGCACAAATAGAATCGACCCCGATCAGATGGTGATTCTGTTCACGCAGATTGCTCGTGCCGTCCAGTTCGGGCACGAACACGGCGTTTTGCACGAGAGCCTGAAACCGAGCAGGATCATTCTGTTCGATGATCCTGAAAGCGGAGAAGTCATCGTCAAAGTTAACGGGCTCGGTCTGATGGCCTTGCATCATAAGCTTGGTGTGTCACTGAAGACACCTGCAGAAAGGCAGGATTTCATCGGCACCGGAGCCTACATGAGTCCCGAACAATGCCTTCAAGACAAGCCTATGGACGGACGTTCAGACGTATATTCACTCGGCTGCATGATGTATGAATGCTTGGGCGGTCAGCCGCCATTCATAGCCAACGATCCACGAGAAGTTCTGAGAATGCAGGTTCAAAACGCGCACGTCCCGCTGAATGTGCTTCGCTCCGAACTGGCGATTCCAAAGAGACTTCTATCGGTCGTCGATAAGTGCCTTGAGAAGGACCATACGAGGCGCTATCAATTTGTTCGCGACCTACAATCAGATTTGGAAAGAGACATCGATCCATCTGAGCGCGAACAGCAAGTTCAAATCCCAGCGGGCATCTCAAAAGCGCAACAGAGAGTTAAAGAGAGCTTCGAACTACCGGTGAAGCAGTTGTTGTTTCTCTTCGGCGGAGTGCTCGGTCTTGCAGCGCTGGCATTTGTCGGATTGAACACAATCAATGTTGCAGGTCAGTTCGCCGATATGGGAATATGGCAGGCGAAACTCGATTCCGGTACGAAGGCCCTACAAGAGGGGCGCATCGCAGATGCCGGTCGCGACCTCGAGCAAAGCGTTATCGAAGCGAAGAAGTTCAAAGCACCAGATTCACGCATGGCGATCAGCTTGAATCAAGAAGCGAACTACTTTCTTGCAATTGGAAAAACAACAGAAGCAACGACAGCTCTTAAGGAGGCAATAAGCGTTGAGGGCGCTTCCAAGACTGCAGATGGTCCTGCCGCTGTAGACTCCTATGTATTTCTAGCACGCGCACAATTGGCTGCTGGGAATTCTGCTGAGGCGGAGAAATCTGCGCGGAAGGGTGTGGAGCTTGCAGAAAAGAATCCGAAGGACTCGAAAGATCCTCTCTTCAATTCATATCTGCAGCTTTTGAAGGTATACGTGGCTGAGAAGAAGGTAGAGCCGGCAAAGAAATCACTTGCACAGTTGTCGGCAGCCGCCGCAACAGACGTGCAAAAGACAGAAGTAAAACAAGCTGAAGCCCTCATCGATGCAGCCGCAGGAAAACATGATGCAGCGTTGGAAAAGCTTCAGAGCGTGCTCGGCGAACGCCAGGAGAAGATCGGATTAGATGCACTCCCCGTGGTTGAAACGATGATGGAAATGGGCAATGTTCTTGCTGCAGCGAAGAAGCACGACAAAGCCATTACGATTTTGAAAACTGCCTACGATAACAGAAAGAAGTACGTGCCGGAGGAAACTCCAAACATGGTCAATTTGACCATGCAAATCGGCAACATTTATGAGCTGCAAGGAAAGAAAGACGAAGCAGAGAAACAATACCGCGCAGCGCTTGAAACAAGCGAGAAGATTTGGGGCGAACGCAACAAAGAACGGTTGCCATACATTGATTCATTCGCAAAATTCTTGCGCAAAACAGGAAGAATATCCGCAGCAGAAGTATACGAGCAAGAAGCGCGAGAAATCCGGGATCCAAGCAAGATTCCGAAGATCGCGCGCTAAGTCATTTTGCGGCGAGCGTGCTAAGGAGCGGCGGGGACCAAAGCGCCCACGTTCTGTTCCAGGTCAGCCAAGCTGTAAGGCTTGATTATGTATGCGTTTACTCCTGCATCTTTCCCTTTCTGGATCTCTGAACTATCAGAGCGTCCGGTGGCCATCAAGATAGGCGTGGTTCCGCCTTCCTCCCTGAAAGTCTTGCAGACGTCCAGTCCATCCATGTCAGGCAAGTTGCCGTCCAAAATTGCAAGATCAAATTTTCCATAACGCAACTGTTCCAGCCCATCCAGACCAGAAGTGACATGAAGAACATTATGCTTACGATGTTTCAAAAAAAGCATTGCGTTGTCTGCAATATCTTGATCGTCTTCTACCAAAAGGATTTTCGCCACAGTATCCACCCTAACAGCCTTCATAAGTTGTACCCAGCACCCGCGCAGAAACTCACACTTAATGATTAGACCGGGGTTCGCCACAAACGCGACCGTAAACAGTTAGCGCAAATACATATCATTCAAACATCAGCAAACGAGGTGGGTGATTATGTCTCTAATGGAACAGCATCAAACAATCAAAGCTCCAAGCCAAGGTGTAGAGCGAGTCTATGTCGAAAAACAAGCAGCTGAAACGAGAGCTAAAAAGAGCGCTGAATTCAAAAGGCTAAAAGCCACCAGCACGGAAGAGAAGAAACCGAGCTGCTGGGATGCTATCGCCGCCATGTTTAGACCACGAACAAATAAGCTTGCAGGCTAAAAGCTAATGGTCATTTCCACAGGGTAATGATCCGAGCCGATATTCGGACCTACCGAGCGCGCATCGACTCGAATATCATGTGACACGAGAAAGTGATCAATCGGTATAAAGGGAATCCCGATGAAACTTGGCCAGCTTGGCTGAGGACCGACTGATTGTTCACTGTCCTTCAGTTTTGCATCATGGCAAAGCCTCCAAAAGGCTTCGCTCCAGGGGGAACAGTTCAAATCGCCAGCTACGATGAAAGCACCAGGATTCTTGTTTCTTAGTTCAGCCAAATTCAGCATTTCCTGATTTCGGTCGGCAAGATAGGACGGGTCTATCGGCGGAAGAGTATGAACACTGGCAAAGTTCAGGTTCTTGCCTCCAACATCAATACTCGAGAATAGCAAAGGAATTCCCGACTTACTTAATTCCAGAACCTCAGATTTGAATGGATGTTTGCTGAAAATTGCCAATCCAAAATAATCTCCGCGTGGAAGAACTTTGGAATAGGGATATAGTCTCAATTGTGTGGACAATTCCTTGCCCCATTCAAGCCCAACTTCCTCAAATGAGACGATATCTGGTTCTCTGGAGAGTACATATTCACATACGTCTCTATAGTTGGTATTGGGCTCAAGAATATTGATTTGAACAATTTTCAGATGTCTCTTGAGTGAGTAATCAGAAGATAGCGGAGCTCGAGTTGAACCGACAAAAACTCCGATGATTAGTGCTAGGTTCAAAAGAATCGATACAACAAAAAATGCTAACTCTACAAGAATGACTCGGTTAGCCTTAAGTGCCAGGTTTTTTCCTCTATGGCTAAGAACAACTGGCGGAACACAGATCAATAATCCTAGTAAGTATTGAATGCGAAAATGTGCTAATAGCTCAAACGGAAACCAATCACTAAGTAACCCCAGCCAACTACTCAAAGAACAAAGCCAAGCTAGCTGTCTACAGAACGATGCCAATGCATTCAACATGTACGGTCTAGTTCGCTACAAGCTCGTAGCCGGACCCTCGAAGGGTGCGCATCATTGGCTCCTTGCCTGGCTGTGCCAGTTTCTGGCGCAAGCGCTTGACGCAAGAATAGACTGCGTGTAGAGAAACTTCCGTAGATGATTCCCAGACACGTTGGATAATTGTTTCCGGACTGAACGGCTGCCCTGGATTGCGCATAAAGAATTCGAGAACGGTCGTCTCCATTGGCTGCAACTTCACTTCCTGCCCTGCCAAAAAGACCTTGCGGGTACTGGTGTTCAGAACCAGCTCCCCAAGCTTCAATTCTTCGGCAGCAACAACAGGCGGGCGGCGGAGCAGTGCGCGGATGCGCGCCCCCAGCTCCTTCAGGTGAAAAGGCTTGGTGACATAATCATCAGCGCCGGCATCCAGCCCTTTCTCCTTATCTTCAATTGCTGTTTTGCCAGTCAGCATAAGGATCGGTGTTAGTCCGCCGCTTTGCCGGAACGACGTGATAATATCCAACCCCGCACCATCCGGGAATTCCCAGTCAAGCAAAATCAGATCGTACTGAAAAGATTCAATCATAGAGCGGGCTTCATCGGCACTATGTGCCATGTCGACCTGATGCTCAGCTGACTTCAACCAATCTGACACGCTAATTGAAAGTGATACGTGATCATCTGCAACCAGAATCTTAGCCAAAGTCTACCTTTCTCATTTCGGGGCAGGAGCATATTACCTCAACGGACGGAAAGTTGCTACTCTTTCATCTCCATCCAGCTAGCGTTTTGGGCTATTTTAGGGAAATAGAAATTTTCTCGAATTTCAGAGTGATTTGACAAGTCACTGCCAACTCGATGTCCTATATTTCAATTACTGCGGCACGCAGACTAGTTTCAAACGAAGGTGAAAATAGACGGATCCGGTTCTCCCCCGGATCTTTCTGTTTTCTGGCTTTTCCTCAATTCTGGGACTGCTAAAGCTCCGCAAGTCCTGAAATCGGCGAAAAGCAAGCCGTTGTTCATTTTCTGGTTGTCACTGACATGTCACTAGCCAAATCGTTTAATGAGCTCATCGGAAATTGGTTGAGCGGAGTAAACGAAATGCAGAAGAATCGCGAAATCGAAAACAACAGCAACAAAATCGAACGCAACACCGAGAGCAATGAAGTAAGCAACAACCTCCGCGCAGAAACCCTCAATGGCAAGAACAATAGTCAAGCTTTCGCAGCAATGGACGCCGGAAAGTCTAACTCCGAAGCAGACAAAATGCTCCAATCTACCCAACTAACAATCGTTGATCACGACGCTCTTCACAAATCAGTCGATGAAGACGGCTACATTAACGGGTCCGTTCAAAATTCTGTTCGCGCTCAAGTCGGCCACGAAGCAGCCGAAGCAGCATTCGCACAAGCAAGAATGACCCACGCCAGCACCGTTACAGAGCGCGAACCAAACAACGGAAACAACAACGATGTAAGAGCCAGCAACTATGAAGTTAAAGCTAGCAGAGGTCGTTAATTTTTGAATTCATTTCCAAAGAAACACTCTTAGACAAGATGCTGCCAAATCAATCGAATATAGTTCAAGTACTGCGAAACGCAAAGGCAAAATCAAACCGATCGCAGAAGAGTTTCAAACGAAGGTGAAAATGGATGGATCCGGTTCTCCCGCCGGGTCTTTCTGTTTTTAAAGGTGTGCACTGCTGTAAAATGGTCCTGCAGCGCAGGAGATCCATAATTGACGGACCCAAAGATCGGTGAGATCTTCGAAGAGCGATTTTTTATCCTCGATGAGCTAGGCTCAGGCGGCATGGGAAAAGTATTTCGCGCAAAACAGCTGGATGCAAATCGCGAAGTCGCCCTCAAGATTTTGAGACACGACAGGATCTGGGACAAGAATTCCGTTCAGCGTTTTTTCAGGGAATTCCGAACGCTGTCACAGTTGAGACATCCACATATCATGACTGTGTACGGATTAGCGATGGACAGTGAATCCAGTCCCTATGCTATTTGCGAATACATTGAAGGAAAGAATCTGGCGGTCTTGCTTGAAGAGAATGAGTACTTGACCTGGGAACGTGCAACGGGACTTGTCCTTCAGATTGCCGACGCACTTCAGTACTCACACAAGCAAGGAGTTCTACACCGCGATGTTAAACCGGAGAACCTAATGCTCTGCAGTTTCGCGGAAGACTTCGTGAAAATTATTGATTTTGGACTGGCAAAACAGCTGACACGTGAATCGCCAGCACAGCAAGGCGATTCACATGTCTCCAACTATTTGGCAAATGACTTGAGAGATTCACAAAGCGGCAAACTCACTTTATCCGGTCAGTTCTTAGGAAGCCCCCTTTATGCGAGTCCCGAACAGAGCTCGTATAAAACCGATGAACGAAGCGATATCTACATTTTAGGTAGCGTCTTCTTTGAGTTACTCTCAGGAGAAAAACTATTTCCTGGCGAAAGTGCTGCTGAATCCCTCGCGCGCCATCGCTCCGAAGACCCAACGCCACGCTTCAAAGTGATTGCGTCGCGAGTTCCATACAGGATTCTGGAGATTCTCTCAAAAATGTTGGCAAAGAATCCACAAGAACGATTCTCCAACATGGAAGAATTTTCAACCAGCCTCAAAGAGGTATTGAAGGACCCCGAGACGTTGACCGTTTCACGCTTCTATCTCGACCAGCGCCGGGTAAAGCGCGACTCTGCTGCAATCATTCCTCTAACACTATTTGCAGCCCTATTTCTAGTTGTCCTGCTTGCTGCTAAATCAATTTCCAATCAACCATTGCGTGCCGCGTCAGTAAGCAGTTCGCCAGAAATCGCTCTTCTAAAAATGCTGGAGAATCAAGATACTACGACAAGCGAAACAACAAACAAAGTGTCTCAGGACTCTGAGAGCAAAATCACAGAGCTGACTAAACTCATTCCTACGATACAGAGAAAATCATCCTTGTATGTTGCTTACGACTACCGGGCTACAGCGGAATATTCAAGAGGGAATATTCCGGGCGCAATCAGGGATTATGAAAAATGTCTTGAACTTAGCCGTAGAAAGGATAAGGCTTTTACTCTAGAAGCCGCACGTCCACTGACGATGATGGCGTATCTGCAACTGATCAACAATCCAAAGAAATCAAAAGAACTAGCCGAGAAAGCACTGGAAGTAGCTGACTACAACAAAAGAAACTTGATTCAACTGCGATTGCCAAGCTTTGCGAAGATTCCACCAGCAAGATGTTATGAAGCAGCGAGTCATCATATCCTGGCTTATCTTGCATTCGAACAAAAGGATTTCGCACAGGCGATAAAACTTGCTGAACAAGCGTCACAAGATCAGCTTGACGAAACACACAGCACAATTTTTGGATGCCCAATATTCATCAAAATCAATGCACTATATGCACAGGGCAAAAAGCAAGAAGCACTTGATGAAACAGCAAAATCCGTAGCTGAAGTCGACCAGATTGTGGAAAGCAGACCAAATGGTCATCTTAAAATGGACCGTTTCAAACTCCTCTCAGTTGCTGCACAATTCTACGACGAGATTGGAGAAAAGGAACGGGCAGAAGAGCTTCTGAACATACTGAAAAACGCAGATGGAAACCATAAGAGCTATGCCAAGTTTCTCCTGGAAGCCCGATCAAAAAGCAAAAGATCCAGTCTCATTGACTTTCCGACTTGAGGGCTGCGGGGTCTACGAATGGACCTTTTTACTCAGCCAAGTAGAAGCCAACCCTCCGGATTTATTATTTCTGACGGTGGGGTTCGGATTGACAAACAATTCTCACCAAATACAGAGCTCGATCTTGTGGGGGATTGAGCTCTGTTTTTTTTGCACCAACTGAATGCACGATTACACAGTTGCTTTGGCATACTTCCACCCACGTATTTTTACGCAAAAGATGCCTGCCTTCGCCAAGTTCAAGCCTACTCACAAAACTAATATGTGTTCATCGGGTGAGACAACAAGCCCTCACCAAAAAAATACAGAGTTTGATCTTGTGGGGGATTAAGCTCTGTATTTTTTTTGCTTACATGCGATGTGGAAGAAGGAACGAGAATGTGCTGCCTTTTCCAAGCTCGCTATCAATCCATATTTTCCCACCATGCTGTTCTATGATCAGTTTGCATATCGGAAGACCGAGACCAGTCCCCTGCTTTGATGGATTGGCAAGCATCGCAGCGGACGAATTCGTTGATTCCGTGCGCGGGGATGAAACTTGCTCGTATTGCTCAAAGATTCTTTCCTGATATTCCGAAGGAACACCTCGTCCACGGTCTGCTACAGAAAATATA
This sequence comes from Candidatus Obscuribacterales bacterium, assembly GCA_019747875.1. Lineage (GTDB taxonomy): Bacteria > Cyanobacteriota > Vampirovibrionia > Obscuribacterales > Obscuribacteraceae > JAIEPM01. The sequence goes on from JAIEQI010000077.1 coordinate 37,098, forward strand.
GTTTCGTGATCGATCGCTCTCACCTGCACGGTAATCGACTCCCCGGAGGGAGAGAACTTAACTGCATTAGACAGGAGATTGACGATAACTCTTATCAACAAAGAACTATCCGCATAAACTTTTAGACCCGGATTTTTGGTGTAGTTGATTGCTATGGATCGACGTTGGGCAAAATCAAAAACGGCGCCGATTGATGATTCAATCAAATCATCCACAAAGCAATTCTCTGGTTCAACTACAAACTTGCCTGCTTTCATTTTCTCGATATCGAGTAACTCATCTACGAGACGAATGAGCCTATCCACCTCCCTGACGTTTCTCTTTGTTGTCTCCTGCCCACTAGCATTGAGCTGCCCATAAGTTCCGTCGGCAAGTAATTCAAGCGCAGTCAGCAGTGAATTCAGCGGGCTTCGCAAATCATGGCTAACCATTGCGAAGAATTCACTCTTCAATTGTTCTAACTTCTCTCGCTCTGTTATGTCCAGCAGAACAATCAGATACTTCTTGTTGCCCGACATACTAATGTCGCTGGTTGAAAGGTGCACGGAAATGTAGCGACCTTCCTTAGATAACAAGCGCGTATCTGGCTGCGTAGAGAGCGCCTTGGCAAAGTCCTCACCAGCGGCTGCTTTCAGATCTGTCAAAACAAAAGAAATCTGCTTTCCAATTATCTCCTCTTGTACATAGCCAGTCATTTTGCAAAATGCGGGATTGCTTACCTCGATATAGGAAAGCCTATTAGTTACTAGCAGTCCCACGGGCATCGCCTCAAATATCTGGCGAATCCTTCGCTCGCTCTCCTCAAGCATTTTTTCGGCTTGCTTTCTGGCGGTTATATCGTGTGCAACACAAAACAAAGTTTGATCCGCTACCGACCAATGAGCCGACCATAACACATGCAATGCAGTGCCATCCTTGCGCTTGATTCGATTTTCAAAGCTGAGTGTGTCCACACTTTTTTCAGCACCAAGAAGCGATGCCAGGCTGCGTTCGCGATCATCTTCGATGATGAGATCGCTGAAGTTCCGCCCTAACAGGTCTTGAGGATCGTAGCCCCAGACTTTCTTGGCTGCCGGATTCACACTGCGAAAAATGTTATCGGGTCCAATCGAGCAGATAACATCGACAGCGTTGTTGATCAACGCAACCTCTTTTAATTGAAACTCGTTGAAATCACTGCAAAACTGTTTTAGAAGATTATCTATCTGTGCGAATTCAGAAACACCGGAGCTTGTAAATTTCTTGTTTTGAACAATCTTGGCGACACTCTGCGAAAGTTGTTCAATTTTTTTCTCCTGTCCTCGCTCTGCATTGAGGAAGAACACAAGCGCGATCAACGACAGCGTTCCACATGCAACGAACAGGGGGCTTGGTCCCCCCGATAACGCGAATACAACAGCGAGAAGCTGCAGTACGAGCAAAAAAATCAGTATAAATTTGCGATTCAGATTTCGCGTTCCTACAATTCGAGTTTCAATTGAGTTGAATCTGTTCTGCCTTGATCTTCCAGCTCGGAGCCTTCTTCAACTTGGTCTGTCATGTGCGGTTGATCCGTCTTTGCTGAATTAACATCGGATGAAACCTGATACATCGTGATCAGCTCGTTCGGGTAGGGTTGAAGCATCTTCATGATTTCATCGGGATCTTTCAGATCCGCGTCAAGCCACTTATCCTCTAGCTCGCGAGGAAGAATTACCGGCATTCGATCATGGACCGGTGAAATCACATCATTTGCAGCTGTAGTAATAATCGAATAAGAACGAAAAGTTTTCTCTTCGCTTTTCCACTCGTCATAGATCCCTGCGAAGGCGAACAGACTTTTATCGACGAGGTGAATCCACATCGGAATTTTCTGCTTCGGGTTTGCACCTTTCTTCCATTCATAGAAGCCATCAGCTGGAATCAAGCATCTTTTCTTCAGAACAAGCCGCTTAAAGAACGGCTTCTCGATCAAAGTTTCGCTGCGAGAATTGATTATTTGACGAGCAGTTTTCAGATCCTTCACCCAGCCGGGAATCAGCCCCCACCGATATGGCGTGAGGATTTTTTGCTCCTCTTCGTTCTTAACGATCACTGGCACATTTTGCGTCGGTGAAATATTGAAGCGCGGTTTGAATTCCTCAAGCAGCTGTTCTAATCCGAAGCGCTCCGAAATCTCTTGCTGCCGTCGAGTTAGTGAATATCGCCCACACATAACGCCGCCTATCCGCCTGACGAAGTGCTTCTAGTTTTTACTTTGCCGATCCAACCGCACTTGATTTTGGAGCAACAGTTCTGCGCAGGGAGTTGATTATCTTAACGAGGATGTCACCAGCTTGAGAGCAGTCATCTTCCGTATTGAATTTTCCGGCAGTGATTCGTACTGAGCCCAAGGCATCATTATCGCCATAACCTAGAGCACAAACCACATGCGACGGCGAGACGATTCCCTTATGACAGGCAGAGGCACTAGATACACACAATCCACGCAAATCAGATTGGAGAACAACGGATTCGCCTTCCACTTCGGAGACGATGATGCTGAGGTGCCCAGGTAAACGATCCTCAATATTTTGAGGTCCGGTGAATTTCACAGCAGGCAATGTTTCCAACTTCGCTTTGAGTATATGCTGCAACTTACGCAGATACGCTGCCGTCTCAGCCTGCTCCGCATGCGCTAGCTGTGCGGCTTTGCCAATGGCCACGATGTTGGCGACAGATTCCGTTCCGGGGAAAATGCCTTTTTCCTGACCACCACCAAAGGCGATCGGCATCAAGTTTGATCCGCGCCTGACAAATAAAGCACCAATGCCTTTCGGTCCGAAAAACTTGTGAGCCGAAAGAGATAGAGTATCAGCGTGCAGTTGTTTGAGGTCGATCTCTACCTTTCCAGGAATCTGCACGGCATCGGTATGGAAGAAAACGCCTGCTTCCTTACAAAGTTCTCCAAGTTCCTTCACCGGTTGAATCGATCCGATTTCATTGTTGCCCCACATCACGGACACAATGCTAGTTTCCTTCGTGATCAAGCGTTTTAGCTCTTGGGGATCAACGACGCCTTCGCGATTTACTTTCAGGAAATCAACCTTCCAACCAATCGATTCCAGATACTTAGCAGGACCAAGGCAGGACGGATGCTCGATTTGCGTAGTGATCAGATGACGCCCTTTCCCATTTGCTTCGCAAAATCTCGCCCGGCCTAAAATAGACACATTGTTGCTATACGTAGCGCACGGGGTGAAGTAAACTTCATCTTCCTCGCATCCTAGTAGCGTGGCCACTGACCTGCGGGCCTCGTCGATATGTCGCCGTGCGTCCCGCCCATAGAAATGAACTGATGACGGATTGCCCCATTTTTCCAATAGAAAAGGCATCATTGCCTCTCTAACTTCGGGGCGCACAGGCGTCGTAGCGCTGTTATCAAGGTAAATCGTGCGAAGCATTTGCATTCTCCAAGAACGCGTTGAAATAAGGGACCGAACCAGCGGACGAGTTGAGAGGGGCGTTAGCCCAGCGAAACTCCAGAGCGTATCTAACGGAAGTCATGTTAGCACGATCAGCTTGCGCCAACACAGGAAAACCTGCGAGAATCAGGCTTTTGAAGGAACTCTAAGAATAGCTCGCACTTTGAATGCTCATTCGATTCATTCTCCTTTTCTTTGTTTTTGCGGCAGTGCTCTTGCTGAATCTCTGTTCAGGTGAGGTGCAGTTAAGCGTGCCGGAGGTGATGCTGGCACTCTCGCAGTGGTGGCAGGGAAGCGTTCAACATATATCGATTGCAGACAACAGCGCTGCTTACCAGATCCTGGTCGACATTCGCTTACCACGGGCACTTTCCGCAGCACTAGTCGGTGCAGCCCTTGGCACCTCCGGCTATCTTTTGCAGTCTCTCTCCGGAAATGGCTTGGCGGACCCTTACTTAACCGGGGTCTCAAGCGGCGCCGGATTAGCGGTGGCAATTTCTGTGATGGCCGGCGTTGATTTTGGTCTCATTCCACTGATCGCCTTACTTGGCGGAATTGCAGCCAGTGTCGTCGTCATGCTTCTGGCCAAGAGTAGCGAGGGCATCTCCGTGTCACGGTTACTATTGGCTGGTGTCGCTATCTCCGCGTTTTGTAGCGCCATCATCACGTTGATAATTTGTTCCGGCAACGGCAATCTTAAAGCTCAAGGTATATATTACTGGCTAGCTGGAACGGTGAGCGGCAGAACATGGGGCGAACTGGGAGCGAGCGCTGCGTACGTTGCCGTCGGTGCAATTGTCGCGATGATAATGAGCAAGCCACTGCGAGTGCTTTCATTGGGTGAGGGCACCGCTTCATCACTTGGACTTTCAGTTGGCAAAGCACAAGGGGGAATCTTGCTTGCTGCAATCTTGTTGTGCAGTGCTGCCGTTTCACTTAGTGGCATTGTTGGATTCGCAGGACTGGTAGCGCCTTATTTCGCGCGCCGATTTTTTGAAAGAGATGAGCGCGAGTTGATCGTCGCATCAGCTCTTTTTGGATCATTATTGGTAATGCTTAGCGACCTGGCTGCGCGCACTATCTCGCCGGGACAAGAACCACCGCTGGGAACTTTACTTTGCTTGGTGGGTGGTCCGTTCTTCTTGTATCTTTTACTGAAACGCGAAGATGGGGTTTACAAACTTTGAACTCCCCTGGCACATCACAAAATGGAATAGGCGCGAGTGAACTCGTATGTGGATGGCTTGCCTCCAGACCGATTTGCAGAATCGAATCATTGGCAGTGAACAGAGGCGCGACAACTGTTTTGTGCGGTCCAAACGGCGCAGGAAAATCAACACTGTTAAAAACTCTTGCAGCACAAATTGCGCCATTGCAAGGAGATGTTTTGATCGACGGAATCAAAATGAGCGAAATGGATCGAAGATCCATCGCGCGGAAATTAGCCTATGTCGCACAATTCAACGAGTCCAGAAAGAATATGACGGTCGAAGAGTTTGTCTTCATGGGACGAAACCCGCATCAAGACTGGTGGTCATGGACACAAAGCAAGGAAGATAAGGATAAGGTTGAACGTGCACTCGAACGAACAGATTGCAAGGACTTGAGAAAAAGTTTCTTGGACAATCTTTCCGGAGGAGAGCGGCAGCGCGTTGCGATTGCAACTGCACTGGCGCAAGACCCGCACTACATCTTAATGGATGAACCAACCGCGCATTTGGATTTTCACCATCAATTAGAACTCGTCGAACTTTTGGATCAATTGAGATCGGAAAACATCGGGATATTGGTGGCACTCCATGATCTCAATCTAGCAGCAAAGGCCGCGGATCAAATCATCCTTTTGAAACGATCAAAGGACAAAGAAAGCACGATAGCTGCACAAGGAAAAGTAGCTGAAGTATTCACACCAGAGATCCTTGCTGACGTCTACGACGTCGACGTAAAAATCGTGCAAGACAACGGCACCCAAAACTTCATCCCCATCGGACGGCGCCGCAAGGGTTAAATGAACCTCCCCCAGTACGGATTTGTCCCGTCCGCAGGCGAAGCGCGTCGCAGCTAAGTATGGAGCGCGGACGTCCCGTCCGCCCATAGCCTAACAGAGGAGTGTGTGTAATATCGTTCCGGTGAGCGTCGGCAGGCATCCTGCCGACTCCGTGCCCGGCCTCAGGGTCCACACAATTCCGCAAAAGCCCCGCGACGGATGTAGGGTTTCCCCTGCTTACTTTTTCCCGGGTCACATCGATACTAACGGAACATTCAGGCGCTCACAGCGGAGGTTCCACGATGAAAAAGCTCGCTACTTTTGTATTGTCTACAATGGCTTTGTCTGCAAGCTTTTCAGCTCCTGCCAGTGCTGATCAATACGCAAACAAGGGCGGTGCCGGGTTCAAAGTTGACCGAAGCACGCTCCAGCAAGCTGAGTTCTATAATCACCCACGTGAATACCAAATTCTGGACATTCGACCGACGTTGCGAGATTTCCGAAAGCCCCCACAGAGTGTGAATGTAATTAACATAGATGCAGGCCCACTAAACGGCAGCCCAGGACGACAAACCAACATCGGCGATCCATCAGGCAGTAGCTCGGGCGCAAACGCGCCTTTTAGAAATGCTGACGCAAGCTTTACTACACTTCCACAATCTGGTTTTGGTTCTGATCCTAATGCAATTCTTTCGCGCCCCAATGTTGGGCCGTTGCCGGACGGAAGATCAATCGGTAGCCACGCACCTGTTACATCTCAACAGGTAAGTGGACGTATGAGTCCAAGAGAAAGATTGAATCAGAAGCAATCAACTGCGCTCGCGGCTCAGCCGCTTACTTATAAGAATCCGTATGGTCACAGCCCTAGTGTTTCAACCGGTGGCTCCAACGTCAACACAAATGCAACAGGACGACTGCTTCCCTTTTTGAAAAGGAACACCCCTTAATCCTCACACTTAGCGCCAAGCACAACTGCCTTCGGATTCTTGCGTAGTCCGTTGGCAGTTTGCCATTTGGCAAAACCATTCATTGACGGGTCTGCTTCGAGTTCCGCGAATGATATGGTTGCGCTCGGACAGCCCAAGATCGCAAAACCCAATTGATATATTCCATAATCCCAGCGAAGCCCCTTTGCCGTCAGGTAAATGAATGTATTCGCAGATAAGTGAGAGATTTCTGGTTGGCCAAGAATACGGGAAATTCTGATCGCCAGCGATTGGTCAAACTGGAACGAATTGATGGAGCGTTCATATTCATCTGAACGCACAAGCAAATACACTCAACGACATTACACAATTTCGCAGCCGACAGATTCGGAAATGACGATGAGCCGCTGATCAAAGTGAATCCAGTTTCCAGGCTCTCCCGTGATAGAATCTGGCATCGCATTTGTCCCCGACAAAACATAATTCAGGATCACAAACTCAAGAACTGGTACCGCGCAGTTGTCACTCTTCAACATGAGGTTGCCCGAGATTTTCTGCTGTTTTTGCTCTTAACTGGACTGCGTGTAGGCGAAGCTAGATTGCACAAGTGGAAGTATGTCGATTTCGAAAATGAAATTCTTGTGGTGCCACGTGAGCTGACAAAAGGGGATCGCGAACACAGGCTACCGCTCAGCACTGGCGTTGGACTTCTTCGCAGAGTTCGTGCAAAATGCGGCATTGTCTTTTCATTCCATGACCTAAGGCGTACGTTTCTGACTATGGCTGAGAAGCTAGATGTTCCAACATATACTCTCAAGAAACTGGCCAATCATAGCGTCTCTAGCGACACATGTGAACACGAGTTCTTTCGCTGGATACCGAAAGAACTCGTATTCACATGTGCAGAATCACGAACACATTTTGCATCTATTCGACCTCGACAACGATGACGTGAAGCCATGGAAGGACGCTGTTGACTACACGGCACCAAACGAGTTCAGGCGGCTAGTTATTCCTCTGAACATTGTTCCAGCCTTGTAGGAAAGTGAGAGCAGGCCTACAAGATTCCTACAACTTTGCACATGCAACTGAGCACACGAAGCACTGACCATACTCTTTTCCGAGCAGTCCTGCGACGAGAAGTGAAATTCCCATCGCTACAAATTGCCTACAGGAATGCTGCCATACACTGCTGCATCCTAATTGTGTGAGTTCCAGTACAAACAAAACAAAGCTGATCTGGCCTGACAGCTATTACGCCGAATATTTCTACGACGAACTCAACCGCCTAACGGACATAAAGCTCAATGGCAGCGGCACAGCAGCGGTCCACTTTGACTATGATGCTCTCTCACGCCGAACGTTGATCACCTACGAGAATGGCTGCACATGCGCCTATGCCTGGGAAATCAATGACGACCTCACAGACCTTGAGCACACGTTTGATACCAGCGCCGTCGCCTGGCAGTTTAGCTACAACAAGGTTCAGCAGGTCACTAGCAAGAGCGTTGATAACTCAGATTATGCTTGGCCTTCACCAACAGCTTTCAGCAAAAAGAAGTACGGCTCAGCGAACAGTCTGAACCAGTATCCCTCAGTGCAGGGCGTGGCACAAGACTACGATGATAACGGCAATCTGACCTCTGGAGTGCTGACCGCTACTTTTGACGTGCTCAATAGAATGACGCAGGCAACGCTTGGCGGAACGACGGTGGATTTCATCTACGACCCAAATAACAGGCAAGCACAGAAGTCCGTTAGCTCTGTGGACACCGGCTTCCTGTACGATGGCGTGCAGCTGATAGCGGAATACGACGGAGGCACTTTGGAGAAGCGCTACATACCTGGTGTTTTGCCTGATGAGGTGCTCATCAAGATCGAGAGCAGCACTAAGACGTACTTCCATAAGGACCGCTTGGGATCAGTGATAGCGGTGACAGATGCCAGTGGGGATGTGCTCAGCAGCATGAAGTATGGACCATTTGGAGAGACGCCAAGCCTAACGGGAACGCCGTTTGGGTACACAGGGCAGCGATATGATAGCGAACTTCAGAGCTACTATTACAAGGCGCGGTATTACAGCCCAGGCATTGGAAGGTTCTTGCAGCCGGATCCGATTGGCCGGGGTGGAGGCATCAACTTATATAGCTACGTCGGAAATGATGCCGCTAATAGGCTAGATCCCTCTGGGTTAGCAGGAATCATGAATCTAACATTGTCTGGAGGCGTTGACTATTGGGAATTTGATCCTGGTCCCGAAGCTTCTCCTTACCTTGGACCAAGCCCAGAAGAGCAAATGATGTGGATTCTGGCGCAAAACGCACAAGGTAATGCTTTCCAAGGATATGCAGCCCGCTACAGCAGCGGCGGTGACAAAGTTAAAATAACTGGTGATGGACATTCGCTCTGGTTGCCTTCGGGGAACCCATCATTTGGAGCACCGACAGATTTCAAGAACTACAATAGAAATGTCAACGAGTATGTGAAGTGGATAGAAACTTGGAATGGAGATAATTTTGGATGGAAGCAGATGAACAAGGCTCAACGAACAGATTTTGCTAACGCTGTACGCCATGCGCTAGGCATCGGGTATTTAGTTTTTCAAGGCATGCCTGGAGATGTAGCGGCCAACGCTGCGTTAGGGCATGAATCTGGAGACAGAAGCATGGATAGTCGGCAAGACAGACATAACAATCTATGGGCTGCTAAAACGGCCGAAAGAATGGCGAGTGGCGGCCAGTCATGGTTTGACTATGCGACTGCGACAGTGTTCTCAGCCGCCGACGCTGCTCGGCGTAACCATGGCTTCTTAAAATGAGATGGAGCTTTCCCAATTTCATTGCTATAAGTTGCTTGATGTGTTTTGGTTGCAATACACCTGAGCCAGCCCCCCGCACCATCAGTGAAGTGATTCCAAAGTCGGCATTGACGATTGAGAAGGGTTCCGTAGTATTCCGAGGCAAACCATTAGGGAAACTTGGCTCAGACAAGAGAATCAAATTGCCAAACCAGTTGCTGAAGGAAACGGGGACCGTCGTTATTCTTGCTGATGGGCGTTATTTCGTAATTGGAGGAACAAAACCGAGAGAAAATGATGTTCCAGAGGAGATTTCGAAAACCTACATCCTCGACGGGCAAAAGTTAATTGCTGGACCCGATATGAGCGTCGCTCGCAGGGATCTCCAAGTTTTGAAGCTGCGGGATGGCAGGCTCCTATTGGCTGGCGGTATCACAAATTCCGACAAACTTCAATATACTCCGGTAATCGAGTTTTTTGATCCCAAATCAATGAGAATAAGCCCAGGTGGTCGGCTAATCCGACCACGCGTTGCTGCTGCCGTTTTGCAGCTTTCTGATGGACGAATAATCTTTGCAGGAGGACAGCTCGATAGCAGTCATCATTCAGTGGAAACCGCTTCAATCGAATTGTATGATCCAAAAACGAGGCAAAGCAAAGAGATAGGTGATTTGGTACGGCCGAGCCAAGGCGGAGAACTCTTTGAAGCTTCGCCAGATAAACTGGTAATAGTGGGTGGCTTAAATTCGCTTTCAGAAGCTGACTCTGATAACTTGCCACCTGAACTGATATCCCTCCCGACCATAAGTGATACCAGCACCGGTAGCAAACCTTAATGCCGCTTCCGCCGTAGCAGTGCTACATTGGTTACATGGTGATTTCCCTCTAGCCCCTTCACACGGGCACTATGGGACTTCTGCTATCTACTTGGACGCCCCGCCATCGTATTCGAGAAGCGGACTGGTAGCCCTCTTCGTAGGGGCAGTCCACTTTGCTGCGACATCGCATTGAGTGCGACACCCGCTTTCCTTGTGGCAGAACGTGTAGGCAGAAAACCTTAACGACTACGACAGCAAGCACGTCTACAACTTGCCTTGTGCTTGTAGGCTGCGTACACCGTGTAGACGCTCCCATTGTCGTATTGATGACGATCTTGACCTTGGAGCACACGTTCGATAGCAGCTCAGTCGCCTGGAACTTTGCTTACAACAAGGTTCACCAGGTCACCAGCAAGAGCGTGGATAACGCTGATTATGCCTGGCCTTCACCAACAGCTTTCAACAGGACGAAGTACGGCTCCGCTAACAACCTGAACCAGTATCCCTCGGTGCAGGGCGTGGCACAGGATTACGATGATAACGGTAACCTGACCGCGGGAGTGCTTACGGCAACCTTCGACGTACTGAACCGAATGACGCAGGCAACGCTTGGCGGTACCACGGTAGATTTCATCTACGACCCAAATAACAGGCAAGCCCAGAAGTCTGTTAGTTCAGTGGATACAGGCTTTCTGTACGATGGCGTTCAGCTGATAGCGGAATACGATGGCAGCACCTTGGAGAAGCGCTATATTACGGGCATTCTGCCTGACGAAGTGCTCATCAAGATCGAGAGCAGCACGAAGACCTATTTCCACAAGGACCGCTTGGGCTCACTGGTGGCGGTTACGGATGCTTCCGGTGATGTGCTCAGCAGCATGAAGTATGGACCATTTGGAGAGACGCCAAGCCTGACGGGAACGCCGTTTGGTTGCACAGGGCAGAGGTTCGATAGTGAGCTTCAGAGCTACTATTACAAAGCGCGCTATTACAGTGCATCGATAGGACGGTTCTTTCAGACGGATCCTATTGGCTTTGAAGCGGG
>JAIEQI010000148.1 GCA_019747875.1 Candidatus Obscuribacterales bacterium
TCACTACACTTCACCGTCATCGGGTTGTGTGAGGACTCTCACCTCCAGTTATTGAACATGCTCGGCACACAACAAAAAGGACGATGCCTGCATCGCCCTTACATTTGATTTGGAATGTGAGTTGCCTTAGCGAGCAACCAACACGCGGTGATCCTGAACATTTCTGTGCTTGCGCGAAACATGACGACGCGGTCTTTCGCAAACACCGGCATTGCCTCTGAAAAATGGGTCACGTCGATAATTTAATGACGGAGTCCATGTCCATTGCCCCGCCCCCGAGCGCAGGATTTCTTCCAAGACTGCAATACTTGCATCTTGGCGTAAGCAACGGGTAATAACGCTACGAAGCGATCTGCTTTTTCTACGAATAGGACAGATATGTCCGCGTCCGGCTGACATTAGATTGACTCCAAAATTTCAAACCCGAGAAAATATTACACGACGCTGAGGAATGGTTTTTCCTTAGCAAAAAGTGGGTGTGTAATCACCCCTTCAGCCTCATAGGAAGCCAACTTTTGCTCTCTATCGCAGTGCAGGAAGTGTCTCATCGTTTCGACGAGTTCCTCTTGCGAAGCTCCTGATTCGGTGAGCTTCCTGAGTCTATAGGAGAGAATTTGGTTAATTTCCGGTGCCATTATTTCTTCTTTCTTCTCTTTTTAGATTTGCTATCAGCTTCAGCTTTTTCAGCAAGAATTCCTTCAAGTGTGTCGACCATGAAATTGATTTGCGACTCAGTAATGATGAGTGGTGGCTCAATTCTGATTGTGCGATTGGAATTCATCGTGCCGGCAACCAGCACGCCTCTGTGGAAGAGCTCAGCCTGTACAGCTTCACGAATGTCCTTGGCTTGGAACTCTAGACCAATCAAGAGACCACGTCCGCGTACATCCATGATGTACTGTGGATACTTTTCCTTGAGCTCGTCCAGCTTGCGCATGAAGTAATTGCCCATAACCGCAGAACGAGCAGGAAGGTGTTCGTCAACGAGAACTTCAAGGGTTGCTGACGCCGCAGCACAAGCCAGCGGATTGCCGCCAAAAGTCGAGTTGTGAATGCTTGGATTCGGCTCGAGAACCTTCCAAATTTTCTTTGTAGCCATAAAGCAACCAATTGGCATTACACCACCACCGAGGGCTTTGGCAAGACACATAATGTCCGGAACGACACCTTCGTGTTCACAAGCAAACATGCGTCCAGTTCTGCCGAGTCCTGTTTGTACCTCGTCGAGAATCAGGAGCACGCCCTTCTTCTTGGTGAGGTTGCGAACTTTGCGCAAATACCCGACTGGTGGAACGTTGATACCGCCTTCACCTTGAATAGGCTCGAGGATAACAGCAGCAGTGTCTTTGGTGATTGCTTCTTCCAAAGCTTTGATATCGCCAAATGGAACGTGCTTGAAACCATTGAGCAACGGCTCGAAAGGTTTGCGGAATACATCACGACCAGTGGCTGACAAAGCCCCCATGCTGACGCCGTGATAGGCATTTTTCGTGGAAATGATCTCTGATTTGCCGGTAGCAAGGCGAGCCAGTTTCAGTGCGCCTTCTACGGCTTCAGTTCCGCTGTTGCAGAAGAACATATACTGAAGATCGCCCGGAGCTAACGATGCTAGCTGTTGGGCAAGATGTGCGGCCCATGGATTCAAGAGTTCTTGGCTGTGCAAGCAGACTTGATCGAGCTGAGCTTTAACAGCTTCGATTACGCGTGGGTGACGGTGACCGACGTTGAATATACCGAATCCGCCGAGACAGTCGAGATATCGCTTGCCGTGATTATCGAAGGTATAAACACCTTGGTCGCGGAACTCAACAGCGCCTTCAGCCCCTGCGAGTTTTTGCGAATACGCAGTGTTCAGGTGATTGATTGAATTCTCGAGACAGTTCTCAGCAATACGCTCGTAATGCTCAGGTCCATAATTGACTCTGGTAAATCTCTTTGCAGTTACTCTGCGCTTATAAACGGCCATGACAGCTCACCACTTCTTTTCTATAGATGTATCGACGGAAAGACTTCCCAATTTGTGCTCACAGCAAAGCCCGACTAATGTTAAAAGTCGCAACCCCGAACCGAACGCGAACAAGCAACTGCTCTGTTCAAGCATCCTTTTCGAATAATTCAATTTGACATTGAAAAAAGCTGTGCGGTAACCGACTGGTGACGCTAACCAAATTTCTGTGCGTTTGTCTTCTTGTTACTCATATGCACCTTACAGAATTCGTTCGCGAGGAGACTCAGTTCTGTTTTCTATTGCTTTCTATTTACAATGTACACGAATGGGCCATTTTCGGACAATGTGCAACCTGTCCAAAAAATGAATCAAGAAATTCGCCACACTGTCTAAGAACTTGAAGATCGCTGCCTGGCAAGGGTTTTCAGCGTCGCCTTTTTAGAGCATTTTCGTAATTTCCGCTAATTCTGCAAATTTTGCACCCGAGAACCTGCATTATTAGCCGCGGCTCACTGTGGGTTTATACAGTTGGGATCGATTGAACGCACAGAAAAATATCAAATAGGCACCGAAAAGCGGCTTTATGAGACACAACCCATGAACGGCGACTCGGCAAATCCGCATCTATATAAGGAGTGATCGATATCGATAGATCCCGTTAAAGCCGGCTCATACGCGGATATCGGACATCAATAGAATTGGCGTTTTTCCCTAAGCCCGATCTAACAATAGGGGTCGGAACGCCCAACGGGTTGATGACAGCAAGGATCGAAAGTTATACCAAATTGGAAATCAATCGCGCATTAATACATATCGGATTCGGACAAAGGCTGCCACAACAGGATATTGGGGAGCCGAGCGCTCTTGGCAGGAGCGAATCTACACGTTCCACCTGGCAGTATCTGGAGTTGAGCGGGGCTGGCATTCCAAGCCTTGCAAAAACGCATTTCTTTGCGGCCAACTGTCTACGAATCGCCCTTGAATTAGCCGGCCGCTTGGAAGACCCAACGCTTCATGGAAGCTTGAACATCGACTTACTTGTTCTATATAGATGGATTGGAACGCTTGTGAAAGCGAGTCGATGATAGTCGAACGCCAACTCATCGACGCAGCCTCGAATAGACGACAAAGCAAAGCAAATAGCAAACAGGCAGCGGAACCTGAGAATCAAAGAGTTTCTAAAATTCGATTCATAACAGCGCATAACTGCTACATGCTTTTGGCGAATGTGACTTGTCATCCTGCATAATTGGAGCTTGAAAGATCGCAATTTATAGATGGGCGAAAAACACAGGAGAACTGATGAAGCGGCTAATTCTCGCACTGGCACTGACGCTGCCTTTAACATCACTGCTTTCCAGTCCCGCGACCGCAGGAACTCCAATGCCAAAGTCACTTCTTGATAAGTACTATCAAGGTGTTGCTTTCTTCAAGGCAGGAGATCTAGAGCAGGCAATTGTCCAGTTCCGAACAGTCGCATTAAGCATGCCCGAAGATCCACTGATTCACATCAGCCTGGCATCGGCATTGCAGCAGCATGGAGATGTCGAGGACGCGATCGCTGAGTACAAGCGCGCCATCACGTTGCGACCATACGACGCATTTGCACGAGAGAGTCTCGGTCTTCTGCTGCAATCACAAGGGCAGACCACCGAGGCGATCAATCAATATAACGAAGCTGTTAAACTGCGCCCTGACGTTCCTCTTTTGAGAATGAATCTCGGTATCGCCTCGCGCATAAGTGGAGACCTCGATACTGCTATTGCCCAGCTGCAGCAAGTCGTTCAAGCATATCCAGACAACCTCAAAGCGCGCTCGCAACTAGGGGCAAGCTTTCAGGACAAGGGGCAGTATCAGCAAGCCATTAATGAGTATCAGCAAGTCATCTTGCACGATCCCAACAACTTTTCCATCCACTACAACATGGCATCAGCTATGATGGCACTCAAGAACTATCCTGGTGCCGCCAACGAGCTGCGCAAAGCTATTTCGATTGACTCGACCGTAGCCGAAACGCACGCAACATTGTCACGATGCTTGACGGCTCAAGGATTGTTGAAAGATGCAAGTTCATCATTGCGAAATGCTATTGCATTGAAACCGGACAACGCTGAGTGGCATGCTCAGCTCGGCAGCTTGTTGTACAAACAAAAAGACATCAAGAACGCTGGCACCGAGTTCCAAGCCGCAGTGCGCATCAATCCAAAAGACATGGACAGTTTGTATAGCTTGGGCTTCATACAGCAACTTCAAGGCAATCTGGATGGAGCGCAAACTTGCTATACGCAAGTAATTGCATCCAACCCAAAGAACGCGAGCGCCCACTACAACCTCGGTATCATCAAACAGATCAACAAACAACTGGGCGATGCAGAGCAAGAGTTCAAAACTGTTTTGACGTTAAATCCTGATGACGGCGCCGCGATGATCAATCTCGGGCGTACCTATCTAATGGGTGGAAACGTCCAACAAGCGATCGATTTTTATCGCCAGGGCCTCAGCCTTGTCACCAACGATCCAGGCGCCTATGTCGAACTCGGCACAGCACTGCTAAAGACGAAGGATCTAATTGGCGCTCGGTCGGCTCTGGAAGCAGCGCTCAATCTGAATCCGGACCTCAAACAGGCGCAACTGACACTAGCGAGCGTGGAGGAACAAAGCGGCAATTTTACAAAAGCTGAATCAATGCTTCGCAAGCTGCTGGCAGCCAATCCTGATGATGTCGATATTCTGGAAGACCTTGCCGAAAATCTGGACGACCAGAACAAAACGGAAGATTGCATCGCTCTGTACCAGAGAATAGTACAGCTGAAACCGCGAGACCCAGACGCGTTCAACTCGCTTGGACTGGCGCTGCAGAAACACAACGATCTTAACGCTGCCATGTCGATGTTCCGTAAAGCCGCGGAGATCAATCCCAAGTTTATCGACGCCCACGTCAATATCGGCAACATTTACCTGGCACAGCAGAACTACACTGAATCGGTTCGCGAATATCAGCAAGCTGTTGATCTCGATCCACAGAGCACGATGGCACACTACAATCTAGGTCTTGCCCTGGTCGGAGCCAACGATGTCGAAGGGGCTCTAGCTCAGTATCAGGAAACACTTAAGATCGATGCCAACTACTCAGCGGCACATTACGCACTGGGCGTTCTTTACATGAAGCAGAATAATGACGCCGATGCAATTAGTGCATTCGAGAATTATCTAGCCATTGCACCCTCTGGTCCATACAGCCAGCAATCAAAAGACAACTTGAGCAAGTTAAAGCCGGCCGCTCCGATGCAGCTTGATGCCAACAACCAGACAGGGGCTCCCAATCCAGGAGCTGCGCCACCAACGGCGACCGGCGGACCGCCAGTCGCTCCGCCGATCAACGGCAACCCGGCCGGAGCACCCAACGCACCACAAGCGGCACCACCCATTCAGTCCGGAGGCGCATCGCCCGGTGCGGTCTACTAAGAATTGGCTAGTCCGAAAGAGAATCCTCACATTGCAGTCAAGGAGCAGTCCGCTGAGTCACCGGCAGACGAGCTGACCTCACTTGAAAGCACGAAGCTGGCTGATAGCAAAAAAACTGCAGCTATGGACCGCGGAAAATATTTCTGGCCGAGTTTAGTCCTTTTGGCCGGCGTGCTTTCCTACATACCGTGGCTAGGATCCTATGGTCCGCTTGATCCAACGGACAGTTTTTTCTTAGAATCCGGGCGGGAATCAATTGAGCTAAATCAGTATCTATTGCCACTGAACAATTACGTTCCATGGCTGGACAAGCCGATCCTCTTCTTCTGGATGGTGGCTGGATCCTACAAATTGTTTGGCATAAACGTATTTGCCGGAAGATTACCCGCTGCTCTTTCTGCGATTGCAACGGGTTTAGTAATTTATGCCGGCTGCCGTCCGATGCTTCGAAGAAAGATCGCCGCACTGGCAGCTATCATCTTTTTGGCAAATCCGCTCAGCTCAATAATCGGTCATGTCTGCCTAACTGATATGACTCTTTGCCTGTTTCTCACTGGCAGTATTCTTTTCTTGTTCAAAGGGAGCAGATATGGCTCCACAAAAGACCTGATAATTGGTTACTTCAGTCTTGCCTTCGCAGTTTTGAATAAGGGACCGATAGCCCTGATACTTTGCGGACTTGCATTCCTTCCCTACTTCTTGTCTGTCTCCAAAGGCGTCAAGGATTTCGCCAAAACAGTTCTCTCAATCAAACCTCTGATTGGAGTAGGAATCGTTTTGCTCCTCAACTTGCCATGGTACGTCGCGGCATCAATCGCAACGGATGGGCGCTTCCTCTATACATTTTTCTGGGAGCAAAACTTTGGAAGAATGATGGGAACGGTAAATCATCAAGGACCATTTTGGTTCTACATCCCCGTTTATTTCTGCGGGCTGTTTCCCTGGTCACTCCTTAGCTTATCCGCCCCCGGGATTTTGAGAAGCGCATGGAAGGGATTCGCGCCTTTCGCACGAAAAGCTGATTCCCGAAAATCCGCGGGGCGCACGTCATCGGCGAACGATCTCAGCAGCGCAGAAGCATCCAATTCGACCGATTCGATCACTCAAGATCTACAATCCGCCAAAAGACAACAGCTCCTGAATGATCGAGGAGCGGCGGAGAAACCCGTCCACAACACAGCGGCATTCATACGCCTGTGCACAACATGGTTCATTACTGTCATTACTCTCTTTTCGATCATCAAAACAAAGCTGCCCACCTACATCTTGCCTGCAATCCCCGCGTTTGCGATTCTAGTAGCCGTGCAGCTCGAACATTTCTTCCGGCTAAAACTAGCTCGCAAATTACTGCCTGCAATTCTTATCACCCTGCTAGTGACGGTCGGAATTACAGTCGCGCCTTTAGTTCTCCGGGGATACGTTAAGGAGATCGCAAGTTCAAGCATGTGGCTTTTGGGTCCACTTGCGCTTATCCTCTCTGTCTTCTGGTCAGGCTTAGTGCAAGGTCGTACTAGAAGAACCACTCTAGCCCTTTGCCTGTGTGCACTTCTTGCATGCGGTATCGTCGTTCCGCGCGGATTGAAAGTGTTCTACCAGGCCAGGCAGGTCGGATTCTCCGGACTGGTTCTCAAAGCAAAAGAAGCAAACGCGAGCATCGCGATGATCTCCGCTGAAGAACCATCAGTACCGTGGCTTACGCACAAACCAGTTTCGCGGTTAATGAACGATAATGACGCAAAGGAATTTCTAGCGAAGAAGCCCGCACCTCATTACGTTTTGATTCCTCGAGAAATGCTGCCCAGGCTCGATTGGTTCCACAATGGTGCAACGTATGTCGCAGATAGCGGCAAGTGGCACTTGTATTCAGTCAACTCTGCGCAGTAGGCAATTTCATCGTGAAGAATTATGCTGCCACTCCAAATGACCGCACGGAATCTAGAACTCAGTCAGCACAGGAAGGCACGGTGCGCGAAGTGCTACTGCTCGGGGATCCAAATTTGCGCACTGTTTCAGAACGTGTAACGGAATTAAACGACCCAATATTGCAGGAAGAAATTCGCGAGCTACATAAGCGGCTGGAACTGTTCCGTTCCGAACACGGCTTCGGGAGAGCCATTTCAGCGCCTCAAATTGGAATCCCAAAACGCTTTATCGCCATGAACCTGAACGGTGAGTTGCACACCATTATCAACCCCGAACTGATCTGGAAAAGTGACGAGCAATTCACCATGTGGGACGACTGCATGAGCTTTCCTTCGCTTCTGGTCAGGTTGCGCAGACATAAATCTATCTCAATTCAATATGAAGATGCAGAAGGCGTGTCACACTCATGGAACGAACTGCCAATTGATATATCGGAGTTGCTACAGCACGAAATAGATCATTTGGATGGAGTTCTAGCCGTAGATCGAGCAATAGATCGCGACGCAATCGTAGAGCGCGGCGCCTTTGAATCCATGAAAGAGTATTTCGCAAAACAAGTAGATTACACGATCAGTTGATAGTCGCAGGCTGCGGCGGCCGGAATAGCACAATCTACCGTGCATCTGAGCGGGCGGCCAGAGGAATTAGACATTAGCCAGAGCTGATCAGGTCGGTTTTCTCGCCGCTGTTTTTGGTCGAGAGCAGGCGTTTCAATTGTTGATGCTTTTCTAATTCGGGATCTTCTTTGACTATTTCGATCGCGATCTTTCGTGCTTCCTCTAAAATCTTGGCGTCTTTGACTATGTCGGCGAGCAACAGGTCCGGCATTCCTGATTGCCGGACACCAAGGAATTCGCCAGGTCCACGCAGTTCGAGATCTTTCTCTGCGATTACGAATCCGTCGTTGGTTTGGCACATGATACCGAGTCGCTGTCTTGTCATTTCTGATTTCACATCAGCAACCAGATAACAGTATGATTGCTCACCTCCACGTCCGACCCGACCGCGCAGCTGGTGCAATTGGGCTAGCCCGAAGCGGTCGGCGTTTTCAATTACCATCACCGTGGCATTTGGAACATCGACCCCAACTTCAATTACTGTTGTTGAAACCAGGATTTGAAATTCGCCCTTGCGAAATTCTTCCATGACCTTGTCTTTTTCTTCAGGCTTCAGTTTGCCATGCATCAAGCCAATCTTGTACTCGGGGAACACACTCGTCTGCAATTTCTCGAACTCAGCGGTTGCCGCCTTCGCGGAGAGCGTCTCGGATTCCTCGATCAGCGGAAATACGATGTAGACCTGCCGCCCTTTCAAAATTTCCATTTTGATATTTGCATGCAGATCGCGCTTGCCGCTTGCTTTTACGAGTTCCGTTTTGATCGGCTTACGGCCTGGAGGCAGCTCGTCAATTTCCGACACATCCAGATCGCCATGCAAGGTAAGCGCTAGTGTTCGTGGAATCGGCGTGGCAGTCATTGTCAAAAGCTCTGGATTTTTTCCCTTTGCCTTCAGCTGCGCACGCTGTTTCACTCCGAATCGATGCTGCTCATCGATGACCACAAACCCCAAATTGCGAAATTCAACATCGTCCTGAATTAAAGCATGCGTTCCAATGGCGACGTGAACCTGTCCATTTTGCAGGCCTTGTTGAACCTGCCGTCGTTCCTTCACACCTTGCTTTCCAAGCAAGAGCGCGCAGTTCAAGCCCAAGGGTGTGAGCCATCTCTGGAACTGCCTGAAATGCTGCTCGGCCAAGATTTCGGTCGGCGCCATCACCGCAGCCTGAAATCCATTTTCCACCGCGACCAAGGATGCCATAGCAGCAACAACCGTTTTACCCGAACCGACGTCACCTTGCACAAGGCGATGCATGGGGTGCTCAGATGCCAGATCTGAAGCGATTTCTCCGAACACGCGCTCCTGTGCTCCGGTCAGCTTGAACGGAAGCAGCTTTCTGAATTCCGTGATCAACTTGCCTTCACTTGCTTCCATCGCAATCGCTTCGTTCTGCGATTGAAAGCGATGGCGCCGCATTGCCAGTTGCAGTTGCGAACTTAAAAGCTCATCAAAAACCAAGCGTTTGCGAGCAGCTTCCTTCTGATCCTCATTTTCAGGGAAATGAATTCCCCACAACGCGCTTTGAAGATCCAGCAGTCCAGATTGCTCGAGAATGTATGGTGGCAGAGGGTCATTCAAAACGGATACATGCGTTTCAAGCGCGCTATGAATGATGCTACGCAAAACGCGCAATGACAAACCATCTGTTAGCGGATAAACCGGCACGAGTCGACCAGCATGCAACGAATCGATTTCCTCATCCGCGCCAGCTAAGTTGCCGAGGATCTCCAATTCGGCGTTTTTCAGTTGCAGCCTGTTCCCATAACTGTCGCGCTCGGCCCTTCCCGACGCCATCACCTGTGCACCCTTCGGATACGAGTTTTTATAGCGGTCAAGCAGATACTTATTCGACTTGCCGCCGATGAATTTACTAACGGTAATGCTGCCGGTACCATCATTTATAAGAATACTGACTATGGAAATATTGCCCTTCTTTGACTGAAAGGCGCCCACGCTCTTTATAGTACCGAATATGGTGACATCTTCACCAGGGCGAACATTCCGAATAGGCATATGGTGTTGGAAATCCAAATGCTGTCGCGGATAATGGCGTATCAAATCCTCCGCAGTGTGAATGTCGAGACGGGCTAATAGTTCAGCCATCTTAGGTCCAACACCTTTAACGTACTGAACGTTCACCGATTGTGGATCCTCATTCTTTGTTGAAGGTGCAGGAGCAGGTCTAGAAGAATTATTACTCTTTTCCGGGCGCTTGGCAGAATTATCGTTTTGATAGTTTGGTAGCGGCGAGAGAATGACGTCCCGCCCACTTATTACGGCGGCATCCTCCTGTTCGAGCGATCGGACAGGACGCCCTGTTAACTTCTCTTTTGCGTTGTTAACCGAATTATTTCTATTCTCGGCCGAAACGATAACGGTCGGGTCAGGTACGGCATTTTGTCTAATTTGCATCCGCTGAGCTGACAGCGGCGAGCTTCCCTCAGGAGGCTTTCCAGCGCCGGCAGGCTTAGATGGGCCGATGTCCGGCTTAGCAAGCTTCCTTGCACTTCCAGCATTCCCAGGACTGGCAGCGGTGCCCACGCCGCTGCCAGCTCTTCCGGCAGGCTGTCCACCGCTGTTCTTCGGCTTTCCAGTATCGCTTGTCCTCGACTTAGGCAGCTTCTTTCCGGGCGCGTCTTTGGAATCCGGCGACCTGTCTGAACTTCGATCGGCAGGAGTTCGCCCTGGCGAATTTGGCTTGCCGGATCCGCCTTCACTTAGATTTCCAGCGCTCGGTGTCTTCAAAGTAGGCGCCGGTGCATAAGGCGAGGCGCCACGCTGCGGTTCACTTGGACGTTCCCCCTGGCTATAAACGGGATAGTGCTTGGAAGGGTCCGGCTCGAAATGCATGTGAACCTTTGGACTTGCGGCCGGCTCGTCTGATTTTGCAGCCTTACCAAAGAGTAGCTCCTCAGTTCTACGTATGATCGATATACGAGCGCCGACATCAAGATTCGGATACTGCCGAAATAATCCACGAAGAGTCGACCAGCGCGAATCTAGCGGAAAGCGCTTGCTCAGTCGTTCGGCCGAACGCCGCATGAACTCAGCGAAAGTAGTGCTTTTACCCTTAAAGTTGGTGTAGCGGGCGCGACGTTCGAACTCCATCGCCTTCTGCAGCGATGCAATCTCAGCATCTTTGTCGATTGGTACGGCTCCGAAAGGACCCACCGTTTGCCCCAGCGTGATTGATACAAGCCTTAGCCTAAGCCAGATTCGCCTACTTTGCTATTAAATTTTTGGTGCATGTATTCTGCCGATAAATAACATATACAAGGATGCGATTTTTCATAGCCTCTTTCAAAATATCTCTTGTTTGCCAAGTCACCGCCAAAAGCGCCTGCTAATTTGTATACATGGCTGGCGGGGAACCGAGACCCCAAAAACCGCAATGACCGACAAACGCTTTGATAGCCCTCTACCTGATCAAAGCAAACAACCCTGATGGAGGGACTGCCTTACTTCCAATAACTTCGCAACACGCACACACAAAACCGATCAAACAAACGCAACAAACCCAATAAAGGCAGAACCTCGGTTCTGCCTTTATCGTTTGATACTAGATGTGGTGCTACTGCAAGCGGTTCAAGATCAACTTCGAAATTGCTTTCAAAGTAGCGAATACGCCAAGACCTTCCGAGGCGACCGCTTCGAAACTTGGAACTCCACGAATATTCAAATCGCGCTCCATGCGCTCTACGCTCATAGCGTTTGCCAGGTCTCGCTTGTTGTACTGGAGAACCCATGGAATGTTGTCCAAAGTCAAATTGTATTCAGCAAGGTTATCAATCATGTTTTGCAATGATTCTGCATTCTCCTTCGCGCGCATGACATCAGAGTCTGCCACGAAGATGATGCCGTCCACACCGTTAAGAATCAACTTACGGCTAGCGTTGTATTCGACCTGACCCGGAACCGTATAAAGTGAAAAACGGGTCTTAAATCCTTGAACTGAACCCAAATCCAATGGAAGGAAGTCAAAGAACAAAGTTCTTTCAGTTTCTGTCGCAAGGCTTATCAACTCACCGCGAGTTGATGGTGCCAACTGGCTGTGAATATATTTCAAATTAGTCGTTTTGCCACCAAGACCGGTGCCGTAGTAAACGATCTTACAGTTGATTTCCCTCGCGGCGTAATTTACGAGTGCCATCCCCTAATCCTTGTCTCCCTCACCACTCACTTGTCGACCTGATTTACCAACTGCTGACGTACTGATTGATACCACGATTTCAAAACGTTTAGAAGCGTTTATTGCATCAGATTGAAGTATTGAGAGCGCTTGATTTGCTCAGCAATTCTCTGGTTCTTCTCTTTACTAGTTAGCCCGGAGGCGACTCGGTAAGCGTAGTAAATGCTACCGATACAGGCTACCACGAACTAGCTGTCTATACCCAACTTACAACCAGAAATGTAGTTGTCAGGCTATTAAGACCCTATATCCTTCAGACTTTCTGAACGATAGCTGTCTCGTGATATAATTTCACCTTCGTGTGGAGCTGGCAGCTCATGTTGTTCCTCTAAGAGGGACACAAGCTTGTTTGAACGCTCTGGAGGTTTGCAGGCTTTCGCCCGATCACCTCCGACGCTCTAATTAGACATACCCAGGTCGAAGCAATTCATGCGCAGACCCTATGTCTCATAAAACGAGCAAACGAGCTACCAGCAATACTTTCGTGTCATAAGAATAGGACTAATTGTCATGGCTAGACGTTGTGAAACATGTGGAAAAGGTCCGCAAACAGGTATGGGATATACCTTCTTGCGTTCGCACTATAATCCGCACAACAAGAGACGCTGGTTGCCGAATCTACAAAACATTCGCGTAAAAGTAGGTTCAATGGTCAAGCGAATGAACGTGTGCGTCGCCTGTATTAAGGCAGGTAAAATCCACAAGGCTGGATAAAGCATAGTTAATCAATTTTCTTCTCTTGCCGGCCAACAAATTGTGTTGGCTGGCAATTCTACTTTTTTGTGTTTTACGTAACATCGCTTCGCATGAGCACCAGCCTCATTTAGTCGACCAAAAGTTTGGCGTAAGCGATGGTGGACAAAGCAATTCTGGTTTGAAACATAAAGCGGAATGCGATTAATGCCGTTCCGCCGGTCTAAATTTGATCTCCTGTAAACTCGCAGGTTTTGGGATCTGATACTCGAGGCGCTCAGTGAATGGATTCATTTGGGTGTAATTCAAGGAGTTGTCGAGGCGGTTCCAATCGTGTATCCATCATCTCCAAGTCGCTCTGGCATTCCTCCTAGCGAGTCTGAGTAATGATGGTGAATCAGACACCGTGGTCTGAGGACGGTCTGACATTCTTACTTTGACAGGTCATCCATTAAGTAGAAAGCCCCACTTGCGCAGGGCTCTCAAAAGGGTAAAGGCTTGGGTGCGTTTGTGCTTACATCATATGCGCATCGCCAGGGTCAAAGGTCGGATTCAACACACTGCGACTGCTCGTTTAGGTGTCCACGAAAATCCACTTGCTAATCTTCATAACTCAAGGGTCTTCTCGATTTCGGAGAACGATCCTTTCCATAGCTAAATAAATCATACTCAAACTTGCCCGCAGAATTTACCGTCATATTCTCCAGTCGATTCGCAAGATAGGCGCCCATAGATTGGCGCGCGTCCGGAAACGGCATGGGCAGCTTACTGCCATCCGGTTTATAACCCCAGGCGCGCGCACGAATTGCTGCCAAAATCCCCGCTGAGAACGCTTCTTGTTCTGACTTTTGTCCAACGTAGTTGTTCAACCTGACGGCACTATCCTCGATTCGCAAAGCGAGTCCTCTCTCTTCGAAAATCGGCTTCAAGGCTTCGCGAAATAGCAAATCGTTTGGTTTGGATGGATCGCTTGCAACGCGCAGCGCTAAGTTTTCTATTTCGGCAGGCAGTGCGGCTGGTTTGTATTCGGATCTCAGAGTTGCCGTGTAGTGATTAGCGTAATCTTCGGGCGATGTCGGTTTTGACCAAAGCGCGCGACGCAACTTGTTGCCCTCGTCGAGTAGGTCTTTTGCAAGTAAGAATCCAGAGCCTTCCCGAGCCAAAAAGGGTTTCACCGATTCAATGTCGGCCGCGCGCTGTCGGGCCTCCCCGACAGATGCGGGGTCTTTTTTGGTTAGATAGTAACGCGCCAGCCGGCCAAGAGAATCGAGCGAGAGCGAGCCAGTCAAATGGTGCCTGAATTCATGGAAGCTGACTTCGACAAAGCGTGCAGAAGATGGATCTCGGGTGATCATTGGATTGAAGCCAAATGAACCCATGCCATAGGAACCATCAGCACTCATTCCGGGCTGAATCTCAGCGGAGACTTTCTGCATGCCAGCATCTTTGGAAAATTTTGTAAGCATGTCTGTGACGCGTTGGTTGACCTTGAGCTTGTGCGGGCGTTCGCTTGCATTCCAAAGTGAGCTCAGCCAGGCTTCCTGATCGTTAGCAGCTTGGCGCAATTCGCCTCGGAAATAATGGTCATTTCCTCGCGAATCGACTCCGGAAATAAGATCATTCATTTTTGCATCTGGCGCAATGCGATCTTTCATCCTCAAAGCATCGTCATATGAGCGCCGCCAGATCTCATGTGCACGAGCGCCAAAATTTTCAAAGGGAGCAGTTCCGATATTTTTGAGACCACCAATGAAGGCATCAATGTTGGCATCCGTTGCGACCGACCGTCCTGCCAGTTTGCGCAGCTGGTCAACGATTTTTACTCGTTGTTCGGCATTCCAATCAGCAAGATCCATTTCAAGGCCGGCACGCAATTGCTGGTCCCGCAACTTTGCATAATTTTCCGGACGAAGCTTCGGATAGTTCTCGGCAATCCAAGTAAAAATGGGAGAACGCAACTCGTAGCTAGTGTCGTACTTTGCACCTACCAATTCCTCTGTCGAGGGGAGCTTCGGCGCATTCTCGTTCGGCGTAAGCCGAAGCCTCGCTCTTCCCAATCGATGATCGATCACACCGAAGAGTGTACCGAACGCTGCGCCTTGTGCGAGATCTGATAGGATATGCGGACTTGTTCCATCGAACGCTGAATTGATGACGCCATGGCTGACTCCAGCTGCCATACCGGCCGAAGCATTCGCGGCGATACTGTCTGGCAATCCACGATATCCGGCTCTGCCGAACAAGCTAACATAGCTGAGTCCGGCTGAAGCTGCCCACATGGCAGACATCGAACCAGCACCGGCGCTCAACTGTTTGTACTTCTCACGAGCGAAATCCGGTTTCGACTCGTCGGCAACTTTGATGCCTTCTACTATCGCGCCTGACGTAGCCATAGTTGCTAACTTGGAAACAGCAGAGATCGGTCGCGTTATTTTACTGAGCGCAGCGTGCACCGCAGCGAACTCAAGCACAGTGGAGGCTACGGTACCACCAATAAACATTAGCCCAGCATCGGGCTTTGCTGTGTCTTTGACGACTCTTTGATTTGCTCCCAGGTCGTAGGACCAAAGGCGTTCTGTCAACTGTTGAACGCCCAACACGTCCCGCCTGAACACATCAGCAGCGCCATTGGCAAAATCTTTAACTCCAGACAACACTGAAGGCTCAGCAGGAGAGCTGAGCAGCGACGATGCGATAGATTTTTCGCGAGCGATTTCCGGCATTGATTTTACGTAAACGATGTCCTTTAAGTCGAAAGCTCCGCTTGCGCAGAGCTTCCGAAAGGGTAAAGGCTTGGGTTCGTTTGTGCTTACATAATAAGCTTTGCATTCTGCAATTGGAATGTCAGTTACAACACAGCTTACTGTGCATTTAGGTGTCCACGAAAATTCCACAGATCGTTATGCGCTGACGAAAGCAATTCCTTTTGTCAATACTTCGCCGACAATATACAACCTGGACAGGCTTGCGGACCAGGCTTTCCGAGCAACGTAAAGACCGATTGAGAACTGTTGCTCTACAAGGATTTACAGGTTCAATTTGTTACATATTCTTTTTCAGACCGAGTTCTAAAAAGGGAACACCGACGTCCCCGGAATCGCGCGATAGCTTTTAGAATTGCGTCACCGCCAACAAGCAAGCCAAAGACATCATTTAACGCTGGTGTAACGCGTTCACCTTATGTTCAAGGGGAGCTAAAGGGAGGCTGGAAATGAGTAATGAGGGTGAGGTTTTAGTCGGGCAACATGCAAAGTCGCTTTTGGATTTAGTTAACAGGGGGTCGGATGAAATATCAGCAGTTGCACTCTTGAATGAACGGCTGGCGGCATGGGGTCCGCAGGTCAATAGAGAACACTTTCAAGCTGTCACAAGTAAGTTGGAGAAACTGTCGACTAACACGAATGATAAATTACCGTCGGTTGAAATAATTGATCATGATGGCGACAATAAGCCTTCGATTGAAGTGAAGGACTTCAATGCCCAAACTACTCAAAAGCTCGCCGCAAAAGCTGTCGATAAATTCTTCACGAACCGCGACGAGCAAGTCTTCAGCGATATGAAGAAGA
Organism: Candidatus Obscuribacterales bacterium; assembly: GCA_019747875.1. GTDB lineage: Bacteria > Cyanobacteriota > Vampirovibrionia > Obscuribacterales > Obscuribacteraceae > JAIEPM01. The sequence goes on from JAIEQI010000148.1 coordinate 16,403, forward strand.
AACTCAGCCATGATGATTATCAGGACTTTCTGGCTGATTCAAATAAGATACTGAAGCAAATTAGCAACGGGCGCAAGGAGCTAAATCTTGCAGACGGCTCGGATGAAGACAATCGCGCTGATCAAGTTTACGGAGTTGTTGTTAAACCAGAGCTGGCGAGAAAGCAGCTTGCAACAAAGGGAGGCGAACGTCCGACTCAGCAGCAAAAGCTAGATGCTTTGGAGAAAATGCCTGCGACGCTGGCAAACAGCGAGGCAGGAGCTAATCTGGCATGGGAGGCATTTTTCAATAAAGAGTGAGTTCCTCACCGATCTTTGCCTGCAGCCTGCAAGGTATACCCAACACCAGCTTCAGTTTTAATCGGACAGCGCTCCAGGCCGCCGAGCTTGTCTCGCAGTCTTTTGATCCAAACGCGAACCGTTTCTTTTGTCGAATCGGATTCGGCTGACCAGACACGCTCAAGCAAAGCATCCGCGCTGAAATATTGTCCTTGGTTACGGAGAAAGAACTCGAGAAGAGCGAATTCCTTCGGCAAAAGTTGAACTGGTTGCCCTTCAAAAAGTACTTGTCGTGAAACCGTATCCAGGCTGATACTGCCGCAACTAAGAATCGAAGATTTCTCTTCGCTGTTACGCCGGAGCAAGGCTCTTGCTCGTGCACTTAATTCAGCGGCATTGAATGGTTTGACCAGATAATCGTCGGCACCACCATCTAGTCCAGCCACCTTCGACTCGACTGAATCTTGTGCGGTGAGCATAAGCACCGGAGTTTTGCCGCCTGCGGCTCTAAATTGGCGGAGAATTTCGTGCCCGCTCATTATGGGTAAGTTGATGTCGAGAACGATCAAGTCGTATGGATAAATCTTCAAGCGCTGGCTTGCTTCAGCACCATCAGAGGCAGATTCGATAGTATGTCCTTGCGATTTCAAAACGAGCTCGATGCTTTCGAGAATTTCTTCCTCGTCTTCAACTATCAGGATCTTTGCCATCGTCTTTCCGTTCATTTCCTTTGCATTGCCAAAGCAAATCTGGACCAATATGCCCATCATTGACGAAATTGAACCTATGCTGTTTTATTGGACATTGATTCTTCCAGTTAACGAAGCCAAGCAATCTGTATGAGCGACGACATAATCACAAGAGCTGATTCCGAGTATTCTCGATTGAGGAATTGGTATTTAGCACGCCTTCGACGCAACGCTTTGGAAAAAGCGCATAACAACGACTTGACACCACTTGCGCTGATTCAAAAAGATCAACTACTTGTGAAAGAGCTTGGAGAAAAGACAGCCCCTGTCCTCAAGGGAACTGAAAGACCAGATGAAAAGATTGCTGTCCATGCCTATCTAATTGCGATCACCGCGTGGATCGCGCTGGCGCTTGTTTGTATGCTTGGACAAGCCGAACTGCCTCAGATGATCACAATGATTTATAAAATGTCTCTAGCGGCACTGATTGGAGACACAGCAGATCAGTCGATGAGTTTTATACCAGCATGGTTGGTCGGCGCATTGGTATCACTCTTTTTTGCGCTCTTGACGCTAGCAACTCTTTTTGGCCGAGCCTTGAGACTTCCAATCTCAAAACAGAAAGAATGAGAATCAAAATTGTCAGCGCTCTACTCATATTACTGCACTACGGATTTCTAGCTTATCTGTATGCTGCAACTCCGTTTGAATCAGCAGGTATTTTGGGTCTGAGCGTACGTAGCATAATATTGCTTTATATAGCCTGGAGTTCAGTCGCGCTTATGGTGGCAATCTACGTTTGCGATCGGCGCATACTTCTCCCGCTTCAAAGCAGCATCGAGATGCTCAATAAGCTTGGGGAAAGCGATCCCAACAGTACGGATACGAACTTGATTACAGCGGCGCGCAATTGCCAGCTGGCATTCTCTGAATTGAGGCAAAGAGAACATGCAATTGCGGACTACTCAAGTGAAGTAATTTGCAGCCTCACTCCCAATCTAACATTTAAGTCGCTGAGTCCTTCTGCGTGGACGAACTGGGGCTATCTTCCAGGTGAGCTAGCGGGAAAACAGCTCGCTGAATTTTTGCTTCCTAATGAGCTTGAACTCTCGGTCGAAACTCTGAAGAGAATGCGACAGGCGGCAACTGTGCAATCATTCGAGAATCGACTGATCAAGCGTGATAAAACCGCAATTGATCTTTTGTGGCAAGTCGAGTGGTCAGAATCCGCAGGAGAGTATTTTGCCATCTGCACGGACATAACAGCACGAAAGACTCTCGAACGTGCGCGTCAAGAATTCGCGGCAATGATCAATCATGACCTACGAGCACCACTTTCATCACTGCGAATCAACCTATCTATGCTCAGCAATAAAACAATTGAACTGGATTCGCCCGATGCCGAACGCGTTTTGAAGTCGTCCGAGAAAAGCGTTCTAAGGCTCTTGAGTCTGATCAATGAGTTACTAGATCTTGAGAAATCATTTGCTGGGGAACTATCATTGGACATCGATTCAGTAGATGCATCAGCATTAATTCAACAGGCGGTAGAAGAAGTAAGTGGACTAGCACAACGCAAATCTCTTACATTCAACACAGAAAAGGTACCGAAAGCGACCTTTGTAAACGCTGATGCCGAACGCACGCTGCGCGTATTTGTCAACATACTTTCAAATTCTATCAAGTACTCTCCAGCAAACAGCAGCATAGAAATGCGGGCAGAAAAAATTGAGAATCAAATCCAATTCAGCATCAAAGATTCCGGGCCCGGAATTGCACCAAAGTATCAAACAGTGATCTTCGAACCTTACAAACAAGTAGGTTCCGACGCGAAAAAAGTAGGCAGTACAGGATTAGGCCTGGCTATCTGCAAAGTATTTGTAGAAGCACAAAATGGAAGAATTGGAGTGGAATCGAAAGAGGGAGAAGGAAGTACTTTCTGGTTCACACTGCAGGCAGTTGAACCTTAGGACGTTGCTTCAGTTTTTCGAACTGCTTTTCGACTGATTGCGCTTCCTTTGTTTTTCCAGTGTCGTTTAGCGTTTTTACATACAAAGTCAGTCCGGCAGCCAACTCTGGCGATGGAGGTCCAGGTCTAAGCTCCGCGATCTGAGGAAATACCTTCAAATATCTAATTACACCTTCTGAGACACGTCTCTTGGAGTAATTTTGTGCGACCTTCAAACAATCGGCGATCATCTCATCACTGCCTTTATCGTTTGCAGCTCTGCGCGCTTGCACGGCTTTACGCAGACAGAGTCCCACCATTTTTCGGTCCTTGATTTCATCGTAGATTAATGAGGTCAATTCAAGAACCTCTGCGGCAAATTCGCTCGTTGTCGCATTACTAGCGCTCTCAAAAGCTTTCGAAGCCAACGAAGAAGCGTCTTGATTTTGATGCATGCGAAATGATTGATGTGCCTTAAGCGAAAACGAATAGGCTTCCTGAAGTTTTGGAACTTTATCGCTACGAGCATATATAACTAGTTCCGCAGAATTTAAGTACGCCGAAGCCTCCTCCATTTTCGTTTGATAAAGACAATCCTCGACTAATTGCAAAATTGCCATTGATTTCTGTTCTTGATCGTTTATTCCGCTTGATTCGAGGATCTTCAAACGATGTGAATCAACGTTTTGAGCCTTTGCGTAATCACCTGCTTCAATGTAATTACGCCGCAAAAGTGCTAAGAGCTGCAGCATTTTCGGAGAGTTTGCTCCGGCAACCTTAGACACTCGAGCGACTGCATTTTCGTAAAGCTTGCGTGCATCAGCTTCGTGACCACTCAACTCATACAGCTTTGCTATTTGAATATCCGCAAGAATCTTCTCGCCTTCGGTCTTGTTGGTCTGTTTCATACCATTGAGATATCGAAGGGTGTTCTCCGGACCGCCTTGCTTTTGGATCAACTCAAGCATCACGGTGTCAAATGTTTTCTGCTTCGATGACTTCTTTGGTTCTGGTGGCTCATCCTCTAACTCAGTCGGAACAGGCGGCTTAACGGCTGCAACAGCAGGGAGGGGTGTCGTTTGGGTACGGGCGTTTTGATGCTGCACAAAGTAGACGGTCAAGGCGGTTACTGCAATCGCTGCGACACAAATAGGTAAGAGCACCTTGCTGACGGACTGCTTTTTGACTGCGCGAGGAAACTTTCCGGAATACGTTCCTTGCCAAACCTGATCGAAGGCCTCCAGCATCTCTTTCGCATCGGAGAAGCGCTCCTCGGGATTTTTCTCAAGGCATCTCAAAATAAAGCTATTTAGTTTTGATGGATATTTTTTCTCGGCTAACAAAGCCGCTACTGACTTTGGTTGTTCCTGACAGTGCTTGACCATCACTTCGAACGAATTGAGTGCTTCAAAAGGTCTCTTGCCGCTGGCACATTCGTACATCATGCAAGCAAGGGAGTAGATATCGCTTCTTTGATCCACTCGCCTGCCTGCTATTTGCTCAGGACTCATGTAAGCAGGCGTTCCGAGTATCTCGCCAGTGCTGGTTAAGTGAGAAGATGTTGATGCCTCTGGAGATGGGTCAACAGATTTTGCAATGCCGAAATCGAGAATTTTTACTTTCAGATCCTGAAAATTAGAATTGGCAAACATCACGTTTGATGGCTTTAGATCTCGATGCACCAGGGAGGATGCATGCGCAGCTTCAATTCCAGAAATCAATTGCGAAAAAATACTCTTAAACTCATCGGGTTTCATCCCACCCTTTTCCGAAAGATATTCTGCAAGTGTTGATCCCGAAAGAAGCTCCATTACAATGAACGGGCGCCGCCCTTCAAATAAACCGTAATCAAAGATACGACCGATATTGGGATGATCGAGCTTGCTAGCACACTGTGCTTCAAATTCGAATCGTTTGCGTTTGTCTTCTTGTTCGGTAAGATCGGTATTCAGAACCTTCAATGCCACCTTCGTACCGAGTGACATATGTTGGGCCAAATAAACCTTGCTCCAACCTCCCGCCGAAAGGGCTTCGAGTATCCGATAACGTTCGTGGATGGTCTTGCCAATCATTGGATCGACTGCAACGACCTCGGGCTGAATAGACACGCAGATATGCGGCTGCGAGTCTTGCGTTAAGTCAGCATCGCAAGACTTGCATTTGTGTTCGACAAGCTTTCCTTTATCCGGACCCATCCACCTGTTCCGCTCCTGCAGATATATCTACCACGCAAGAAGCTATTAAAATCAGAAACTCCGCTTGCGCGGAGCTTCTGAAAGGGTAAAGGCTTGGGTTCGTTTGTGTTTACATAATATCTGACAGGCAATCTAATTGGAATGTTGTCTCCATCAGAGCTTACTGCGCAATTAGGTGTCTACGAAAATTCCACAGAATCAAATGCATAAAAAATCGAAAACCCCGCTTGCGCAGGGCTCTCGAAAGGGTAAAGGCTTGGGTTCGTTTGTGCTTACATAATAAGCATTGCAATTAGCAATGGGAATGTTGTCTCCAACAGAGTTGACTGCGCAATTAGGTGTCCACGAAAATTCCACGGAATCATACAAACAAATGGCTCCGCTTACGTGATATTTTCCACATCAGCGTAGCAACGTTTAAAAGTCGAAAGCTCCGCTTGCGCAGAGCTTCCGAAAGGGTAAAGGCTTGGGTTCGTTTGTGCTTACATAATAAGCTTTGCAATTAGCAATTGGAATGTTGTCTCCAACACACCTTACTGTGTAATTAGGTGTCCACGAAAATTCCACAAAAAAGCCGTTCACAGTTGCTCGATCAAGGTCGCGATTTGTGTTAGAAATTGCAGTTGATTAGCGGAGGAGTTGAGATTCATGTCAGTTCTGACGGCAACACGTCAGGGCCCATAATAAATTGAAAGGCTGATCAACCGGCGCAAAGCTCGTCCTCAGTCAAATATCATTGAATATTTAAAATCGAAAACCCCGCTTGCGCAGGGCTCTCGAAAGGGTAAAGGCTTGGGTTCGTTTGTGTTTACATCATATCTTTTGCAGAATCGAAATGGAATGTTGTGTTCGACATATCGATCTGCATTATTAGGTGTCCACGAAAATTCCACAATCCACCAAAATTCCATTATTCCTATGCACCTTTCCTTATTCAGCGGTTGCATAATGCTATAGGTAGCTTGACTGAGCTGCCTACATCGACCAGATTTTGGGAAGCAGTTTGTTGAGCTCATGCTGAACAGGATCGGTATCAGTGAACGGCAATTTTTTGAACACGGGCTTATGGACGGAATTGCCGCTATCATTGATTGTCCATTCAAGCCAGGTCTTATTGCCTGGCGGCATTACATAGTGGCTGTCAGTACTGCTCATGTAAAGTCGTCTCGCCCCGTTTGGATCTATTCCGAAGCTACTGCCGCCAGGCAAACTAACATAACTCTGGCCGTTTGCATCCTTCGACATTACAGTGCCATTAGGCTTTGAGATCCGCAAATTCAATTGCGGTCCTTGTTCAAAAACGGTCCCGTTTGGCATCTCAGCCCTTACAAATCCCGGCTCCTGAACTGTTATTCTCCGTCCGTCTGGAAACAAGGTTTCAACTTTTCCAAATCGATCAGTCTGTTTGACCCCGTTCATCCATTCTTCGGCCGTTCCTCCGCGGTACATGGTTCTGTTCCGCAGGAACCACCCTTCCGGTAGTGTTTCCTTTACCGTTCCATCTGCGAATCCTTTGAACACGTGACCGTTTTGCACAGCGTTGAAAGTACCGTCTGCCTCCTTCTTCCACTGAAGCTTTGGATTGAAATTCCAAGTCGTCGGAGGCTCATTTTTTATCGCAGCAAATACGCGGCGGCCAAGATGTGATATTTCGGAGGAACCTTTCCAAAAGGAGGGAGATCTCATAAGCGCAATCCCGGCTAAGAGTCCAACACCTGCGGCTGCGGACATTTCTAAGGGATGCTCTGCACACAAATTGATGACATCGAGACTTGCCCGCGCTTCGTTCGTTTTCTCGGACCCTGCAGAAGTCGTCAGCAGCTCCGTCCACTGTTCATCCAGAAACACCTGGCTGGATTTAAGTAGCCCTGCTGGACTGGGAAAACATTGTTCTTTATGAAACTCAGCCATTTCAAACTCCTGAATAAAAGCACGGAAGGAGCTTAAATTCATTGATTGAAATTTGTTTGAAACGATGGACGATTAGGCTGCGGTTAATACGAAGCACAGCATGCTTCAGTTCCAAACGAGCCTACCAATTACATTGCTTGCGCAATTGCTCGCATCACATCTTCGGGAACGAGATAGACTGCATTGCAGAATTGGCACCGGCCTTCGGCCTGCTCGCCTTTATCTATCATCTCTTGAAGATCTTCTTTATCCAATACCTTTAGAGCTTGCACGAAACGCTCGTGTGAGCATCGGCAATCGAAACTCAAAGGTGTGCGTTCGCTAAGCTCCTCCAACTGAAAGCCTTGAAGTCCGCGCTCAAGTATGTCTTTCAATTCCATTCCTCTGCGCATCAAGAATGTAAATGTACCAAACGAAGCTAGATTGTTTTCCAACTTGCAAATTGTTTCTTCAGTATGATCGGGCAACAATTGCACAAGTAGCCCACCGGCCGCTTCCACGCCTTCTCGACTTATGTGCACGCCGACTATGAGAATTGAACCGGCATCATGGCAGTTAACCAAGAAGCGATTAACATCCTCACCAATCTCTCCTGAAACAAGCTCGACTGTCGACGTATGTTGAGAGCCAAAACCATTCTCGACGGTGACGTGCAGATAGCCGTTAGTACCTACACCGGTCCCAACATCAAGATTCCCCAAGGAGTTCAGTGGTAACTCTACCTGGGGATTCTCTACGTAGCCTTTTACAGTTCCTTTTGACGAGGCATCGACGACGACTTTGCCGAGTGGGCCGTTGCCCTGGAACTTCATACTTATCTGCCCGCGCCTCGCCACCACAGGCGACACTAGCGCCGCTGCGGTCAGTGCCCTACCCAGAGCCGCAGTGGCTGTGTAGGACAAATTATGTTTTTCGCGAGCGACTTGCACCAGGTGGGTGGTCGATACGATAACAGCTCTGATGGTGCCATGGACATCAACTGCACGTATCAAACCATCGTCTTCCATAGCTGCTTCCTCGGCACAAAGTCCTTTTATTTTAGCAGTTTCTCAGAAAGTCCAAAAGAGGGCAAAATGACCGAAGACCAGGCGCACCAAGGAATAGCGGAAAAATATCCAGACACTATCATTGAGGCGATATAGCCGAGACAACCCTATCGACGCCATTCATATCTTTATGACATTGGATGCCAACCCACTTTTTATCAGCGAGGATAGCCGACACCGCCTCCGCCTGCCGGTCACCGACTTCGAGAAAGACTGGAATCTGACGTCTAAATTTGGTGCCTTCCAGCGCCGCAAACTCTCGATAGAAATCCAAACCGTCGTCGCCAGCACCAAAAAGCGCAGATGCCGGCTCATGTTCTCTAACTTCCGGCGCCAACGACGGTAACAGGGACTGTGGAATGTAGGGCGGATTTGAAACTATAGCGTCGAGTCTTTCAGATACGCCCGGGAGCCACTCCCGCCAGTCCATTCTAGAAAGAGATAGCCTGCCCCCTACAGCGTGGAGATCGGCATTTTGCTGCGACACATCAATAGCTTCTTGGCTGATGTCGCATGCTAAAGAACGAGCCGATGGAATCTGTTTGAGAATGCATACGGATATAATGCCGCTTCCAATTCCTATTTCACCAAGCGTCAAACTCCTAACTCGCTCGGTACCAAAGTATTCAATGAATGCTTCCACTAAGGTTTCAGTGTCGGCGCGTGGTATTAAGACACCGGAACGAAGTAGAAATTTCATTCCGTAAAAGTAGGTCTCGCCCAGGATATACTGGAGCGGCACTCGGCCTTGCCTCTGTTTGAGAACGCCTTCAGCCCTTTCAAAGATCTCAATCGGCAGCTCCTTCTGCGGGTCAGCCATCCGCTGAGCCAGGCGAGTTTCGGTGAGATGGTCCAATATACGCTCGCGTTCTGCCCGCCATTCGGACTCTTCAATTCCGATCGCTTTCAGCTGATCATCCAGAATTTTGGTGAGATCAGCAATGGTACCCATAGGCTAAACCAACCGTTATCGCCTAGTTCTTACCATTGCCGTTGCCGCTGATATCCGTTTCGGCTTCCAGCAATCTCTTCTGCTCATCGTGAATGCAAGCTTCGATCACTTTGTCCAGGTCGCCTTCAAGGATAGCTTGCAAACTGAAGTTCATGTTCAAGCGATGGTCGGTGACCCGATTGTCCTTGAAGTTGTATGTTCTAATCTTTTCAGAGCGATCGCCCGTGCCGACCTGTGATCGTTTGGCGTCGGCAAGCGCTTTCTGCCGCGCTTCGGTTTCAATCTTATAAAGCTTAGCCCGCAAAATTTGTTTAGCTCGTTCTTTGTTTTGCAACTGGCTGCGTTCTTCCGAACATGCCACCATGATGCCGCTGGGCTTGTGCACGATTCTGACTGCAGTTTCAACCTTGTTGACGTTCTGTCCACCAGCCCCGCCAGATCTCATTGTTGAGATTTCAAGATCATTCTCGTTCAACTGCACATCGATTTCATCAGCTTCGGGCATTATCGCGACGGTCGCCGTCGACGTATGCACGCGCCCCTGCGCCTCGGTTGCCGGTACGCGTTGAACTCGATGAACGCCGGACTCGAACTTGAGTTTGCTGTAAACACTTTCACCACGGATATTGATGATGGCTTCCTTATAGCCGCCAAGTTCGCCCTGGTTAAAGTTAGCAACCTCAACTGTCCATCCCATGCGATCGGCATAGCGACTGTACATGCGATATAGATCACCGGCGAAAAGCGAGGCTTCATCACCACCGGTGCCAGCGCGAATTTCAACGATAATGTCTTTTTCGTCGTTGGGATCAGTCGGCAGGAGCAACAGCTTTATGTTCTCGAGGAGCTGTTCCTGCTCTTTCCGATGCTGTGAGAGTTCGCCTTCTGCAAGCTCTCGAATTTCCTTATCCGTCTCCTCGCGCAAAATCGCTAAGGCGCCATCGATTTCCTTTTGCAAATGGTCATAGCGTTGAACTGAATCAATAGTCGGCATCAGCTGTCGACGCGCCCGCGACAAGCGTTTTAGATTGTCGGGATTGCTAACGACATTAGGGTCGGCGAGCTTTTCTTCCAGCTCATTAAAAGCCCCAACAATCTCATCGAGTTTTCTTCTAAGTTCAACGTCCATTGAATCTGTATTTCAGCCTTCAAAATATTGCGAGCAAGACCATGAATTGCAAAGTTTACCCTAGCCTGCAGGCGAGAGAGCATCTATAGGCAATTCTTATCACGAATTGTCAAGGAAGAGCCGTCCAGTCGCCATTGCGCCTGCCAGCTACCTTCACATTTCTACAGGGAAGACACGGAGAGGGAGGGATTCGAACCCTCGCTGCGCTTTTAACACAGATAGTCTTTCCAGGACTACACGATAGACCACTCTGACACCTCTCCAAAGTGTCAAGCTAGTGATTATATCCCATAGTCCGATCGCAAGCACCTTGCAGTTGACGACAGGCGGGCTCTTGAAATGGATGAGATTTGCCAAACTCAGCTTAAAACCGGTTTTTGCATTCGAAACCGTCGATTGTAAGCTCTCCGTTACGATGTGTCCTTTTGAAGATCGGATGGCCGTAAAGAGATTGATGGTCTTTTCCCTTAGCCTGCTCAATTGTCTTTTGAGCATCCCCGAAGCTTCTGCCCAGCCAGGATTCCAGGGTGGAAAGGATTCCAGTTTCAGGAGGCTTCCGCTGGTAGATTGAAAATTCGAAGTCGTCCGCTTTGCTGTTATCAGCGATTTTTACATCAAGACCGGCGTTAGCAGCTTGCTTGCTCTGAAACTCCTTAATGATTGCCAACTGCTCCTCCACCGGAACAGCTTTCATCATATCGCTGAGATCACAACCCTTTCCCGCTCCGGCTTTCTTGCCGAACTGTTCAAAGTCAAAGTCTGCCATTAGTCCACTCCAGCCTATCAAACGCGAGCTTAGGCCGAAAATGGGGAGAATTTGTGACACGGCGCTGCCCGCATGGTACAAACCGCAAAGGCGTGCTCGATTAGAGTAAGGAGTTACGGCAGCGCTTTAGAGTTCAGAGCCAGCAAGATACCGGCGCTCCCGAGAGCGAGCTGAACTTGATCAGGCGCGAATGCAGGTGGTCTAGACGGCACTTAAGCGCGGGCGCTTGGTGGCTGACTTGACAATTGATACGAAGTCTTCGACTTTGAGGCTGGCTCCGCCGATTAGCCCGCCATCGATTTCATCCTGAGCAAGCAATTCGTCGGCATTCTTGGCGTTCATACTGCCACCATAAAGAACCGGCACTTCTTCCACTTTGTCTTTGTTATCGAAGAATTGCTTGAGGGTGTCACGCACATTCTTCACAACCCGGGCCGCTTCTACTGATTCACAGACTTTTCCGGTTCCGATTGCCCAGACCGGCTCGTAGGCAAAGACGATCTTTTGCAGTTCTTCCTGAGTTAGACCGGTTACCGCGGCACCCACCTGGCGCTTTACGACCGGATCTGTCAGTCCTTCTTCGCGCTCATCTAGCAGCTCACCAACACAGATGATTGGCGTCAAATTGTGCTTAAGAGCCATTTTGACCTTCAGGGGGACGGTTTGATTGGTCTCTCCGTAATACTGACGGCGTTCGGAATGCCCGATAATTACGTACTTGCAGCCGGCATCCAAGAGCATCGGAGCCGATACTTCTCCCGTATAGGCTCCTGACTCTTCGGTCGCAAGGTTTTGTGCCCCAAAGCTGACCGGACTTCCGGCGCAGGCCGCGTCCGCAATATCGAGGCTTGTAAACGGCGGAAAAACAACCACTTCGGGCAGATTTTTCTCTGCTTTAACGGCAGCGACAACGCCTTCAATAAGTTCTTTGGCTTCCTTTCGGGTTTTGTTCATCTTCCAGTTGCCGGCGATAATCGTTTTTCTCATTGCTCAATTCCTACCAAAGCAGTCAATCGAGAGGATCTTACCGTGCTCTGCACCCCAGAAACACGAGAAGTATTACATCGTAGCGAGGCTGAATGCCGGATCTTTACTGGCGGCGCGGCTGCGCGTGAGGGCAACTCAGTGTGGGGCGCGCGTAAAGAATCGAAATGGAGAGCCGATTGAAGCGATATGTTAAAACCGTTTTCAGTGTTCCGGGATTTTGCCTTACAATTAATTTCAGTTCCTAGTTCGCGACAGTCAGTCAACTTGGCAATTAAAGGCTTTCAATGTCCGAAAACTCAGCCACAAAGTCAGACGAGCAAAACAGCTCGCTAGACCTTCTGGAGCAGGCTCGCCAGCTTCTGGAAAGAAAGGACCTTGTTGGTTGCTTTCTTTTGTCGAAAGAGCACTGGCTAAATAATCCTGATGACGTCCAAGCTGTTGAAATCCTCAGCGAGGTCATGCGGCGCAATGGCAAGAAAGAACTCTACAAGAATTTGAAAACTCTCTGTTGCAGCAAAGACGAGATGAATAGCAATGCTCAGTCTCTCTTTGAAGCCGGCTACCAGTTTATTGAAGAACGAGAACCGGAATTAGCAGCGATGCTGTTGCGCCGTTGCGTAACTTTGGTGCCGGATCAGCCAATGGTGCGATATGAGTTGGGCTTTGCGCTCATGCAATTACGGCAATTCGCGGAAGCTACCCAACACTTCGAATTCTTGATCCAGAGCGAGGATGATTTTGACACTCGGCTGAATTTGACCGTCTGCTATTCATTGACTCGCGACATCAAACGAGCGAAGGAACTGCTTTGTGAGCTTGAGAAAAAAGCAGGCAATACGGAAGAAAAGAAAGAGCTGCAACTTCGCAAGTGCGTAGTTAAACGCCTTGAAAAATATGAACAGCACCACCAGCTTCATTTCCGTGACTGGGTTTATGCGCTATACGGCTCGGTGCTGCTCAGTGACACCACTCCAAAAGATTTGGAAGGAAAACCGCGCAGTTCAGCCACCGATTACAATGCAGTCGCTACAACATTACTTCTCTTGCGCGGATTGCTGCAAGAAATGGCAATTGAATTTGACGTCATCGAGTACTACAGCCCGCTTTCTCGCCCACTGGCGGAAGCATTTGCACGCTTACTAGATCTCAGCGCCGAAGCATACAAAGGTCCAGACCGTCAGGAGCGAGCACTACTGATGATGGCATGGGCTTCCGACATTATTGGTCCACACAAGACATTCGTAGCGCAGACACCGCGCCGCAGCTTGTTCGCATATGGACTGACGACACTGGCTCAGCTCCCGGTCACTCCTGATATCATCGGCTGTTTAGCGGTCGAATGTTCGATGCCATGGGCGCAAGACTTAGACAACGTGGAAGATAAACGCGATGAGAAAAGCGTTGTTCACCCAATGAACCTGATTCAACAACAAGCAACGGAAGCTATTTTGGAACGTGCAAGCGCGCTCGAATCGAATACGGAAATCATAAGACAACTTGAGGTTTTGTGTTCTTTCTACCACCCTCGGCGCGAAATGATTGTGCTGTCGAACTGCCAGTCTTTCCCTGAGCGACCGGAGTATACGGCGGAAATTCCCTGCTAAATGAAACTGCTGAAGAGATTTCTACTTGCCGCTTCGTATGTAACGACTCTTCCTTTTTTACGCAAGCCGGAATCTGAAGCTGAGCTTTTTGGTTTAGCAAAGTACCTACCCGCTGTTGGCACCGCTCTCGGTGGCTTGCTTGCCCTATCATTAATTGCAATAGGTCAGATCTCACATGCGCCTTTAGTGACGGCAGCCCTCGTTCTTATTTGCTGGATTCTTCTGACTGGCGCGATCCATTTGGACGGTCTCATGGACAGCGCCGATGGGCTATTCTCGCACCGCAGCCGAGAACGAATGCTTGAAATCATGCGCGACAGTCGTGTTGGAAACTATGGTGTTATTGCCGGTGTCTGTCTCCTGCTTTGCAAATTCGCCGCATTGGCAAGCATGCCTGAGCAGGTGATGCTCTATTCGCTACTACTGATCCCAGGCTGGGCGCGTTGGACGGAGGTTTACACGATCGCACGCTACCCCTATGCCAGAGAAGAGGGAATGGGAAAAATTTGGAAAATCTCCACAAGAACCTATCAGCTAATACCGGCTGCAATACTGCCGACGGCGGTAAGCATCGCCTGCGCGACACTGGCGCACTTGCCTGAACTGCTACTTCTAATCCCGTTGACCATTGTCCCCGGAATATTGCTAGCGTTCTGGATTAATGCGATCTTGAAAGGACAAACAGGAGACACCTATGGAGCGGTTGTAGAATTCTCCGAAGCCGCAGGACTCGTTTTTGCGGCAATTCTTCTTGTTTAGTGCAATCTTCTTTCAGGATCTGGGTACAACTCGGCATAGGCTGGATGCAAAACACACCTGGGAAGAAAACAGTCAATTCCCTATATTCCAAAAATTCTTGCTCCTATATACTCTTCCAATTATTCGAAGTCCAACGATTCCGTGAGAACTTATCGATGAAAAATGCGGCAATGTTCATCGCCATAGTATTGGCATTTACTGCGTTCACTGAAGCCAAAGCAGAGAGGGCTACTGAAGTGACATCATTACGAAGTACTCGGTGCTTTCCTCAAGAGAAACCGAAATCGCCGGAGGAGCAAGCAAAAGACGCGAAGATTCAGACGCTAAAGGATAAAGCTAAGGCGGAATCGGGCAAAGGCGATTGGCAAAAATGCACCGAGTACCTTGAGCAAGCATTGGAATGCAAACCCGATCCTAGAGTTTCAGCAGATCTAGCTGAAGATTTGATCAAAGCTTACGATTGCTTGGGCCGATGGGATCGTTCGGAAATATATCACAGACACCTCGCAAAGATGGGACAAGATCCCAGCACAGCGGGAGTGCTTGCATGGACCGTCTCAAACGCGCACCAGCAGCTTTATCTTGCTGCTTATTGCGCTTTGAAGAGGGGCAACTATGAGCAAGGAATTAGTACTTTGCGCAGTCTAATTGCGGACAAACAAAAATCAAAAACCGAGCCAGTCAGCAGTACAGAGCCCGCTTATTCCGAATGCTTCTTTCTATTAGCGAATGCGATTTTGGACAGCAGCAGCAAATATCAGGAAGCTCTTTCGCTCTACGATAAGTGCATTAAAGACGAAGAGAAGCTCAATAAGAATGTTGCGCTCCCATTCCGTTCCCACAATCTCTACCGATCACCAGAGCTGATGGTCAATCTCTTCATTTGTTACAGCGGCACCAATCAGCAAGAAAAGGCAAATGAGCTTCGCAAACAACTAAAGGCTGAGTTACGCGCCTATCTGTCCTCCACCACTCGCGCATCACGTAGCGCAGGAGAAGAAGCTTTATCAATATTGAGCAAGGAATCACTCACGCGAGCAGATGAAGTCAGATTGATGGAGACCATCCCACTGGTGAACTTTACCGGAGCTGCAAAAATAGGTACGAGCGATCACCTGCTTCAAAGAGCATTGGTGATAAGGCAGAACGCCAAAGAAACGCAGAAAGTAGCTGAAGACTATGCCGGACTAGTTAAACTTTATATGAGCCACTTCGAAAGTAAAGCCGCGCAACCGTTTTGCTGGCAACGGATGCAAGAGCTAAAAAAGATGAATGCGCCGCTCTCCGATCAAGAACGAGCAAAAGCTGATTGGACCAAAGTCAGCAAGAGCTAAGACTAATACAAAAATTCATTGCGAGCAGCGAGTTTGCATTGCCCGAATCCGGCAAGAGACAGGCAGTAAAAAACGATAGCATCCACCAATCGCCATTTTATTCCCGGCATGGGTACATAGTGCTGGGAGTGTAGCAATGACCTTAACTTTACCTGCCGGCACCAACCTGGATGACAGATATGAAATTCTGTCGGTTGCAGGCTCGGGCGGCATGGGAACTGTCTATAGGGCGAAACAAATCGGCTTAGGGCGCGAGGTCGCAGTAAAGGTTCTCGATCCGGCTCTACTTGGCGAAGGCGATAACTATGAGCGCTTCGAACGAGAAGCAAAATCGATTTCGTTGGCTCAGAACGAGCATATCGCCACTTTCTACAACTTTGGCGTTCTGAATAGCAGCATGCCCTACTTGGCGATGGAATATCTTGATGGACCCAGCCTAAGACAAACAATCAACGACGAAACGCCAATGGCATGGCAACGCGCATTTGAGATTTGCGCGCAGATTTGTGAAGGGATGGAAGCCGCACATCAAGCGGGTGTTGTCCACAGAGACCTCAAACCAAATAATGTCATTTTGATGAACCGCCCTCATGCAGATTTTGTCAAAATCGTGGATTTCGGATTGGCGAAGTTGAGCGCTTCAACAAGCGGAAATCACAAGCTGACGATAACAGGTCAATTAATTGGATCTGTAAACTACCTTAGCCCAGAACAATGCTTGGGGAGACAGTCCGACGAGCGGTCCGACATCTATTCGCTTGGATGCATCCTGTACGAATTGCTTTGCGGGTTGCCACCATTTGATCACGAGAATCCTGTTGCCATGCTGCACGCTCACATGAGCGAAACGCCTATCAAACCCAGCAAGCGCCTTGACATATTAAAGAAGCAAGTTGGATCGTCGGCAGCGAACAAACAATCAATTAGCGGGCCAATTCCAGGCTCAGGAGAAATCAGCAAACAGATCAAAAAGCGCCAACTAGAGAAAACCTGGTTGAACATCGATGCTATTGTTTCCAAAGCTCTGGCAAAGGACCCGCAGAATCGCTACGCGAGCATGAAGGAGTTCGAACACGATCTGCGCGCACTTCTGACTGGCGAACAAGAAAATCTGGTGGCAACCACAGGTCCGATCGTATCTGACACCAAAAGCAGTGCCAGTTCCAATGCTTTTCAAAAGACAGCAGCAGTAAGCTTCGCGCTATTGCTTGCAGTTGCAGGCGGTGTAGCCAGTTGGCTCTACCTTAGCGATGACGGAAAAACACAGCGATCACTTTTGTCTCTGAAAGGTAACGCGGACAGGACCGAACTCATCGATGTGCTAGCCAAGTCCGAGAAACTGAAGAGCGATGGGAAACTAAAACTATCAAACCAGCTCAAGCAAGCTGTCGAACTGACGGTCAAACGAAACAATTCCGATCCTCTGGCGCTCGGAAGTTTATATCTAGACTGTGCAAAGAAGTTCTTAAAGAGTGGCGATAAGGAAGGCGCCCGCGAAATTACCTATGACACAATCCTTGCTCTAATTCGTTTCGATTCCAAGGATCTGAGCAGAATAAAAGACCATAACCTTAAAGAAATGATGGGGCAGACAGTCTCGATTGCGAAAGAGACTCAACTCACACTGAATAGAACTCAAATAAAAGAGCTGCAATTTCTTCTTGGCGTATTGAAGGGCAAAGACATAGACTTTAACAGTTTTTCCGCACTTTATGATTTGATGATCGAAAGTAGTTCTCCAAAAGAATTAGTTTCAGCATTGCTTGACAGAGCAATTGGATTGACATACAAGGGGTTACTAACACCGAAGATCGCAGATCAAGTTCTCGATTACTCGCGCAAAGCTTACGGCAAGACTTCGCCGGAAGTGGCCCATAATTGCGTGTATCTTTTAAAAACAATGCGCGACTACAGTCAACGCGAATCCGCCATATATCCCCATCTCACGCACCAAGTCATCACGGCGATTACTGACTGCAAAACCGAAGAGCCAACCGAAAAACTAAGTATGCTTTTTGACGCCGTCCATATTGCATACGACTTCAATTACGTTGATGATGCTAGAAACGGAACAAAACAAATCGAAAAAATCCTTTCCACAGAAAAAGAATATGGACCCACCCATGCAGAAATGGACCTTCTCTTCGGCAGGCTTGAACATGCCAATAAAAACTACAAAAAATCAAGTAAGTACTTCGAACGAGCCATAGAATATGCATTTGAAACCCGGACAGTGCGGTATGACACTTTACAGAAACCGGTGCTCGATCAAGCAGATAACCTGGAACACTTGGGTAAAGACGACGAAGCAGTCAAGCTTATCCAAACCTTCTTGAAAAAATCAGAAGAGATGATCGATGGTGCGGCAATTAGCTTGAATCCGGGGAGCCGATTTTATCACGATACTTTAGCTAACTCAGGCCTTTTAGCAGCGGATTTCTTTGCCTCCAACGAACACCCCGAATTGGTGATACCGACAGTACTCGATTCAATTCGAGTCTGTCATAAATATAAGCTGAGAGGAGTTAGAACACTTTGGAGCCTGCGCAGGATGCTCTTGGTACTGGACGAGAGAGAGCAATGGTCAGCAGCAATCCCGTACCTGCGAGAGATGATCGAAACCGATGATAGCTTCTTCTCTGTAACACCGGAGACTATTTCTAGCATTGCCCTTAGTTCAATATATGGCAAAATGAAAAAATTAGACCCTTTGTTGTATGGCCAAACTACAGAAAAAATCGTCAGAGTGCTACACAACGCCATAGAAAAAAGACATACCAGCGGTTTAGTTCTCAGCTCAGTGATTGCTCGGCTCGCCGAAAACAACGAAAAGGAGGCTGCCCGAAAGCTATTGAAGGAGGCGCTCAACAAGCTGCCAGAGAATGACGATGAATACCTGGCAATCAAGAAACAGCAGCGCCAATTAGAAATGTTGGTAAGGTGAGTACGTCTTTCAATCGTAAGCGCCGGTGAGTTCGTCCATCAGACAACCTCCACGGGCTAGTCTAACAAATGAAGATTGTCCACGAGTTGTCCTAACAGAGACAAACAATCGTATTTTCCTGCCTCAATATCCTGTGCTAGCGTGAGAATTCTGCTGGGTTTGCGTGTTCGTGCTCGACGGGTCCGAGCGCCCAAAACCGGCAGATTGTTCGCGTTGTGTATCGGCAGCTCTTGCTGCATCGAGTGAAGCTCTTTCACGAGCCGCTCTTGCCGCACGTTGATCCACCTCAGACTGCTGCTGTTGACGCAACATCAGGTTGCCTTTCTTGACGAAATACTCTGCACGCGCCTTAACATCAGGCTCATTAACCATGCGTGCAGTTTCAGCAATCTTCGCCATTTCCTGAGTAGCAGTCGGCAGATCCTTCGAGGTATGATCGAGAGCTTTCCGAAGTGCGTATCGCGTTTCGTCTCTCATGCCGTAACGCTGAATGTTGAGAGTAAGATCGCAAAGAGGAATACTTTCATCCTCATCATCAATCATTTGTTTGATGGCTTTTCGCATCAAATCATCGATTCCCAGAGACTTGCATGTGCTCGCATAGGCAAAGGCGTCATCCTGACTTTTAAGACCTGTGTAAGCCTTTTCCATCGCAAGGTGGGCAACATCATTGAGTGCCACTTCCTGTGCCCGTTTAGCAAGCTCATACAACTGCGGCATTGTTTTTGCATTCTCGATAAGCTTGCTAATTGCCATACGCGTTACTTCAAAGAACTGATATTTGCGCGCCTTGAGAGCCATAAGAAGGTAATCATCTTCAGTTCGGCACAATTCCAAGGCCTTAACGCAGCACTGGCGGCGAACCTCCATCATGGGAAATGCGTACGCTTCCGTGAACTGTGCGATGGCCAAACACTTAGGCACGTCCCCTGCCGACTGAAGTGTCGAAAGTATTATCGGACGTGCCTTGTCATATTTGCCAGACTTTAAGAACTTGCCGGCTCGGTCGAGCGCGACTTGCGACTCGACAGGGAGAGGGGAATCGACCCATTGTGTTTTCTTGGCGGCTTCCACCGATATCGGCAAGCTAAAATTCGCAACAGATACGGCAATGGTGCATGCCAGCAATAAGTTTCGGGCAAAAGTTAGTTGAGGGCTCATCATGACTCTCCGGTTCAATCACCGAATTCCCAGTCTAGCCTAGAACTGAGCTATTTGCCAATCTAATGCTAAAACGGTTACTCTGTTCAATACATGCCCAGTTCACGGGCGCTCACCAACTACGGAAATAGCATGAAAAACTCACGATTGATTCTTAAACAGCAGCCCCAAGTCTTGAGCTTACTGCTTTCTGCGACCATAGCCCTTGGCTCATCCGGTCTCCTGGCGCAAGTTGCCTGGGCGGCAAATAAGTTTGAAATGTACAGCACCAGTGCCGAAAAGGCTTACGGAGCGCAAGATTACCCGGAAGCTGAAAAGAACTTCCTGGAGGCACTTAACGAATCGGGCAAGCTAGAAAAAGGTGACAAGCGACCGGCTACAACAATGTATAACCTGGCGCTGGTCTACCAGGCGCAAGGAAAGTACAAAGAAGCAGAAGACATGTTCGTGAAAGCTAAGGATGCTTTTGTCGGGTTCTATGGCGCAGACCATCAACGCGTTGGTCAAGTTTACTTGGACATGGCAGACCTCTATGTGCAGCAAGCCGGTGAAGACGCCAAACCTGAACTACGCACAAAAGCCGCCGAGAATTACAAGAATGCAATTGCTGTATTCGAAAAGATTTACGCGCAGGCAACTGGTCAAGCTCCGGCTGAAGAAAAGAAGCCGGAAGCAACCGAGCTGAAGCCTAAAACGACCGCTGAGGGCGATGATAAAAAGAAGGAGGCAAAACAAGCCGATTCGGGAAAGTCCCCAGCACAGGAAGCAGCGTCAAACCTCGCTAGCGCAATTCGAAGCCTCGCAGGTTTTTATGCTGAGAACGACGAATTCACGCCTGCAGAACCACTGTACACTCGGATGTTGGAACTGGATGATTTCGCCTATGGTGGCGAAGACAAGCAGATAGTTAAGGACAAAGCGCAGGTTGCCGAGTTCTATTGCGTACAAGGCAAATACAAACCTGCAACGCCGTTGTTTGAACAGGCGGTCGCGCTTTCAGAGAAAGTGAATGGTCCTGAAAGTTTGGAGACGGCACAAATTCTCTATAACTTCGGCGGATTGCAGTACGACGAAGGCACATTCAACGAAGCCGAGAGAATGTTCAAACTCGCCATCAAGATTTTCGAAAAGAACAATCACGATGAAAACGATGTCGCAATGAAGAGCATCGCACTTGCAGACGTTCTGGACATGCAGAGTAAATCGGAAGAAGCGCAGACCGTCTATAAGAAATCGATAGCGAGCCTGGAGAAAAACGACGATCCTGCCGGGCTAATTGCATGCTTAAAGGGATACCAAAAACACTTGCTGATCCTAAATAGAAAAGACGAAGCCACCAAAGTAGGCGCGCGCATCAAGGAACTAAAGGCAGGAGCTAACAAGAAAGCAGCGCAAGAGTAAGCTTCACCTGCAAACTAGACATCGGTTACCTTTTTGGAAGTATTCTCGGCCAGCATGTTGCAGAAGAGGGCGCCCTGGCTGATTGCATCGTCTAAAGCTACGTGCGTGTGAGGGAGGTCGTCGAACCAGTTCTTTGGCATATTTCGCTTGGTACAGGATCGATATTCTGTTTTCATCATTGCCATCGCGAAGGTTTTTATATCGAGGGCCGAATGTGAGAATGGGCTCTCGTCACAGAAGCGAATCAAGTACCAGTACACGAACATGTAATCGAACGACACTGGATAGCCCAGGAAAACCGGTTTGCCGGGCAATTGCTTCAACCAATCGAGATAGGAACGCATTGCTTTAGCTGGATCTTGTAAGTCTTTGCGACAAGCCTCCCAAGCCTCTGGTTGAGTTCGCCACCACTCCATTGTTCTGGGATGTGTTTTCGCTTCAGGCAAGACCTGGAGGTTTGCACTGAATGTGGAAATCAGTTCTTTGTCCTTAGAGAACGCTGCAGAAGCAAAGCTCAACATTGAATAGACGCCAGGGATCGGACCGTCAGCTTCGATATCCGTACTTACATAGATTTCGCATTTTTCTTTCGTCATATACCGATCCCAAAGTTACAACCTTTAGCCTCCAGATTCAGTCGAGCCTATCTACGAAATTTTGCTGCTTGCCTTTTTGCGTTTTGGACGTGCGGCGTTTCGTGCCTTTTGTTCATTTGGTTCTTCGATCAACTTGAATTTAATCGTCTTCAGTTCGTTGGCACCAAAATTAATTTTGAAGGAACAGGGTTCGGCAAGCGTATGCTGAGCTTGTTCTTTTCCTTCCTTGCCCGAATCAGCGTACTCTCGGTATAAGAAGATTTCGTCTGCAGGCTCCTCGTCCAAGCGACAGAGGTGGGCTGAATGGAACTTGAACCCGACTCGCAAATCCGCGGTTACTAGATCATTTCCTACATTCAGCATCCTTACTATCAAGGAATTTGGTTCATCGGATCTATATATGGATCCAAATTTGATTGCGGGATCCGTGCACAGAAGCATCGGGCCGGTTCCGCTGTTCTCTATTGCCGAAAGGGCGCAGAATACCTCTTGCTCATATACTTCGGCAAGGTCATACGCTTCGGCTATGTTTTCGCTGCTCAAACTATCGCTCAACAATTTGGCTCTGCTCTGCATATTCAGCGGGGTCCAGCCGAAAGAAACTGTGTTCGCGCCCAATGAGGCAGCACCTGGCACCGGCATGTGTGGACCGGCTCCGCCGCCGCGCGTTTGCATCCTTCCCCGAGACAGGTGATTGATCGAGCGAAGAAGCGTGATACACAAACTATCTCCATCAACACCGAACTCAGGCAGTCCCCGGTTAAGAAGCATCTGACCGTTGGCAATCACGAACCTTTGCGACGGAAATCGATCGCACGGAACTTCACAGCCCGGTTCAACCGGTAACTGTATTTTTGTTTCGTTCTTCGTTTGGTGATAGCGCCTGGTCAACGAGAAGTGATTCTCAGAAAACGTTGTGTGGATGGGCAAACCTGTCGACAGAACAGCCTCCAAGCGATGACCCACACTCCTGTTATCGAATCGTGTTTCGAATTCAAGAATCCTGCTACCGCGCTTCAAAATCAATTCAGTTTCGATCTCATGCGTGACAATTTGCGTAGAGCGCTTCAACGACGGCAGATCATTCCCGTTCGAACCATCCTCAATAAGCTCGTGCGGGATCTTGATCTCATGTTTGAGAATAAGCGAAGCCACCAGCGGCCCCTTCTTTCCGGGCTGTACAGACAAGAACTTAGAGCTAATCGCTTTATCGCCAGGCAACGGATCGTAGTTATAGCTATCGCCACCATCGCCAGTATCACGGAAAGAGAACGACAACTTATACTCTGCCAGTTGCTTTCTCTCGACGTTCCACAAAACGTTCAATTGACCGCGTTCATCAACAGTGACTTTCAATGTCCCATTGTCGAGCGTTTTTGCTTGTGCTGTAACAATCGGCACTCGGTTCGCGACCGGTTCGGCTAGCAAATTCTCCAGTGGCCAAGCTAGATTCGCCTCAGCAAACGGAGCAAGGTCCTGCACCCAGATCCAGCCATCGACCGACCGGACCTTCTCATAATAAGGAACACGGCCCCATCCTGAATAAAGCATCATTCCTGTGTGCTCGCTCTCAAACTGCGAGCTATTTGGAGCATGCCCCAACGGGTAGCCAACCGGCTCATGCCATTGATAGCGAACTGGTCCGGTAAAATGCCTACCTGTAGGGTTGATGACTCTCAGCGCTGCAAGCTTTGCACCGGGATCACGCGGAGACTTGCTCTCATCTGCCGCCATCGCAGACAAATTCAGCTCGGCACGCTCGCAGAGCGCATTGATTACCTGGTGAATACGGCCAAATCGAACATCCATTTCGTCATGTACAGCGTCAACGCTACAACCACAGATGCTATCGTGTGGATGATTCTTCAGCAGCAACTTGGTGGCATGATTCAATTCGGCTGCCGGATAATCCATTATCTGCCGCGCGGACAAGAGGCTGAATAAAGGCTCTGCAAAACGGAATAAGCGTCGCTCAGCCTCTCTATTTTGCCTCTTCAAATACAGGCGGCTGGACAAAACGCCTTGCAAAAGATATGCATAACCATTGTCTGCACTGCGAGCATTGTCTCGAAGCTCTTTTCTGATCATTCCAACAAGTGTGTTTGGCGCTTTGATCCTTTCTTCCAGCATCTGCGCAAACTCATTCAGCTGCAGCTGTTCAAGCTGCAGCTCGCTCTTCTGTAGTTTCTTATTTAGCTCAGCAATTAGCCCGACTATATCTCGAGGCGGAGCCACGTGGTCGCCACCGACTGGATAAAGTAACTGGTTTGCTGTTCTATCATAGAGCGAGGCGTTATCCCAGTCGCCACGATCTGCAGCGAACTTAGCGATATCTTCTGCCACTTTGGTTAACGCAGCTTCCCTGCCACCATTTGCTGTTTCCGCTTCATGCAAGTTGACCTGGTAGTAGCCCTTCTTTAGATGGTACGCCAATACCTGGCTTCCATCATTGCTCTGCCACCAGAACACGGGTCCGCAATTCAGCTGAGGCACACCGCGCCAGACAAATGCAGAGTGAATTCCAAAGCCTGTGAGAATGCGTGGCAGATCCTGGCTATGAGCAAATGTATCAGGACAATAGCCGATTTTCAGCGGCTCACCGAACGGCTTTATAGTCGCGATGCCCTGCTTCAAATTTCTGATCAAGCTTTCGCCGCAAACAAGAATTTCATCAGAAAGCACATACCAGGGGCCAGCGGCTAACTCGCCACTGTCCATGAGAGCCTTAATGCGTGGTGCCAATTCCGGCGCGATCGCCAATGCATCTTCTAAAATTATTGACTGTCCGTCTAAGTAGAAACGGCGAAGCTTACCCGTTTCCAGCTCGTCGACAATGCGTTTGATCACATCAACCAAATAAGTGCGAAAGGTTTCAAATGGCTGATACCACTCGCGATCCCAATGTGTATGGGTGTAAACGAATACTTTGTTCATAAAGAACCTCTGGATTTATAGATTTTAGTACTTAACTAAAGGAGCCAACAATTTGGTACTGGATTCCAGCGCATCCCAGAGTCCTTGCTCATTTTCAGAGGTGAACTCATCATTGAATTGAATCGATAAGCTGCCCGAATACTCGTACAGCTTCAGGGCTTCCACAAATTGGCCCCAGTCGACCTGTCCTTTTCCTACAGTCTTGTAGCGCCAGAACAAAGGTCCAAAATAGCCGTTGTCCGAAATGATTTGCCTGATTACCTCAACGTCCTGCGCTTCGACATGATCAACAGCCGGCACGAGATTGGGCAAGATTCGCAGATAATCAATGCCTTGCCAGACACAATCTGCAATAGAAAGACTCAAAGAAAGCTCGGGAATGCGCGCGAGCATCTCGCGCCACTCCTGCGGCTCCATCGGACGCCAATGCTTTAACGAACGGCCTCGAAAAGGAGCGGGCGTTCCAGTGCTCATCAATAGACGAATGCCTGCTTTATCCAGCTTTTCGACAATGGGTTTGAGAGCTGATTCAACAGAGTCCATCCAATCATCGGACGACTCGGGCAACAAATAGAAAAGCAAGCGTTTGCATTGCAAAGCTTCTGCAACAGATGCCAATTTGTCGATCATAGAATTAAAGGAGCGCAATGACTTCTTATCACTTGCTACAAGCTGCATATTCAAGCGCAAACAGGCGATTTCAATGTCCTTCTGCTTGCAAAAATCCGCCACCGATTTCAGGTGCTCGGTTTCATCGGCACTCAGCTTTTTG
The DNA here is from genome assembly GCA_019747875.1 of Candidatus Obscuribacterales bacterium. Lineage (GTDB taxonomy): Bacteria > Cyanobacteriota > Vampirovibrionia > Obscuribacterales > Obscuribacteraceae > JAIEPM01. The sequence continues at coordinate 41,809 of JAIEQI010000148.1, forward strand.
GCGGATTTCCCACCGGTTTCAAAAGATTCAAAGGAATACTCGCAAGCTGACAAACCTCTTTCAGCTGCAATCTCGACAGCTTCTTGCAAGCCTGAACCAAATCTGGTGGCATCGTAACAAAGACGCATGCGGTCAGTTTATCACAGTAGTTTTCGGACTAGATGAACTACACCTATTTACATGTGGATCATGTAATCGCGGCGAACCCGCGGGTCATTCAATTCATTTATGTCCATACGAGTGCAAGTCACAACTTGATAATCGCCATTTCTGAGAATTGACAGGCTTACCTGTGTGCCGGGAGTGCCGACGATGAGATCGAAGACCTCATCTTTTGTTAGACCTGAGGTCGGAACGCCGTCAACAGCCACGATCATGTCCTGAAGTCGCAGACCGACTTGCTGAGCCGGAGTGTTCGGAAAGACTTCATTGATTACGGGAGGACGCCCGAGCGTGGCTACGAATTTGACCCCAACAATGCCAATCGAAGACTCTGCTTGCGCTTTCAGAGCGCTGTTCTCGTCTTTGACTCGGGCACGAAGAGTATCTTGTTGACCCTTCTTAATACCGAACATTAACTTGCCGGAGCGAGGCTGGCGCTTGTCCACGTGCTGAACACCGCCTTGTAAGGGACCATGAATCTTTTTGGGCTCAGGCGGAGCTGCAAAGCTGTCCAACTTCGGTTCAGCCGACTGGTAGCTGGCAGCTTGGGCCCCTACTTCCGGCATTACCGCCAGAGCAACCATGATCAAAACAGCAGCTGAAAGTCCGCTTGGGGTTGATTGCTTGCTTTTTTGCATGTTAAGAGCCCACCATTTGGAGGAAGTCGTCTAGAGTAACTGGCAGACAGACGTGAAGGCCGTTGTTCTGTTCCCATAGGTCTACTCTGATTATGCCACCCATTTGGCATCTCCACCTCAGGAAAAATACGGACAATCAAAATTCTGTCTTAAGTTTCTTCAACTCATGACATTCACCCCCGGGTAGTCAGGGCTAGGGAATGCGGCGATTCAGTCGGCAAGCGGCTGTGCTAGATTGGGCTCACCTGATATTACACAAGACCCGGCTCGGCAAGCTTGCTCCAGACGACAAGACCCACCGAGCGCAAGGAGGAAAAGCCGTGAGCAAAGTCACCGTAATCGGTTCCGGAAACGTCGGAGCAACCGTAGCCCAGTGCGTCGCCGAGAAAGACGTTGCCGATGTAGTTCTAATCGACATTATCGAAGGTATGCCGCAAGGGAAAGCCCTCGATATGATGGAAGCAGCTCCTATACATGGACATGACCGAAAGATTCACGGCACAAATGACTATGCCGATACCAAAGATTCCGACATCGTCGTTATCACCGCCGGTATCGCTCGTAAGCCGGGAATGTCCCGCGATGACTTACTGAAAATCAACGCTGGCATCGTTCAAACATGCTCGAAAGAAGCCTTGAAGCATTCACCCAATGCCATCTTTATAATCGTCACCAATCCGCTGGATGTGATGACCTATTTGGCATGGCAAACAACCAAGTTACCGACACATCGCGTCATGGGCATGGCAGGAGTTCTGGACAGCGGCCGCTTCCAAACATTCATCGGAATGGAACTCAAAACATCCGTTCAAGACGTTCGCGCCATGGTACTTGGTGGACACGGCGACCTCATGGTTCCGCTACCGAAGTACTCAACTGTTAACGGCGTGCCGATTACAGAATTGATGCCGAAGGACCGCGTTGATGCCCTTTGCCAGCGCACACGCGACGGCGGAGCTGAAATCGTTGCACTGCTCAAATCCGGCAGCGCCTGGTACGCTCCAGGTGCATCGGCAGCTTTGATGGTTGAGGCCATTCTCAAAGATCAAAACAGACTGCTCCCCTGCTGCGTTTACGCAGACGGACAGTACGGCTTGAAAGACGTATATGTCGGATTGCCAGCTGTACTCGGACGCGAAGGCGTCAAGAAGATCATCGACTTGAAACTGGACGACAGCGAAACCGCTGCCCTCAAGAAATCAGCCGATTCAATCAAAGAAAATATCGAAGCAATGAACAAGCTTCTAGCCGCTACCGTCTAGAACACAGAACCAAATACGCAAAACGCTCGGCTTCATTCATAATGGAGATCGAGCGTTTTTGGTTACGATACCCATGGGTTTAAGCTTACACCTCACCTCAATTCGAGATGGCACTGTTATCCACACAGTACGTTTCCTCGCAAGTGAAAAAGCTACTGGACGAATGTCTGTTTCATTCGGACGACACATCCCAGAAGCAAGTATATTTTTCGATAACGGCTCAATCTCCGGAGCTGAGTTTGGAGACTTGCATGGAGACGGCGTTCTTGACTTGCTTATCTGCCAAGAATATTCTGCCAAAGAAATTAACTATCAGATAGCAAGAGTCAAAAAAAAGACCGTTGAACATTGCCAAGTCAGTCATACCGACTTGGCCCAAGTTAACATGGATGTAGAGAAGTGCGAAGTTCGATCGCAGTTTTATGGTTCACTACAAGTGCAGTTCGCAAACCTTGAACTCGTTGATTCCCTCCTCCAAGTAATAGCAGAATTCGAGAAACATCGCAGTCAACTCGAATCAATTAAAAGTATACAGCCATTAAGAAAAGCGCCATTGACACAATGTAGCTTGCTGCGGCGGGCCTTAGACGCGAAGGAACTGTCATACAAACCTCCGCTCGTGTTGCTAAAGACAATAAGAAACTATTGCCGGCAAATAATGCAGGACTTGCCAGCAAAAGAAATTCGAAATTTCAGAGGCTATCTACGCTCGTTGCTCTTTCATCAAAAGGCAGAACATATTTCTTTGGAGCGCATGTATGCGTTGATGAGTGCACTTGAATCCATCGCCTACCGGCAGGGCTCGGAATCTGGAGATTTGATGAGAAAAAGACTTCAGGATTACGCCGATGGTAACCTTACTATCCACCCGACAAACGATGATGATGATGATGATGATGACTGGTTCTCATAGGCCAAGAATAGGCTAGCACTCAATGTCTTCGTAAATCACCATGGTTGGCATTTCAATCTCACATCCCAGCCGCGACATCGCCCTTATGAATACGACACCGCCTTCAATTATGGTCTGGCTCCAGTTATTCTCGAAATCTTTGATGTAATGTTCAATCTTATGTGTATCCTGATAAACGATCAGGTATTCACGCAACGATTCAATCCCCCTGTAGGCTGCAAGTTTTTCACGCTTATCAATATGGAGAGTGGCCTGGGAAAGAACTTCAACAATCAACACTGGTTTTGTTGCCGTCACAGACGAGGGCAAAATAGGCCCGGAATCAACTACTATGTCTGGGTAATAAAAAGAATGGCTTTGTTCGACGTGCACTTTTATATTAGAAACGAACACGCAACAAGCTCCAGCACGAATCTTCGTTTTGAGAAAGGAAGCAATATTGAGTGTAATCAGGTTATGAGCCTTACTCGCGCTGGCCATAGCGTAAATTTGACCGTTAACGTATTCGTGCTTGACTTCTGACGCAAGCTCAGCCACCAGGTACTCGTCCACAGAAACAGTAAGCCGCTTAGCTGGAAGTACCATTTTTGGACTCCTACAAGTCATCTAGATCCGATCTTAACATTTGCCAAGCGAAAGAACAGAGAAGCGAAGCGATCACTTGAAAACACAAGTGGAACATTCCTCTTCACGCAGATGTCAACAAAAGAAATATGGGAATTGTATCGCTCGGATGTGCCCAATGTCATCTGAGCGTAGCTCAAGCCCGGTATAATGTGCTACTGCCGCAAGAATGGAGAGAGTCGTGATCACTGTTCAAAAACAACTGCTTTTAAAGAGCGCGCTTTTGGGTCTCTGCACAGTTTTTCTTTTTCCATCGACGGCACTAAGCCAGGGCGAAAATAAAGATTCCGCCCCGGAGCTCAACTCGCCAGTTACGCAACAAACCGCAATTGATGCCAAAGTCAGCGCTCAAGATAAGAAAGACATCGAGAAGTTTCTCAGCAACTTCGAAAAGGATTGGAACGGTCACAACCTTGAAGGAGTGATGGGCAACTACTCCGACGATTACGTCAATAATGATGGTTTCGACAAGAAGATCATCAACCAGTTGATGGGCGAGCTCTGGAAAACTTATCCCGATATCAAATCTTCTTCTTTCACAAAGAGCATTCGCGTTGATGGGCCTTATGCCACCATTGGAACTCACGATGACGTGACGGGCACAACTGCATCAGAAGCACAGGGATTGGGTAAAGGTGAGCTGCACTCAATTTCCGAGGGGTTGTTGTTCTGCAAACGAGTCGGCAACCAGTGGAAAATCATTGGCGATCGCATCGATTACGAAAAGAACAAAGTAAGTTATGGGTTGGGTCGCCAGTTAGACCCATCATTCGCCGCACCGGAACAGGTCAAGTCCGGCAAACAATTCTCGGCGCGCCTGGAAGTTGATATGCCAACCGGCTTAGCTGCTATGGGCACAATCAGCCAGGCAACACTTTCTTATCCACCACCGAAGCCACCAGAGGTCTATAAACCAATGGGTGATCCGCTCAACGATCGACCGCTTCTGGAACGGGTGATGACCGCCAACGCGAAGAACCGCAATGAGCTCTTAATGGCTACGATTGGATTGACTAATGCTTCCAGGAACTCGCTACTGGGAATGGTGATTCTAACGCGTCGGCTGAACGTCGTTCCTCCAATGGAGGAAGAACCGGCCAAGGCTGAAACAGCGGCAAGCGCAGAGACGAAAAAGACTCCCGAAGAGACAACAATTAAGTAAGCACCCTGATGGAGCAATTTACGAAGCGCTGGCTGATCCCTGTATTGCTGGGCGTTTCATCGTTCGCTCTGGACTTCTGGTCGAAGACTTGGGTGCGAGCAAATCTCGACTACGGTCAAAGTCAAACATTCATTCCTGGCTTTTTGAACCTCTTGCGCACAGTTAACACTGGTGGCGCATTCGGTATCGGCCGCGGGAATGGAATTGTAATGACAATACTAGCCTCCGCGATAGTAATTGCAATTATCGCCTGGGCTTGGAAGCGAGAGAAATCCGGTAACGGACTGGCCGGTGTGGAAAGATGCGGCGTCGGAGTGATCGTCGGCGCGGCGATGGGCAACCTCTGGGATCGCTTTACGCAAAGAGAGGTGACCGACTTTCTCGAATTCGCCTTCATTCAATTCCCCGTGTTTAACGTGGCAGACGCGCTCATTGATGTCGGCGCCGGATTGATAATCATTGGCGCTTTGTTCTATTCAAAAACGCCTGAGAAACAGGCAGACGGAGATTGCTGTGGAAGAGATCATCACTCTGAAGGTTGAGCAGCAAGCTGAAGCACCGCGGCTCGATGCTTTCCTGTCGGCAAGCCTGGCAGATAGATCCCTTAGCAGATCCCGCTTACAAAAACTGATCGACGATGGGAAAGTTTTAGTCGACGGCAAGCTAGCCAAACCATCATTGAAGCTTTATGGTGGCGAGCATATTGAACTTTCGCTGCCCGAGGCCGAGCCACTCAGCTTAAAAGCCGAGGCAATCCCACTTCAGATCGCTTACGAAGACGAGCAACTAATCGTCATAAATAAGGAATGCGGGCAAGTCGTCCACCCCGGTGCCGGGGTCAGCGAAGGGACTCTAGTCAACGCCCTTTTGGCACACTGCCAGAATAGCCTGGCCGGTATCAACGGCAGCTTGAGGCCAGGCATCGTGCACCGCCTGGACAAAGATACATCGGGCTTATTAGTAGTAGCCAAAACAGACCAGGCGCACCAGAGCCTTTCAGAACAGATCAGTAAGCGTGAGGCAAAACGAGTGTACCTTGCCCTACTAGAAGGGCAGTTACCAGCCGATACGGGAATCGTAGATAAGCCAATCGGACGCCACAAAACCGATCGCATCAAGATGGCCATAGTTGAAGATGGGCGGCAAGCACAAACACATTGGGAAGTCGTCAACCGAAATCACCGCTTCACGCTAATTAAGGCGAGCTTAAGAACGGGGCGAACTCATCAAATTCGAGTCCACATGGCCAGCCTCAATTGTCCCGTTGTTGGCGACCTTGTTTACAATCGCAAAAGCACCGGCAACGAGGCTGCACGCAAGAAACTAGGCTTGAGAGGACACGCATTGCATGCAGCTTATCTATCCTTCAGACATCCGACATCGGGTGAACTGTTAGAATTTGAATCAGAACCGCCTGCCGAGTTTCAAAAACTAATTGCGAGCCTGTAGAAATGCCTCAAAAAGTTCGAATGATTATCCTTATTGTGGTTGGATGGGCTGTACCTTTAATTGTTCTTTTGAGCAATAACAGTCAAATCGTTCCCTTCCATATATTCACAGCCGAATTATCAATCGGAATTGGCGTCCTCGTCTTGATGTTCTATGCAATCGGCGCCCTCTTCGGTTTCTTGTACCCGATCGTTGCCGGCAAACAAGAACAGAACATCGCAAAGCTCAAGGAATGGCAAGAACAAGATCAAAAGCTAGCCATCGAAGTACAAAAAGACAAGGAAAAGCAGCTTGAAGCAAAGATTGCGACTCTGGAAGCCGCACTCAAGCAAGCTCTCAAGAAATAGAAACGAAAGTAGTTTTTTAGTGCACCAAATGCGGAGCGAGCTATTCGTTGCCTTGCTCGGACTCGCCTTCGGCCTTGCCTTCTTCCGCGTTCAAGGTGGCGAAATCAGAGGCTTTCAAATTATCGATGAATTTCTTGAATTCTTCGGCTTCCTCTTCGTCTTTCTCAAAATCAGCCGATATCGTTCCTTCTGCCACCACCTGTGCTGCCACGAAGATAGGTGCTTTCGCCCTCAAAGCAAGGGCAATTGCATCGGATGGACGTGCATCGATAGTTTTCAACCCCTCGCGGTCAGGAGAGCCAGGAGGGGTTTGAGGGATGTTACCGTTTGCAAGCGGCTGAAGAACAATAGTGGCGAAGTAAGTATTTGACGCCAGTTCGTTTATTTCAATATGTTTTACTTTGAACCCTGTTTGTTGAATGGTACTCAACAAGAGGTCGTGAGTAAGAGGACGCTCAGGTTTATAGTTGTCCAGAGCGCGTGTGATCGCGTTTGCTTCAAACATGCCAATCCAAATTGGAAGCGCGCGCCTTTTTTGCGGATCGTTCAAAACGACGATAGGGTGCCCATTTCGAGCATCCATCGCAATCCCAGCTACGTACATCTCAATCATGCTGCGCCTTTTCTGCCTCCAATACTGGGATTATGCCCAAATTACGGGCTTTTAGTTGTCATCAAGTTAAATTTTTGCTGGAATCGGCTCTACAAGAGGCTGAACGACTGAAACGTAAATTCAATTATAGGCAGATTTTCCCTGTAAATGCTTGGTCCTACAAACTTGCAAAGACGCAGTCGTTTCCGCAAAGTTCCTGCACATGCATGTCTCGGTATTTTGCACTTAGATATCTAAGTGCTTTAAGATCTATTGACAGTAAGGCTGCCTGAGTGTGTAAACTATCTAGCTGAGACCTCCCATTTGGGATGGGCGTCGTGTGGCGCATGCGCTGCACATTACAAGTCCGGATGGCGGAATTGGTAGACGCGTACGTTTGAGGGGCGTATGGGCAACCGTGAGGGTTCAAGTCCCTCTCCGGACA
>JAIEQI010000026.1 GCA_019747875.1 Candidatus Obscuribacterales bacterium
GGCGCTCCCGGGATCGAACTGAACTTCAAAGAGCCAATCTCTCTCAAAGATCGAAGCCGGCAAGATGCCGGCGCTCCCGGGATCGAACTGAACTTCAAAGAGCCAATCTCTCTCAAAGATCGAAGCCGGCAAGATGCCGGCGCTCCTGGGATCTAGTGATAAAAGCGAAGCATGCTTTTGTCTTGATCAATGGTGAAGCGATAACCGGCTAGGAAATCTTGACCAATCGCATTGCCGGCACTGCCGCCGATTCTAACGGGGAATGATTGTTTGCTTATTGGTCCGAAGCGCAGGTCCATCTCAACTACCCGGAATGTAGTGAGACCTCCTATTCCACCGGCATATTCCGTTGGGGCATCGGCGGGAATCTCGATACCAAGACCGGCTGCCGTTGCGGCATTTATGATCGTTGCATTTGAGCCTGTATCGACCATAGCTGGAATCGTCTTGTTATTGATGCGCAAGGGGACGATGGCTTTTGTACTGATCATCTTGCACGGAATATCGTAGAGTTGATTGTCTTGCGACGCCGAGCCTGAATGAGAGGGCTTGGTCACAATCATGCATTTGCCTTTGCTATCGATTTCGTATTTGAGTCCTTTCATGAACGCATAACCAATTAACGGTTCCATGCTCATTTCTTCCTGCACTTTTGCACGTATCTTTCTGGTAATTGGACCCATCTTCAGATTTACATCCATGTACCATATAGGGACGGCGCGACCTGCCCCACCCGAGTTTGCTCCCTGCGGGTTTCCATTTGGAATCGGCAATCCACATTGACGTAAGTGGTTGAAGCCCAGCGTGAAGCCGGTTGCCCCCGTATCAAACATACATTTGATTGGGCGCCCATTTACAGAAGCATCCACATACATGTGACCTTGTTCGCCGACGCTGAAATAGATCTTGCTGGTATCGGGGATGCCAGCAAGATCTGAAGGCGCCTCATCGCTATCATCGTTTACTTGCGCATTGTTTTCGATCTGTTTGCCTGATGAATTACTGGCTGCCGCTATGTTGTTAGCGGTCTGTCCAGCGTTTTGTGTTGTCGAAATATCGTCGGTGCTCCTGGCGCTCATCTGCTTCAGGAATGTTTCAGCCATCTGCGCCTCACGACTGGAAGGATAGGTCCGAACCAGTGTCAAAAACACGTTGCGCGCATTGCCCATGTCACCTAGCTTGTGGTAGCAGTACCCGGAATAATACAAGCGCGTGGGTTGCGTGCGCCGGTCAGTGCTGCGTCTCAGGTATTCAATGCTTTGAGCATATTTTCCGCTGTTGGTCAGCTGAATCGCCTTTTGCAGTGCTTCGTCCGCCATTGCCTTTCTTGGCAAATGCAGACCGATGCTTCCCAACATGATGCAAAGAAAAATTCGTGAGTACTTATGCACTGGAATCTCTCCGCAAGGGATATTATGTGCTAGCCGTTTCTGACTGGGGAGTGGAAGTTTTGTTCAATTGAAACAAGTACATCTCGAATGCTGACAGCAAAAAATCCGCTGATGCGTTTGAAGGCGGAAGGGTAGTCCCCTCTCCGTTGAAAAAGACTGCCGATGAGTTTCCTGATTTGCGAAGACTTATTGTTTTTACTATTTCGTCAAGCTTAGCTATGAAGTTTGATTCGTCATAAGCCTTGAGGATAAAGTTGTCGGCTCCGCTTTCTAGCATGCGCAACACTTCAATCTTTTCCACCGGTGTCGCAAGCAGAATAAACGGAATTGCGTTGAATCGCTCTCCGGATTTCAGTTCTTTGCAAAGTTGATACCCATCCATTCCAGGCATATTAATGTCGGAAAGAATCAAACCATAAGATTCCTTTTCCAGCTCATCCAACGCAGCTTTCCCGCTGCGAGCCAATTTAACGGTATATCCTGCCTTCTTGAGCTGATGCTGCATCAGCATCGCCTGTGTCAACGTATCCTCTACAAGAAGAATTGTTGGCTTCGGGGAATCATCGGACATTCGTTCGTTCCTTTCGTGAATTAGCTTTTCGTGGATTAACTTTGGAGATGAGGGGATAGCGCAAAGTGGTGATCGTTCAAACAATAATGAGCTGGCTACTGTTTCTTTTCAAAGAGACTGTTAATGAATCTGGCAGCTTGTGGTGGCGAGAGGATGTGTTCGGCGGCGTTGATTTTTGCAGCCTCGCCGGGCATGCCGTAAACAATTGAACTCTTTTGGTCTTGCGCAATGGTCATTGCTCCTTTTTCGCGCATCAATTTTAGTTCCTCTGCACCGTCAGCTCCCATGCCACTGAATATGATACCGATTGCTTTCGGCCCATAAGATACAGCAGCCGAATGGAAAAGATGTGCTACCGACGGGCAGTGCCGTTGATCCGCATGTTTGTCCTGCGTGATGCTTATGATCTCATCAGCTTTCACTGCCATCTGGTAACCATTTTCGCACAGATAGACGGTACCGGGTTCGGCTTTTTGGCTTGAGTTTAACAACTTGACTTTCAAACCTGCGCCCGCGCTTAGCCACTCCACCAGGCCCGGCGCGAAACCCGGATAAATATGTTGGACGAGCAAGACGGGAACTGGCAGGCTTGGAGACAGTTCTTTCAGGAAGCTTAAAACGGCTGGCGGTCCCCCCGTTGAAGCCCCGAGTACAAGTACCTGATATCTATTGGCTGCTCTGATGGCTTCTTCCACGGTAAGCACAGGCAGCTTGCTAAAGGTTATTGTTTGTCGCCTCTTAACTACTTTTACTGCCGACATGTCCTTGACTGTTTGTCGAAGGTTCGATGCTATCTTCGTGAACTCCGGATGATTCACCGCTGGTGGTTTTGGTATAGCAGCCAAGGCTCCGGCCTGTACAATTTCCAATGCCATTTTTGTGTCGCCTGATTGGCAGCTAGTGCTTATTACCACGATCGGAACAGGTGTGCTTTGCATGAGTTGCCTGGTTAATTCGAGTCCGTTTGATTTCTTCAGTTGAATGTCCATCGTCACTACATCAGGCTGCAACGTATAAACGGACTTCAAAGTGCTGGCCGCGTCATCGGCCGTGCCCACGACCTGGAATTGTGCGTCTTGTGCAAAGATATAAGACAACAGCTGCTGGATGAGGGGCGAGTCCTCAACAATAAGTACTTTGATTTTGGATTTCGGCAGAGGGCTCATGTCAGTGTTTCAATCAACTCCAGTAACTGTTTGCGATCAAAGTCGATCTTGCTGAAGTAGGCGTTGCCGCCGTTTTCCAATGATGCTTTCTTTCCGTTTTCGGCTGATTCAGAGCCAAAGAAAATTATTGGAATGTCTTTTAGGCGCAGGTCGCGGCGCACCCAGTAGGCAAGCCCACTTTCTTGCGTTTCGGATAGCTCGGCGCTTTTGAGTAGTATCAAAGGCTCATCCACGTCGAGTCCCTCTAGCGCGGCTTCGTTGGTATCAAATGTATTTACGATGTAGCCCTCACTTTCAAGCAGAGTTTTTAACATGACCAATGAAGTAGAGTGCTTGTCGACGAGGTAAACAGGCATCTCAGATAGTTTCTGCGCACGTTGGCTTTGCTGATGTAACTGCTCTGTTAATTTGCGATCGGCATCAAGCGCTTTGAGAGATGATTCCATAAGGTCGGCTACGTTAAGAACCGGCACTACCTGACCGGAACCGAGGATGGTGGCACCAGCAATATTGGGGACGCGGATCAGTGGATGGGACAGACCTCTGACAAGGACCTCGTGTTCATGCAAGATTTCGTCAACCAGGAATCCGGCAGTGCGGTCTCCACTTTCAAGGATGATCAACTGCTGGTACTTTCGGGCAGCCCTGGTCTTAAATTCGGTCTTGTAATTAATTTGAAGCACGTCAGCTAGATATTGCACACTAACTAGTTTCTCATTGACGTTTATGATGTTTCGGCTTCCCTGCTGCTTAATCTCGGAACGCAAAACTCTGCCTGCGTAGTCGACGTTGAGTGTGGGGATGATGAAACTTTGTCCTGCGGCGTTTATCTGTATTCCGCGGAACGTGGATAATTTTGTTGGCAACTGCAAACGGAACGTAGTTCCTTTGCCTAGCACCGTTTCGACAATGATACGACCCCCGAGGTCGTGAATGCGTTCGCGCACTATCGCCATGCCGATGCCGCGACCTGAAATCTCGGTTACAGTTTCACTCGTTGATACGGCCGAGCGATACATCAGTTCGAGGGCTTCGTTCTCTGACATGCTGTCAGCTTCATCCTGTGTGATCGCTCCTTCGCGCACTGCAACTGCTTTCAATCTTGCTGTGTTAATGCCGCGACCATCATCTGCGATAATTAGTTCAACGTTTCCGCTTTCGTTTTGGACCGCCCCTATACGGACTGAAGCTTTTGGCGCCTTTCCTGCTGCTAGTCTGTCCTCGCTTGTTTCCAGTCCGTGGTCCAGGCTGTTGCGGACAAGGTGAATAACGGGGTCCTTTATCTCTTCAAGGATTCGGCGGTCTATTTCTATCTCAGTTCCGAACAGTTCGAGGTCGACATCCTTTCGCAGTTCCCGTGATAGATCGCGCACCACTTTTGGTACCACTGAAAGAAGTCCCGAGAAGTCTTGCATCAGTAAAGATTTTACAGAGTCGATGAATCCATCTACCATGTTGAAGCAGAGTCGCTGTTCTTGTTGTTGCCGTCGCATCTGCGAATTGATTTTGCTCTCTAGTGTTTCAGAAAAACCAGATAGCCAGCTAATAAAGCTGCCGAGTTCTTTTGATCCTTGCGCGGACTCCCGTTGCGCTGCTTGAGCGCGTTCCTTTAACATTCGTTGAAACGACAAAACTTCGGCGCTTAAATGTTTGGCTTCTGTTCGCAGCTCGCGGCAATCCTCAAGCCGTTGTTCCGTGATTTGTTTGAGGATGAGCATTTCTTCGGATTCGCGCAAGAGCTTGTCCAGCTTCCATAATGCAATGCGTGTTGTTCCGCCTTTGTCCGTTGCTAGGCCTTTTGTTTTTTGCGTTGCGGGAGCTGCTGTCTGAGTTGCTGTCATTGCTGGCGCCGCATCGCGAGCTTGTGAAGCCATTGCATCGCGCTGGGGCGCGGTGGGCTGTGCTGGAGCTGCAGGTTCGGCAGCTTTTGCTGCGCCATTGGGGGCGGCAAGCGCTGCTTCGTTCGGGTTTGCAGGCGGAATTGCCTTCGACGTACTCTGTTCTGGTCCAGCTTGTGCATCGTCCGGTTCCGCTGCCTTGACTGGTGGCGCTGCTGGCGAACTTGTGGGAGATGGCGGAGAACCAGGTGCTGAAGGACCGGCGGCTTGCTCAGCCAATGCAGCGGCGGCGGCGGCTTCGTCAGCCAGTCGCTGTCTTTCATCCAGATATTTCAGACCTTGAATAACATTGGCAAATCCTTCATCGATATAGTCAGCGTTGCCGGCTTCTACTTGTGAAATATATTGGTCCAAAAGGTCGATGGCGGAGTGAAACACATCGGCCGCGTCTGCATGCAGAAGCTCCTTCTTCCGGCGCAGGCTGAGGAGCGCACTTTCCAGGTACTGGCAAATACTTTCAACAGTAGTGATGCCAGCTGCGCGGCTATTGCCTTTCATGCTGTGCAATTCGTGCAGGATGTTTTCTGCGAGCCCATTTTTTGCATCTTCGTCCGAAGAAGACTCGAGCTGGATGATGTTATTCATAATGTTTTGAAGTTGTTCGCGAGCCTCAATCACAAAGGCTTCTTGAAGTTGTTTCAAAAATTCTGGATCAATCTCAGACACGTTTTGTTTCCTTTATGGCATAGCTTCAACAACAATACGTGGATCGGCGAAGAGCTTCTCGACGTCAATCAGGGACAGCTGATCCAGGCGCACTCCTTTAAGAAGGGGAGCGACTGCTGCGCTTACTAGTTGCTTAGGTGACTGCAGCTCGTTCTCTGGTATCGACGAGATACCGATAATTTCGTCAACGGCAAAGCCGGATTGAATGTGTTCATTCTGGAGGACGACCACTTGTAGGTCTGAGGAATGGGAGCGTGCTTCCAACTCCAAGAACGAGCGCAGGTCCAATAATGCGAGAATTTGTCCCCGGAAATTTATCAATCCCAAAACAAACGGTGGCGTGCAAGGTAATGGCGTGACGCCGGCAAGCTTGTTAGCTTCACGAACATATTTTGCTTCAACTGCGAACTTCTCTCCGGCGATCACGAATTCGAGCACATCGACTTGATTCTCTCTTTTGCTGGCTTTTATGGGTGTTTGTGCGAGAGCATCGGCACGTTCCTGCAGGATCGCTTGCTTCTGTTCTTTTGTCAGTTCATCATCTCTCGCCATAAGAATTCCTATTTTTCCGCATTTGATTTGACAAAAATAGTGGAGCCAACTCGTTGCAATCCTTTCGGTGGCTGAGTGATAAAACGCGATGAATCGCTGGCACTCGTAATGAACGAGCCTCCAGGCGCCAGGCAATCGGCTAATTTATCTGCAATTTGCTTGCCGCGTTGCTGTGTGAAGTAGATCAGCACATTGCGGCAAAAGACAATATCCATCTCGGACGTTCCGCTCTTGCTGGTTGGGTACTCGTCTTCAGCAAGGTTTAGATACGAAAGTTTGACGTACTTGCGAAGATTGTCGTTGAGCTTATGCTGTCCTTCTGCGCTTGGTTGAAAATATTGATGAAAGAACTCGCTAGGCATTGTTCGGAATGACCAGCTGCCATACGAGGCATTGTGAGCTTTTTCGAGGCTTCGCGTGTTGATGTCTGTTGCGATCAGGTGAATCTGCCAACTGTCGATATCGGGAATGGTTCTAGATAAGCTGATCGCAATTGAGTATGGCTCCTCGCCAGTGCTGCAGCCAGCGCTCCAGATTCGCAAAGCTTTATTGCCTGATTTGCGTTTCCTTTTCAACAATTCTGGAATGATTTTTTCTTCCATCGCAATGAAGACTGCTTGATCCCTGAAAAAGTAAGTTTCGCCAACCGTTAGGTTTCGCACAACTGTTTGTAAGTCTTGTTTGTTGAGTGCGCCCTCAAGTATCTCATTGATGCAGTGCTCTGCATTTGCATATCCAAGCTCCTGAGCAGCATTATTTAGCCCTCTTTCCAGATCGGAATAGCGCATCTCGTTGAAATACAAACCCAGGCGTTCTGATAAGTAGTGATTTACAGCGCTGAGAAGATCTGTCGTGAGCGACTGAATCATGGGCGTAGGCTCCTGATGATCGCAGTTGCTAGCTGATGTTCTTCTTTTGAACTCAAGAACTTTTCTATGTTATGAACAAGTACTATTTTTCCACCGATATTTGCTGCGCTCGTCAAGTGAGGCAAATCAGCCTCCTCGGCAATTGGATTGAGATCGAATTCCTTTATTGGTTTTACGTCTTCTACCTCATCGACAACAATGCCGATTAAGGCTTGTTGATTTCGAAAAATGATGATTTCGTCATTGGTATCGAGTTCAGCATCTGCACCGAGTCCCAGTTTCTTGCGCAGGTTCACAATAGGCACAGGGATACCATTCAAATTCAATAACCCATGAACAGTATCCGGCGCTCCAGGTATCGGTGACAATGCGGCTGCTCTGACAACGCGCTCAACGTGTTGAAGATCAACTGCTATGCGAGTGCCTTCTATTCGGAAGACAAGTAGACTAGTTGCGGCCGTCATTTACGCACGCCAATACCAGTGGAAGCTACCCGTCTCCCACTTACCACGATTGTCAGCCTCTTAAGCAATCTGCGTTTATCGTTGAAAATTCTTGTTTTTCGGACGGCCACGCCGTGGGGCGAGCAACGATTTGTGGAAGGATGCAGATGGTTGGGAGGATCAATAACTTTCTCAGTCACTCACTATGGAAACAACAGAAAACCCAAAATTTGCCTTGTCGGAACGCCCCTCGCTCAGTCGAGGTTTCGTGGCGTTAATGCTGCTTGAAGTCGCCGCGCTCTTGATTCTTGCTTTGAATCATAGTGTTAACGAGCAGCTGCGCTGGATCAATTTTGGTGCCGGGTCTGCGCTATTTATTGCGGCTTACCTGTCTGCATTTAAGGACTCAATTTCCGATAAAATACTAGGGGAAATATTATCGCCGCTCCAGATTTTGATGGCGTCACTAGTAGTCGCATCTCTGGCTGGTTCTATTACTATCCACTATGCTTTGATTTTATCTTTGTCGCTTGCGCTGCTTTTCAGAAACCGACGCGCGCTTGCCTTTGCAACGATTACGGCCGTGGTCGATCAGAGTTTGCGGAGTGTTTTTCTTCCTGAGTCTGTCTTTGCCGTCGATTTCCCGGCCAGGGCGGCCGTTGTTATTGAGCACATTACTTGGCTTGGAGTTGCCGGCGGAATTTTACTTGTCTTTTGTGAACCCGGTGATGCAGTAGCCGAGCAGTCACCAAAAGATAGCGCTGCCTCCACGGTTTTGAATCTTTCAAACACTGCAGCACCACCGTTGGTCGGCAGTGATAGCTCAAGCGAATTGGTGCGTGTAGCAACCGAGGTCGGGGCGCGAACCCATAAATTACACAAATCGATTTCTAACATCGAAGGCCCCCTGCGCCGAATGCATCAATCTATTAACGGTGCCAACCGTGGCATGCTTGAAATCAAGGATGAGCTCTCACGAACCGCCGCCTCTGTGATTCAGGTGACTAGAAGCTCCGAGATGCATGCGGAGAAAGCTAAGTCAGTGTTCCAGGCCGCAGACGAGGCAGCTTATGGTTCTCAAATTGGTGCACTTTCCACGGAACAAACAATTCGCAATATGGATAATATCCGTGCACAAATGGATTCAATTGGGCAACGCATGGATAATCTCTTGAGCAAGAGCCAGCTGATGGTGCAGGTTGTCGGCTTTGCTGACGAACTTGCTCTTCAGTCTAAGGTTCTTTCAGTAAATGCGGCAATTGAGGCAGCCAAAGCCGGCGACCGTGGGGAAGGATTCTCTGCTGTCGCACGTGAAGTCAAAAGTCTGGCGAATCAATCCAAGGAAGCGACACGTCAGGTTCGACAAATTCTGAAGGAAATTCAAAAATCAATTGCGGAAGTAAGAAGGTCCATTGCTCTTGGTAATGAGACCGTGGATGTCGCCAGCGATCAATGTAGAGGAACTGTAGCTTCTATCAAGGGGTTGGACAGTAGCGTTGGAACATCGCGCGATGCCGCTGAAGCAATCATGAATTCCAGCAAGGACCAAGTGCAAGGTATGATGCAGATCGCACATGCAATGAATGATATTCAAGGCGTGTCGGAACAGAATGCCAGCAGCATTGGAAACCTGCAAGTAGAAGCGCAGAAGCTGAATAACATTGCTCGCGATCTACTAATGGAAATGAATGCGTATAAATCCCTCGTTGATGATCTGTTAACGCAATGTGCCTCAATAAGCGGCGGGGGGGAGAGTAAGTAATGGTTCACTTTTCTTGTTGCTCCATGGTTCTGCTAGAAAGGATGGAAGTCTGTGCTTGAAGGATATCGAAAAGGTAGTCTCGGCTACAAACTCATCAGATACTTTGGCATCATGTTGGCAGGATTAACGGTTCTTGCAATCATCAATCTTTTTCTTGTATGGACATTGAGAAACGAGGGACAGGCTTTATCTGCAAACTTCAATAGCCAGACAATGGCTATTACAGCGATTTCAGTCGGTATGATCTTGTACGTGCTAGTCATTGGTGATCGAACGCTCAAATGGTTGAAACGTGACCTGCTGGATCCGCTGAATGCACTCAATTTGACCCTGGGAAAGATTGTCGGGGGAGACCTGCGAGTGCAACTTCCAAGCATGGCTGCTGAAGACGAGATAGCGGACCTATTCAGGCAATTTGATAAGTTGCTGCTCAATCTCAAAGACGATCGAAAGCAAATTCACGATGCAGTTACAGTCCTCTCCAACTCAGTAGGTCAGATCATAAGTTCAACCAGCGCTTCTGCTACGGGAGCCTCGGCAACGGCAGGGACGGTCACCGAAACAACTATCGCTGCGGAGGAAGTGCGCCAGACAACTATGGTGGCAACCGAGAACAGCAGATTCGTCGCCGATCTGGCAGAAGAGACGGCAAAGGTTTCGCTTGAAGGGCGGCAAGCTACAGAGGATACAGTCGGCCAAATGACCAGGATGCGAGAGCAAATGGCCACCATCGCCGAGAGTATGTCAGGACTTCTCGAGAAGAGTCAGGCAATCGTAGAAATTACAAGTACTGTAGATGACCTCGCTCAGCAATCGAATCTCCTGGCAGTAAACGCAGCCGTTGAAGCTGCCCGAGCCGGTGAGCTAGGCAAAGGCTTTAGCGTCGTTGCGCAAGAAGTTAAGGCTCTGGCTGCACTTTCGAAAGAAGCGACTGCGGAAGTTCGTCGAATTTTGGATGATATTCAGCGTGCTACAGCCGCTGCTGCCGTTTCGATCGAGCAAGGAAGCGGCATGGTTGAGGCTGCCGTGAAACAATCGTCAGAAGCTGGAAATGCAATTGAAGCTTTGACCAAAAGCGTATCCGAAGCAGCAAGTGCTGCCTCGCAGATTGCAGCCGCCAACCAAGAGCAATTGATTGGCATTGATCAAGTTGTCACAGCGATGCAGGGTATTCAGCAAGCAATGAGAAATCACGCGGAGTCAAGTAAGGAAATCGACAAGGCGGCTCAGAATCTGAATATAATTCGAGACGCGCTGCAGATTTTGGTAAACCGCTACCAGGCCTAGGAGGATTATCTATGTTCAATCAGCAGATCAAGACAAGCGCCCTGTCATTGTGCCTCATGTCTTGTATGTCCGTCCTCTATTCGGCTGAAGCGTTCGCACAAAATGGCAAGAGCGGCGCTACCTACTCAAGAAAAAATGGGGTGACTACCAGAAGAAATGCTAATGGAACGGTAGACGTGATTGACCAGGAAAGCATTTACGCTCCGCACACCTCGCCCGGCTTTAGGAATGGAAAGGGGGGCGCCACCTACTCAAGAAAAAATGGGGTGACTACCAGAAGAAATGCTGATGGAACTGTTGATGTTATTGATTCGCAGGGCTTTCGACCGGGCCAACGATCAAGTGGGATGCGCGCCAATGTAGGCTCTTACGTTCGATCAAGTGGCGGAAGCACCGTGAAGAGAAATGCCAATGGAACTGTGGAAGTTATTGACACCAGCTCTACGACGAAAATTCCGACAAGCTCCTCCAAGGTGCACAAAAATTAGCAAATCTTACTGTCCGGTATTTTGTCCCGTTGTGTTTGCATCGCGCTGGCCAGAATCGATCATCTGCACTAGCTTGTCCATATGCTGCCGTGCTTTTGGCGGAGGATTCAAGTTCAGCGCGTTGGAGACAGCTTCGCGTGCTTCATCATATCGTTTCTGCACAAAAAGATTATTCGCCAGACCCTTCCAACCCGCCCAGCTTTGATTGTTCAATTTCACGCATTGCCGGTAAGCTTTTTCCGCATCGGTGACTAATCCATCCTTTGCTTCAATAGCTTTGCCGATTTCGAGAAAGGCTTTTGGTTGATATTCGTAAAGTGAAATCGATGCTCTGAAGTGAGCGATTGCATCGTCCCACTTTCTCAACTTCATTTGTTCCATTCCTGCTCTAAACTCTGGCACAGAGGTTTTCCACGCGTCGATACTTCCAACGCCTGGAAACTTTGTCAGGTCAACAGGAGCCTCGATATCTTCCTCTTCGGCTTGCCTTTGTCCGCCGCCGCCGCCTCCGCTTCCGCGTCCCTCTCCCCCTTCTCGTTGTCGAGTCTCTCTGCGTCCTTCGCCATTTTGGGCAGACGCCTGGGGGCTGCCTGCAAAATTTGGAATTAACGACATGATAAGCATTGCCATTGCTAGGCGCCGTGTGAGCATTGAGATTCCTCCGAAGATTATCTGCTCTAAGATGTTCCCCGCCGATTCTGCATTAAAGCCCGTTTTCATGAAGTCTAATTATCAACTTTCTGCCAGTGGCTCGTACTCGCCTTCTTGCAGTCCAAAGGTCCAGGCTACCGCTTGCTTGGCTGTTTCCATGTCGGGCGGAACGCGAAGGAAATATTCCCTGTAGCTGCCGTCGGGTTCGGGTGTTGAGTTGATTACTTTAACCATGACCAGCGCTTCGTCACCTTCCAGCTCACGTTTATACAATGTGCCGAATGAATCGCTCTGAATTTCCTTTGCCCCAGATTCTTGCAAGTATCGTGCCGGTCCGTAGCGTTCGATCAGCACTCGGCGAAGTTCTAGATTTCTTGTGTTTTCAATTTCTTCGACAGTTATACTCTCTGGATGCAGTATGAGCCGCGCTTCAACGAGCACACCATGCCAATAATATGCTTTCATGCCGTCAGAAAACTCTAGTGCTGCACTTGTTTCGGAATGCGGTCGCTGCCCCTCGTCCACAAGGTAAGTTGTCGGGCTTTCGCAGACAAAGACCAGATGCTCAAGTGCAAGTACAGCAAAACAAGACTTAGAAAGAGCGTTGAGCAGATTTAACTCTTCATCGAAGTCGTTGAAGAGTTGGTTGGGGAATTTAGATCGCCAGATTTGTGATAGTGTCACCACTGGTATCATGAACGGAAGCCATGCAGCGAGGCTGAGCTGCGAATGTGGCTCTGCACCCATGGAGCTGCTCAGTGATCTAAGCGAGGCCAGTCCAGTGATGCAAGTCCTTGCGATCCGGTCAAAGTATGGTTCAAATTGTGTAAACTCGTCGTCCATATTTCGGAATGCCTCCGGATGGCGAGAGTCCAGAGTCCTCTCCAGAAAGGAGATCCTCTCCAGTAGAAAGCTTCGTTGCCACTGAAGTCCCCAATACCTTCTATATATAGTTTCTTTGGGAAGGTATTCGTGAAATGCATGCAGCTCATTTCGTGGGAGCAATCTTGCTATTTCTTTTTTAGTTTGTTGTATAAGAAGCGCTTCTTGGTCAAAGTACTCTTTTGCGATGCGGCTGGTTTCATTCATTCCTCTTAGAAGTCTGAACCCACATGAACTCCAGAGCTCTGCCCATGCCTGCTCAAACTCTGCATGCCAATTCTCAGTCTGAGGGCGATCTGAAAAAGAACTTTCAATCACGGGCCAGATTTGACTGTGCATCATGCCAATTAGCAATGAAGGCAGGGTCGAAAGTTGGTAGATGCTTTTGCACCAAACAACGGCTGGCGCTTGTCGTCCAGTCTTCTCATAGATTCGTTTGAGCAGAGCTTCTGCCTGCGCGCGCGTGTTCTCGCTAGTTTTCTTGGCGATTTCCAGGTGTTGATCAGTTAAGGACTGAAATGACTCAGTAAGTGTAGCCATGCTTACCACATCATGAATCGTGGACCGTATCCGTAAGAACCGAAATAGCCAGGGTAAAATCCTGGGTAACCCCAACCGTAGCCACCATAGCCATAGCCATAGCCCATTGCTGTTCCCATAGCTGCGGCTCCGGCCGCTTCGCCTGCTACCATTCCTACACCTTCAACAAAATGCCCGATTTTTCGCCAGATTGGATGCCCTTCTTTCTTTTTGTCATCATCATTGGTTTGCTGTGGCGGTGCATACTTATATGCTGTCTGTGGCGCAGTGAATTTTGGCTGGAGCACAGACCAAAGTTTGTTGACTCGCATCGTGATCGGCGTAAAGGTCTGAGGTGGTTGTCCAGCAAATACGGTATTGTCCAGCCGATTCAGGCGCGAGATCAACGTGTCGCGTCCGTAAGTCTTTCCGTACACTTCCTGTTCCATCTCTGTAATTTGTGATTCGATGGAACCGGTTTGCAGTCCCTGAGAAAAATTGGGACCGTTATCTTGTAAATAGTTTTCGTTGAGATTGTTTTTGCTTGCGACATATTGGCGCAGTCTGTCAACTCGCCCAGCAAGGTCGTTGGAACTCGATGCCTGTCCGAAAGCCTTCACTTCGAGTTGAGCAAGCCGTTGCTGAACCGGAAGTTGTTCGTATGTTCTGCCTAAAATTTGTTCTTCTAAAGCTGTTACAGTAGGGTAATCATTATAGGCTTGCTCAGGACTTGCTGGATCTTGGTCCACTGCATTATTCGTCGGCGCGGCCGCAATTTGCGATCTTTGCGAATTCGCCGGCTCGGCTATTACCGGCACGTCCATCATGAGCCTGCTCAGCCTTTGCTGTGTATCGCCCGACCTTCTGCGTCCATACACCACTCGCTCTATGCGATCCAATCGTTTCGAATCTGACTCATCTGCAAATGTATTCGCGAAGAAGCGCTCTTCGAAAGCCGACAATTGATCCTTAACCGAGGGCGTTGTACCTGAGCTTGTCGCCGCTGCAAAGTTCGATTGTGTGGCTGCGGCGATATCCTTTTTCGAATCCTCATTCTTTTCAGTCGTTTGAATCGAAGGAGCAAGTGGTGGTAGATTTTGACTGTTTTCACTTTGTGCCAGTGCCGGAGCTTGAAAGTAAAAAGACAACGCAATAATCAGCGCGCCGGTTTTGAGCGAGCGGGCACCATATGTGGTGGTACTGGGGCTGCAAATGATTTTCTTCACGTACTGCGTCTTTCAGTCTTTCACGATACGATCCATGTCCGGAGCGTATTCTCTTTGATGAACAATTCTATAGATCCCTTCCTTTAAGTGGATTGGCGAATGTTCTTCGTGTTTGAGATCGGCGCCATCTTTTCCGATCACTAGAAAACGCACTTCACCGTGTGCATACATCTTTGCCTTTAGCGCATCAATCGCGTGGGCGTGACCTGTAACCTCGCCATAAGCTAGTACGACGCGATCTTGCCAGGCTACTTCTTCAGAACTTTCTGGAAGTTCATTTGCGCGCACTACAAGCACGTCGCCTTGTCTGAACATTTCTTGGTTCATAGTGTTATCCTCGCCGGCTTTTTTTATTATGCCACATAGCGATTCTTTCTCTCGGCTCGTTCTCAAGATCCTTTACAGTCGGCTATTGCCGCTCATTCGATATTCTTTTCGGCTGGGATCTGTTGCGGCTGAGCATCCAGGGCTTTCATGAGTTTCATCCGGGAATTGTCCGAATCTTGTTCTTTTTCGTCTTCGCGCTTCGGATTTTTGGAGCTTTCTGAACTTTGAGGAGACATTAATACAAGTTGGGCGTTCTCTACTTGCTGTAATTTCTCGGCATCGCCTGCCAACTCACAAAGAGCCGGGAAAATTGCGTAGTAAAGTTCGCTGCGAAGTTTCCCTGTGGCTGCGTCTTGATTTTGAGTGTTTGCTTTCAGTATCAACCTGATTTTGCTGTCTTCAAAACTGTCGAAGATGACTTCCGGTGGCGGGTCAGAGGACACCAGGGGATTTTCGGCTGCAACTTTAAGTAGGATCCTCTTTATGTCATCTATCTTTAGTTTGTTTGAAACGTGAACAGGAACGCTCA
Source organism: Candidatus Obscuribacterales bacterium (assembly GCA_019747875.1). Classification (GTDB taxonomy): domain Bacteria; phylum Cyanobacteriota; class Vampirovibrionia; order Obscuribacterales; family Obscuribacteraceae; genus JAIEPM01. The sequence goes on from JAIEQI010000026.1 coordinate 15,228, forward strand.
CCTTGTAGTTTTTTGGTGGATTTGTCCAATTGATGATTTTGTTGCTCATGAAGTCGGCGTTCGGTACTGTCACTGCTGTTCCGTCCTCGGTGCTTATTGTAGTCGCTCTTAGAGCGATCCTTGTGACCTCACCGATGGTGTCGCCAATTTGAACTCGATCACCAATTTTGATTGGCTTCTCGTAGAGAATCATGAAGCCGCCCGCCATGTTTTTGGCTACTGTCTGCAAGCCAAGACTCAGACCTAAACCCAGTGCGCCTACCACTACCGTCAATGATGTCAGGTCAATGCCCGCTGTGTTCAGGATCAGCAGCAGTCCGATTGCGACCGTAAAGTAATAGTAGGTATCAGCAACGGCATTTTTGATATGCGGGTCGAGATTGGTTTTTGCCAGAACTACTGAGAGAAAGTTATTTCGAATTGAGCGGCTTGCCGTGATAAGCAAATAGCTCATCACAACAAGATAAAGAAGCAAACCGACGGTGAGTTGTGTCTTCCCGACGGGGATCAGAGGCAAGCTGAGCACATACCAGATCGATTGTAATACGTTATTCATTTCTCGCCCATTTCAGCGGCTCTTGGCTTTGACCGGGGCTTACGCTTGACCTGCTTGGCTGAGAGACGTTGGTCAATTGAAAGTTACACTTCAAAGCTTTCTTTACGGCGATTCTACCACTTTCACTTTTGTGCGAAAATGCATCAAGTAATGGAGGCTAGTATGAGCTTCATTGTAAGTTCTTTGCACATTTATCCGATCAAGTCATGCCGCGGCATCGATTTGGAGCATTCGAGCATAGATTCTCGCGGACTCAAGCACGATCGTTCTTGGTTGATCATTGGCAACGATGGAACGGCGATTACTCAACGAGATGTCCCGCAATTGGCCATGGTCAAAACAAGAGTTGTGGATGAGCAAACTATTGCTCTGTCGTTTGATGGACAGCAAGACTTAACTCTGCGGCGAGACAAAAGTGGCGCCAGAACCAAGGCTAATGTCTGGGGCGACGAAATTGACGCAATTGATCAAGGCAGTGATGCCGCAGCCTGGTTCTCAAAGATCACGGAAATTCCTTCGCGCCTGGTAATTATGGCCGATGAGTTTGTTCGTCCGGTGAATCAAAAGAAGGTTGAAGGCGACTTCAGAGTTGGATTTGCTGATAGCCACCCGCTGCTTATCATTTCCAAAGCATCGCTTGAGGAGCTAAATACACGTCTTTCCAGTCCTGTCCCGATGAACCGTTTCCGGCCTAATGTCGTGGTTGCTGGGTGTGAGGCGTTTGCCGAAGATGATTGGAAACAGATAAGAATTGGCCAGATCTTATTTGATCTAACCAAACCATGCGCACGTTGCGTGATGGTCACAATTGATCAAGAAAGTGCACAAGGGAATGTGGAGCCACTGAAAACGCTCGCTACCTACCGTTCAGTGGGAAATAAAGTCATGTTTGGACAAAACATGGTGCACCACGCAGAGGGCCGCATCGCCATCGGCGACAAAGTAGAAGTCATTTCCAAAGCCTAAGCTGTGACAAAGGGCGACAGCCTGGAGAAAGTTCGCAGCGTTTATTTATGACTTAACCGGCAATACGTTGATGGCTTTGATAATCAGCTCTACGGTATCGCCGGGCTGCAACTTCATTTCTTCCAGAGATTCTGTAGTCAAGACTGAAGCCATATTGCATGGGCCCTGCACTTCAAATTTGACAAGAGACATGATCTTGTCGCTGTTAATCGAGCTCACTTTGGCGGTTATTTTATTGCGCGCTCCATATGACATTTAGCTTCTCCTTTGACTTCTCATACCTTGACTAGACCTGTAACGAAGCCATTCGTTACATAAGTAATTTGCTGCGCTAAAGCTTATCAAATTCTTCTTTGGAAAGTCCGGCTTGAAAAAGAACGCTCCGCAAGACAGCCGGACAAATCTGTAAGTAATGAGGCAATATGGCTGTGCGAATCTCGTTATTGTTGCGCTGGACAAACTTTGCATGGTTGTTTAACTGTCGCACTTCGGTAAATCCCCGCGCCTCCAGCTTAAAGCGAATCTTCCGGAATGTATCGCTTTCAAAATTTGTGCAATCAAAATTCTCTTTACTCGCTTTGTTTGCGTGTGCAAGTTGCTGGAAGCCTTCTACTTTTAGTTCAAAAGTTTCCACCACAGAAGGATCCCAGCTTTGTACCAGATCGCTGTCACCTTGAAAAAGGCAGAGCTGCGAATTGATGGGGAACTGGAAATGCAAAGTCAGGGCTTCTTTGAGATTCCGCAGTGCTTCCTCTCTGATGTTGCCCTGACTTGCAATATCTATTTCCAAACACTGTGCTGCATGCCAGCCGCTATCTTCAATAAGAACCGCATGCAGCTGCATTGTTTACTTGAATGGACTGAGAACTTCTGTGAAGAGTTCGGGATTGAACCCAACCAGAAGTGTGTCATTCACCTTTATCGTTGGCGCTCTTAAGTTACCGGTTGGCCCAAGCAGTGCTTCTGCCAGTTTGTCGTCGTTGAGCTTGTCTTTCTTCAAATCAATGTGAACAACTTTGCTGCCTTTGCAGGTATAAATTTCACTCACTGATTTTGCCAGCTTGATAGCCTCTGCTTTACCTAAACTTTCTTTCCTGGCATCGACGATTGTTTCTGCTTCTATCTTATTGCTCACAAGAAACTCTTGTGCCCTCGTGCAAGTCGTTCAGCCCTTGCGGTGGTACATCCATTTCAAAATTTTCATCGCTTTATCTCCATTCCTGTGAAGTCTGTCGGCACAAGCGTCGGCGGCTTTTGCGACTTTTCGGAAATCGAGTCAGTCACTTCTTCTCACCGCTCAGGTTCACAATGATAATCGACGGCAGGCGATCCGGGTCGCTAATTAAGCCTAAGATAAACTCAGACAAGGCATAGCTTGGCAAAGTTATAATTAAGCCTCCGGAACTACTTTTGCTTGATGGCTGTAATGGTCGCCTGGCAGGAACGCTCTGGAGTTTCCCTGGGCGATCGCCCTTCAACTCCTGCTCGGAAGGCTAAATAATGCGCTCTGACTTTGTTGCTTTGCTTGTTGTGCTTTTGTCCTCAATGCCCGCTGCATTCTCAGCCGGACAAAATCCTTCTCAGTCATCTTCTGCAGCACAGCCTCCAATGGATCCACTGCCTCTGACCCCTGGGACGCAAGCGCCAAGTACGAATTCTTCGGTGGCGCCAAGTTATCCACTGCGCGGCGCACTTTCACCAGGAGTGCAAAGCAAGCAAATCGGCAATCAGGGAATCATGGCGACTACGCAGGGGCATAAGCACGGCATTATTGCCCGCACTATCGGTGGCGCGGTGGCTGATGCAGCCCACGCCTCCGTGGCTCTTGTCGGCGCTACCATCATCAATCAAAGTCCGGATCTTCCTCCCGAGGAGGAAAGCAATCCCGAATGGCCTTTTCTCAATCGAAAACGGAAAACCGACTTTGTAATCAACTGGTCAGATGGAACTCAAAGTACCATCTCGCGACTGCCCAATGGCAGTTTGCAGATTTTTGGCGGTGGCAAGTTCTACACGCTACAGCCGACAGGCGAGGGCAGCTACGCGATGATGGGTGATTATGGGCACTTCGCTACTGTCTCGCCTCGTCCAGGTGGTGGATTCATAATCATGAATGCCGACGGCAGCGTTAAGCAAGTAATACCGAACGAAAGTGGCGGTTTTGACGTCAAAGGAAACCACGGTCTCACCGCAACGATTGTGCCTGGTCCTACGGGAAAGCATCATATCTTTGGAAACAAACATTTCTCGTCGGGGTCAATCAGTAGTGACGGCTTCTAAAAGCGGAGGAAGTGAGATGGGCGCCAATCCAACGAATTTCCACAGCGTAATCAGAGAAGCGCTAGCTGGCTCCGGAAGAGAATGAATGATGAAGATGCGAACACGATTATTGGTTGGCTTTGTCGCCGCAATTACTCTATCAGTCGTATTGATTGGTGTCTGGAGAGCATGGTCTAAAGCTGATCCACCTAAGTTTGTAGTGATGAAGGATTTGCCCTATGTACCGGGCACCCTTGATCCTTTTCAGTATTTGGATCTCTATTTGCCAAGCGCGCCGAGTCTGCCAACACTGGCCCTGAAAGGCTCCGCTCCTGCAACGCTGCCTGCAAATCCAGTCATTGTTTGGGTGCATGGTGGGGCGTGGATGGCGGGCGATAAAAATCATCCGGAAGCTGTGGGCTCGATGATCAAGCGTGGATACGCTGTTGCAAGCATTAATTACAGGCTGACTAATCGCTTTACTCATCCGGCGCAAATAAACGATTGCAAGGCCGCTGTCAGGTATTTGCGAGCAAATGCTCAAAAGTATGGATTAGATCCGAACCGGATTGGTGTCTGGGGAACTTCGGCTGGTGGACATTTAGCGGCGTTGCTCGGTACTTCCGGCGATGTGAAAGAACTGGAAGGAGATTTGGGAAATAACGAATTCTCCAGCCGGGTACAAGCCGTTGTGGATTGGTGTGGACCGACGGATCTCGTTTCGATAGCCGCCCAAGCCAAGCCGAACAGCAAGATCGATTTTCGCGCACCGGGCAATCCCGTTCACGCTCTCATGGGCACCACCGCAGCCCCAGCTAGTTATCTAGCCGCCAGCCCAGTTCAATATGTAAGTAAGGATGACCCACCCATCTTGGTCATTCATGCCAAAGACGATGATGTGGTGCCGTTTGAGCAATCCGTGGAGTTTATCGATCTGCTGAAGAAAATCGGTGTCGAAGTCGAAGGCGTAATTCCGTCAGGCGGCGGACATGCCTTGTCCAGCAAGCGTTACGTAGAACAGAGCCTCGATTTCTTTGACAAACATTTAGGGGCGAAAAAGTAAGCGATAGCTGTCCCGACTTGCTAAATTCCCTCAGGGTAAGGGATAGCAAAGACGAGTTTATTGACAGTGCACCGCTTTTGGTACTAAGATAAAATTAACTAAGCTTTGAGGATGGCGGGAATTTACCCGTCAGAAGCTAGTTTCTGAAAACAGGTACACAACAATGATGAAGAATCTCGATCTTATTGCCATGATCCTACTTTTGATCGGAGGTATAAACTGGGGCTTGGTAGGCGCGTTTAACTACAATCTCGTCGGGAATCTGCTCGGAGATACCAGTACAGTTACTCGCGTAGTGTATGGATTGGTTGGACTTTGCGCCCTTTATTGCGCGTACAAGTTCATGCAGAAGAAAACAGCCGCCTAGTTAAAGGCGAGAAAACGTCTGGAGCTTCAGGGCTAACGCTCTCTTAGTTGCTCCGCATATGCGTAAAATCCACTGGAGTTAGCGGGACAAACGCTCTCCGGAAGCGCTCAATTTGAGCTAATTGAACGATAGAAAAGCAACGCTTCACGTGCTTGCAGCTGATTCCGTTCGACGCACCATTAAGTAAGTCCACACTGGCGCGTAGAAAGTTCGGGGATAATCCTTTGCGGCGAATGTAGCGATACCGAGTCTATTTGTTTTGGCCTGGGAATAATCACAAGGTCGCAAACGTTGACTCGCGCGCTATGCCGTTACTGGGAATTGGAAGAAGCTGCATGGGTCAGTAAAAAGCTCGATTTTGAGCTATTACTGTCCTAATCTTTCAAAGTCACACTAATTACTTGCCCAGTAAGCTATGATGGTTCTATACATCGCGTTAGAAGGGCTAATTGCCGCCATCCATTTGCCAGACATGTGGTTCGCTACTACGAGCTGATACCTCCGTCTGCAACGCATGTGATGCCCGTTCAAGGAAAACTTTGACCGACCTGTCAGGGATTACAGATCCTTCTTTGGCATCGCTTGATAGTGCCCAAGCCACAATTTCCGACGTTGATCGAAATGCTAATACCAAGCGGTCTTGGGAGCAAGGAAATTTTTTCGATGCAAGATCACATCCAAGCAAGTCCAATGAAACCCTAGTAAATTCTTCAGTTGGAGATAAGGTTGATACCAATGCCCTTAGCGCATTCAACGCTGCAGATAATTCAGCCGCGAAGAGTATTGCCAAGCCGGATCAAACGTCCTCAAATGCTGCTGACAAAGCATTGTCGCGCAAAAGAAAGTCAGGACTACTGGCAGTTCACGAGCCCCTGGGAAAATTAGCCATCGCAGAAGATGCCTTTAGCTCTCTTCTCGAGAAGGTTTCTTTATCTGAAATTCAAATCCGGTCTTTTGGGAAAGCCTATGTAATCGTGGGTATTGTCGTCGTTATTCTCATGGCATTTGTTTTATTTGGATCTTCGGACCGAGGGACGATCTTATCCAAGAATCCTGGTGTCGGGACCGAGGAGCAACAGTACACGTCGATTTCGAGCCAAGAACAGCGCCAAGAACGCGGAAATATACTCTCGGGTACCTGGTCTCTGGACTATAGAAATCAACTGGGAAAGATAGGCCGCGGGCGGATGAGTTTGGAGCAGAGTGCTCAGCAAATCGCCGGAAATGGCGTCGACGAGTTAGGTCAGTTTCAAATTTCTGGAGCTGCAAACAACAATGACGTAAGGTTTTCTAAAACATATTTGAATAATGGTCAGCGCGTTGGAAGAACAGTCAGCTACTCGGGACGGCTCTCATTAGATCAAGGCGGGCAATTGAGAATCGATGGGACTTGGACTGTTTTCGGCGATCAAAGCCAGGGACAGCCAGGCAATGCCTCCGTCTCCGGTGCATTTCGAGCAATAATGTTGCATGAGGGATTCTCCAGCTCTGAGCAGCAGACGCAGCAACTGACGATGCAGCATATGGCGCAGCAGCAGCAGCATGCACTCAGGCAAGGTCTAACAAACAATAAATCTGTTCAAGCAAGTGTGCAATCGGATCCGGATCCCAAGAAATCTCATGCATTCTTCATGCAAGTAGCCCTGGGAATTATTGGTATTGGCATTGCTCTGGCGGTGATATCTCTGAAATTTTTTGGACCTAGTGGCTTGTTAAATATTTGGGCGAAAAACGAATATATTCCTTCTCAGTTCAAAGCTCAACATCTCAAGATGGTGAATGAGATGGGAAAACCGGCCGGACCAGGCTCATTACCCCTTGGACGGAGAGATGAATGGGGCTGGCATCAGTTCTGGCAGCCGAAAGAGTTGGCAATGCCCATGGACCTGCGGATGCGCAATCCTCATTTTTTTATCATTGGTGGTGGTGCCGCAGGCAAGAGCCGCTTAATGGCAGTCATGATCGCTCATGATATTCAAAGCAATGATCGAGCTGTTGTTCTAGTCGATTCAGACGGGGGGCTGGCTGATCTAATCCTGGATTGGATCGCAAGTCGCCCAAATGGCGATGAGTTATCCCGGCGCGTATTGGTAGTTGATCCTACTTATGATGGAAAAATGTTCTCCTATAATCCCATTGAATTTCCGAAAGATGGAGATCTGCAGAATGCTGCTTCTGCCGTCGTATTTGGTTTCAAAGCTGCCTATACAGAGCCTCCTGGCGCGCAAAGTCAATGGAATCAACAAACAGCAAATATATTGCGAAATGCCGCTCTGTTGCTAATGGCAAACAATCGTACGCTGGCGGACTTGCCGCTTTTATTGGCAGATAATGACTTTCGTGATGTGATGCTTGAAAAGGTTGAGCAGATGAAGCAAAGCCGAAGCGAGTACATTACGCTCATGGACGCGTGGACGAACTACAAGCGACTGGCTCGCACGGATCAATGGATAACCTGGATTGAGCCAATTCTAAATCGCGTACAGCCGATGCTGAGTGACCCACGCTGCCGAAGGATTCTCACGGCTCCATCATCTGATCTAAATCTACAAAGAGTGATTAGTGAAAAGAAAGTCCTGATCGTGAAACTTCCCCAGGGACAGTTAGATAAAAATGGAAATTTGCTTGGAAGCTTAATGGTTGCAGGTGTAAAGCAGGCTGCCCTCTCTCTCTCTGCGCAACACACTGATAAGCACTTATGCTCGCTGTATTTGGACGAATTTGAAACATTCATTGAGAAGGAAACTTTCGATACGATTACATCCGAGACACGCAAGTTGCAGCTTGCACTTTGCGGTGCCTCAAAGACATTTCAGACGCTGCCCGAGGATTTTCGCAACAACATCATTATCAATGTTGGAACCATGGCCATTTTTGCTCTAGCAAAAAAGGATGCTGATATGCTCGGCCCACAGATGTTTCGCGTTGATGGACGAAAGGTCAAACATCAAACTATACAGAACGTTTTCAACAAAGTGAATACCTCTCCACAATTTGAGCTGATCTCTGATGAGGAAAAACTGAACATAGATCGTGTAGTGGGGCAAGAGCGTCGAACGTATTTCTGCTACAGAGTTGGCACTGTGGCTGGAGTATTCCGAATGCAAGCGCCTGAGTTTCCTAACATACCGCAAGACGAGGTCAGTGAAGAACTGTTGGAGCGAATGTACAACAACAGGCTTTTCTTGCGTTCTTCTGAAGATGAAGATGGAGATGAGTTCGAGCAGTAACACGCCACTGTGTGCTTTGAGCTTAAGCAGCGTGTTGACTGCGTGCAGGACTGACATAAACGATTCGTGCGCTAAGCTATGCGCTTGAATTCTAGAGCTTCGGCTTTTCCAGAGTTTGCATTTCGGCTTTTGCCTTCATATCGCGTACCAGTGCCTCTGTCTTTCTAGCATTTGCTTGCGCGATATTTGCTTCAACTTCTGCTTTTTCGGCCGCTATTCTGGCAAATTCGAGCTCTTGCTTGGCTTTTATCACTTGTTCTAAGTATTGCTTTTCCATTGATGCGGCAGCTGCATATCTTGCTGCCTCAGCTCTTTCGGCAAGAGCTTTCGACTGCAAGATTTCAGCTTTTATAGATTCAAGTTGCATGTCGCGTTTAGCTTCAACTTCTTTCTTTTTAGCATCCATATTTTCAGCTCGGGCTTTAGACTTTATCGTATCTGCTTTGATTTCATCAAGTTGCTCCATCACTGCTATTCGCGTTTGATCTGATGCAGATTTGCTGCCATCGTCGGCAAACGCGCTTGTTGTTAGAGAGAGCACACAAACAATCGCGGGAACCATTTTTTTCATAGAGGACATTCTCCTTTGAGAGGAAGAAAATTTCGCAATCCTGATCTGCTCGGCCGCAAAGATGCGGTCGCGCATTATTCCATTCTGGGCGAGAGATCTGCTTGTTGTCAAGCGCGGGCGCTTTATACCTTTTTTAGAGTCGATTTCACGTATACTTCATTGAGTAGGCTCAGCACGAAATTTGAACTACCTGATTATTTGACCAAAGGTGAAGATTTCGTGGCATCACACTCTTCTAAGTGAATTCGTTTCCTTTTTTTTAGTTGCTCGACCCGTTCGGGCTTGCAGATTGGCTATTCATCGGCGAGATCAGAGCGTTCAGTTCCAGCTCTTTTTCCAAGTATGACTTTTCTTCAAGTGGTTTTTTCAAAGTCTTTGATAGATTTGCAAGATCCCGATAGACAGATTTCGCTTTGTCGAATTTCTTGACCTTCGCAAAATAAGTGGCGGCCAAGTTTAAGTGCTTCTCTGCTTCAGTGAAGGACTGGTCAATGCATTCCTGGTCTGCAAGTCTTAAGTATGCAGCAGCAAGATTCTCTTCTATGGTTTGTGTATTGGGCGCAAGCGCATCAGCTTGCTGTAGCAGGGATGTTGCTTGCGCAAAATTTCCCCCGGCGAAAAATTCTGATGCTTGCCTGTTCAAATCAATCGCTTTTTGGATTGGAGAATTCGATTCGGCTGATTCTTGTCTACTTTGATTCCTAATTCGTGCAAGTTCTTCTAGGTCGCTCTCATAAAGTCGCTTCGCGGTTCGTTTGTCTCTCTTTGATAACTCACCTGTAAATGCATCTCTATTGAATGCAAAAAACATTGCATCTCCGGGGCGGCTGCTGTGGCCTAAGCCCAAGCTGTGACCTGCCTCATGTAGCGCTGCTGCCCGTCGTTCTGCCGGATCTTCCGATTGCAGAATTTGCACCTTTGCCGATAACATTTTGCCATCTTGCGACTTCGATACCAATGTTTCACCACCTTCAAGCGGGCTTGAAAGAGAGCTGGCGTCGTTAGTCCAGCTGCACAGAATTTTTGCTTCATCAGCGTTAGGCGTGAATTCGATTTTGATTTTTTTGTCAGTCGCTTTTGCCCAGTCTCGGAATGCTTCGCAGAGTTGTTCTTTATCCCTGTTTTCGGCAACGTAGATCTTGACCGGCATGCTATCTGCCGTCCATATCGCCGGACTTGAAGCTTCTTCAAGATAATCAAGTTCAGATTTTACTGCTATCGATCGCTGCCAATCTCGTTCAGTTCTAAGCTTGTTGAGTTCAAGGTCGATCTTCGCGGCTGCTTGCGGCTTCGTTTGCGCAAGTGTTTTTTGATAGTCTTCGGTCGCCGTGATTGCTTTGTCTAATTCTCCTGCTGATTTGTACGCCTGGCAAAGATAAAAAAGTGCTGGATAATATGATGGCGCTATGTCTCGCGCTTTTGACAATACCTGTATTGCTGAGTTGATCTTGCCAAGCTTGATCAGAACAATTCCATAATTTGTGAGCACGCTGACGTTATTGTTCTTAGCTAGGCGTTCCAGAATTTCTTCTGCATCCTTGTTTTTGTTTTGCTTCACCAGTAAGCTTGCCTGCTCGAAAAGCGTTCTCTCCGTCTTTTGAGCTTGCTCTTCATCCGCATTTAGAGCGGTGCTTTTGCTGGCATCTTGCGCTTGCACATCTGCAACACACAGCAGGACCACGCAAAATGCGATAGTCAACTTGGAACAGACTGAAAGCGTTGGTTTATTGATCACATCTGTGGGATTACTGTGGGGCAAGCTTTCGCCTTTTCCAAAAGCTCACTGTGATATTGCGCAAATTTTGCCCCGCCAAAGTCGGCCGAAATGCGCACACATTCTTTTTCAATAGCATTTGCCGCAGGATCTTGCCATGTGTCATAAGGATATTCCATGCTTTTTTGACGCCTGTACCAAATCTCAATGCATGTTTTTTTCCATGCCATGACTAAGGGAATGGGCGTTCCATCATTGCTTTTCTCTTGGAGCGTACTAATCCATGACTTGTTAATTTTGATAGGTGTTCCGCCCGGATAAACCTTGGCTTCATGATCTGAAAACGCAACAATCACTTCCGGTGTAAATTTGTGAACGGCAACCAGAACGTTGCCGTCTTGTTTGCACCAGGGCAACTCTTTGATCATGTCTAAAAAACTATCAAAAACTAGGCTAGGGCTGGACGTTTCTGTCATGAAGGTGATCCTTGCTCTTGAAAAACTGTTAGCTTATCTTTTTGTGCCCGCTTTTTCCTGAAAAAACTGCTTGCGCATGAGATACAAGGTCGATATTCATTATTTGTTGTGCTATTCTTCTCGACCTTAGAACTTTCCGGAATCGTCGTCGATATCATGGCTTCAAAAGAAATAATAAGATTGGACGAGCTGAAATCTCTGTACGGTGAAGATTCGGTTCGTGAGCTTCTTGAGCTCTCCCTGGGAGAAGCGCGCACCCTTATCTCCAGCCTGGAAATAGCTGTTCCCGCCAAGAATCAGCAAGCCGTGAGCGCTGATGCTCACCAGCTCAAGGGAATGGCAGCAACCATGACTATCGACCGCTTGGCTGAACTGAGCAAGGAGTTGGAGTTTGCGGCCAAAGACAATATTTGGGACGACTCTCCCCGCATTCTTTCTGACATCTCAAAAACCTTTATTGAGCTGGAGCAGTACTTAAAAACTGCCTTTCCGCTTTAACTAAACCGCTCGGAAGACGCAGGCAAATTTAGGCCCTGTTAGAAAATCTGCCAAGAGCCAACGAAGCAACAAGTTCATTCTCCACTGCGCACAGAACCCGCTGTAATCAGCGGAGGAGTTGAGAGGGGCGCCAGCCCAGCGAAACTCCGGAGCGTCTATGGATAGGAGGGGCGCCAGCCCAGCGAAACTCCGGAGCGTCTATGGATAGAAGGGGCGCCAGCCCGGCTCGCCTGTAACAGTTAAGGGACGATAGCCCTGTGAAACTCGTCAGCGTATATAACCAGAAAAGATTATAATGGGGGCTGGGACGCCGGAGCTGAGCGCTGCTTGAAGTCTTTTCAACTGGATCTTAACCTCGGTCAAAAAGCGGTGATTTTGGTTGCTGTGCCGCTTGTTTTCGAAATTATTTTCGTCGGCATTTTGGTTGGGCTTTTGCGCCAATCCGAAGCTGAGACTTTCAAAGAGCGACATGCCCGGGCCATGGTCGCGGAAAGTAACAGCCTGCTTAAGAACTTCATGGATGGAGGCATTCTCATCCATTTATACGTCAGCACGAAAAAAGACAGTTTCCTTCAACGGCAACAAGAGATTTGCGAGGAGATTCCCCAGCAATTCCGTTCATTGAAGATAATGGCGGCGGATAGTCCGCGTACAAAAGAGTCGGTCGAACGCCTCGAAAATGCCTGCCGTAAGGGGTTGGAGCTTATGACTGCCGCCAAGCTTTTGAAGGGCGAGGATGCAGCTGCAATGAACTGGGTTGGATCAAATGATGAGTTAGCGACAACAACGGAACAGTTGATTTCGGGCTTGCGGGGCTTTGTCAAAGAACAGGAACAGGCCGAGCAAGTGGATTCCAATGCTGAGGCTAATGCACGCTTGGCCGTCATGCAATGGCTGGCAGGCGGGGTGCTTTTTAACTGCATTCTTGTTGTGTTGATTGCCATTTATTTTCATAAGGACATTATGAGCCGTCTGATCGTCTTGGTAGAAAACACGCGCCGGCTTGGACAAGGGAAACCGCTCCAAGATCGCGTTTCGGGAAAGGATGAAATAGCACTTCTGGACAGTGTTTTTCACGATGTAGTGGATGCGTTGGATGAGGCGTCGAAACGCAAGCAAGAACTGATGAGTATGGTTACACATGACCTGCGCACACCGCTCACGTCAATCCGTTCCACAATGACGTTGTTGAATGAAGGTGTACTTGGAGAGCTGCCGCCGCGCGCCGCAAAGAAGGTCGGTGCTGCCGAAAATAGTGCCAACCGCCTGATAGCATTGATAAATGATCTTCTCGATATTGAAAAGCTTGAGGCAGGCAAGATGCAGATTGTGCTCTCCAATGCGGCTCTTGCTTCGATTTTTGAAAGTTCTTTGAACTCAGTTTCAGCCTTTGCTGATGATGCGGGAGTTCGCATAGAATGCAGCGAAAACGAATACGTTGTTAAAGCCGATCCTGATCGAATAATTCAGGTGTTGGTAAATCTCTTATCGAATGCCGTTAAGTTCTCTCCGAAAGATGCTGTGGTCGAGTTGAAGGCCGACAAAGTGGACGATCAATTCATCGAAATTAGGGTGATAGATCACGGGCGCGGCATTCCTGAGGCGTTTCAAAGTAAAGTATTTGAGCGCTTCCAACAAGTCAATCCCGGTGATGCAACAGAAAAGAAGGGCACTGGGCTTGGTTTGCCGATTTGCAAAGCAATTGTTGAAGCACATGGTGGAGCAATTGGCGTCAAAAGCAAAGTTGGTGAAGGCAGTACCTTTTTCTTTCGTTTGCAGATGGCTTCAGGTCCTTCGGTGCAAAATATTTCCGAGCCTGAGTCTCAGGCCACCAGCCCTGCTCCGAACGGCTAAGCGATATGAACAATCGTGCTTGTCTGCTCTCGGTACTCTTTCTTCCACTGCTCCTGTGCGCTTGTGGTGTGGATCGGCCGTTTTATTTGCGCGCTTGGGAAAGAGACCGTCTTGCAGCGGAAAAGGCACGAACGCAGCACCATCTTCAAAGCGCGGAGAGGCACGCGCGGGATGCCGTGAGCCAGGCCGAGCATTTGGGAGCTGCCGACTTTCGTTTGGCTGTCAGCCTTTATGACCTTGCCTGTATTTATATATTGCGCGAGAAATACAAACTGGCACAGCCTTTAATTGAACGTTCGCTAGAGGTACTGCACCGCGCGAGCTTGTATAGTTCAGCCTTCATTGACCGCGAGATAATTCAACAAGAACGAGCTCGCGCATATCTCGTGCTTGGCGATCTGGACTATCGGCGAAAAGACTACAGGAAAGCACTCTCTGACTATGACAATGCAAGAAAGTTGTTGGAGCAATGGTGCAATTCAGAAAGATTGGAATCAAGCAACCCATTGGGGACTGAGTTCGTGCGGTCGATTTGGGGTCAAGCCGAATGCCAGTTCGCTTTGAAAAATAATGCCACCGCGGAGGAGCATTTTCGCCAAAGTTTGCGCCTTGCAGAAGCAAACGCTTATCCACTGTCGCGTGATTTGCAAGAGCGCTTCAGCGAATTCTTGCGCTCACAAGGAAGAGAAAATGAGGGCGAAACTGCGGCGGACAAATGGCGAGCACTCAGTGTGAAAGGGCGCGAATGCGCTAAAAAGAAAGACTATAAGCTCGCGCGCCAGTATTTTCTCAGTGCGCTTGAGGAGGCGAAGTTATTTCGCCCTGATGACGTCAGGCTTGCCGCTACTTATAAAAACATTGGAGATATGTCTACCAGGCTCGGCGAGCGGCTTATGTGTGAGCTTTATTACGAGAAGGCGTATGATGTGTGCAAGAAAATGGGCCAGCCGCTCTTTGCGCTCACTGATGATCTGCTTCAAGACATTGCAGCTGTAAAAATGGTGCTTGGAAAATTCGAGGACAGTGAAAAGTGCTACCGTGATGATTTAGCTATGCGAGAAAAGTATTATGGTTCAGGCGAAAAAACGGCCGAAATCATGCTGCAGCTTGCCGAGTTAGAGATGCTGCGTGGCAACATTGAGAAGCAGCACAGTTATGCCATAGAATCACTTACGACTATTCTTCGTGACCATGGAAGTCGGCGCAAAACGGCTAGCTCCTTTCAAAGGCTAAGTGCAGTCTTCACCAATGTGCATGACTATGCTCGCGCGCAACAGTGTATGGATGAAGCGCTCCGCATTTGGAAAGACCGGCTTGAACTTCGCGGCGAGCGTATTTCGAGCAATCTATACAGGCAGGCATTTTTGGCAGCTCTTCAAAATAAATCTGCAGACGAAAAAGAATACCTCGAGCGTGCTCGCCAGTCGCTAAAGGTTGCTGATGGGGGTGAATTTCTCTCCATCGCTCGACTGATTCGCACGCAGTTGCTGGAAATTCGAAACAGGCCAAATCGCCAGATAATTTCTGAAAAACTTCATCAGTGGCATCGGGGTCTGCTCAAAATGGCAGCCGAAAGTGACTTGGCTTCGGACCAGGCAACTACCAAGAATTTACAGAAGATCGTTCAGGAAGCCAATAGGTACTAGGACTCTGGATCACTAAGCAATTGTGACTACAGGACTCGGTACTTTTGTAAGTGCGGTAAAATAGGCTGAGAGCGCCTCAATCCGGCTTGTATTATGTTAAAGATTGACAAAGTTCTGCTTGTCGATGACGACGATTACATTCGTCGCATCGCCGAGATTGCCTTGAAGAAAGTAGGCAAGTGGGAAGTGCTGCTTGCCAAGAGTGGGTCGGATGCTTTGACCGTTGCGCGTGAAGAGAGCCCCGATATTATTTTGTTGGATGTAACAATGCCGGACCTGGACGGTCCTGCCACATTCGCGAAACTCAGGGAATGCGCTGGCACAGCCTCGATTCCGGTAATCTTTTTGACCGGGCGCGTTCAACAAGATGAACTGGCCAGATTTAATGAGCTAGGAGTGAACGGGGTCATAAACAAGCCGTTCGATCCCATGAAATTGCCCGAGCAAATTTGCCAAATGCTTGGATTGGAGCAGCGTGTCAATTAATGGACTCCAATAATAAACAGACAACAATTCTTTTAATCGATTCTGATGATCGTTTTCGCCGCCTGATTATTAGTGCCGGAGAGCAGTACGCCAGTCGGATAATTCAGGCTACAAGCCTGGCTGAGGCGGAACTTGAGCTTCCGTTTTGCAAAGCCGACCTCATAATCCTTGATTGCCAGTTGAAAGATGGCGACGCCATGAATTGGTTGCAGGCAAAGCGTCAGTCAGGCATGAATGCTGAGGTTTTTGTAATTACCAATGGCTGCCATCTTACTTCTGATTACACCAAGCTCAAGTCTGAACTTGGAGTTAAGGTCTTTTTGCATAAGCCGGTCTCGCCTTATATCCTGGGTGAAATTCTAAAAGAGCACTTCCAGGTGGATTCGAAACCATCTGCAACTAAGCCGCCTTCCGATGGGCCGGATCTCGATGCGATTGAACGTGAAATTAAGGCTCTTTCAACCGAATACATGCGTGAATTGCCTGAACGATTTGAATTCCTGAAGCGCCAGGTGCAAGATTTGAAACTCGGTCGTGGAGAGGCCTCCACGGCGAAGAACGAAGCTCATAAAATCAAAGGGACCGCCTCCTCATACGGAGCCCACGAAATTGGAAAGCTTGCTGTCGTTATTGATGATTGCTTGAGAAAAGTTGATGCTAATGCCAGCGCATGTGACGCGGCTTTGTGGAAGACTCTTGAGGATGCTATTGACGAGGCTCTTAGAGTAAGTCAGGAGTCCGTTGATCAAAGCAATTCCGAAGCTGCCGTCCCTGCCGTTTATAGCGAACGGCAGGCTTTGAGTTCTCTGGGATTGTCTTGCGGGCGCGGTCATAACATTGTCATTGTTGATGACGATCCCGACTTCACCAAGCGGGTGTCCTTGGTACTTGGCTACGAAGATATGCTGGTTTACTCGTTCAACGACGCAAAGAACCTGTCAGCAGTTCTTGCCGATCTTTCTCCGGATCTGCTGATTCTGGACCTTAATATGCCCGATGTCGACGGTTTTGAGGTTTGCAAAAGAATCCGTCTGGATAGCCGCTGGCGTAACTTACCAATCGTTTTTCTGACAGCCCAGACAGGCTGGGAAACGCGTGTTGCCGCATTTGATGCCGGCGCCGATGACTATATTCCGAAGCCCGTTGTAAACCAGGAGCTGATAGCTCGAATCCGCTTCCGGGCTGAAAAATCACGCCTTCAGGAGCAGGTCCAGAGCCAAACCAGTATTAACCAATTGCTGTGGCGGGCCATGTACATGTTACTGGTCCAATCGCAAGCTACAAGCAGGCAAGAGGGGCTTTCCTCCTCCGGTAAGTCTGGTTAAATCTAATTCGGGCATAAAACTTGCTAGACTTACATGTCCCTAATGTGTCTGGCTCGATGTCTGCTTGGAAACCGTCCTCTTTCTCGACAGCTTTGCAAACGGCAGTGCTTGCCATGCTTGTAAGTATGGTATCGCATACGGTGTTGGCCCAGGATAACGGACCGATCGCTCCTTCGGCGCAAAACGATCAACTCTTGTTGGACGAAGCTACAAGGCCGCTTCCGCCGTCCGCTCAGATGAATCAAGCCGGCGATACGTCCATGCTTGCTGCTCCGCCAGGGCTTCAGAATTCCTATGGTTCCTATCCCCAGAACAATGTTGCGACTGGCCTGCGACCGACATCTGGTTGGGTGCCACTACAACAGCAACCGCAATTACCACCAGGTTTGGTGCTCCCTGTAATGCTTGATACCTCGTTGGATATGAATGGACTGAAGGCTGGCGATTATGTACAGGCTCATTTGGCACAAAATGTTTCGGCCGGCGGAGCCTCCTATTTGCCTGGCGGCACTAAATTCTATGGAACCGTAGGGGAAGATTCTTCCCGTCATTTCGAGCGCAAAGCCGGAAAAATGGGAATTGAATTCATGCAATTGAAAATGCCGAACGGCACGCTCATTCCGTTGAGAGCACATCTGCTTGGGCGTCTTGAAAATTATCTGAACAATGATGGACGTGCTCATGGCGAAGGCATGGGGCAAAAGCTCATGAGTTGGGGCTGGCGAGGCGGCCTTGGCTCGGGGATTGCGTCGGGGTTCGGTAGCGTATTTGGAGCGGTCGCTGATGGCGGCCGCGGACCGGGCAGCGGGGCCTTTGTTGGTGCCGCTATGGGTGGTGGCAGTGGGTTGATGGAGAGTTTGTTGTATCGCCGTGGACATGACACCATCATGCATGCCGGTACTCAAATGCAAATTCAGCTTGATTCAAGCGTTAATCTTCCCTGGTCCAATTCAGGTTCAAATCGTTATCTGCCTGGTACAGGCAGAAATACAGGTATCTTTTGATAGGTCAGAGGCTAAAGCGAAATGCAAAAGAAGATAATTTTGATACACGAAGACCCTGGCGTATGCGACCAGTTAAGGGCCGCATTCGTTAGCCATGGTTATGCGGTGTTTCAGGTTCGCAAGTCTGACGACGCAAGCAGTATTATTCATGCAGAAAATCCTGATGCCGTCATCGTTGCACCTGATCTGATCAAGGACGATATCAAAGAACTGCTCGGGAAGCTGGCGGACAAAAAGGCTTCTATTATGGTGACGCCGGCGCCGATAGAGGCTTCGACGCCTGAGTCTGCCGCGGCTGCTGCCCCAAATGCGGCGGCGGCAGAAAAACTGAAGGAGTTTCAAAATCTATTTCTTGTCGTCAAGGCAAAATATGCTCGCAGTTTGCCCAAGAAGGTGGAGGAACTCTCAAGAGATATTGAGTCGTCCAAAGCGCAGCCTGATGAGAAAGAAGCCTTAGAAACGGTCCGGCAAGTTTCTCATAAATTGGTCGGGACGGCAGGTTCCTATGGCTATGAAGCGTTTGCGATGATGATGAGAACGATCGAGCAATCAGCAATTGAAATTTCCAAGACCGATGATAAATCTGCGATTGAGAGCTTATGGCAGGCCATAGAAGATGCTGCACAAGCAGGACGTAAGGCTGCAGATGAAATTGCCGCCAGTATTAGCGAAGCCGATCTCAAGTCTGATGACGGTCCCAAGACCACGGGGCCCGTATTTGCGCGAGTTCTTGTGGTTGACGAAGATGAGGCTTTTCTCGATGTTGTGGAGCACCTTGGTCGCCAAAGCAACGTCGCTATCATTAAAGCGCCGTCTGAAGGGCTGGCAATGAATGCGGCGCTGATGCATCAACTTGACGCTGCCATCATCGATGTGAAGGAAGATTCGCAAGAAAAGGCATTCAAGCTTGCCATCGATTTGCGAAGTTTGCCTGGTTACGATACCTTGCCTCTGGCATTCTTGTCTGCTGAAAAAATGCGCCCTTCAGTTGAAGCTGCTCACGTCGGAGCTTCGCTGCATTTGGATAAACCTCTGGATGCTAATGCGCTAGAGGCGGCTGTCCGTCACCTCGTTGCTATTCGCCAGGGGGGACGCCCCAAAGTAATGGTTGTTGATGATGACCCGGACTTTACTGCAAAAATTGCTTTTGATTTGCGCAATGATAATCTCCTGGTTCGAACAGTTCACGATCCACTCAAACTTCTGGAAGCTCTGCAAGAGTTCCCTCCCGACGTAATGTTGTTGGACGTGATGATGCCTGGAATGAACGGGTTTCAAGTTTGCCAGATGTTGCGCGGCATGCCACGTTGGCGAGATTTGCCGATTATTTTCATCACGGCCGAAATTCACATAGAAGCAAGAGTAAAGGCATTCACTTCGGGCGCTGACGATTACCTGCCCAAACCTGTCGTTACCGAGGAGCTCCTTGCTAGAGTACGCGTGCGCCTTGAAAAATCACGTCTCTTGAAAGAACGATCTGACAAAGACACCATTACCGGATTATTGCTTCGCCGAGCATTTGTGGAGCAATTCAACAGTATGTTGGCTGATTGTGAACGCAATAATTCCGTGATGTCCGTTTGTTTAATGGACGTTGATCACTTCAAGAAAGTGAACGATACCTACGGGCACATTGCTGGTGACTCTGTTCTTTCAGGCTTCGGGCAATTGCTCTTGCGGCGCTTCCGCGTCGACGATTTACGCGGGCGCTGGGGCGGTGAGGAGTTCATCATTGCATTTCGCCGTGAGGACAAACAAACAATGTGTGCGGCGATTAACCGTGTGCAGGACGAATTCAGCAAGATCACGTTCGAGAGCGAGGATAATCGCCAATTCCATGTCAGCTTTAGTGGTGGCATAGCCAGCTATCCAGATGATGGAGCGACTCTGCATGAGTTATTGTCTGTGGCGGACAAACGCTTGTATAACGCAAAACATGCCGGACGGCGACGTATCTTTATAGATGACAATAGCAACGGTGGTCCTTAAGAAATGGAAGAGAAAATGGAAACAATAACAGTGGACGAACCTGGAAATACTGCAACTCAGTCTGAAGCTGCCGTGGGGAGTACTGGTGCTTCACCAGCGAAAGAACCGTTCGCCAAACAGGTGGTGAAACAAGCTCTCGGGCTCGGAGCCGCTGGGGTGTTCCTCTATTTTTCGTTTAAGGACGCAGATTGGAATAAGTTATTGCATTATATGCAACAAGTTAATCCCATGTTTCTGGGGCTGTTAGCAATAAGCGGTTTGACAAGCCATGTGATTCGTTCCTGGCGGTGGGTGATTTTATTGCAGCCGCTGTCGGCCAAAAAGATTAGTCTCTTTAACTCATTTTGCGCAGTTATGTACGGGTACGCAGTCAATGTCGTGCTTCCGCGCGGCGGAGAGATTGCCAGGCTAGTGGCGATGAGTAAATCCGAATCAATCCCTTGGGCTGGTGTTTTGCCAACCATGTTTATCGATCGCTTGCTCGATATAGCTATGCTTGTTTTACTGCTTGGAATAACAATTACTGTTTTCCCACTTCCCATGGACCTTCCCTGGTTGATGCCCGCCGGACAAGCTATGTGTGTTGCCACCTTTGTGGGACTTGGTGCTCTGCCTTTTGCCGGTAAGATCGGTCGGGCCGCAATGGCATTTGGACCGATAAAAAATGCTATTCCAATTGCGATCGCCTCGAAGCTGGATCAGCTCCTGGTTCAGTTCGACCAGGGAACCAAAAGCCTTACAAATCCAATGATGGTAGGCGTGATCGCAATCATGAGCTTGCTGATTTGGGCATTCTATTTTGTCAACCTCTACTGTGTGATATTGGCGTTTAACTTGCAGAATGTAATTGATTTGCCAAAAGCTCTTATCGTATTTACGATTGGGTCCGTTGGCGTCCTGGTTCCAACACCAGGAAGTGTTGGTAGCTACCATTACTTGACCAGTCAGTGTTTACAGCGCCTTGGCAATGTGAATCCGGATCAGTCATTGGCCTTTGCGACGGTGCTGCACTTTATGTGTTTCATTGTTCTTACTTGCGTGCCGGCTGCTATTTGTTTCGCTATCCAATCCGGAAAACAGTCAAAGAAAAATTAGTACAGCCAGCGAGTCTCGTTGCGGCGCTTCCGCTGGGGCTAGTTCGGACATGTTCCGGAGATTTAAAACTAATCTTTAACATAGATCTTGCTGAAGCATAAAGCAGATCATACCGATTCAACCAATTGACCTCGGAGAATGAGAAAGCGAGGAAATGAGAGGGCTGTGTCCCGCGAAACTAGAATCGGTGTTAGTTAAGGTCTCGCACAGACTTTAGGAAAGGCTGGTGGTACTTATGCTGCAGAAAATTTTTGCATTGCCGAAGAATATTTGTATGGCTCTTTTGAGCCTGAGCGTGGCGGTTCTGTCGGTTGGATCTCTTTTTGGTTATTTCTGCCGTTTTGGACAGATTTTTGAAATTGCAAGTCACTTTCGCATTATCTATGCACTGGGTTTCTTGATATGTGCGTTGGGATTTCTGATTTTGCGCAAGTGGAAGCCATGCCTGCTCACCATTGTTTTGTTTGCTTTGTGTGATTTTGTTCCGTTGGCTCAATTGCATTTTTCGAACGCTCAGGCGCATGACCGTTCACCGAATATGGTGACAGTCTTCCACGCCAATCTCTGGGGCGGAAGAAACCGCAATTATGACAAAACCATCAGCTTGTTGAAGCAACGAAAGCCTGATTTGATAGGGCTCTCAGAAGTAACACCGGAATGGGCGATCCGATTGAAAAATGGGTTGAGCGATTACCCTTATCGGGTTGTTGAAGATCGCTTTGGCGGGGTTGCGCTTTTTAGCCGATATCCAATCTCGGAATCTAAAATCGAGTATTTCGAGGCCGGAACAAGGAGGCGTCCGCGTATTATTGCCAAGCTTGATGTCAATGGGCAGCCGCTTACTTGCCAGCTTGTGCATCCGGTTATTCCCCTGGGAAAGTGGTTTAAGTACCGAAACGGTGAATTCAAAGAGATTGCAGAGGAAGCCTCTCAAATTTCCGGTGACAAAATTTTGATAGGCGATCTAAATTGTAGTCCCTGGTCGAGCTATTTTGCGGAACTTGTTATTCAAGGCGGATTCAAAGATTCCGAGCTTGGGTTCGGAGCGCAAGCGACTTGGCCGACTTTTGTGCGTTTTCCACTGATACCAATTGATCATTGTCTGACGAGTGAATCAGTAAAGACTGTAAAACGTAAAGTCGGTCCTAACATTGGTTCTGATCATTTGCCTTTTCAAGTAACCTTAGCCCTACCGCTTTCATCGGAGCGTACTTACAAGAAAAGGACCATTTGATCTTCATCAACATATTCACCGTTTACCTTTAGCGCGTGTTTTTCGCTACCCCACTTGCTAAAACCAACGGATTCGTAGAGCTTTACGACAGGCTTGTTTGCCGGGTTAACACCCAGGTGTATTAACTCAACTCCTGGTAATGTGCGCGCTTTCTCGATAACGGCAAGCAGTAATTTCTTTGCGATGCCCTTGCCTCGATATTCTGATAGAAGATAAACTCCCCACATTTCAGCTTTGTGCCTGACCTTTTGCCCGTCATAGCGCAAGAATCCGGTTACACCAACCAGCTCGTCATCATCAAATACGCCGAGGACGAATTGATCTTCATTTACAAGTAAGCGTTTCTCTATATCAGAGATCGGTATATCTTTGCTTTCTTCATAGGAACGGCTGAATGCATGCAGTTCTTCTTGCAGACCTCGCAGGCGCAAGTCCCAAAAGTCAGAAGCATCCCTCGGTCCTAGCTCGCGGATTGAAATATTAGAGCTGCTCACTTACCTACTCCAAAAAGGATGCGAATAGTATTGCAGAAATTCGTAATACCTTCTAGCCGGCAAGACATGGGTAGGGCAGGCATTGAGCGATGCCTTGCTGTTAATGACATGAATACTCTGACAGTCTTGAGTTCTGGACAATTGGCCGCCCTAAGTCGTAATTTCCGGCGTGACAAATCCGGATCCCTCACATATACTCCCCATGGGTGGAGGCGCTCAGGAGTTATCAGCCGTGGAATCAAAATTTGATGCAAGCGAAAGCGCAAGAAAGATTAGTGCACTTGCAAAAGACTTCCTGCACGATCCGTCAGAGAATCCTGATGCAAATTCAGCTGCCTTTACGATGGAGCTGAAAAAGGTATTTGCCGATCCGGCTCAGGCTGAGGCAGTTGCGGCTCGCCTCCTCAAGGATAATTGGAATCTTGACACTTTACCCTACACAAATGTTGTGCGCAGTCCGTGGACCAAAGAAATCACCGGCGTCGAGTTCGTCCCGGCCAATCTAGATTTCTCAGCCCAGCGCTATTCTGCCTACTTTCCTGTAAGGGAGGCAATCGACCGAGAGCAAAGAGCATTAGCGGCCATCGGCATGTCTGCTCGATTTGATCTTTTTGGTCATATCTTCGAGGCGCGCTGATCGTTTTTCGCTACCTGTTGGATTTATCCTGAACTGAATCATTCAACTTAATGGATTCTGGCAGACTGGATTGCCACCCGATTTGTGCCGCTGCCTCCGCCTCGCCAGATTCTTGTGAGACAGACCGTTTTGCTGGTTTTGTGTTTGCCATATGGAAGACCAGCCAGCCGCCCATGGCGAAAAAAGTGAGCATTGATAAAACTGCCAATGTGCGCAATCCGAATGCGATTTGTGCGTCATACTGAAGCATGTCCATCTTATCGAGAATGTAATTCCAATCGTGAATGGTTTCTTCGCCACCTTTGAATGGAGTGACAAGTGGTAGCTCTAATGCGCGTGCGTCTGCTGCATAAGTAGCTACGTCAAACAAGTTTGTCGACAGCCAGGCAAAGCAGAATGCTATTCCGAAATAATCGCGTTGCCGGTAGAACATGATTGTGGATAAAAGTGGAACAAGGCACTGAAATATGGATCCACCTGCTACTCCGATGAACTCACCGAAAGGGTTGAATACGACGTGACCGATTTCGTGAAATCCAAGGTTTATGCCTTTAAAGATGTCGCTGTAGAGCGGATCTTTTATGTGGCACATAAGAAGGTGAAAGAAAAGTAGCATAAGTAATAAGCGCGGCCACCACATGCGGCCCTTGCACCACTGCCGCGCGTCCCTGGCAATTTGAGCAATCGGCGAATTAGATTGCTTTTTTCCCTTGCTTTTAGTCTTTTTGGACATTCCAGATGGCTCCTTAATATCTATTTCCCAGAGCAGCCGGTTTTCTACCAGGGGATACCTTCTGCGGCTCTCTGAGTGGAGGATAATGCAAATAAATCTCACAAGCTTGTATGCGGAATGGTCGCTCCGGCTGAATCTTTCGGACAATGTTCAAGTATTGTCGAAAGGAAGAATGTTTATGCCAACTGCTGTTTCTTACCTCGGAATGGGAATCATGGGTGCTTCTATGGCAGTTAACATGGCTAAAGCTGGTATTCCAATCAAAGTTTGGAACCGAAGCAAGGGGCGGGAAGGCACGGCTCGCGCCGTCGAGTCCGGTGCCCGAGAGACCGACACAATCGCTTCTGCCGTTGAAGATACCCAACTTATTTTTCTTTGTTTGACTGATGAAAGTGATCTGGAAGATATTCTGTTTCGACAAGATGGTGTTGCGCAGTCTGCAACCGCAGGCAGTATCATAATCGATATGAGCACCACTGGACCTGATTGCGCCAAGAAAATGGCGTCGGAACTGGAGAAACGCAATCTTCGTTTCGTTGATGCGCCGGTTTCCGGTGGTGACGTCGGCGCTCGAAACGGCACCTTGACTATTATGGCTGGCGGGGAAAAAGACAGCTTTGATAAATGTCTGCCGGTCTTTCAAAAAATTGGAAAGAACATTCATTATTGCGGTCCTGTGGGCAGTGGTCAGTCGGTTAAGCTCTGCAATCAAATACTGTGTGCGGTTAATATGATTGCTGTTTGCGAATCCTTGAGTTTGGCGGAGGCGCTATCTATTGATCCTAGCTTGATGATTGAGGTTTGTTCCTCTGGCGCAGCAGGTTCATGGGCTCTTGCAAATCTTGGACCGCGCATCATCGCAAACAATTTGGAGCCTGGATTCATGATCAAAGATATGAAGAAAGATCTGCGCCTTGTCAAAGAAGCACTCTCTGGGAGTTCAATGCATTTTGCTGGCACAGAATTAGCTGATGGAAAATTTGATGAAGCGATTTCGTTGTTGCCTGGCGGCCAGTTCAAGGGAACGCAAGCGATGATCGCCGCTTACAGAGCTCTGGCAGCAAATGACAAGCTGAAGTGAGCGAAACTCTGTCGCTTCTGTTTTGCAGAAGCGCTGTGCTAGGGGCATTCAAACTTTTTCTAAAATTCTTTTGTCAAGCACAAATTCCATTGAACTTTTTTGAAAGTTCTGACGTTTAAAGGATGGAAGGCAGGACTTCCACTTGAATCAATGGGGAGGTTTCTATGAAGAGAATCTCTGGATTGCGCTCGTTCCAGAATAAGGAAGGGTTCTTTGGTCCGCTTTTGAAAATAAGTATGATACCGTATGCGGTGAGGCTCGCTGCTGCTGCTGTGTCGCCTCTAATTTCGCGCCTGAATGCATCCGACAGCAACATTGGCCCTGTCAAGTTCTCTGGACGGGACTCTAATTTATTGCGGTTTTCTGGCGCTTCTAAAACTGATGAGTGTGGAACTTGCAAGCACCTCGGTTCAATTAGCACAGAGGCGCAGCTTATAGCCATTGATCAAAGTTCGCCGGTTTATCAGTTGATACCACCTGGCCCACTCATAACTTTGAAGAATGGTTTTGTATTGAGCGGTTTCGGCCGCTTGCGTTCGATGGAGCGAAGAATTCCAACTAAGGAAGAATCTCTTCGTGCCTGATGATCAGCAAAGGAAGCTAGTGGACGCCTTGCCTTTCTGGGGAGATATGCAAGGCTCCATTACTTCTCTCTTGCCAGATAGTGATGCTGCTTGCCGCTCACGGATTCGATCTGGACTGAATTAGTCCTTGCTTTTGGCCTTGTTGGGCTCGAAGTAAGAAAGTATCTGTGTGCGCATTTTGTCGAGCGCCGTCATCGAGTCGTACACTTTCAATGCGGCACGGCCGATCTGTTTGGCGTCCTTTCGGTTGATCTCTTCTTTATTTGCAGGCGTTTGGTTCGCCAGCTCGCGCATCGATCCAATGTTGGTTTCTGCTGCCTTCATTGTGCTTTGCATTCCGGTCCATATATTGTGGAGTTCTTGAGGTGAACCTTCCGGAATGATCAGTCCGTCGATTTGCGATCTAAGCGCTTTAACGGCATCTTCGGCATTAGCAATAAACCTGTCAACTTTGTCACGACGAGCAGGCATCTCTCCCAATTGCATAGTGCCGTTGGGATTTCCAATAGCAGGAATTACGATTCCATTGCCGATGTAGTTCGGTCCACGAACCACGGCCGTCTCTTTTCGGGTCACTTCCTTTGCAATTTCGAGCGCGGATCCCTGCAGCACCTTAGCGCTCACTTCAACCATGCCCAAACCTTCTTCAAGACGGACGGCGGATCCGCGCACGCCGCCTTGTAGCACCGTGCCGCTGCTCTTGTTCTCTGATTGGGCGTCGGAATCAGTCCCCTTATTTTCAACGGCGTTTTCAGACGCTGGCTCAGTGCCGCTTGCCGCTTCGTCGCAGAATGCATGCTGCAAGAAGGACGCAGCTAAAAGCGTTAGAAAAGCTATCTTTGCAAGTTTGTTAAACATAAGACCTAACCGTTGGCGTACTAGATAAAACTAGTTTAGCGGGTTTAGGTTGCATTGACATCTTTCAGGAATGTCAGTTCTAAAATTCGACCATTTCGCCTAGAAATGGCAATTCGCGAAACTGCTCAGCGTAATCTAAGCCATAACCGACTACAAACAAATCGTCGATCTTGAATCCGACATAGTCTGCTTCCATCGGAACTACGCGTCGTGAGGGTTTATCCAGCAAGACAGCCATCTTTAATGAGGCTGGCGCGAACTGTCCCTTCAAATAGTCGAGGAAGAACTTAGCTGTGCGGCCTGAATCGATGATATCTTCGACAACGAGGATGTGGCGATGCACAATATTTGGTAGATCCAGGTAGGGCGTTTGAACGACCCCTGAGCTTTCAGTCGCGGCTCCGTAGCTGGCGAGTCTAACAAACTCGACTTGCAACGGATCGTCAGTTTCAATCTCTCTTAAGAGGTCAGATAGGAAGAAAATGGCGCCTTTCATAACTCCAATGACTACCGGGCGTTCAACACCCTTGTAGTCAGCACTAATTTCTTTGCCCATTTCAGCAATTCGGGCTTTTACTGCGGCATTGGAATATACTTCGCGGATCTTTGCCGTTCCGGCCTTTTGGTCTTTGTAAACTTTTCTAGAAAGGTCCACCACCATCATTCAGCCCTCATTTGGAGAAGCAATGATCCTAGCGCATATCGACCAGTACAAGTGCCCTGTCCAACACGACGTTACATTAAATACGATTGGCAAGGTTTAGACAAAGTCCCTGGAGTTTCATAGAGCTAACGCGCCTCTCAAGTTCCGCTCTATAATTCAAACGCTCTGGAGTTTCACAGGCTAGGTTCCAGCAACTCCATCTTCATCAAGCACCCTCTATGGTAGGAATTCCGTTTTGTGCTGCGTCCATTAGAAGAACACGAAATAAATCAGGTATTAGGACAAAATTTCAAGATTTGGTCTCCGGGTTTGAGTCCGGCTCGCTATTTGCACTACCAATGGTGGCAGTTGCAGGATCCGTGGGGGCGAAGAAACCTTAAATATTGGGGGTATTCGGAGAAGACTCCGACTGCTGCCGTTCAGGGAAAAGTAGTAGCCTCATGCAAGCTCTATGATTTCAGCTATCAATCACAAAGCCGCATATTTAAGGCTGCCGGAGTTGGCGCTGTTTTTGTCGCAGAGAATGATCGCGGCAAATCAGCCGGACAGAAACTGTTGAAGGAGCTCATTTCTTACTGCACGGATGCTCAGTACGATTTCATGGTTCTCAACTCTGATATAGATCCGGGATATTACGAGCGTTTGGGTTTTCGCTTGTTTGAACCGTCTGCCTTTCGTATCAATGTGGATGAAATTTGGCTCGACTACGCGATTGCTGAATTGAACAAGCATTGTGATACGTCCGTGAAAGACAGTTTTAGTGTTCGACCAGTTTCTTTGAAGGATGTTGAGGAAATAGTTCGTCACCACCAGCGGTGGCTAGCTCAGCAGCCATACGGAATGCGGCGCTCCGACGATTACATGGAGTTCAAGCTTGGAAGAGAGTTGTATTTGAAAGAGCATTCTGCTCTGGGCTGGCCCCAGATGGATATTATCAGTGTCAACGAAGGAAAGTATGCGGGTGGTTATGCACTTGTCGAGCAGGCCGGACCGTTTTTGCGCATCCTCGAAGTAATTGGTCCTGCACCGGTTAGGCACTCACTGTGGCGGCAGATTTTGAAACTGGCGAAAATTCGAGGAATCATGATCATTCGCGGCTGGACAAAATCAGCCCCTGCCCTCAAGGGCGTTGAGTTCCATATGCGAGACTGGTCCTTTCCAATGATCATGCCGCTCAAAGATGACATCAAGGAGCGTGTTCTTGGCTGGACCAGGATAAAGCCGCCCTGTTTACTTGAATTAGATCATTTTTGAAAAAGGCAGCATACAAATATACCGAATTCGATAT
Organism: Candidatus Obscuribacterales bacterium; assembly: GCA_019747875.1. Taxonomy (GTDB): domain Bacteria; phylum Cyanobacteriota; class Vampirovibrionia; order Obscuribacterales; family Obscuribacteraceae; genus JAIEPM01. Next base: position 43,900 of record JAIEQI010000026.1, read on the forward strand.
GTTCCTGTTCGAGTGGCTAGGGCGTAAAAGTCGGGGTGACAACGATGCTGGCTTAAGTCGGGTTAATGCAGCGCGTGCTTGAAAACCTGAAACGTTTCAGATAGCTACGAAAACATTAGCTAAACCTGTAGCTTCCGGGCGTGAGCGGCTTCGCTTGATACACTTTGAAAATGTCATCACATATTTAAGGTAGTGTATAGTGAAGACCTTAGCAGCTGAAAGCGCCCAACAAACAGAACAGGGCAAAATAATCAACGACTTCTCGATTCAAGTCGCAACCGTGAACGGTTCCGGAAGCCAATCTTCCAACAACGTTCTGATGCGCTCCATCTTTCAGATGGGCATCCCGGTTAGTGGCAAGAATCTCTTTCCGTCCAATATTGCAGGTTTGCCAACCTGGTTCACCATTCGTGTGAACAAGGATGGTTGGATCGCGCGCAAAAAGGAGATCGACATACTTGTTGCGATGAATCCGCAAACAGGTGTAGAAGATGTCAAATCTTTGCGCACTAATGCCATCTGCATAAGCCCTGTCGAAATGAACCTCGACAAGGTTCGAAGTGATGTAAGGCACTATTTAGTTCCGTTCGGGCAATTAGCAGCCGAAACGACCGACAACATAAAGCTGAGAAAGCTTTTGACAAACATGATTTACGTCGGTGTCGTAGCAGAACTGCTTGAAATCGAACAAGAGGAAATCGAAAAAGCCATTCGCAAACAATTCGAAGGCAAAGCCAAGGTAGTAGATCTCAACCTGGGTGCTGCCAACAAAGGAAGGCAATGGGCCAAAGAAAACCTCAAGAAGGAAGATCCTTATTATGTCGAGCGGCTCAACAAGACCGCCGGCAAAATCATCATCGATGGAAACGCCGCTGCTGCGCTCGGTTGTATGTTTGCCGGTGCGACAGTTGTGACCTGGTATCCGATTACCCCATCGTCCAGCCTTTGCGAAACGCTTGCTGACTACATGGAAGAATACCGCGTCGACAAAGAAACTGGTAAGGCCACCTACGCAATTATTCAAGCGGAAGACGAGCTTGCTGCTTTAGGGATGGCGCTTGGTGCTGGATGGGCCGGTGCTCGTTCGATGACGTCCACCTCTGGTCCTGGTATTTCGCTTATGGCTGAGTTTACAGGACTTGGCTATTTTGCTGAAATTCCGACAGTTGTCTTCGATATTCAACGTGTCGGACCGTCGACTGGTATGCCAACGCGTACCGCTCAAGCAGACTTAATGTCCACCTACCAGCTTTCACACGGTGACACCAAGCACATCGTTCTTCTGCCTGGCTCGGTTGCAGAATGCTACGAGATGGCTATGGATGCATTCAATCTGGCGGAGCGCTTCCAAACACCAGTGTTTGTATTGAGCGATCTCGATCTCGGTATGAATAACTGGATGTCGGATCCGTTCCAATATCCCACTCAGCCAATTGATAGAGGCAAGGTTCTCGATGCCGATGAGCTAGCAAAACTAGGCAAATTCGAACGTTATCGCGACGTCGATGGCGATGGCATTCCTTACCGCACCTTGCCGGGAACCAAGAGCCCGATTGCTGCTTATTTCACTCGTGGCAGCGGACACAACGAAAAGGCCGCATACACCGAGCGTCCGGAAGATTATGTCAATCTGATGGATCGTTTGAATAAGAAATACCAGACGGCTCGTAAGTACGTTCCGAAGCCAGAAACGCACATGAGCAAAGATGCCAAGATTGGTGTCATTGCATTTGGTTCTTCGCATCCAGCAATGATGGAAGCGATTGAAGAACTCAAAAATGCAAATACTCCAGTCAGCTACATTCGTGTTAGGGCGCTTCCGTTCACGGAAGAGCTACGACAATTCGTTGAGAAGCATGATCGAGTGTATGTGGTCGAGCAAAACCGCGATGCACAAATGCGCGATTTGATCAGAATGGAAATGCCGGAGCACACCATGAAGCTGCGTTCGGTTCTTCATTATGACGGCTTGCCGCTTGATGCAAGATCCGTCACCGATGGCATTCTTGAGCAAGAGAGGTAATTAGAGAAATGGTTACAACAACTCCATCCGGAAGCTCGGCACCGAAGACCAATCGCATTGGTCTGACGCTTGCTGACTATAAAGGAGCGCCCTCGACATTGTGCGATGGCTGCGGACACGATGCCATCACTGCTCAAATCATCAAGGCCTGCTACGAAGTAGGCATGGATCCGCACATGGTAGCGAAGCTTAGCGGCATCGGCTGCTCGAGCAAAACACCGGCATATTTCTTGAGTCAGTCGCATGGTTTCAACGCTGTGCACGGACGCATGCCGTCGGTTGCAACTGGTGTCTCCATGGCAAACAAGCAATTGCACTTGCTTGCTGTGAGCGGCGATGGCGACACAGCCAGTATCGGACTTGGACAGTTCTGCCACATCGTACGCCGAAACGTTCCGATGGTTTATATCGTCGAGAACAATGGTGTGTATGGTTTGACGAAAGGACAGTTCTCCGCTACGGCAGAGAAAGGCGCGAAGGCAAAATCGGGAGTTCTAAACGAATTGCAATCGATTGACCTTTGCAGTCTGGCTATCGAACTGGGTTGCGGATTCGTCGGCAGATCTTTTGCCGGTGACCCAAAACAGCTGATGGCTCTGATGAAGGCTGCTATGTCTCACAATGGAACAGCCGTGCTCGATGTAATCAGCCCTTGCGTTACCTTCAACAACCACGAAGGATCAACAAAGAGCTATAAGTACGCCAAGGAGCATGAAATCCCGTTGCATGAGCTGGGTTATGTAAGCTTCTTCGAGCAAATCACAGTTGATTATGAACCTGGTTCGGTGCAAGAAGTTCAGCTTCATGATGGATCGAGAATTACACTCAAGAAACTTGAGCATGATTTTGATCCGACAAATAGAGCGAAGGCAATTGAAACCATTCACAAAGCAAACGAGGAGAAACAGTTCTTGACCGGCTTGCTATATATAGATGAGCAGAAGAGTTCATTTACAGATGTGATGGACATCATTGATGAGCCTCTGGCGACTTTGCCTGAATCAAAGACGAGACCACCAAAAGCGGCACTCGATAAGATTATGGCGGAGTTGATGTAATCGAGAGATTAGATTGCGAATTAGCGAAAAACACGATTGTTCGCTGATTTCATTCGCCAGGCACTTACGTGAAATTACAGTGGACACCTGTCAGCAATCACAGTCTGGCAGGTGTCAATTTTTTGAGCCTTTCATGGCTTATGTTGTTTCTGCAGCCAAGAACGCAGCGCGTACAAGCTAATGAGCTCTGGCTTTGGGACTTATGTTGATCATTACGATTTCCGGATGGCAAAAGAACCTGAGTCGGGGAGCGTGATAACGTTCATGACCAACGCCCGTCGTAACTAGTAAATGGCTGCCTGGTCGGATTTCAAAGAAACCACCAGTTCCCCAATTCTGAGGCACTGAGCTGAAGGTAATGAGCGCACCCAACCCAGGGATTCGAACTTGCCCGCCGTGCGTGTGTCCAGCGACGAGCAAATCAGCGTCAATTTTTCCGAGTGAGAAATCCGGCCCGTGTCCGAATACGATTTGAAAGCGATCCGTGGATGGAATCTTCAGCTTTGGATTGAATGAATCTTCAAAGCTTAATCCAGTTACAAATACTTCGCCGGCTTCCTCTGTGGATGTGTTGATAAATGTCTTGATTGGAAGAGCCTTGAAAGTTCTTGTCCAGCCCGGATCATCGACGTTGCCTTGAACCGCGAAGGTGCCAGATTTTGCAGAGAATTTGAGTTCAGCTAGTAAGTTGTTCAGTTTCTTTATTTCAAGTTCTCGCTCTTGCCAGTTTCCTGCGGCGTTGAGTTGGACATAGTCTCCCGGAAGCAAGATTATGTCCGGTTTTTGATCTAGTACTTTCTGGAGCGCCATCTTTTCGTAATCGCTCACCTTATCCGTTTGCAAATCGGATAACACCGCGATCTTTATTGGACTTGTAATCTTTTCTGATTCCACTGAAATCGTTTTGGTTTCTAAGCATTTCGGTTCAACAAGAAAAGCGTCGATTCCTATTCCAATAACGATGATTACAAGTGTTAAAAGTATGATGGCAGTGCGCTTATAGTTCTTCTTGAACGCAATCAGGGCCAATCCGAAGAGCAGTAGCGTGCCGCCATAAAAGATGGCTATGCAAAGAAGTCTCATGCAATCGAATAGATCTTGCTGGCAAACGAAAGCTGCAATTATCGAGATAAATGCATAACCGAAGAGCGCTATAAAAAAGCTGTCCGGGCTGAGATTCTTTTTTGAGTAAGTCCAAAGTATCGTGCCAAGCACGATGACTAGAATTACTCCAAAAGGGACTGTGCTAATAACGTCTAAGGGCATGCGGCCAATTGTAGCGTTTGCCTAGGGATCAATGCCACTTAGTCGCGAAGATTGCTAATCAGCTTCATCGTTGCGTCGGCGAGGCGACGGTCGGAGTTTATTTCTGCCAGATTCTTCGGGCTCTAGTTAGTCTGCCCATTCGGACTGATGCTTCTCTTCGTGCGTTAATGACCGGAGTCGAATTTTGAGGTACATTTGCTCACCTTGTAGTCCAACCGAAATCCTAATGGCAAGTCTTCTTTCGATTTTTAAGCCAGCACCATTTTGCGACCGCATTGCAGAGGACGAGATCCCGCTTGCGTACAAGCGCTATCGGTTTCAAATGCTGGCAACAGTTTTTGTCGGCTATGCTGCTTATTACCTGGTTCGTACAAACATCAATGTTGCAAAGCCTTATTTGATTCATGACCTCGGCATGACAAAAGGGGATGTCGGCTTACTTGCTTCAGCTCTAACGATCGCTTACGGAATAAGTAAATTCGTGATGGGGAATGTTTCCGATCGATCTAATCCTCGCTATTTTCTCGCGACTGGACTCATTCTTTCTGGATTGACCAATCTAATTTTTGGATTCTTGCCAGGATTGTTTTTGATGACTGTGTGTTGGTTTCTCAATGGCTGGTTTCAAGGAATGGGATGGCCGCCTTGCGGCAGGACTATGGTGCATTGGTTCTCTGACGGCGAGCGCGGAACGAAAATGGCGATCTGGAATGTCGCTCACAATATTGGTGGTATGTTAGCGCCATTGATTGCAGGTTATGCGATTATACTTCCGTGGTTAGGAGCTTCATGGAAAGCGGCTTTCTACGTACCGGCTGTTTTTGCCATTGCTTGCGGTGTACTTGTTCTGATCTTCATGCGAGACACGCCACAATCGGTTGGATTGCCTCCTATTGAGGAGCACATGAATGACTACCCTGAAACTTCAGTTGAAGATCGCGAACGTGAACTTTCCGCCTCCGAGATTCTGTTCAAACATGTGTTCAACAACAAGTTTTTGTGGATTTTTGCTGTTGCAAATGTATTGGTTTACGTAGTGCGATATGGAGTTGTAAATTGGGCGCCTACTTATCTGACAGAAGTTAAAGGCTATTCAATAACGCACTCGGCCTGGCAATCAGCGCTCTACGAATTTGCTGGAATTCCTGGTATGTTGTTTTCAGGTTGGGCTAGCGATAAGTTGTTTCATGGGCGTCGCTCGCCAGTAATGGCAATTTATATGCTGCTTGTTGTAGCAGCAATTTTTCTCTACTGGTTCAACCCGCCAGGCAATCAGCTGATAGATTCGATTGCATTGATTGCCATCGGATTTTTGATTTATGGACCGGTTATGTTAATTGGGATCGCCGCAGTTGATCTCGTTCCGAAGAAAGCCGCGGGCACCGCCGCCGGGTTAACCGGCTTGTTCGGTTATCTTGGAGCTACTGGAGCCGAATTGGGAATCGGCAATATAGTGCAGCATTATGGCTGGAATACGGGTTTCACTGTAATTATTGCGTCGGCGGTTCTATCAATAATTTTGCTTGTTCTTACATGGAATGTTCATGACCGACGTAAAGCGCATGGTAGCTCGCAATGAAAAATGTAAATGTAATTGCATAGGCTGGTGTTATGCACTCCTGCGAAGGGAGAACCAGCGGAGGCTGTCAAAAAAGAGATTGAGCCTGAGTGACTCAGGCTGGAGGGAAAGAGTGAGCCTGAGTGACTCAGGCTGGAGGGAAAGAATGAGCCTGAGTGACTCAGGCTGGAGGGAAAGAGTGAGCCTGAGTGACTCAGGCTGGAGGGAAAGAGTGAGCCTGAGTGACTC